>NZ_JAASRN010000001.1:0-641748 GCF_011761635.1 Thermonema lapsum
ATGTTATTCAAAAAGTGAAGAGATGTTGAGAATAACCATTGCCTTATTTATCGCAAAAAGGAATGGAAATTTATCTATATTTGGTTACTAATTCCCAAACATATAGAAAATTTAAATTAAATAAACTAAAATAACATAAATGAGCACACAAAAAGATATTACTAAAAAAGTATCTGAATATTATACAAATAAAATTAAAGAACACGGAATTTCAAGCCAAGGTGTAGATTGGAATAGCAAAGAATCTCAATTTTTACGATTTGAACAACTATGTAAAATATTACCCGCCGACAAAACCACTTCTTTTACAATTTTAGATTATGGTTGCGGTTATGGTGCCCTTATTGAATATCTTATGCAACATTATGATAACTTTAAATATATTGGCTATGATGTTTCGGATGAAATGATAAACAAGGCAAAATCTCTTTTCAAAAGCGAAAAATATCTATTTACAAATGACGAGAATAAATTAAATAAAGCTGACTATGTGGTTGCGTCAGGAATCTTTAATGTAAAATTAGATACATCTAAAGAAGATTGGAAGGAATATATTTTAAACACCTTGAATAAATTAAATGAATTATCCTCTGTTGCATTTTCATTTAATATACTTACTTCTTATTCAGATGCAGAGTATATGAGAGATCATCTATATTATGCTGATCCGCTATTTTATTTTGATTACTGCAAAAGACATTTTTCCCGTAATGTGGCATTACTACATGACTATGGGCTTTATGAGTTTACAATTTTGGTAAGAAAATGAGAATGGAGTATCAAGGGGTAAACTACTAAAACCATGGTACATAAGCTGCAGAACCAACTAGAAACAGTAGTTAACTTTTGCTGGTCTTCTTTTTACCGTAAGCTGGTGGCGCACTCTTTTATTCCTTTGCCTACCTCTTTAAACGGTGAGCGCAAGAAGGCTGCAATCTTGCGTATTGCCATAGGGATAGTTGCATGGGTTCGTACGCTTGAGGTTTTATGGGGGGAATGGGTGATACAAGGAGGCGAGCTGCTCCCCCATGCTTTATTGAGTGTAGTCATAGTAGGGCTGCTTACATGCTTTATTATAGGCTTTATGACTGCACCGACTACCGTGCTCCTTATTTTATTGTATCGACACTTTGAGCTGAAATCGGCTACCTTTACCTTAGGCACGGATATCTTTGTCAACTATCTGCTGCTTTCTTTGTTTGTGTCATCTGGGGCTCATTACTCATTAGATGGCTATTTAGAAAAGCGATGTAAGTGGATATCCAAGCTGAATCAGGCTTTTCTGTTGATTAGGACACCTCGAAGCCTACGTGCTGTTTACTTTCTGTTTTTTGCGTATTATGCTCTAATGAGTTTTTCGGCTATATTAATGCATGTGACAGATGACTACTGGTGGTCTTTTATAAGTGTGAAGGTAGCTTTGGTAAACTCATATCTATGCAAGTATTATGCTTATTTTCGTTTACTTGACAAAGATGTTCCTTGGCTGTTGGGTATAATCTCTTTTTTGGGCGTCATCTTTCAAGGTTTTTTTCAAATGTTTATGATTCCTCTGATTTATTTTAGGTGGGGGAGCTTTTATGTAAAGTGGCATGGTGTGCTGTTTTTTGTGATTTCTCTCTTTTTCTTAAACTTATCTTATTTACCGTGGATAGAATTGGGTTTATGGGGGCTTATTTTCTTCCCTTGGAAGGAGAAGTCGCCAAAAGCAAGTGATGCTTTCCCGGGCGGGGGGCAAGAAAACTTATGGCAAAAAGTGCTTCTTACAGGAACATTACTCATATATTTCTTGGTGTTGTTTCCCTATATGCTAGCCAGTGGGCTACTATATGGAAAAACCTACCGGCGTTTAACGGATGCCTATTGGCTACAACGCTCTTTAGAGCTTATGACGAACCGGGTATCTATTTGGCTTGCTGCTCACTTAGGGGCAGTGCCACCTAATGTGTTCAACAGCCAAGACCTTCAGATGGGAGAATGTTTCTTTGTTTTGTATCGAAAAGATGCACAGAACAAAGAAACAATGGTGCCTCTCGTTGGACAGGAGGGAGAAAGACTGAATTATGAAAATTTTGATTTTTTGTTTTTTATGAATCATAACTCTGATGTATTTTACTTTGGCACTACCTTAATATATCGCAGAGCGGCGCAAGCCATAAGCAATGAACAATGGGTTTCGTGGCATACGCAAGGGTTGGGGTGGAAGCTAATTGAGCGTGTTATATCGATAGATACCGGAAGAGCCAAGGCACTTGGAAGTGAAGTTCCCAAGCAGTACAAGGTGGTACTCTATCGCAATGCTTCGGCACGGAGCTTGAAGCTCTGGGAGTACTGCCCCGAAGCTTATGTTAATCACCCTGCTATGGAGCTGAGTATAGAGGTATCAGAAAAAGAAACAAAATTGCTGAATTACAGACTGCTTGACTCCAAACTGAAAAACTTGAACTAAATATGAAGAAAATCGTGATTTTTGGAACCGGAGATATCGCTCAAATAGCAAAATACTACTTTGAGATAGACTCACCTTATCAGGTTGTAGCTTTTACCGTAGATAAGGACTACATACAGGAAGTGCAGTTTGAAGGCTTACCTATTTACCCTTTTGAAGAAATAGAGCGGCATTTCCCTCCAAATGAATATGAGATGTTTATTGCTTTGTCTTATGCCAACATGAATAAGTTACGTGCTTTAAAGTTTCAGCAGGCAAAAGAAAAAGGATATCGTTTGGTAAGCTATGTGAGCTCAAAGTGTACTTATTTGTCGCAGTTTAATTGTGGAGAAAACTGCTTCATTTTTGAAGACAATACCATTCAGCCTTTTGTGAAAATTGGCGATAATGTGACCATATGGAGTGGAAACCATATTGGGCATCATAGCAGAATTGCGGCTCATAATTTTATTAGCTCACACGTAGTCATATCGGGGCATTGTGTGCTGGAATCTTATTGCTTTCTTGGAGTGAATAGTACCATCGGGCACAACGTAACGATAGCTGAGGGCACTTTGGTGGGGGCAGCAGCTGTAATTACCAAAGACACAGAACCCTATAGTGTATGGGTGCCTCCTCGCTCTGTACTTTTAGACAAAAAAAGCACAGATTTAAAGCTTTAAAGTATGAAATGGAAAAAGTTAAAGCACTTGTATGCACCCCAAGCAGATTTTGAATGGAGGCAAACGCATGCCGCTAACCCTTTTGGAGAATGGATTTCATCCGATCAGTTGATGGTTTATTTTAGTTGTCGCGATGCTTGCAACCGCTCTCATATTTCGGCTTTAATATTAAGAGCTGATAAGGACTTTGAAATAGAGGCTCTTTGTAGTCGTCCTTTGTTATGCCCGGGTGAGCCGGGTTTATTTGATGATAGTGGCGTGGCAATGGGGTATTTGATTACAAAAGAGAGGCGGCGCCTGCTTTATTACTTAGGGTGGAACCTCAAAGTAACAGTACCTTGGCTGAATACTATCGGCTTGGCTATATCCGAAGAAGAAGGGGAGGATGGATTCCCCATATTTCAGAAGTATAGCCGGGCACCTCTTTTAGACCGCTCTCACGAAGACCCCTTTAGCATCTCTTATCCATCTGTTCTTTATGATGCCGGAAAGTATCGTATGTGGTATGGTTCGAACCTTTCTTGGGGAAAAGATGAAACCAGTATGAGGCATGTATTTAAATATGCCGAAAGCAAGGATGCTATTCATTGGGAGCGTAGTGGGAAAGTAGTACTTCACCATATATACGATAATGAGTTTGCTCTTTCAAAGCCCTTTGTAATCAAGGAGCAAGATGGAACATATAGCATGTGGTATTCTTATAGAGGGAATGGAAGCATCAACACTTACCGGATTGGTTATGCCACTTCCTCAGATGGTCTTGAATGGGTAAGGCGAGACAAGGAAGTAGGGATTGATGTCTCTGCCGACGGATGGGATTCAGACATGATTTGCTACCCTTTTGTTTTCGATTATCAAGGGCAGCGCTTCATGCTCTATAATGGCAATGGATACGGCAAAACAGGCTTTGGTATCGCTATGCTTGTTTCAAAATAATGGGACTCTTTATGCATACGATAGGATTCAATAAACCTTATCTGACAGGAAAGGAAGTACATTACATGTATGATGCTGTTTTTCATAGACACATTTCAGGTAATGGTAAATACACCAAGCTCTGTCATCAGTTTTTTCAGGAAAAATATCATTTCAATAAAGTGCTTCTTACTTCCTCTTGTACCGATGCTCTTGAAATGTCTGCACTACTCATCAACATCCAACCGGGTGATGAAGTCATTATGCCTTCTTATACTTTTGTTAGTACTGCCAACGCTTTTATTCTGCGTGGAGCAAATATTAAGTTTATAGATAGTTATCCACATCACCCTAATATGAATCCAGATTTGATTGAAGAGTGTATTACTTCAAAAACTAAAGCCATAGTAGTGATGCATTATGCAGGCGCTGCAAATGATATGAAAAAAATTTTATCTATTGCAAATAAATATAATCTGTATGTAATAGAAGATGCCGCTCAATGCATAAATAGTTTTTATATTGATGAAAAAAATCAAAAAATTCCATTAGGATCAATAGGTGATTTATCAGCTTTTTCTTTTCATGAAACCAAAAATATTATTTCAGGCGAGGGAGGAATGTTGGTAGTCAATAACAAAGAGTTGGAAAAAAGAGCTGAAATAATTTGGGAGAAAGGAACTAACCGTTCTGCTTTTTTTAGAGGTGAAGTTGATAAATATGGTTGGGTAGATATTGGTTCATCGTTTTTACCATCAGACATTATTGCCGCCTTTTTGTATGCACAATTAGAAGAGTTAGAACACATTCAGCAAAAAAGATTATGGATTTGGAACACTTATTACAAATTACTAAAACCCTTGGCAGACCAAGGTTTATTTGAATTACCCTACATACCTGAATATGCTACTAACAATGCACACATGTTTTATTTAGTTTGCCGTTCGTTAGATGAAAGAACCAAACTTATTCAGCATTTAAAAAATAAAGGTATTCAAGCGGTCTTTCATTATTTATCCTTACATTCTTCTCCCTATTACAAAGACAAACACGATGGCAGAATGCTTCCAAACGCTGATAAATTTGCAGATTGTTTGGTAAGGTTACCTTTTTATTACGATTTGAGTCAGAGTGATTTAGAATATATTTGTGAGGAGGTTAAAAATTTTTTTAGTAATATCTAAAAAAATAAACAATAAACCATTTTTAATGTGGTTAAAATTAATAGCTCCATTATTAAAAACGATTTGTTCTTGTCATTTTTATTTTCAACTCTTTATGTAGTTGTTTTATATTCTATTTGTACCCCTTATTGGGAAACTAATGACGATGTATTTATGTCCATGTGTGCTCATGGGTATGGGGTTTTTAATTATGGTGCTCCTCAAATTGTTTTTTCTAATGTTGTTTGGGGCTATATCGTTAGAGCAATTCCAACTATTAATGGTGTTTTAGGATATTCTATTGCCCAAATCTCTTTAATTGTAACATGTGGAGGTGTTTTAATTTACTTTTTAAGAAAAGTGAACTATTCTTGGGTAGTTGCTTTTTGTGTTTTTATACTTATAACAACGCATCCCCTTTTATATCCTCAGTTTACCAAAACCGCGTCTTTTTCGGCAATAATATCGACTTTATTTTTATACTTTTATTTTACGGAAAATAAAAGAAGTGATTACTTATTCTATGCCCTCATTTTTGGTATCCTTTCATTTTGTATTAGAACTCACTCATTTTTTATGATTTACTTGTTTCTACCAATAATACTTCCTATAAAAAAAATGATTAAATCAAGGGCTTTTATAGGTTTTGTGGTTACAATGCTTACTTCAATTTCTATACTTTACTACATTGATTATCAATCTTACAATAATCAAAGTTATAAATTATTTAATGAGTTCAATTCAATATGGTTTTTATTTACAGACTATAAAATAATAAACATAAATCTTGATGATTCAAAATATAAATATTTTTTTAGTGAAAATGATATTGAACTCATAGGAAACTTCTTTTTTCTTCATATAAACTCTCCTGAAAAAATAGCACTTTTGAAATCTATGGTAGAAGATGCTATGCATTCCTCTTCGTATAGTATTGTTACATATGAAAAATTGAAATCGCTTCCATACTTAATTTATGAGTTATTTAGAAGTTATATTTCCAAATTCTCTATTTTGTTTATGTTATTGGCTACAATAATGTTTATTCAAACTAAATCAAAGAAGATTTTGTTGATGTTCACATTGTCATTTTTAATAATCATAATTTTTTCATTACTGGGTAAAATACCTTACAATAGAGTTACATTCATGTTATTCGCCTATATTTTTTTAATGTCATTCTTTTTGTATAAGAGTGGAAAAGTCAATTCCAATCTTATAAGCATTTTAACTATAATGTTTTCTTTGATGAGTTTAATTGTTTTTTATCAAAAGAATTTTTCATATTACAAAAAATCGATAAAAATAAATTCAATAATTTGTGCTTTAAGCAATAAAAAAATTTTAGCTTTCGCAGGAGATTTTCCTTTTGAATTTCATTATCCGGTTTTAAGTAGCATTGATCATTCGAAAAATTTAGAAATATACGCAGGCTTATTAAATGTCTTTCTTCCCAATGGGAATAAATACGATTTAAATAAAATTTGCCAAGATAAACTTATTATATTTGCCGAAGGTAGAGGTATGAAATTATTAAAAACTCTTTTTGAAGAAAAATATCAAAAACGATTAGAATCCGTAGAAATAAATAAAGACTTCAATATCTGGGAGGTAAAATGTACAGATACAGATATAGATAATTCTTACAAGTAATCCGATTTGTCTGCCTTTTAGCTAATTCTTAATTTAGGTTGATGTAAAAAAATAAAAGCGGAGACGGAGGGATTCGAACCCTCGGTACCCGTTAAAGGGTACACTTGATTTCGAGTCAAGCCCGTTCGACCACTCCGGCACGTCTCCACACCTGCAAAGGTAATAGATGGGTTTTGAACTTACAATACCTATGGCAGTGAATTTTTGAAATCCTGGTAAGAAGAGATGGTTGCCGGACGGTTTTCGCATGCTAAGGCAGCCGCTTTATCGTTGATATTCTGTACTCGTTCGCAGGGGTCGGGGTGGGTGCTGGTCCAAGTGAGCCCTCCGCATTTTCCTTCGGCTTGGAGCTTTTCAAAAAAGCCGGCAGCACCATTGCACCGATAGGAGGTGCTGTTGAGGTAGATTACCGAATATTCATCGGCTTCGCGCTCCATATCACGGCTGAAACTTAAACCGGCTAAGCCCAGTGCCAGCTGTTTGGTGATTTGTGCCAGTTGCGAGCTGCTTTTTCCTAATACAATATCCAACAGGATTGCCACACCATAGACACGCTCAAGATTACGGGCGCTGTGGCGGCGGTCAGAATGAGCAATTTCGTGCCCTAAAACCCCTGCCAGCTGGTCGGCAGAATCTAAGTACTTGATAAGGTCCACGTAAACGAAGATATAGCCCCCGGGGGTGGCGAAAGCATTCAGTACGCCTGGCTTGTGTATGATGCGTACTTCCCAGGCAAATTCTTTTTTGTACCGCACATCGGGTGAGCTAAGGATGCTGTTCACTAGGTTATCGAGGTAAGTATAAGCCGCCTGATACTGCGAACGGCTAAGTACCTCGCCATACTCTTGTGGATTGTTGAGCACTTCGTCTCGCACTTGTTGCCCCAGTTGTATTTCATCTTGCAGAGAGAAAAAAATAGGATTGCCTTTTTTGCAGCTGTTAAACCCAAAGAGTACCAACAACCAGAGGGCGCTTCGTAGTAAAGCATAGCGACGGATGGTATGCATAGTTTTTTAAGTTTTGGATTGAAATATAAAATAAAAAAATAAACGGTTTTTTGTTTTGCCTTTACAAATATTATTCCTTTCGGAGATAAATTTTATGCTTAGGATAAAGCAACTCAAAATACTCCTCATGGTTTTGTGGAAGGCTATCGTAATAGCCCATGACGAGTAAGCTTTCAGGATGACTGTGCTCATAGAAGGTCCTCAACACGCGCATTTTGAGCACAGGGTCGAAATAGATAAACACGTTTCGGCAGAATATGAGGTCGAAACAACCATCTATGGGGTCTTGAATCAGGTTGTGTTGACGGAAATGCAAGGCAGCCGCTTCTTGTTGTATTTTATCGAACACAACATAGTGGGAAGTTATGCTGCAGTAGCGGCGAATATCATGAATGCCGCCGGCTATGAAGTAGTTTTGTTGAAACTGCTCTGAGGCTTTTATACTGTACTTGCCCTGGTGGGCTACTTCCAGTGCTTTGGGGTTGATGTCGGTGGCTAGGATGTGGGCTTTGTGCAAGAGGTTTATTTCTTTGAGTAGAATCATGAAGGAATAAACTTCCTCACCGGTAGCGCAGCCGGCATGCCATATATGTATTTGTGGGCGGTCAAAGAGTAGGGGAAGCACCTTGCGTCGCAAGAATTTCCATAAGTCGGCATTGCGGAAAGGTTCGGTCAAATTGACGGCTATGGTATCGATAAGCTCATGAATGAAGTTGGGCTCATAGAGCATTTTGCGCCAAAGGTCTACGGCGCTATCTAATTTGAACTTGTACATGGCTTTGCTCAGGCGCCGCTTCAGCGAGCTGCGCTCGTAGTTGCTAAAGTCCAGCCGGTAGCGCTGATAGATTGCCTCTATGATAGCCTCTACTTCTTCTTCTTTCAGCATGCAAGTAGCACTTTAAAACGTATCGGTGGGTTCGATAGCTACAAACAGCATCACCATATCGAACTCTTGCGGGTTGTTGGGGTGCGGATACTGAGGCACCAATACCACATTGAAAGTAGTTGTGTTGTATTCGTCGAGGCGGACGGAAAGTTTTAACTGAGCCATTTCGGGCATGTTTATTTTTGCCCGGAAGTAATCTTGTTCTACTTGCGAATGGAACAGCAGGAACTTTTGAATGGGTTTGTGTTGCAGTTGGCGCGCATCATAGCCCAGCAGGCGCGTAGCCATTATGTTGACAGAGAGTATTTCGCCCAAGCGGTTAATTCGAATCACGGGCACGCTCTTGTTGCTGAACTCCTTCTCTATGTTGTTGCTGTTTTCAAGTAGCATTTGAGCCAGCTGCTCGGCAAAGTCTTCGGTGGTGGTCATCTGCATGTTCATGAGCACATTTTGTCGCCGCTCCTCTTTGAGGCTTTGTTGCAACTGTTGACGCAGCTTTTGCAGTTCGGTAACATCTACTAAGATGGCAACCACTTTATAGACTTCACCATTCAGGTTTCTTACGGGGCTGAAGCTGCAGCGGTAGTGGCGCAAATCCCCTGTACGAGTGTATAGGCGGTAGATATAATGTGCTGGTGTACCTTTGAGTGCCTGCTGCCATAGCTCATTGAAGTCGTCGACATCTTGCAGGTCGAGAAGTCCGGCAAAGCGGGTACGGCGTACTTCCATGCGGCTTTGAAAACCGAACTCCTGCATGAATCGCGGGTTGGCACGCAACAATACACCGTCTTTGCCTATTTCTACCAAAGCGACGGCTTCGTCGATTGCTTTGATTTTGCTGTCGTATTCTTGTTCCTTTTCTTTTTGCTCAGTAGTGAACTGCCCGAATTGTACGATTTTATATACTTGGTTATTCACGTCGAAAATGGGGCTGTATGTAGCCGAAAGCCACAGTTCTTTGCCGTTTTTGGCAATGCGCCGAAACTCGCCCGAAATATAAGAGCCCGTTTTCACTGCTTCCCACATCATGCTATAGCGCAGGCTGTTCTGTTCATTCGGGGGCAGCAACATACTTTCGGGTTTGCCTATGAGCTCTTCTTTGCTGTAGCCCGTGAGGCTGGTATAAATGTCATTGACATCGGTAATTCTGCCTTCGAGGTCCAACTCAAGCATGGAATTGGTTTTGTTGACGGCGTTCAAGATAGAGTTGGTGAGCATGGACTCGCGCTCTACCTCTCGCATTTTTTCTTCAAGGATGCGCTTGGTGCGTTCCAGTTCGGCAGTATTGTGCATCAAAGTGGCTTCTTTTTCTTGGAGCTCTTTGGCTGTTTGCTCGTATTGTCGCAGCAGGCGCTCGGTGCGTTCCTTATTCAGTGCATTGGCGATACTTGAACCGAAGGTCTGGCTTACGTCCTCTATGAACTGCCGCACATGGGCGGGCAAAGGGCGCAAAGAAGCTATTTCCACCACGCCGTAAACACGGTCATTGTGGCGTATGGGCGAAAGCAGAATGCATTTGGGTTTTCCTTCGCTGAGTCCTGAGACAATCTTGGGGTAGTCTTCTGGGATATCATCGATATAAATCAGGTCGTTTTCAAGTACACAACGCCCTACAAGCCCTTCTTTCAACTCGAATCGTTTTTGAAGATACTTTCTTCTTTGAAAGGCATAGGCTGCCACGGTATGGATATAGGGAGGGTTTTCGTCTTGCTGCACCAAGTGCACCGCCCCTTGATGCGCCTGCACATACTCTACCAATTTATGCAGGAAGGCAAAAGCGAGGTCTTCGATGCGGTCGTTTTGGTGTTCGCGCAATAGGTTGTTGAACTCTGCCAAGCCGGAAACTGCCCAAGTGCGTCGTTCGCGCTCTTCGTTGAGTTGCTTGAGCTGGTCGCGCATGCGCATCAGCGCTTGCCCTATTCCTTCGAATACTTGTAGCCCTTCTATAGAAGCGTCGTAGTTGCCTTGTCCTATGGCTTCAATAAGGCGGGCAGCCTGTTTTCTAGATTCTGAGACTTCCTGCAGCTTTTTAACGAGCTCGTAAACCTGCTTGTCAATATCTGCAAATTCGGCGAGGGGTAGCTCGGCATCTATGCTTTGGACAGAGAAGAACTGTTTGATTTTTTTTAAAGGGTGAAAAACAAGTCGTTGTAGGCTTTGGTGCAAGCCCAAGGCAGCTATTGCCATGAGTGCAAGAATGACAGTAAATAACCATACATTCCAAGAAGTACTAAGCCATGCATACAGGATAAGCAATAGGGCTGATATTGCCAGCCCTATCAGCAGGATGCTGCTTAGTAAGGATGTATTTTTTTGACTCATAGGTTTTTCTATCGTCGCTTTCTTTTATTGAAAGATAATTTTTTTATGTCGGCTGAGCAAATATTTTGGTATTTAGCGTCGCTTGAGTTGTTTTTGCAAGATATTGTTCCCCTTGATAAGAATCATCTGTTTCATGGTGCTTAGGAATTCATCGTCCATAAAGCAGACAAAAAGAGGGTTTATGTTAGTGTCGTAAGTTTGCAGCTGCGTGCGTATGTTGAGCACGTGTCCGAAGGTTTCGAAGTCTTTTTTGAACAGTTCGCCAAGTTGTGAGGCAGTGTTGTAGCTGAATCGAGGAATGTCGCCATAGATGAAGAGCTCAGTGAAGTTTGCCACTTGGGTAACCACCGCAGCCGAAATGATGTTGTCCAGTTCAAGTAGGATGTCTTTTTGGATGTCGGTGATTTCCCCTTCTTTCTCTACAATACTTACCGGTGGTTGGGCAAAGATTTGAAATACTTTTTTAATCTCTTCGTGTTGAAAGAGCAGGTATGCTTTGCCATGCAATGCCCCTTTTATTTCGGTGTTCAATGTATAGAAATGCTCATCGTGCAGGCGTTTAATAGTTTCCTCTTGCTGTTCTTTGTCAAATATTTCAATGCTGTAGTCTTTAATCATGACTTTTTCGCCTGCATACTTTGAGAAGGCATCGGCAGCATTTGCTAAGGCGATGCTAAACAGTTCCCGGGTAATATCGAATTCATAAGGAGTGAGCTGTATCATAAGGCTTAGGAGTTTGAGGGTTGATAAGAGCGTATTTGTTTGAATAAAAAATGCATAAGACTGGGTACGTCCAGTACTAGACACACCTCGCCGGTGCCCAGTATGGTTGCGCCACTGATAAAGTGGGCGTCTTTCAACAAGGTGCCGAGAGGCTTTTCCACAATTTCTTTTTGCTGAAGCAGTTTGTCAACTATCAGTCCTATTTCTTTTTGGTCGTAGTTGATGATGATGGTAGAGAAAAGAGCATCAGGGGGGGTAGCTTCAAAGCTTTTGATAATAAACTGCTTGTCCGGATTTTGGATAGATTGCAGGGAAAATATGTCTTTGAGAAAAACAACCGAGATGCTTTTCCCCAAGAAGTTGGTAGCCAATCCATTGCGTACATAATGAATGTCATTTTTACGGAAAGTACTTACCGCTGAGGTATAAGCGAGTGGAATGGCATAGGTAACGTCGTTGAGCTGAAACAGAAGGGTGCTTTTTACTGCCATAGATAAGGGAAGTATGAGTGTGAAAGTAGTGCCTTTGCCCAAGGTGGAGGAGATGTCTATTTGCCCGCCCACGCGCTCGATGGCGCGTTTGACCACGTCCATGCCCACGCCTCTTCCCGATATTTTGGTGACGGTGTCGGCGCTCGAGAAGCCGGGTAGAAAGATGAGTTGCATAAGCTGCTCGGGGGGCATACGCTTGGCTTCTTCGGGTGAAAGAAGCCCCTTTTGCAAGGCTTTTAGTTTAATTTTTTCTATGTCTATTCCTCGTCCGTCGTCGCTTACTTGTATGCGCACTTCTTCTTTTATGGTTTCGGCAGAGAGGGTGACGGTGCCCTGCCCCGGCTTGCGTTGCTTGACTCGCTCGTCTTCGGTTTCAATACCATGACTGATGGCATTTCTGACCAGATGCACCAGCGATTCACTGATGATTTGCAGGATATTGCGGTCTATTTCATTTTCCATGCCTTTGAGCACGAGCCGAACATGTTTGCCCTCTTCATTGGCTACATCGCGCACTATGCGGTGGAATTTTTTGAACAGCGTGCCTACCTGTACCAAGCGGATGCTCATGACCGCGTGCTGAAGCTCATTGGTAAGGCGTTGTATATGGGTCATTTCTGTATTGTAGCCGTTGCGTTGGGCAGTTAGCCGTTCATACAAGTTCAGTATTCTGTCTTTCTCTATGATTAGTTCCCCCACAAGGTTCAGCAAGTTGTCGAGCTTTTTCACTGGCACGTGGATGCTGTCGGACAGGTGCAGCTGTTCTTCGGTGGCAACTGCCGTTTCTGTTGCTTCTATTTGTAAGGGGCTACGTTGCTCTTCCTTGCTATATACTTCGCCTGAAGGAGGGGGGGCGGCTTCTCTTGCATTGGCTTGTGGAGAGGCGGCAACTGCTTCTGTTTCATCATTTGAGTCGTTGGCTTGTGCCTGGGTTTTGCGCACCAATACTTCCAGTTTGGTTTTTATGCCTCTGTACTTGGGGGCTTCTTGGTGCTCGGGGTCTTTGAGATGCTGAATCATTGCCCCCAGTACATCATTGGCGCGAAAGAGTGTATTAAACAGCTCGCTGTTGATGTGCAGGTTTCCTTTTTTTATCTCGCCAAACACATCTTCGAGTGTATGCGCAAATTGAGCCAGCTGTTCAAAGCCCATGCCGCCTGCATTGGCTTTGAGTGTATGCAGCAGGCGAAATAAACTGTCGATAATCTGTTTGTCTTCTTTGTTTTGCTCCAGTTCTACAAACAGACGGTTGATTTCGTCGTATTGCTCTTGCGCTTCGGTGAAGAATATATCTCTTAATTCGTCGTCTTTCATGGTAGCATATAAAGTTTGTGATTAGGGGCTTAGAGACAGCCAACCACAAAGGGAGCTATTTCGTGAATAGGCAGCACCTTTTTTACGGCTTTTCGTTCTATGGCTTCTTTGGGCATACCAAAGATGGTAGCGGTTTGTTCATCTTGGGCGATAGTATAGGCGCCCTGTTTGATGAGTGCTTCCATGCCGGCAGCGCCGTCGCGCCCCATGCCACTGAGCAATATGGCGATGGCTTTGTTGCGATAGATGGAAGCGGCACTAAAAAAGAGCGCATCAATAGAGGGGTTATTGTATGCTTCGAACTGTTGTTTGCTTTTTTTGAAGCGGACCTGTTTCAGATTATCTTGCATAAGCACCATATTGCAGTTGCCGGGTAGGATATACAAGCTTTCAGGAAGCAAAGTCATCCCTTCGGATGCCACACTCACTTTCAGCGCGGTGAGTTGCTGCAGCCGGCGTGCAAAAGACTCTATGAAAGAGTGGGGCATATGTTGGGCAACGACCACCGGAACAGGAAAGTTGGATGGCAATTGCAGTAAAATATGTTCTATGGCGGTAGTGCCTCCCGTAGAAGCCCCAATCAATACTACTTCGTAGTTTACATGGTCGAAGGTGTGCGGATTGGTGTTGTGCCTGCGGTGGGGCAAGCCGGCAAGCACCGACCGCTTGGCTTGGGTGGCTTGCAGTATCTTTTGCGTGATTTCGGGTGCCAGCTGTCGTATTTTGGCATTGATACCGGCGTTGGGCTTTAGTATGAAATCATAGGCACCTTTTTCAAGTGCCAAGATGATGTGCTCTATTTGTTGGCTGCTTGCCCCGCTAATTACCACAATGGGGGTGGGGCAGTGTGTATTGATTTGCTCTATGGCATACAAGCCATCGTATTCAGGCATCATCAAATCGAGTAGGACCACATCTGGCTTGAGGGTGCAAGTTTTTTCGAATGCCTCCTTGCCATGGTGGGCAGTTGCGACAACCTCTATTTGGTTGTTTTGCTGCAATATGTCTTGCAAAATAAGGCGCATGAAACTGGAATCGTCTGCTACTAATACCTTGACAGGAGGCATTGAGGGTGTGTTTATTTTTTTACATTACTTTTTGCACTACTTCCACCAGCTGTTCAGTGGTAAATGGCTTGATGATGTACTCATTGGCACCATTTTTCATAGCTTCCTCTACAACAGCTTCTTGCCCTACGGCACTAATCATGATGATTTTGGCAGTAAGCCCTTCGGAACGCAGGGTTTTGAGTACGTCAAGTCCCAGCATATCGGGCAATATATTGTCAAGGGTGATGAGGTCGGGTTGAAGCTCAAACGCCATATCTATTGCCGACTCGCCATTGGCAGCCATACCCAGCACTTCATAGCCTATGCTAGTGAGCGCATCTTTGATGAGTGTGCGCATGTACAAAGAGTCGTCTACAACCAATACTTTTTTGCTCATAAGTGTATGCAGTTTAAATGAGTTAGCATTCTGTTCAAATATAAAAAACTTTAAAGGACTTAGTCAATGACCATTTGGTTCATCAGCTCACTTTCGACCAGTTGGTGAAAGTCGAGCAGAACGACCATTCTGTTGGGTAAACGAATGATTCCTTTTATATAGCTCTGGTCACCCACTTCGCTTTGTATGATATGCGGCGAGCGGTCAATGTCTTTTTCCTTGACATTCAGTGTTTCGGGTAGGCGGTGTACCAATACACCCAAGAGGTAGTTTTTGCCGTCGATGACAATGACAAACGGCTTGTGTGGGCTGTCGTCGTTTTGTTCGGTGGCGAGTGTTTCGAACAACCGCTCGGCTTGAATAATGGGAATGATATTGCCCCGTATGTTGGTGACACCCAAGACAAATTGGCGGGTAAGAGGTACCGGCGTGATGTGATGAAGTGTTACTATCTCTTTGACTTGTTCTATGGGTAGGGCATAATATTCTTTGCCCACCTGCAAGCAAATAAGCTGTACACGCAGGTGGGTTTCCTCGGGCATGTTTGCTTCTGTTTGAAACGGCTGCTTGCTGTCCATGGTATAGTGCATTTAGATAGGCTTCTATGATATTTGAAGGGCAGAAGCTTAAATACGGAACAAACTTACATTTTCTTTAAGTTCTTGCGCTACTTGTTTGAGTTTATTGCCTGTTTTGGCAATTTCGTTCATTTGCTCGTGTAGGGTGCTTGATGAGCGCGAGATTTCTTTGGTTCCTGCTGCTGTTTCTTCGGATACCACCACTATCTTTTCAATGTTGCGGACGACCGAGTCTAAGCTTTGTCTTTGTTTGCGTGTATCTTCTAATATAGCACCTGCCAAAGACAAAGTGCGACTGCTTGAGTCTTTGATTTCGCGGAATACTTGTTCTACTTCTTGAGTAGAAGCAATACCGCTTTGCACCTTGCTTTTCATTTGAGCAATAGCTTTGGTAGCGGCGTGCGTGTCTTTCTGCACTTTTTTAATTACGCTTTCGATGTCATCGGCAGATTGCTTAGATTGTTCGGCTAACTTACGTATTTCTTCGGCTACTACGGCAAATCCTCGCCCGGCATCCCCAGCACGTGCCGCTTCGATGGCAGCGTTGAGTGCCAGTAGGTTGGTTTGCGAAGCGATGTCGGTAATCACACGCAGCGTCTTGGTAATTTCTTCTGAGCTGTTGTTCAAGACATCAATGGTTTGAGCCGTTTGGTCGGCAGAACTATTGATAGCTTCCATGCTCTGAGTCAGCTGCCCGATGGTTTTGATGCCGTTGATACAGTCTTGTTCTCCTTTTTTGGCAGACTCGTGGATGAGTTCAGCTTTTTTACCTATCTCGCTGGAGTCGTTGTAAGTCTGTTCTAAGAGTTTGGAGGCTTCGTCGGTGCGACGCACTTGGTCTTCGGCACCTTCCGACATCTGAGATATAGCACTGACGGTGGCGGTCAGGGCTTGTTGTGTGCGTTCGGCTTTGAGTAGCATATCGGCAGCTACTTGGTCTATGTTGTTGGCTTGTTTTTGTATGTTACGAATCAAATGGGCTATGTTTTGTATAGCGGTATTAAGGGCTTGGGTCATTTCCTGCATGCTGCCTCGCAGGTTTTCTTCGTAGCGTATGCTTAGCTTGCCTTCTGCTACACTGTGCAACAGCTCTTTGATTTGCAGAATGGGGTTGCTAATATTATCGAGCAGCTGGTTGATGCTTTGTGCAAGGGTGTACCACACCCCTTGCAGATTGTCGAGCGACAAGCGGGCTTGCAGGTTGCCAGCATTGCCGGCTTGAGTAACCACCTCGGTGATGTTTGCCAAGATACTGCGCAGGGTTTGCTGCAAGTGAAGGTTGGCTTCTACCATGTCGCGTAGCTCAGTTTCTATATGACTCACATCGAGGTTGAAGGAGGCATCCAAGTTACCGGCACTCAGTTCCGACAGAAAACGGCTGGTTTCCATGAGTGCCTCTTGGAAGGCAGTGATGTCGCGCCCGATGGCGATGATGCGAACGATTTCTCCGTTTTTGTTGTATACAGGCGAATATATGGCTTCGACCCAAAAATAGCTACCGTCTTTGCGGCGGCGGCGCACTTTTATTCGTGTCGACTCTCCTTGAATTACCTTTTGCAAATTTTGCACGATAGTTTCGTACTCTTCTTGTGAAAGATGCTCTTGATATCTGCTGTTCATCAGCTCTTCGGCAGTGTAGCCGCTTAGCTTTTGATATACGTCATTGACAAAAAGGATATTGCCTTGCAGGTCAAACTCTACGAATATGTTGCCCGCGTTGATGGCGCGTAGCTGGGCTTCCAGCTCGGCTTGCGACATTTCCAGCGCTTCGCGCAGCTGCATTTCCTGTTCACGCAGGGTTTGCAGTTCTTCCATGGCTTGCCGCATTTCTTCGTCGCGGGCTTGTAGCTCTTGGTTTTTAGCTTTGAGCTCCTCGGCTTGCTTTTTGCTTTTTTCCAGTGCTTTCAAAAGCATTTTTTCGTTGGCTTCCATGCGTTTTTTGGCAGCCTCCAGCTCTTTTTGCTTTTGCACCAGTATGTCTTGAGTAGCTTGTAGTTCCTCTAAGTTTTGGCGCAATTCTTCTTCTTGAGCCGTAAGCGCTAAGTTGCGCTCTTCTAATTCTTGTTGAGATTTGATTTCGAGGCTGATGTCATAAAGCATCACCAGCTTGTAGCGTTCTTTGTTGATTTCGATGCTTTTGAGCTGTGCTCGGAAGGGGAGCGAAATGTTTTGCCCAGGTAACTGTAATGGTTTATTTTGCAGGCTATCGGTCAGCTCTTTAGGTGTGCTGTTCCCTTCTTTAAAAAAAGGAAGCAGGGTATCTGTTTGCTCTTGCTTAATTCCTTTGAGGAGAGATTGGGCGGCGCTGTTTCGGTATATCACTTGCCCTTGTGGCGTGGCAATGAACACAGGAGCAGGCAGGGCGTCAAAAATCTCTTGGCAATGAGCTTTCAGGTCGATGATAGCGGAGTTGTTGGGAGTGAAGTCTTTCATAAAAGAGGATGTTTTGATTTTAATTCTAAATTAGGAAATAAGCCGGGTGGCATGGGAGATATGTAATATTTTTGTGCAAAAATTGAGAGTGCTTCTTTAGGTCTTAAGCTAAGAAAAAAAACGGAGGTTGCTTTTAAAGCAGCTCCGTTTTTGCTGTGTTTTTAGTTAAAAGGCTTATAGCTGGAATTTCTGAGCGTTTTCTTTTAATTTGGCAGATATGGTTTGCAGGCGGTCGCCTGTTTTGGCTACCTCTTCCATTTGTCGGTTCAATTGCAGGCTGGCATGTGCCACTTCTTGGGTGCCAGCGGCTGTTTCTTCCGATACTACCACTATTTTCTCTATATTGCGCACGACCACATGCAGGTCTTCTTCCTGGCGGCGTGTTGCCTCCACTATGTCGGCGGAAAGGAGGAGGGTTTCACGGCTCGATTCATTGATTTGATTGAAGGCATCGGCGGCTTCTTGGGTGGAGTCGATACCTGCTTTCACATTTTCGCGCATGCTCTCTATGGCTTCGGTAGCGGCAAAGGTGTCTTTTTGTACTTTGCGCACCACTTCCTCAATGTCATTGGCAGATTGCTTTGACTGCTCTGCCAGCTTGCGTATTTCTTCGGCTACCACAGCAAAGCCGCGTCCTGCTTCGCCGGCACGCGCCGCTTCGATGGCGGCATTGAGTGCCAGTAGGTTGGTTTGGAAGGCAATATCGGTGATGACACGTAGTGTCTTGGATATTTCTTCGGAGCGTTGGGTAAGGGTTTCTATGGTCATGGCGGTTTGGTCTGCCGAGCTGCTGATGGCTTCCATATTCTTTACCAAGGTATTGATGACAGCAATCCCTTGTTTGCAGTTCTCTTGCCCTGTTTGGGCTACTTGGTTGATGAGCTCGGCTTTTGCCCGCATCTGATTGGCAGAAGCCAAGATGTTTTCTATCAGCTTGGATACCTCATCGGTGCGGCGTACTTGGTCTTCGGCACCTTCCGACATCTGCGTGATGGCACTGGTAGTGGATTCCAGTTGCTGTTTCATGCGGGTGGCTTTGTCGAGCATGTCTATTGAAGACCCCTCAATGACGAGCGTGTGCATCTGTATGTTTTTGATAAGGTCATAGGTGTTTTGAATAGCCGCATTTAAAGACTTTGCCATTTCTGCTAATACCCCTTTGGCTTCGCCTTGATATTGCACATTCAGTTTGCCTTCGGCTACTTGTTTAAGTACCTCTTTGATTTCCACCACCGGGTGGCTGATACTATCGAGCAGGTAGTTGATGTTGTTTGCCAGCTCAAGCCATACGCCTTGAAGTTTTTCGGTTTGGAGGCGCTCGTCGAGCTTTCCTTCGTGCCCGGCAAGATGCATCACGCGTCCTACTTCTGCTAATATGTTGGCGAGGGTGCGCTGTAGGTTCAGATTGGCTTGTGCCATCTTTTGCAGCTCCTCGTCTAATTCATAGACATTCAATTCAAAATTAACATTTAAATTGCCTTGGCTGATGGCAGTAAGAAAATTTTGCGTAGCAAGCAAGGCTTGTTGGAATTCAGTGATGTTTTTTCCTATCTTGATGACTTTGGATACCTCGCCTTTTTCGTCATACATAGGGGCATAGGAGGCGTCTATCCAAAGGATTTGACCATTTTTTGCTTGCCGCTTCAGCTTTTTAGATACAGCCTTTCCTGTTTTTATCTGCTCCCATAACTGGCTGAAGCTCTCTCTTTCCTCCTGTGGAATCAGGTCAAAGTAAGAGGTGTGGCGCAGTTCATCGAGGCTGTAGCCCGTAATGCGCAAAAACAAGGGGTTGGCTTCTATTACCCTTCCATTGAGGTCAAGGATGACAAAGATGTTGCTTTGATTGATAGCATTGAGTTGCGACTGCATTTCAGACTGCGAACGTTCCAGCTTTTTGTACAATTCTGCTTCTTTTTCGCGCACGGCAGTAAGTTCTTCTATGTTTTGGCGCAGCTCTTCTTCTTGCGCCTGCAGCAGTTCTGCTTTCTCTTGGCTTTCTTGCAAGAGGCGCTTGATTTCGGCTTCTTGACGGAAGCGCTCGGTCACGTCGCGCGAAAAAACTGAAACCCCAATGATTTCTTTCTCTTGATAGATGGGATTGATGTGGTATTCACGGTAATGTTTGTCTTCTTCTACGATGCTTTCCATGACGAACATCAGGCGTTCGCCTTGCAGTGCACGGTCATAATATCCTTTCCATTCCTCTTTGTGTTCACCCAAGAAGTCAAGTACACAAGTGCCTTCTTTCATTTGTTCATAAGGAGTGCCTTGGTAACGTTTCTTGATGGCGTTGTTCATCAAAATGACGCGATAGTCTTTGTCTACCAGGGTAATGGAGTCCTCGGTGCTGTTAAAGAGTGCTTCGAAGTGAGCCCGTTGCCGTGCCAACTCTTTTTCTTGTTCTTTGGCTTTGGCAAGGGCTTTTTTCAATACTTCTTCTTGTTGTTTAAGCAGTTCGTTTTGTTTTTCCAGCTCCAGCTGCTTGCTTGCCAGTACTTCCTGTGTTGTTTTTAGTTCTTCTATGTTTTGCTGCAGTTGTTCTTCACGTTGTTGCAGCTCTTTGTTTTTTTCGCGCAGAGTGCTGTTCATGCGCTCCCGCACGGTAACATCCTGAAATATTCCCCGCAGTTGAATGACTTCGCCTTGTTTGGTCTGTGAGGGAGACAGGGTAGAACCCAGATATATGGTATCGCCGCTTTGGCGGATGGCTTTGAAAGTGAGGGTGCTGGTTTTCTTTTTGGACTTTTGGGCTATGGCATCTTCTATATGCTCACGGAAAGCAGTATGATAGTCGGGGTGAACGAACTTATCCAACCATTGTTGCAGTGAGAAGCGGTAACCTTGTTGTTCACGTGCATCGGTGCGTAGCATGTCGAATACGCCATCGCTCAGGTGTATTTCTTGTTTTTCGGTGTAGAAGAACCATGTAGCCATTTTGGCTACCTTGAAGGCGGCACGCATGTCTTCCCGTAATTTCAGCAGGCTCTCTTCGAGCTGCTTACGCTCTTGTGCGTCTCGGATATGAAATATATAACACGCTTGGCTTTCAAGATAGCTCCCCCGCAGAATTACGCTGTGCAGCTGTCCGTTGAGCTGTAGCTCATATTCCATACCGCTATGCAGTGGCGCTCGGAATTTCTCAAAGAAATCGGCAATGGAGGTGAAGTTCCCTCCCAAAAGCTGTAAGAACAGAGCAGCATCAATCTCTTTTTTGCCTAAAAGGCTTTCAATAGTGGGGTTTTTGAAAATTACATTGCCTTCTTTGTTGAAAGCAAGGATGCCTTCGAGCGACTGCTCTGCCATAAATTGCCAAAGGGTACAGTTTGTTTGTTCTTTGTTAGAAGGAGTGCTGTTATTACTTTTCGAAGGAATCAAGCGGTCGCGTTTAATCTCTTTTCCTGATGCCATAGCCAAATAATCGTTTTAACTGTTTTTAGTTGGTTTTCAGATGGGTGAAGCCGTGCTAATACTTTATTTTTTCGGAAAATAGCTTTTTGATTTTTTCCACCTTCGGTTTTACTACAAAGGTACAATAGGGCTGTGTTGGATTGTTGTTGTAATAGTTTTGGTGATAGTCTTCTGCCGGATAGAAGGTAGTAAAGGGTTTGAGCTCTGTTACTATTGGGCTGTTGAATATTTTACTTTCTTCCAACTTCTGTATGAAGTGTGCAGCTATTGATTTTTGTTGCTCGTTATGATAAAGGATGATGGAGCGGTATTGAGTGCCCACGTCGGCGCCCTGCCGGTTGAGCGTGGTGGGGTCATGAGCGGTAAAGAAAACTTCCAGCAGTTCTTGATAGGTGATTTGTTGCGGGTCGTAATATATTTGGCACACTTCGGCATGCCCGGTAGTGCCACTGCACACTTCTTTGTAGGTGGGGTTCTCTTTGTGTCCGCCGGCATAACCCGACACTACTTTTTCTACACCTTTTAATCGTTGAAAGACGGCTTCTATGCACCAGAAGCAGCCGCCACCAAAAGTGGCGATTTCCAAATTCTTTGTTTGTTGAGTTTGACTCATAGACAAGGAAGTGTTGTTTTGTTGTGTGGAGGCTTGTTGACAGGCAAGCCCTGTAATCAAAAATAAAAAATAAACGGGAATGCTTTTGAAAAGTGTCATAGGTTTAAGGTTTTTTATTGAAACAGTGCCTTGCAGGCAAAAGTTTGTCAGCACTGTTTCACCTTTGTAACTTTGGCAGCTGTTTAAAAAATGAATACCTATGCCTGTTTTTGATTATGCTGTAGCTGCTTTAACATTGGGTTTTATTGCTTACTTTTTTCTTAGCTTTTCGCCTTCGGTCATTGAGCGTTGGCAGGCAAAAGGTGAAAGAGCGCACGCTTACTATCTGGTATTGTATCAGCGCTATGTGGGTGTGTTGTGCTTGGGGCTGCTTCCGGCAGTAGGGCTTTTGCTGTTGAACCATGCGCCTTGGACCTACGGTTTTCGGTCTAGTATTACGCTTTATGACCTGCAATGGATAGGAGGACTAACCTTGCTTATCTTGCCTGTCAACTATTTCAATGCGCGCAAGCCCGACAACTTAGCCATGTATCCTCAAATAAGGCTAAAGGAATGGACCACGTCCGTGGTGCTGCACAACATACTCAGCTGGGCAGCTTATCTGTTGGCATATGAATGGCTATTCCGGGGGCTTTTCTTAATGAGTGCCGCGGCGATACTTCCGGCTTCTACAGCCGTTCTGCTTACTACTGCTTTGTATGCTATTGCCCATATTCCCAAAGGCATCAAAGAGACAATAGGGGCTATTCCTCTTGGTTTGCTTTTGGGCTATCTCACCCTTCGCACACAAAACCTTTGGATAGCATGGGGAGTGCATGTGGTGTTGGCATTGAGTAATTCTTTTCTTTCTTTGTATTATCACCCCGATATGCGCTTGAAACGATAAAATCATCGGGCAGAGGTGGGAGCATGCTGCTTGAGTTGCTGCTTTGTTTGGCTTTTTGTATTATGCATAAAAAACAAATGTATGATGAACATCTGCGTTTTGTAGCAGCTTTTCGGGATGGCTGTCTGCTCAAAGAAACTTGAGTCAAAAATGAGGCAGAAGGTGTGCACAAGTGTCTGCACGACCTTAAGTGGGCTTTGCAGCTTATTCCTTTCTGATTATCTATGCAGCAGGGTTGGAGCTTTACTTGTTGTTATGGCGGTCGTCTCCTGTACAGCGATTCTGTCTTTCAAGACTGTGTGGTTTTTTGACGAACCACGTGCATAACTGACAAAGGACAAAAAAACAATCAACGCTCGGTGGACATCTCCAACAGATAGTATAAGTACATTGATTTTCGTTTCTTATGGCTAAGAAAAAAATCTTGATAACCGGCGCTACCGGTTTTATTGGCGAACGTCTGACTCAGCGTCTTTTGCAAGAGGGCAATGAAGTGCGTGCCTTGTGTCGAAGCCCCAAAAAAGCTCGGACACTGCTACCACAGGAAACTTGTATCATAGAAGGAGATTTGGACAAGGCGGAGGCGCTTGAGAAGGCTATGGAGGGGTGCGAAGAGGTGTATCATCTGGCTGCTTATGCCAAAGTGTGGGACAAAGACCCGCAGGCATTCTACAGGGTAAATGTGGAAGGTGCCGAGCGGGTAGCCAGAGCAGCCCTTACCTGTGGAGTACGGAGAGTGGTCTTTACCTCTACAGCTGGTGTGTTGGGTCCTTCACCCGACGGAAAAGCCGTAGATGAATCACAAACCCCTGTGGTCCTTTCTACCGAGTATGAACGAACCAAAGCAGAAGCCGAACGAGTGATGCAGCGTTATGTGGAGCAAGGATTGGATGTGGTGATAGTCAATCCGACCCGTGTATTTGGTCCCGGACAACTCAACGAAAGCAATGCCGTTACTAAACTCATAGCTCTTTACCGCAAAGGCAAATTCCGCTTTTATCCGGGCTCTGGGCATCAGTCTGGCAATTATGTGTATGTAGAAGACGTGGTACGAGGGCATTTGCTTGCTATGGAAAAAGGACGTAAGGGGGAGCGCTACATTTTAGGAGGGCACAATGTGTCTTATCGTGAGTTATTCGACAAAGTAGCCGAAGTGTTGGGCAAGCGTTATGCTATGATTCCGCTTCCTTTGCCTTTGATGATGACGGTTGCCCGTTTTGAGCAATGGAAAGCCGACACCTGGGGGCGCCCTCCTTTGATTACCCCACCTTTCGTGCGGAAATACCACTACGACTGGCGGGTGAGCATAGAAAAAGCACAAAAGGAGCTGGGCTATGAAATAACACCCTTAGAGACAGCCATTGCCGAAACACTGCGCTGGCTGGAAGCAGCAGTGTAAGCCTTATTTTTTTCGTATCAGGTAAATGCCATCACGAATAGGGAGCAATACCTTCTCGACCCGTTCATCTTGCTTCACGTAGTCGTTGAATTCCATGATGCTGCGGGTGGCATGGTCGTTGCTGCGTAGAGGTTCCACCACTTTGCCACTCCAAAGCACGTTGTCCACAAGCAGAAAACCACCCTTGCGCATTTTGGGCAACAGAGCGTCATAATAAAGACGGTAGCTTTTTTTGTCGGCATCGATAAATGCCAAGTCGATGCCCTCAGGGAGGGTAGGGATAATGTCCCTTGCATTGCCGGTGAGCATCTGGATACGCTCCTGCATGCCTGCCTTCCGGAAAAAAGACTCTGCAAAAGACTTGAGCTCTTCGTTGATGTCTATGGTGATGACTTTGCCCCCCTCTGCCAAGCCTTCGGCAAGGCATAGCGCCGAGTAGCCGGTGTAAGTACCTATTTCAATCACCAGTTGGGGCTTTATCATGTGAGAAATCATGCTCAACAAACGCCCCTGCAAGTGCCCTGACAGCATGCGCGGTTGAAGGACTTTCAAGTGTGTTTGCCGGTTTAGTTCGTAGAGTGCCTGCGGTTCGGCAGAGCTGTGTTTTTCGGCGTATTGTTGAATCTCCTTAGGTATGAATTCCATGAACTTGCGATGTTTTTGTTTTTCCTGAAAATGTGGAAGGATTTTTGTGGCATCAAAACAGTATTCAAAATACCTTGAAATCATGATTTACGTAGCAACCAAAAAAGAAAACACTACCTTTGTGGCTTTCATTTCTAAAAACAAAAAGCGTTTGCAAGAGAAAGGCTTGAAATACCCCCGTAAGTTCCATACGGAACAGCAAGCCATTATGTGGATAAACGAGAATTTCTTGGTTAACGAGAAGCGCTATATTTAAAACGCTTCAGGTCATCGGGGTGCAACAAGAAGCGCTCCCGCACGTCGGCGGAGGGCAGCATGCAACTTTCTTTTTTACCAAACCAGCGATAGCGGTTCTTCGCTATGATTTTATAGACAGCATCGCGCAAGAAGGCAGGAATCATGCGCAGGAGACGCAGCCCTTTCCACCAGCCGCCCAAGCCTTCGCCTATACGCAAAGCAGCCGTCGAGTGAGAATATGCCCGGTCATTGCTGAGCAATATCAGGCTGTCGAGGTAGTCTTCTGGCAGTTGGTAGGCAGCCAATAGCGTTTTGCCCAAAGGCTCCTGCAATGGTACAAAGAGATAGCGCCTTTGCTTGTCGTGGCGAATGATAAAATTGACGCTGCCATTGCAGAAGTTGCATACTCCGTCGAAGAGTACCAAGCGCTTGTTTGCCTGCCATAGGGGGGCAAGCTGTTGCTTTATCGTAACAGGTGTATCCATCCTTGAAATAATTGTTCCGAGTTTTTGGGGTCCACACGCAAAAAGCGCACCTTAGCAATGTAGTAATACACGCCCGAAGGCAGTTCACTGCCGCCACTACTGTTGCCGTCCGGGTTGTAGCGTCCGTTCCAGTTGATAGCCGGGTCAGAAGCCGAATAAAAGACGCGTTTGCCCCAGCGGTTAACCACCTCAAACTCTATGCTTTCGACAAACAGCAAGGGCTCCAGTGGGGTGAACACGTCATTGAAGCCATCGCCATTGGGCGTGAATACGTTGGGAAGTTTAAACTGAATACAGTTGTCCACGCATACTTCATTGCTGAATGCACTTTCATTGCCCGACTGGTCCACTGCTGTGATTACGTAGCAGCCTGCCAGTGAATTCAAGCCTCCATGTGTGAAGCTAAACTGCGTGCCGCTTACTTCGGCTATAGGACTGCCGTAGCTGGCTTCTGTGTTGGGTTTGTAGTAGATACGGAAGACAGCTATGTTCGAGGCTTCATATTCACAGCCATTGATGGTTTCGCCACAGCTGCCGCTACCGCTTCCATTTCCATTGTTAAAGCTCCATTGCAGTTGATTGCTGAAAGGTGGACCCGCCGTGAAATCGAAGGTTGCGCAGTCTATAGCTTGAACACTCAAAACGGGCGGGCACGGAGGCACTTGGTCATCGGGCTGAGCGCTGTTTATTTGAGAACGGTTAACCAAAGGCACACTCAACGAAGGGTACTCGTTTGTAATGTCGTCGTTGTAATAAGAACCACGCGTAAGTATGTAATAAAAGTAAGTGGTATTGTCTTGACCAGCGCCGGTGTCTGTGTAAAAGCCGTATTCTGTAACCGTTGGCATGAACTGTGCCAACAGATTAAAACTGCCAGCAGAATTTAAACTCTGGAAGATGTCATGGTTTTGTAAGGCGTTGCTCCAGGGTGTATTGTAGTCCCAACGCAGGTCGATGCAGTTGCTTTTGGGGGTTAAACTGAGCCGCACGGTAGAGGCTACGTCCGAAGAATCGACGAAAACAGCGCTGTTGGCATCGGTGGCGTTGCTAAAGAAAGCGATGCGGTAGTGATAGCTTTTATCCAAGGTATTCAGACCGTTGTCTATGAAACTGATGATGGAACGGTCTGCTGGGTTTACATTGTACAGGCTAAAGACCGGTGTGTTTGCATTGCCATCCAAGCCTTCGCCCCGGTACACCACATAACCAAAGGGCGAGGGTGGGGTGCCGTTGGGAAACTGAAACGGCTGTATGAAGTTGACTTCTATGCTGCCATTGTTTGCATCGGTATTGGTAATATCTACCTTGGTGAACAAAGGCACGTCGATAGCCAAAGCCACACATACCTCATCAGAGGCATAACTTTCGCCCCCTGCGGGTGGTGGAAACACAGCAGATATGCGATAGCTGTAGCGACGTCCTACCTTCACGCGCTTATCGGTATAAGAAGTGGCGGTAGGGGGCAGCTCGGCAATGGCTACATAACCCTGCCCGTCGGGGGCGCCGGTATCACAATTCATGGGGTTGCCCGAAGAGCATCCGTCCTTGCGCCATACAATCAATTTTTGTGCTTTAGCTGCACATACATAGGGGTCCCATGTAAGTGTAATCTCATCGTTGGCATTGTCTACATTGGCTTGCAGGTTGACCGGCTTGGGACCTACCACTTTGATGTTCCATACTTTGATATCCACAAGTGGTTCGCCCAAGCTGGGGGGAGGATTGTCTTGAGCTTTGAATACTATTTGATAGGGTTGTGCGCGGATATGCTCGCAGGAGGGCGCCCACTGAAAGGTGGTGCCGTCAAAAGAGGCTCTTGGGGCAGGAAAACTGCTGTCGAATACTTGTCCTGTGGCTGTGATTTGCACGCTGTGTCCATCGGGGTCAGTAGCGGTGATGACTTCGTTGAGGCTTTCTTGAGTAGCTGCCACGCACGCGTCGCCGGGGACTTGCAAAAGCGGGCGACGGTTTGTGGTTTGGGTTACTACTATCTGCATGTCGCGCACCACATAGCCCAGAAATACATAACTCACCTGCCCTTGAGCGTTTACCACCTTACGCCACTCTTCCACTTTAATGGCGATGTTTACACAAGAGCCGTTGGCAAGACCGCCGGGTGCATCCCATGTGACGGTGCCAGTCACGGGGTCGATGCCATAGAACGGCGTGCCGCCCGATTCGGAGATGGCACTCAGGTAGTTATTTAAAGGTCTGTAATTAGACACTTCCGTGTCAAAATTTCTTTTGGGTGTTACTAGCTTGAATGAAAGGCTATCGCCATCAGGGTCATAGGCAGCCGGGTTGTGCAAGAACTTTTGCCCCAAGGCGGCTTGGTCTACCGGAGGTGCCAAGAGGATGGGGCTGTTGTTGACCCCTACAAAAGGCTGAATGACCAGTTGCGACTCTACGAACAAATCCGTTTCCAGTGCGTTACTCATGTTTACTGTACAACCGTTTCGGAACTGCTCGCGATAGCCTAAGCGATAGGTACCTGCTCCGGGAAAGGTATAGGTAAACACATAACGCACCCGTGTGATGAGTGGCGCTACTGGCACTTCGTCCAGAAGTGGAGCCGTCAGCGACACGCCGCCGGGTTGAATCACCAAAGTGGCTTGGGGGTCGGCAGGAACGCCGCGTGTGTCTCTATACACTATTAGGGTGATGCGATAGGTGAGCGAGTTAGGGCTCAGCTGTGAGGCAGTAATTTGTCCAGCGCGCAGGTGGGTGGCATGTGCCACGCTGTAGCTGCTCAAAAAAATGAACCCAAAGATGAGAAAACGAAAGATGTTTGTATTGAGCTGTTTCATAGTTGGTATTTAATGCAAGCCTTATGCAAAGGACGTTGAAATCAAAACAAATTTACAATATCTTGTCATATTCGGAAACGAAAAAAGTTCTTGTTTAGATACATTCAAAATAAAACTGTGCTTTTGCTTTCTATCATACAGTGGTGTAAATTTGGAGCGTACAATTAAAACAACTTTCTTAAACGGTTCATTTATACTTTACAAAAAGCTAAAAAAAACTATGAGTTGGATAGCTGAAACACTCACGAGCTCGGTAGGGCGCAAGTTGATTATGGCGCTTACCGGCTTTTTTTTGATTCTCTTCATCATTGTGCATCTGTCGGGTAACCTACAGCTGCTCTTGAATGATGGCGGAGAACAGTTCAACAAGTATGCGCACTTCATGGGGCACAACCCCCTGATTCAAACAATCTCTATTTTAAACTTCACTTTCATTCTTCTGCACGTGATTACTTCCATCATCCTGACGCGTCGCAACAGCGAAGCGCGCCCGGTGAAGTATTATGTGTCGCGCATGCAAAACAGCAGCACTTGGGCATCACGCAACATGGGCTTGCTGGGCTCTATTATTTTCATCTTCTTGGTAGTGCACTTAGCCAATTTCTGGTTTAAAATGAAATTTGGTGCTGTGCCTATGGTAGAGTACGACGGAGCTCAGTACAAGAACTTGTTTTTGGTGGTGAAAGAAGCTTTCCAGCAAGAATGGATAGTTGCCCTTTACGTGCTTTCGATGGTTGCGTTGGGATATCACCTCTCTCATGGTTTCATGAGTGCCTTTCGCACTTTCGGGTTGCATCACCGTAAGTATAACGGTTTTATTAAAGGACTGGGCATTGCTTTCTCTATTGCCGTAGCCATTGGCTATGCCATCATTCCTGTTATCATCTATTTCAGATATTAACCCATAAAGATTAAAACAAGCAGACTATGAGCACTGTAGCAATCGACATTGATATAAAATTGGACGCCAAAATCCCCGAAGGACCCTTAGCCGAAAAGTGGGAAAGACACAAGTTTAATATTAAACTGGTAAATCCTGCCAATAAACGTAAGTACGATATCATTGTAGTGGGTACCGGGCTTGCGGGTGCTTCGGCTGCGGCTACTTTGGCAGAGTTAGGGTACAATGTAAAAGCATTCTGTTTTCAAGATAGTCCGCGCCGTGCTCACAGCATTGCAGCTCAAGGGGGTATCAATGCTGCCAAGAACTACCAAGGCGATGGCGACAGTATCTTCCGTTTGTTCTATGATACCATCAAAGGGGGAGACTACCGTTCCCGTGAAGCCAACGTGTATCGCTTGGCGCAGCTGAGTGTCAACATCATCGACCAAGCCGTAGCGCAAGGAGTGCCCTTCGCTCGTGAATATGGCGGTTTGCTTGCCAACCGCTCATTTGGTGGGGCTCAGGTGTCTCGTACTTTCTACGCCAAAGGACAAACCGGGCAGCAGCTGTTGTTGGGTGCCTACTCAGCCTTGATGCGTCAAGTCGCTGCCGGCAAAGTGCAGATGTTCCCTCGCACTGAGCTGCTGGATGTGGTTGTGATTGACGGCAAAGCCCGTGGCATCGTTACCCGTAACCTGATTACCGGCAAGATAGAGTCTCACTCGGCACATGCCGTAGTGTTGGCTACCGGTGGATACGGCAACGTATTTTACCTGTCAACCAATGCCATGGGGTCCAATGGCTCGGCAGCATGGCGTGCTTACAAGAAAGGCGCTTGTTTTGCAAACCCTTGCTTCACTCAAATTCACCCCACTTGTATTCCTGTTTCGGGGCACTACCAGTCGAAACTGACCCTCATGTCGGAGTCGTTGCGCAACGATGGACGTGTGTGGGTACCCAAGACGGTAGAAGATGCTGAAAAAATTCGTCGTGGAGAGCTGCATCCCAACGACCTGCCCGAAGACCGTCGCGATTACTATCTCGAACGCAAGTACCCCTCTTTTGGTAACTTGGTACCTCGCGACGTGGCTTCACGCAACGCCAAATATGTGTGCGATGAAGGTCGTGGTGTAGGTTCTACTGGTTTGGCGGTATTTCTGGATTTCCGTGATGCCATCAAGCGCGACGGCAGAGCTGTGATTGAAGCCAAATATGGCAACCTGTTCGATATGTACATGCGCATCACCGGGGAAAACCCCTACGAGGTGCCCATGAAAATATATCCTGCTGTGCACTATACGATGGGTGGCTTGTGGGTAGATTACAACTTGATGACCACCATTCCCGGTTTGTATGCCATTGGTGAGTGCAACTTCTCTGACCATGGTGCCAACCGTTTGGGTGCCAGTGCCTTGATGCAAGGTTTGGCAGATGGTTACTTCATCCTGCCCTATACTATTGGCGATTACTTGGCAGGCATGCCCTATGAAAAAGTGCCGACTACTCACCCCGCTTTCAAAGATGCCGAGCGTGAGGTGGAAAACCGCATTAAAAAGCTGCTGAGCAGCAACGGTAAGCGCACAGTGGACGAGTTCCATAGAGAGCTGGGCAAAATCATGTGGGATTACTGCGGCATGTCGCGTAATGCCGAAGGATTGATGAAAGCTCGTGAAATGGTAGTGAAGCTGCGCGAAGAGTTTTGGTCTGACTTGAAAATGACAGGAGTGAACGAAGAGTTCAACCAAACCTTGGAAAAAGCATTGCGCGTGGCTGACTTCTTCGAGTTGGCAGAGCTTATGATTGTCGATGCCTTGCATCGCAACGAGTCTTGCGGTGGTCATTTCCGTGAAGAATATCAAACACCCGATGGCGAAGCCTTGCGTAATGACGAAGAATATGCCTACGTGGCAGCATGGCAGTACACTGGCGACGGCAACGAGCCCGTCTTACATAAAGAACCTTTAGTGTTCGAAAACGTGAAGCTAACCCAAAGAAGTTACAAATAACAAACCCCCAAGAGCTATGAAATTGACTCTCAAAATATGGCGTCAAAAAAATGCAAACGATAAAGGGCGTTTCGTTACCTACCAGGTAGACGACGTGTCGCCCGACATGTCTTTCCTTGAAATGCTGGATGTGCTCAATGAAAGCCTCATCCACAAAGGGGAAGACCCCGTGGCTTTTGACCACGACTGTCGCGAGGGTATCTGTGGTATGTGTAGCCTTTACATCAACGGCAAACCCCACGGACCTGAGCAAACCACCACTTGCCAGTTACACATGCGCAGCTTCAAAGATGGCGATACCATTGTGATTGAGCCTTGGCGTGCCAAGCCCTTCCCGGTAGTAAAAGATTTGGTGGTGGACCGCAGTGCTTTTGACCGCATCATTCAAGCCGGCGGCTATATTTCTGTGAATACGGGCTCAGCACAAGATGCCAATAATATTCCAATCCCCAAAGACAAAGCCAGCGAGGCTTTCGATGCAGCTACTTGCATTGGCTGTGGCGCTTGTGTGGCAGCTTGCAAGAACGCATCGGCTATGCTGTTTGTGGCTGCCAAAGTATCTCACTTGGCATTACTGCCCCAAGGCGACCCCGAACGTGCCATCCGGGTATCGAAAATGATAGCCCAAATGGATGCCGAAGGCTTTGGGGCTTGCACCAACACCGGTGCTTGTGAGGCGGAGTGCCCCAAAGGTATTTCGGTGAAAAACATCGCCCGCCTCAATCGCGAATATTTGCGTGCGAAGTTTATCGAAGAGGTAGATAAGCCTCTCGAAGAGTTGGCAGAAGAAAACTAAGAGCAGCAGTTTTACAAAGCGGCGGCTTGTCTTCGGGCAAGCCGCTTTTTCTTTTTACTCTGTATTTTCAAAGACAAAATGGCAGCTTTTATGCCTTTTTGCACATGGGTATAATCTTTGAAGTGGTTCGTAGAAAAAGGCAGGCTTATGGGCAACCACTAAGCCCTGTCTTTTGGTTCTCTATAAAATAGAAAAGGAGGATAGCCTATGGAATTTATCGACTATTATCAAGTGCTAGGAGTGGACAGAAACGCCTCAACCGATGATATAAAAAAGGCTTATCGCAAGCTGGCGCGCAAGTATCACCCAGATGTAAACCCGGACAACCCAGAAGCCGAAGCTAAATTCAAGCAAATCAATGAGGCGTATGAAGTCTTGAGTGACCCTGAAAAGCGTAAAAAATATGACCAATTTGGGGCACAGTGGAAACACGCCGACCAGTTTAATCAACAATATGGAGGGCAAGGCGGCGGATATTATACTTATACCAACTTCGGGGATGCCGATTTTGGGGAATATTCCGATTTCTCGGACTTCTTCAAAACCATCTTTGGAGACATGTTTGCTGGCGGGGGGGCGCGCCGGCGTACGCGCATGTCCATGAAAGGCGAAGATGTGCGCGTGACGCTTACCCTTCCCCTGGTTGAGACACTTAGCACCCACAAGCGTGTCATAGAATTCAATGGAAAAAAACTGCGCATTACTGTGCCCGCAGGTATTAAAGATGGACAAAGCATTCGTATTAAAGAGCAAGGGGGCGCAGGTGTGAACGGCGGACCCAACGGCGACTTGTACATTACCTTCCACATCACGCCCGACCCGCGTTTTCGTGTAGAGGGCGAAGATTTGTACATGACCCATGAAGTCGATTTATACACTTTAATATTAGGTGGCGAAACAGAAATAGACACCCTGTACGGGCGGGTGAAGGCTAAAATAAAACCAGAAACCCAGAACAATACCAAAATCAGATTGAAAGGGAAGGGGCTGCCCAAATACAAGCATGAAGAACAAAAAGGCGACTTGTATGTAACGCTTCAAGCCCGCTTGCCACAGGGGCTAAGCAAAGAAGAAAAAGACTTATTCAGCCAATTGGCTGAGTTAAGAAAACAAAAAGCATAAAGAACTATGGCAAGAATACACATTCAACGCATCATAGAATATTATGAAGTACCGGCTTCTTTATGGCAGGAGCTGGTGGACTTTGGCTTGATACCTCTGATACATACAGAAGAAGGGGATTTTGTGGAAGATGATATGTTGGCGCATGTAGAGCGTGTACTACGCTTGGCGCTTGATTTCGGAGTGAATAAAGAAGGCATAGAAATTATTTGCCATATGCGTGAAGAATTGAGTCGTGTGCGGCGTGAACTGCTTAGTTTAAGGCAGCGTGCCTACCTACCTCGCGATAACAACGGACAACTGCTGTTTGAAGCGAACTGAGTCGTAGGCTATAAAGCAAGAAAGAGGGCGCTCGTTTAAACGAGCGCCCTCTTTCTTGCTTAGCTGTGCTCGCGGGGGGATTCGAACCCCCACGCCCCAACGGGCACCACCCCCTCAAGATGGCGTGTCTACCAATTCCACCACACGAGCTTGCCTTGGTAGCATTTAGCGATGGCAAAGGTATAACGATTTTGCCAATCGTGCAAGTAGTAAGCGCATTTTTTTAAACAGAAAGGGCGCCAGTTCGGCACCCTTTGATGAACTTTGATTTTTTAATATCTGAGTATCATGGCTATGCGGTCATACTTTTCGAGTGTGCCATCTGGCACAAACACTACCTGACCACCAAATTGCAATACGGTTTCCACGATATCATCTACTAAGTCGTCGATAACCCCTGGTGCTTTAGGGTCGACATCGAAGAACAAACGGTTATCTTCTATCTTGGCAGCTTGTTGATAACCTTCTTCTACAAAGAGCAGGCGTCCGCGCCCTTCTTGGGCAGTACGATACACTTCATTGATGCCGGAAGCAGCTAACTTTTCTTTAAATGCCTTCTCCAGTTCTCCGAGCATCTCTTTGCGGCGTTCTGCCAAAAATTGCTCTACGGTGGCTTGTGCTTTTTCTGCTAACTCATGGGCTTGGGCAGCATCGTAGCTGCCCTCTACGCTGCCAATAATGAGCTGCGGATGGTCGGCAACTTCTTTATAGTAGCCTATGTTTTTGGTATCACCAAAAAGTATCAAATGTCCACTTTTGTTGTTTTTATAGATTTCCCAAAATAGCTTGTCTGCGCGGTTGAAGAACTCTTTGAGTTTGTTTTCTACTTCATGTGCATTGCCATTGTCAATGATTTTTTTCTCACTGAAAGTGGGTTCCAACGGGAAGCCGCCTTCGCTTACCTCTTCTATTTGCTTGCCAATACCAGCGAATAGACGCACCTTCGATTTGCTGAGAACCATCGCATAGTAGTAGTCTGTTTTATGTAGTGCGCGTAAAATGTCGCGTATTTCAAAAGAACCATCTATTACGGTGCGTGCTTCGGGGCTTACGGGTAGCCGCAAATATTCGCTTACTGAAGGACTGACAAACAATGCCAATCCTTCGGTGTTGTATTGGTGGTCGATTTGAGTAGCCAAAGTCTCCAGTTTGCTGTATATTTCTTCTGCTGCTTTTTTATCTGCCTCTTGTAAAAGGCGAACTTTTGCCTCTTTCATAAGGTCTTTGAGCAAAACGGGGTCTTTGGCATTCTCGGGATGGGTGCGGTGTGTAGGCAAGGTGATGGTAACACACGGAAACTCTCTCACTTGTATGAGTTCCTTCAACACCTTGTTGAGTTGTTTGTTGCTTACAGTGGTCATAGTCATTCCTCCTTTTTGATGGGTGTTAGTTGAACATGTCGATTTCTTCTTGATGTGCTTAAAAAAGGTATCAAAAAAGATGCACTCTCTGTAGCAAGCGCTATATTGTCAACGTAGTAAAAGTTTTTTGGACAAAATTTCAGTTTTGTATAGTGTAAACTGACAAAATTTCGTATGTTGCCAAAAACAATAGCCTTTTCTATAGGTTTTACCTTCTGTTAACCACACGTCATTTGCAAATATTTTTACCGCATTTCCTATTCAATCATTTTAATCATCATCAATTCATTGTTTTATGAGTCAATTTATTCCGGTTGCCTTTGCGCGCAACCAAACCAACGGATTTAGTACAGAGCTTCGCAGGAGAGTGAAGCAGTACTTTCAAGAAAACAATCTGCCCAAGCAGGGCGATTGGCGAGTACATATGAAGGCGGTGCTATGGGTAGCCGCCTATCTTGTGCCTTACTTTCTGATTCTTACCTTAGACATGCCCCTATGGACCGCATGGTTGCTTACCGTGGTGATGGGGCTTTCTATGGCGGCAGTGGGCTTAAACACTATGCACGATGCCAACCATCAGACTTTTGCCAAAAGTAATCGTCTGAACAAGCTGGCGGGTGCTACCTTGGCTCTTTTTGGGGGTAGCCCTCTGAACTGGCGTATTCAGCATAATGTATTGCATCATACGTTTACCAACATTCCGCACAAAGATGAGGATATTTCTGCAGGGGGATTGTTTAAGTTTACCCCTTCTGAGAAAACCCGCTGGTTTCACCGTTACCAGCATTTATATGCCCCCTTCCTTTACGCTCTGATGACCTTGGCGTGGACTGTGCATAAGGATTTCCGTCAGTTGGTCGATTATCATCGTATGGGCTTGTTGCATCGCCAGCGTACTACTTTTGCCAGAGAACTCATCAACAACATCTTTATCAAGCTGTTTTATTATAGCTACATAGCGATTATACCCCTCTGGCTATTGGATATTGCTTGGTGGCAGTGGCTCATTGGTTACTTGACGATGCACTTCGTGTCTGGACTGTTGTTGGCACTCATATTCCAGTCGGCACACGTGGTAGAAGAAACCGACAAACCTATGCCGGTAGAAGGGAAAGTAGAAGATGAGTGGATGGTGCATCAGCTGCGCACTACTGCCAACTTTGCCACCAAAAGCCGTTTTTGGAACTGGTTTTCCGGTGGGCTGAACTTTCAAGTGGAGCATCACCTTTTTCCTAATATCAGCCACATTCATTATCCGAGGCTGTCGAAGATAGTAAAAGAGTGTGCGCAGGAGTTTGGCGTACCTTATCATGAAGCACCTACCTTTGCACGTGCGGTAAGTTCTCATTTTCGCACTTTGAAGCAGCTTGGGCGAAGTTAATCCTATAGTTTGCAGGGATATAAAAACACGGAGGGCACCCTTTTGGGGTGCCCTCTTTTATTGATGATGACTTATGATAACCTGTTAAAGTGAGTTTTTGCGCACCAGTTCTACAGGGTTTTCACTGCTAAGCAGTTTGTGAAGAATCTCTACAGCTTGCTCTACCTCTTCTTGGGTGGTGTATCTGCTGAATGAAAAACGTATGGCACCACGCGCGGCAGGGTGTTTGATTGCAGCCAAAACATGAGACCCTTTGACCGCTCCACTGGAACAGGCACTACCACCCGATGCCGACACGCCCTGCAAATCGAGATGGAACAGCAGCATGTCGTTGTGAGGTGAGGGGGGAAGTGAAACACTCAGCACTGTGTAGAGGCTGTTGTCAACGTCTTGGCTTGTACCATTGAATGATACGCCCGGTATTTTGGCAAGAAGTAAGTCAATCATATGTTTTTTGAGCTGACGTATATGCCGGGCATGTTCCTGCATGTGTTCCTGTGCAAGCTCCATGGCTTTGCCTAAGGCTACAATACCTGCTACATTCTCGGTGCCTCCACGCATGGAGCGCTCTTGTGCACCTCCGGTAATGAGAGGATGCACTTTCGACTGCTTGCGCATGTACATGAAACCTACGGCTTTGGGGGCATGAAATTTATGTCCAGAGCCAGCAAGGTAATCTATGGGCGTGCGCGATAAGTCTATAGCGTAGTGTGCCATGGTTTGCACGGTGTCGCAGTGATAATAAGCTCCGTAGTGTTTACATATGCGGGCAATCTCTTCTATGGGGTTGAGGGTGCCTATTTCGTTGTTGCCGTGCATGAGCGATACCAGGGCGTTGGGGTGCTTTTCCAAAAGTTGTTTTAACTCATCTAAGTCAATGCGTCCTTGCGTATCTACCTGCAGAAGATGCATTTCTATTATTCCTTGGGCTGCTAGGTCTTCCACGGTATGTAGCACGGCATGGTGCTCTATAGGCGAGGTGATGACGTGCTTTAAGCCGTATGTGCGCACGGCGCTGCGGATGGCACAGTTGTCGGCTTCGGTACCTCCCGAAGTGAAGATGATTTCGGCAGGCGAAGCCCCTAAGTATGCCGCTATCTGCTTGCGCACCCGTTCAATGGCTGCTCGCGCTTGGCGTCCGTGCCAGTGCGTAGAGGAAGGGTTGCCAAAGGTGTCTTGCAAAAAAGGCAACATGACTTCCACGACTTCTGGGGCGACGGCTGTGGTGGCTGCATTGTCTAAATAGATGCGTTTCATGTCCGTTTCGTTTCTACTCTTCTTGGTTCAGCTGACGAAGCTCACGGATGTCTGCCATAAACTTCTCCACAAGGTTTTCGGCGATGTGCTGTGTGGGGGCTTCGGTGTAAATGCGTATGATGGGCTCGGTGTTGGAACGGCGCAGGTGTACCCAAGCGTCGTCGAAATAGATTTTTAAGCCGTCGGTGGTGTCTTGCTGTTGTCGGGCGTATTTCTCCTTCAAGGCATTCAGTACCGAATCGGGGTTTAAATCTTCGCTTAGCTCTATTTTATTCTTTACCATGAAGAAGTTGGGATAGGTGGCGCGCAGTGCCGAGACTTTTTTGCCTGACTTTGCCAAGTACGACAAGAAAAGGGCAATACCTACCAAGGCATCACGCCCGTAGTGTAGCTTGGGATAGATGATGCCACCGTTGCCTTCACCTCCAATGGTAGCCCCTACTTCCTTCATTTTAGCAACTACGTTCACCTCGCCTACTGCCGAGGCGTAGTAGGGAAGTTGCATGCGCTCGCATACCACGCGCAAGGCTTGGGAAGAAGAGAGGTTCGATACCGCCGGACCGGGCTCATGTTGCAGTACATAATCGGCAACTGCCACCAAGGTGTATTCTTCTCCAAAAGGAGAGCCATCTTCGCAGAAGAGTGCCAGGCGGTCTACGTCGGGGTCAACGGCAATGCCCAAATCGTAATTTTCTTTGGTAAGGGTGCTGCTCAGCTCGTGCAAGTGTTCGGGCAGTGGTTCAGGGTTATGGGGAAAATGTCCATTCGGCTCGCCATACAATACCTTTACTTCTTGAACCCCCAGAGCTTCGAGCAGTCGTGGGACGGCAATGCCACCCACCGAATGTACGGCATCGACCACCACCCTAAACTGCCTTGCCCGGATGGCATCTACATCCACCAAACTCAGTGCCTTGATGGCTTCTATATGCTCGTCGAGCGCATGTTCGTTGGTGAGGTAGCTACCCAAATGATGCACTCCGGCATATTCAAAACTACCCTCGTTGGCTTTTTGCAGAATAGCTTCACCCGTAGCAGCATCGATAAACTCACCTTCTGCATTCAACAACTTCAGAGCATTCCATTGTATGGGGTTATGGCTGGCGGTAAGTATGATGCCGCCTTGCGCACCGGCGCGTGGTACCGCCATAGCAACGGTAGGGGTGGTAGCCAAGCCTACATCGATGACATCTATACCCAATGCCTGCAGGGTGCCTGTAACCAAATGGGCAAGCATGGCACCCGAAAGGCGCGCATCGCGCCCGATGACTACCTTGGGACGCTTGTTGCCAGCACGCAAGAGACTACCGTATGCCGATACAAAGCGGACGATATCGGGAGGAGTCAGGTTGTCTATGGGCTTTCCACCGATGGTTCCTCTGATTCCAGAAATGGAAGCTATTAAAGTCATAGGGTTTACAGCTTGTTTGTAAAAACACCGCAAATTACAAAAATAGGTGCTTGTGCCCAAGCAAGAAGCGGCTATCACAAGGCTTTTTGTGGCGTTTATTTAAAACAGGTGGCACAAAGAAAGCACACAAGGTAAGGCAAATGAAGGGCAAAAGGTTTTATTTTGGTAAACTGAAGACAAGCGGCAGGCTGTATTTTGGAACAAAAGCACCAAACACCGAAAAAAGCAAAGGCACAGTAGCCTTAGCCGTTTGCCGAAGCAGGTAGTTAGTACTGCCCCGTGCGCAGCATCACCAAAGTGCAGGCTTCGACGGTTTCGATGCCTTGGGCTTGTGCCCGCTCTGCCAAAGTAGGGTTTTCGGTGCCCGGGTTGAAAATAATGCGTTTGGGCTTTAGTCCAAGGAGAAAATCATACCATTCTTCCTGCATTTGGGGGTTTAGGTAAAGCGTGACGGTGTGTATATCGCCACTTTGGAGCTGTTGGGCAGCTTCTTGCCCGGACAGTATCTTCTGACCAAATACTTCGCCTTTCTTAATGCCTACCGGCACGAATGGGTGCCCATATTGCGACAACATGCCTGCCGCAATATAGGCATAACGTGAGGGGTTGGGCGTAGCGCCTAATATAAGTGTTTTTTTATGCATCGGTATTGGGTATTTACCAGCGAATGAGTGCCGAAGCCCAAGTGAAGCCACTGCCAAAAGCAGCCAGACAGACTAAGTCGCCGGGCTTTACTTTGCCGGCTTCCCATGCTTCGGTAAGCGCAATAGGAATAGAAGCGGCAGTGGTGTTGCCATACTTTTGTATGTTGTTAAATACTTGGTCGTCGCGTAGCCCCAGGGTCTTCTGCACATGCTGTGCTATACGCAAGTTGGCTTGGTGGGGCACCAGTAGGTCCAAGTCTTCGATGGTATAGCCATTGGCATCGAGGGCTTCACGAATGACCTCAGGAAAGCGTGTGATGGCGTGCTTGAATACGGCATTGCCACGCATGAAAGGCAAGTGTTTTCCTTCTTCAATCATCTGTGGGGTGAGGCGTTGTTTCAATACGGCACCCGGATGCTCGAGAAATAAATCCTCGGCGAAGTTGCCGTCTGAGTGTAGATGGGTGGACAAAATGCGGTGGTCTGGCTCGTCGGTAGCTTCCACCACAGCAGCACCGGCACCGTCGCCGAAAAGCACGGCTACGGCACGCCCCCGGTCACTCAATTCCATAATGTTTGATTGTATTTCGGAGCCAACCACCAGTATTTTTTTATACATGCCGCTGCGTATGTATTGGTCGGCTACTGAAAGGGCATAAATGAAGCCCGAGCATTGGGCACGTACGTCCAATGCCCCTATTTCCCGGAAGGGCAACAGGCGTTGCAAAAGAACCCCCGAGCCGGGAAAGAAGTAGTCGGGGCTAAGGGTAGCAAATACAATAAAATCAATTTCTTCGGCAGTGATACCGGCACGTTCTAAGGCTTGTGCGGCAGCACGTGCCCCCATTTTGGCGGTTGTGTCTTTGCCTTCGGTAAAAAAACGGCGTTGCTCTATTCCAGTACGTTCACGAATCCATTCGTCGCTGGTGTTCATATAGCGGGTGAGGTCGTGGTTGGTAACCACATTCTCCGGTACATAGAATCCCAATCCAGTGATTTTGGCGTAAGGCATAAATCTACTTTTAGCTTTGATATAGTAGGCAAAGTTAGTAAGCTGTGTCTTTCTTAGCAAAAGAATGTAATATATTTGAAAAGTTCAATTTTGCTTTTGGCTTTTTGACAACTGAAACTGCTTGCCAGGAAGGCATTTAGAAGAAACCTACCCCGGCATGCTGCGGTGAATAAAGATTGGTGCTTTATTTTTAATTTTGCTTACTCGATACGATAGCGCAGAGGCGTTTCATGTCAATGTGTGCCGATGTGTTTGCTTACTTCTAAAAACAAATACTGATTTATGATTCACTTTGAGAAGTTTACATTGCCCAATGGCTTGCGTGTGATTATACATGAGGATGACACTACGCCCATGGTAGTGGTGAATACCTTATATGATGTGGGGTCGCGCGATGAAAACCCCGAAAAGACAGGCTTTGCCCATTTGTTTGAGCATTTGATGTTTGGCGGTTCGGCTCATGTCGATAACTTCGATGCCCTTTTGCAAAGGGTAGGAGGTAGTTCTAATGCCTTTACCAGCAATGACCTAACCAATTACTACGATGTTTTGCCAGCTGCCAACATAGAAACGGCTCTTTGGCTCGAGTCAGACCGCATGCTTTCTCTTTCCTTTAAGGAAGAGGTGTTGGAAGTGCAGAAAAAAGTGGTCATTGAGGAGTTCAAGCAGCGTTATTTGAACCAGCCCTACGGAGACGTGTGGTTGCATTTGAGCCCCTTGGCTTACCAAGTGCATCCTTACCGTTGGAATACCATAGGGAAAGACATCTCGCATATAGAGCGCGCAACGATGGACGACGTGAAGGACTTCTTTTTCCGTTTTTACCGTCCGCAGCAAGCCATTCTTGTGATTGCCGGTGCCGTGAAGGCAAGCCACGCGCGGCAGTTGGTCGAAAAATGGTATGGCGATATTCCTTCTGGGGAAGTATACTACCGGCAGTTGCCTCAAGAACCGCCTCAAACGCATGCCCGCTTTCAAGAAGTGAAGGCGCCTGTGCCCTTGTCTGCCATTTACAAAGCTTACCATATGGTGGGGCGTACCCACCCGGATTATTATGCCACACTCATTCTAAGTAGCATATTGGGCAACGGTGAGTCTTCGCGTCTGCACAAAGCCCTCGTGCAAGACAAGCGCTTGTTTCATGAAATCTATGCCTACATTATGGGGCATATGGACCCGGGTTTGTTGGTTATCCAAGGCAAATTGAACGAGGGAGTAGCGGTCGAAACAGGCAATCGGGCAATAGAGGAGGTTATAGAAGAGTTGTTGCAAGAGGGCGTGCAAGAGCGGGAGCTGGAAAAGGTAAAAAACCAAGAAGCTACCCAATGGGCGCTGGGCAATGTGGAGCTCATGAACCGTGCGGTGGGTTTAGCTTATTTCGAACTGCTGGGCGATGCAGGGCGCATAGCCAATGAGCTCGAACACATTCGCGCGGTGAGCCGCACCGACCTGAACAGAGTAGCTGCCGAAGTGATGAACCCCAACAATTGCAGTACCCTCTTTTACATAGCAGACCCAGACAGTAAGACAAATGAGCGCGGTATCCTGTTTGCTTGACTGCATGCAGAACAATTATTTCTGAAAAAATGTTAAATTCGTTGAGCATCAACCTGAAAAAGACATGGATACCTCCACGCTTTCACAACCCTCTACTGGCGCATCTGCCATAGAGTCTTTGCTCAAAGAGCAAAGAGCGTTCTTTTATAGCGGGCAGACCTTGCCGCTGAGTTTTCGCAAAAAACAACTGCTGCAGTTGAAAAAAGCCCTGCAAGAAAATGAAGCAGCTATTTACGAAGCCCTCAAGCAAGATTTTCAGAAGTCTCCGTTCGAAACCTTCGTAACCGAAATAGCGGTTTTGGTATCTGAAATTGACTTTGTACTCAAACACATAGATGAGTGGGCTGCCCCCAAGCGGGTGGCTTCTTCTTTACTGAATTTCCCTTCGTCTGACTATGTCTATCCGCAGCCTTTCGGACTCTGTTTGATTATCGGGGCATGGAACTACCCCCTGCATCTGACCATAGCGCCGGCTATACCGGCTATAGCCGCCGGCAATTGTGTGGTATTGAAACCTTCGGAATTGTCGCCACACACTTCGGCGCTTATCAAGCAGCTGACTGCCCGCTATTTTGACCCGCGTTTTATGACTACAGTAGAAGGCGGGGTAGAGGTGAGCCAAAAGTTACTTGAACAAGCGTGGGATAAAATTTTCTTTACCGGCAGCACCCGCGTGGGCAAAATAGTGATGGAAGCGGCTGCCAAGCACCTGACCCCTGTGGTACTGGAATTGGGGGGCAAAAGCCCGGCGGTAGTCGATGCCACTGCCAACATAGAAATGGCAGCCAAACGCATCGTCTGGGGTAAGATGGTCAATGCAGGGCAAACCTGCGTAGCCCCTGACTTCGTACTGGTGCACGAAGAAGTCAAAGAGCTGTTTTTACACCATCTGACAAAGTACATAAAAGAATTTTACGGCGAAGAGCCTGAGTTAAGTCCCGATTTTCCACGTATTGTTAACAGTCGCCATTTCGAGCGCCTTTCGAAGCTGCTGGAGCGCACCAAAGGGCGCATTGTGCTCGGAGGTCAAACCGATGCCACCCAATTATACATAGCACCTACGGTGGTGAGTGGAGTAGATTGGCAGGACGCTCTCATGGAAGAAGAGCTTTTTGGTCCTATATTGCCCGTGCTCACTTTCACCGACATTTACGAGGTGATGCACCGCTTGCAACAAATGCCTCATCCTTTGGCAATGTATATTTTCACTAACGATAAAAAGACCGAGCAGCTCTTGATTGAGCGAGTGCCTTTCGGAGGGGGATGCGTGAACGATGTAGTGGTGCATTTGGCTAATCACCACCTGCCTTTTGGGGGCATTGGTCCTAGTGGCATGGGCAACTACCACGGTAAGTACGGCTTCGATGCCTTTACCCATTACAAAGCTATTGTAAAACATGCTACTTGGCTGGATGTGCCCATTCGCTATGCACCTTACGAAGGCAAGTTGAGCATGGTGAAGAAGTTGGTGAAGTGGATTCTTTAGTTGCTGCGTATCTGCATATAAAAGAAAGCCGGCAAGTCGTTTCACTGCCGGCTTTTTAAATAAGTAAGCTCAAACGTTGCCCATAATCTTGTAAGACAGACCTTCTACTACACTGGCTTTTTGATGGCGTGCCGTTCGCTTGTTTAGGGCTTCTACTGTGGATACATCTACCATGCGGCTTTCGGCAAAATCAATGACCACTTCTTGGGGGGCGTGCTGTACATCCAATTTTTCAATAAAAAGCGGCAGTTTTCTCTGTTTTTGACGGAATTTTAGGAAGTATACGTTTATACAAAAGGCAAGCTTATCAAATACAACAGCTGCTTAGCAGGCTTGACGTTCTCTAAAGCAAAAATAAGTTTTTAACTTTTTTGACTTTCGCGCGTGCTTTTCAGGAAACACAAAAAAGCATCACTTTCGGGTTGCAGCGTAAGGTTTTTATACACACGCTCGAGCATCTGCATGAACTGCTTCTCTTCATCTGGACTGAAGCCCATAAACACTTCTGTATGCAGCTCATCGATGGCTTCCAAGGCATCTTTTGCCGTCTGCTCACCTTTGCGGCTCAGTGCCAGCCAGTAGGAGCGTCCGTCATGTGGATTTTCCCGCCGCACAATCATGCCTTTTTTCTCTAAGTCGCGCACAATACGGGTCATGGCTGCCTTGTCTATTTTGAGCAGGTCTGCCAACGCCTGTTGGCTGATTTGGCTTTTATGCTCATAAATAAGCCAAAGCGTGTGGAAATGCCTGTCGAGTGGAGTGAAATGCAGTTCGTAAGCCAATGTACGATTATACATTTTGCTGAGTAGATAGAAAAACAAGCCAATAGCTTGCCTTTCTTTAGCTGCTTTATCCATGATAGATTCTCTTATTTTGTGTATAGCCCTGATTTCTTATCAAGTACTGCATGAGTCTTTACAATCTTCAGTCGGTCGGTTTGTAAGGAACGTGCCGAAGCCGTTTTGTAAACGCAAATGTATAAAATGCCAAATTTTTGAAAGAAAAACAAATAAGTAAACTTTTGTTGAGCATGCGGTTAAAACAAATATTCGCAAGTTTTTGCGTGTGTGAATGTTTACAATAGCATACAACCTTATTGGTTTTGTAGGCAAGGGCAGACGGTGAGTCGCAAGCTTGTCTTAAAATTGTATTTTTGCCTCGCACACCAAAATATTTATGAAAACGCAACGTATTGTTTTTATTATCAACCCTATTGCAGGGGGCAAGAGCAAAGATGCTTTTTGCAGGCAGATACGAGGTTTCTTTGCGGAAGATGAGTGGCAGATAGAAATACACTCTACTCGTATGCCCGGCGATGCCACTGTATTGGCGCGACAAGCAATAGCGCAGCCATGCCGGGCTGTGGTGGCAGTTGGGGGCGACGGTACCATCAACGAAGTGGCACAAGCGCTGATAAACACCAACATTCCTCTGGGCGTTTTGCCTTTCGGTTCGGGCAATGGCTTGGCACGGCATTTTGGCATTCCGCTGAAGGCAGAGGAAGCTTTGAAACTACTCATTTCAGGCAAGCCTCAAGCCATAGACGTAGGGCAGGTAAATGAAAAGCTATTCCTTTGTACCACAGGTATTGGTTTCGATGCGGCAGTATCTGAGCGCTTTGCTTCTTACAAAGCGCGGGGTTTCATGACCTACGTGCGCAGCACTTTGGAAACATTCGCTACTTATCGCCCCGAAGAGGTGGAAATAGACTGGGGAGAAGGACGACGTGCCTACACGGTCTTCTCGGCTACGGTCGCCAACATATCACAATACGGAAACAACGCTTACATCGCACCTGTGGCATCTGCCGATGACACTTACTTAGATTTATGCATTTTGAAGCCCTTTCCCAAATGGCAAATGCCCCTTATCGCTCTGGCTTTATTTACCAAACAATTGCCACGTTTTGCTTTTTATGAACACCGTCGAGTGAAAAAAGTAACTTTTTATCGTAAGCAGGCAGCCGTCAGCCATTTCGATGGAGAAAACGCCTATGAGGGCAAGGAGTTGCACATAGAAGTGAGACCGCAAGCCCTGCATTTAATTGCGCCGCAGTAGTTGTTTTTCTAAGAATTTATTAGCTTTTGCCCTGCTTGCCTTTGATTTGTCTTTTCTAAAAAAACGAAGTTGGTTATGAAAAAAATCTATAAGCTCTTGTTTTGGTGTTGCTTGCTGTCGTTGCCAGCCTCTGCACTACAAGCACAAAGCCTTTCTGCAAAGAAGAAAAACAAAAAAGAACCGTTGGTATTTATCGATACCGATTACGGGCAAATCGTTTTGCTTCTTTACGACCTGACACCCAAACATAAAGAGAACTTCCTGAAGCTTGCCAAAGAAGGCTTTTATGACGGCTTGCTTTTTCATCGTGTCATTGAGCAGTTTGTTATTCAGGGCGGCGACCCCAATTCCCGCAATGCGCTTGCGGGGCAGCCCTTGGGCAGTGGCGACGTAGGCTATCGTATCGATGCCGAGTTTGACCCGCGTTTGTATCACAAAAGAGGGGCAGTAGGGGCTGCTCGCGACGACAACCCCGAAAAAGCTTCATCCGGTTGCCAGTTCTATATTGTACAGGGCAAAAAAATGACCGAAGAACAGATAGCGGCTATTTCCAAACGCACAGGCGTGCAGTTTACAGCTGAACAAATAGAAACCTATAAGACGGTAGGGGGCATTCCCCATTTGGACCAAAACTATACGGTCTTTGGCGAAGTGATTGCAGGCATGGACGTCGTGGACAAAATTGCTGCCGTAGAAACCGACAGCAACGACCGCCCCAAGCAGGATGTACGCATGCGCATGCAAGTGAAAGAGATGAGCCGTAAAAAAATAGAACAACGCTTTGGGTACCGCTTCCCTGACTACCTGTAAGCGCAGATTGCATGTATTTCACAAAAAAATAAAATCATCGAAAAACCTATGACACGTGTATTGACGGGGGTTCAAAGTTCTGGGCGCCCCCATTTGGGCAATATCTTGGGTGCCATTTTGCCGGCTATTGAGTTGTCGAAAAATCCAGACACCGAGTCTTTCTTTTTCATTGCAGATTTGCATTCGCTGACCACCATCCGCGAGGCAGCGCAACGCATAGAAAACACCAGAGCTGTGGCGGCAGCTTGGTTGGCTTTTGGTTTCGATACCAAGAAAAACTACTTCTACCGCCAGTCGAGAGTGCCCGAGGTAACCGAACTCACTTGGTACCTGTCTTGCTTCATGCCTTATTCCCGCCTGAAATTGGCACACTCATTCAAAGATAAATCGGAGAAGTTGGGAGAGGAGTTTGTGAGCACTGGGTTGTTTACTTATCCGGTATTGATGGCAGCCGACATCTTGCTCTACGACGCTGACATTGTGCCAGTAGGCAAAGACCAGCAACAGCACCTCGAAATCACCCGCGACATTGCCGAACGCATCAATCACTACTATGGCGAAGAGGTGTTTGTATTGCCTGAGGTGCGCATCCAAGAGCAAGTGATGACGGTGCCCGGCACCGACGGGCAAAAAATGAGCAAGTCTTATGGCAACACCATTGATGTGTTTTTGAGCGGCAAAACGCTGCGTAAACAAATCATGTCGATAGTAACAGACAGCACCCCCCTTGAAGCCCCCAAAAACCCTGATACTTGTAACGTATTTAAGCTGTACAGCCTGCTGGCAAGCCCCGAAGAAGTGGAAACCATGCGCCAAAATTACCTGAAAGGAGGCTATGGCTATGGGCATGCCAAACAGGCTTTGTATGAACTGATTGAGAAGAAGTTCGAAAAAGAGCGGGAGATATTTCATCATTACATGAGCAACCCGCAAGAGTTAGATGCTATCTTGCGCGAAGGTGAAGAAAAGGCAAGGGAGATAGCACACAAAACCCTGCAACGGGTACGCCGGGTCATGGGCTTTGCTTAAGCCGCTGCTTATAGAAGCATCAAACGAAGGTGATTATGCAACGCCTCATGCATTATATCCATGGGCAATGGTGCCCGCCTGCCTCGGGAGAATTCCTTCCCGTAGTGGAGCCCGCTACGGGGGAGGTATATGCCGAAGTGGGGGCGGGCTCGTCTGCCGATGTAGAAGCGGCTGTACAAGCTGCTCAGGCTGCTTTTCCTGCTTGGGCTTCCATGTCCGTGCGCCAACGCGCCCACTATCTGCTGCGTATAGCCGAAGGCATAGAAGCTCGTTTAGCACTCTGGGCAGAAGCTGAAAGCCGCGATACGGGCAAACCGCTGTCTTTGGCACAGCAAGTAGATATTCCGCGGGCAGCCCTGAATTTTGAGTTCTTTGCCACTGCCATCATGCAGATGGCATCGGAGAGCTACCAAACTGGCACACAAGCCATCAACTATGTGTTGCGCCAGCCTTTGGGCGTGGTAGCCTGCATCTCGCCTTGGAACCTGCCACTGTATTTGTTCACTTGGAAAATAGCCCCCGCATTGGCGGCAGGCAATTGTGTGGTAGCCAAGCCTTCTGAACTTACCCCTATGACGGCGACCCTCTTAGCAGGTTTATGTCAAGAGGTAGGCTTGCCACCCGGGGTGCTCAACATAGTGCATGGCACGGGGAGTGATGTTGGTGAGCCCATGGTTGTGCATCCCCAAGTGAAAGCCGTTTCATTTACCGGAGGCACCCGCACAGGCAGTCGCATCGCTGCTCTTGCAGCACCGCAGTTTAAAAAATTATCTTTGGAGTTAGGCGGTAAAAACCCTACGATTGTTTTTGCCGATGCCAATTATGAGCAGGCACTCGAGATGAGCGTGCGGGCTGCCTTTCGCAATCAAGGAGAAATATGCTTGTGTGGGTCTCGTTTGCTTGTGGAAGCTTCTTTATATGAGCGCTTCAAGACCGACTTTGTGAAAAAGGTGCAGGGTTTGCGCGTGGGCGACCCGCTGGACCCGGCTACTGACTTGGGCGCTCTGATTTCAGATGCACACCGCCAGAAGGTGCTGTCTTATGTGGCTTTGGCAAAAGAAGAAGGCGGGCGAATCCTGACAGGTGGGAAAGCCCTGGAGCTGCCGGGGCGTTGTGCCCATGGGTATTTTATGGAGCCCACTGTCATTGAGGGCTTGGATGCCCACTGCCGCACCAATCAGGAAGAAATTTTTGGTCCGGTGGTTACGCTCATCCCTTTCAATACCGAAGAAGAAGCCATCTACATAGCCAATGCCACACCTTATGGGCTTTCGGCGTCGGTATGGACGCAAAATCTGGCGCGGGCGCACCGCGTGGCGGCAGCCATAGAAGCAGGCATCGTATGGGTGAATACATGGATGTTGCGCGACCTGCGCACCCCTTTTGGCGGTGTGAAGGCATCGGGCGTGGGGCGTGAAGGAGGCTTTGAAGCCCTGCGTTTCTTTACAGAACCCAAAAATGTATGCATAAGCTATGAGTAAGCCGCAAATAGAAACCATCTACAGTCAAAGGGCAGCCGAGCCAGTCGGTCCTTATCCACATGCCAAACGTGTGGGCAATTTACTTTTCCTCTGTGGCATGGGACCACGGCGCAGAGGACAAACGACCATCCCGGGGGCACTGTACAACGAAAAAGGCGAAATCATAGATTACGACATAGTGGAGCAGTCGAAGGCTGTATTTGAAAATATACGCCTTGTGCTGGAAGAAGCCGGCGCCCGCTGGGAAGACATCGTGGATGTAACTGTATTCCTCACCAATATGAAGCGCGACTTTGCTGCCTTCAATCAAGTATATAAGGAGTATTTTGGCAAGATACAGCCTACACGCACCACTGTAGAAGTAGGAGCGTTGCCTACCCCCATTGCCGTAGAGCTGAAAGTGATTGCAGTTGTAGAATGATACTTTCAAAAAAGTTTTTCTCTTTGTCGTTTCGATGGCTTTTGGGCATTTTGCCCTCTTGTTCATTTCTCTGCTTTTCTGCTTGTCTTTTCAAGCACAAGCGAGCAATCGATTTTGCCTCTTGCGGCTTATTGCTCACTACGCTTGTGGAAAAGATAGGGCATGTGAATGTTGAGAGGACAGGCTACATTTTACAGCCTTCGTTGCGGCAAGACCTCTCTTTGCCCCTAAACAAAAAATAAGGCTACCCGGCGAGGGCAGCCTTTGGCTTTCTTATTTGAGTACTTTCACTTCTACCCGGCGGTTGAGCGCCCGGCTCTCTTCGTCGTCTTTCATTGTCAGAGGTTGCATGCCACCATAGGCTTTGTATTTGATTCTTTTCGGGTCGATACCCTTGCCAATGAGATAGTTGCCTACAGCCTTTACCCGGTCTTCAGAAAGCTTGATGAGCGATTTTTTATTACCGTAAGGTTCGGTGTGTCCTTCCAGCAGGATGACGCTACTGGGGTTCTCTTTTAAAGTTTCAGCCAATGCATCGAGGGTGGGGTAAGATTCCGGCAACAGGTCGGCACGACCGCGTGCAAAGTATATGTTTTCAAGGCGAATTTTGTTTCCTTTTTCCAAAGGTATCAATTCGAGGTCTTTGACCACCTCGCCATATTCTTTTTTGCCGGACAGGTCAATGACAGCCTCTGTAGGGAAGAAGCCTTTGGCATGAGCGTAGAGGGTGTATTTCTTTTGAGGTTCCAACGAAGCTTGATACATGCCTTGCGCATCACTTTCTACCGTAAAGCTGCTATCTTGAGTGCTTATCTTTACTTCGGCGGCTATGGGGGCTTTCGTTCTTTCGTTGCGCACCTGTCCAGTGAGCACAATCACCACTTTTGGGCGGCTTTTGGGGCTTATCTGTATGCGGTAAATGTCTTCATTGGATACGAAGTAGGCATATTCGCCCGATGCCGAAATGCTGAAATAAGCTTCCCATCCTTTGGTGTTGACGGCAGGACCTAAGTTCTTTGGGGGACTCCAGTTGGTCCAGCTCTCATCCAGCCGGCGGCTTACGAATATATCAGAAGAGCCGTAGCCGGGGTGCCCGGTGCTTGCAAAATAGAGCGTTTTGCCATCGGCAGCTAAGAAGGGCGACATTTCGTTGGCAGCCGTATTGATAACAGGACCCAAATTGCGTGGTTTGGAGAAGCGTCTTTCACCTTTTTTAAAGGATACGTACAGGTCTTTCCCGCCGTGAGTGTCTGCCATTTTAATAGCCATGAGCAATACCTGCCCATCTGCCGAGAGGCAGTATTCTGAAAATTGACTGTTGTTTTCAAAACCTTCAATGATGAGTTCTTCGGGCTGAGTCCATTTGCCATTTACTTTTTTGGCAATAGATACTCCCTTTTTCATGCTGCCATCGGGCATATACACATTGTTGACGAGCATAGTGTTGCCATCGGCAGAGATGGAAAAAGAGGAGTTGTGAGAGGGATTGTTGATAGGTGGTCCAAGGTTAACAGGCTCGCTAAACGTGAGGTCTGGATTGATTTTGCTGTACCATATGTCTTGACGGTACTCTTTCTCTCCCCGTTCGTTGATGAGTGGAATATTTTGTGGGTGGTTTTCACGGGTAAAATAAAGTATCGAGCCGTCGGGCGATATGTTGGGAGCTATTTCTGTGTAAGGGCTATTGATGGTTTCACTGAGTTTTTCTGCTGATGCTTGCCACTCAAATACATCATCGGCAACCGGAATATGTGCTTCTACGGGTACGTTGCTGGTAGATATGCCAATGGCATCGATGCAGTTGTAACCGGGTATTTTCACCGGTGATAAGATTACTTTTACGCTCTTTACGGCATAAGGCGTGGGGGGAACCATTACTCTAAAAAGACGGCTTTTTTCGGACGGAGGACTCAGATTGGTATTGCGATAAATCAGATAGGGGTTGTCATCGGGGTCGTAAAAGTAGATTTCACGGATAGCGCCCGGGCGGCTACATTCGGCAACGACCACCTGACGCACCCCTTTGACAGGCTTTTTAAAGCCTACTTTTATGAACTCTTCATTGGCGTTGGGAGTAGAGGGTGCCCACATGACAGGGCTCTCGCCACTGCCGTTGTTTAAGAAACCATTGGGAGGACCCAGCACCTGTTCCGGAGCATATTGCTTGGGGTCGTCGAGGCGGGTGTAATAAGACGAATATTCTAGCACATAGTCAGCCCAGTAAACATCCGGGACTTGCATTTGTGCCCATAAGCTATGCCCCAAAAAGCCAAGCAACACAGAGAGCAAAAAAGTGTTCTTTTTCATGAGAAACATTGAGGTCTGCCTTTGTTTTAATCTAAAAATTTTCCCTAAACTAATCAATTTTTTGAAGCCTTAGTGTGTCTTTTAATCTGCATCTATGTCTATGGTTTGCCAAGGTAGTTCCCGCCTAAAGACCAGCAGTTTGCTGTAAGGGTCATAGAGGTATTGCTCAAACACAGGAGCAGCCAGCATGAAGCCGTCCATACGCAACAAGCCCCAGTGTCCATTTTGCTTGACCACCACTATCGCTTCATTCAACAATACCACTTGCTCATAGTTTGTATGCAGGCGTTCAATGCCTTGTGCATCCACGATGCCCTGTTTTCCATTGCGGCTTACCAGCCACCAGCCTTTTGGCAGGCGCTCGATACTATCATATTCAAACCCCACTATAGTTTTGCCTTGGGTATCTATAACGCCCCATTTGCCTTTGTATTTTACCATAGCCTTGCCTTGCTCAAAGCTTTCGGCTTCTTCGTAAAGTGGCTGTATGCGCAAGCTTTCCCATGCATCTATAAAACCCCATTTGCCGGCAATTTGCACGGCAGCCAAGCCTTCGGCGTAAGGTTTTACGCTTCCGTAGCGGCTGCTGATGCGTTTGTTGCCACGTATGCTTACGAACCCCCAGCTCCTACCTTCTCGCATGGGCACCAAGCCTTCTTGTGCCAAGCCTAGGGCATCGAAGGGGCGCAAAGGCAACAACCATTCGCCATGGCGGTTGACCAAACCATATTTCCCTTTGTGGTATATGGTGAAAATGCCATCTTTTGACAAGCCGGACACCTGTGTATAATAGGGTTCTATGACCCACTGTCCAAGCCTATGCAAAATGCCCTCGTAGCCACTATAGCGCACGAGTAAGAAGGTGTCGTTGAGGGGGCGCCAATCATCCATCTTGCCCTGTATGCTGCCTTCGGGCAGCCGTACAAGATACCAGCTGTTGCCTTGTTTCATCAGGCAAGCGTAGCGGCTAAGCAAATGCAACGAATCGGCTATGGGCTCTATGAGCCATTTTTGTTTATCTTCGGCATAAAGCCCTTGGTGTTGCCCTCTGTAGGCTATCCAGTAGGGGGGGGTGTAAGCCGACAGGCTGTCGAAGCGGGGCGAAACTATCCAGCGGCTCAGACGGTCCATGATGCCCCAAAGTCCCTCTTGCTTGACAGCAAAGCGCTCAAAGTGAAAAGGTCGAATGCTTTCATAATTACCAAAAGGGATGATTTGTCTTTTGGTAGAGTCGTAGAGTGCCCATTGCCCGTTGCGGTAAACGCTTAAAAAGCCCGGAAAGTCGAGCTGCACGCTGTCGGCGGGTGGGGTCAGTCTTTCGAGGCGCCGGTTGAGTGCATAGCAGCCGCTGCTGTCGCGCACAAGGCAGATGCCGCCCCCCACAGCCCGGATGTAGTCATATTGCGGTGAGGAGAGCATTTCGCCAGCAGGCGATAAGAAACCGCTGCGCCCGTCTAAGGTGTAAATGAGCAAATCTTTGTCGACAGCTTGCACTTCTGCCAGTTGAAGCACTGCGCGGCGCATGCCCGTTTCGTCATAGAACTGCCACTCGGGAAAAGGGGCAAGCCGGTAGCGGTTGCCATGAATGGCATAAATAGAGCGGTACTGCAGTGGCAACAACATTTTGCCCTGTATGTCGCATACCCCCCAGCGTCCGTTTTTTTGCACTATGGCATGAGTAGCATCCGCGATGCGTATGGCATCCCATGGTTGCTTACCGAAGCAGGCATCGAGCGTTTCTGCTTTGTATGCCTGCCAGCGGTTTTGCTTGCGTACCAACCAGAAACCCTGTTCGAAGCGCAACGCTTCGTAGGAGAGTTCCCATATGAACTTACCTTTGAAATCAAGGGCACCAAATAGCAGTTTGCCTTCTGCGCTGCGTTTGCCGGCAATCCAGTAGCTGCCGCCTTCCACGCTTTGTAAGAAGTGATATTGCAGAGGCAGTATCTCTTTATTTTTCAGACTACGCAGCCCCCAGAGTGTATCTTTTCCCTGTCGCTTGCCTATAGCCAATAAGCCGCCTTTGGGGTAGCGGAGGGCATCGTATTGGGCAGAAAGCACTACTTTGCCCGAGGGGATATGCACCAAGCCCCACAAGCCGTTTTGTACAAAGCCTATTAGTTGGTTGTAGCTGTCTTGTTGAAGTGAGGCGTCGGAAACATTGCCTTTTTGGAGATAGTCCATCCAGTAGTAATCGTCAGACCAGCCGATGTACTGGTATTGCGGTGGTAGTACAAAATTGCCTTTTTCGTCAATAAGCCCCCATTGCCCATTTTCTGCTACCACTTTGGCGTAGCCGCTGCGCATGAAAGGAAAGGCTTTTTGAAAGCGGGGTGGAATGGCAAAGTTGTCTTGCGCTGCGGTAAGGCTGTAGCCATAAAGCCCCGCAGCGGAGCGCCGTACAACCAGTGTTTGGGCATGGAGCGGCAGGCTTATCAAAGCCTGCATGCAGCCAAGCAGTAGGATAAGCGGGAAGGAGCGCTTACACATGATGTTAAAAGCATCGTTTGGTCATTTTACAAAGATGCTAAGAATTTGTTTAAGACTGAAGCAGGAAGTCGGATAGTACTCGTTGCCGTGGACGAGGGGGCTGCCGAAGGTCAGCCCTTCTATGAAGGTGGAGAGCCTGCCGCTTGGTAGATGCCCATACATCTGCTATCTTTATCTTTTGTGTAGTAAAAATGCTACTTTACCACGCAGGAAATCACTCAAGCCACAAGCTCATGAACGCTTCGAAAAATCGCATTTTTAGCGTATTACAAAAGGAACTGAAAGGCGCTTTCTTTGTCGATGAAACCATGCGCCGTCTATACGCCACCGACGCTTCGGCATACAGAGAACTGCCTGCGGCAGTTGCCTGCCCTCGCAACGACAGTGAAGTGGAGCTACTGGTAAAAGCTGCCTTGGAATATGGTTTTGCTTTGATTCCGCGCACGGCAGGCACCTCACTGGCAGGGCAGGTGGTGGGCAGCGGCGTGGTGGTTGACTTGTCGCGTCACATGCGCCAAATACTGGCTATAGACCCAGAGCAGCGGCGTGTGCGCGTGCAGCCCGGAGTCATCCGCGACAACCTGAACATGGCACTGAAAGAGTATGGCTTATTCTTTGCCCCTGAGACTTCTACGGCAAACCGTGCCATGATTGGCGGGATGGTAGGAAACAATTCCTGTGGCGCCAACTCGTTGATTTATGGCAGTACGCGCGACCACTTGCTTTCGGTCAAGGGATTTATGGGGGACGGCGCCTATCGCCATATTCATGCGCTGTCGCAAGAGGAGTTCTATGCTAAACTGCGGCTCGATGACCTCGAGGGGCAAGTGTATCGTACGCTCTACAACATATTGCTTAAAACCGAAAATCAGGAAGAGATTGCGCGCCAATATCCAAAAAGTAGCATCCGGCGGCGCAATACCGGCTATGCTTTGGATTTGTTGCTGCGCCATCAACCCTTCCGACAAGACGGTACCCCTTTCAACCTCTGTACTTTGCTGGCAGGCTCGGAAGGTACACTGATGTTGATGACAGAGTTTGAACTGAACTTAGAGCCTTTGCCTCCCCCACACAAGGTGCTGGTGTGCATTCACTGCGAAAGCATCGATGAGGCTTTGCGTGCCAACCTGCTGGCTTTGGAGCATCGTCCTACGGCTTCGGAACTGATGGACCATTACATACTTGAATGTACAAAAAACAACATTGAGCAACAGAAAAATCGCTTTTTTGTAAAAGGCGACCCTGCTGCCATCTTGGTGGTGGAAATTTCAGACCATAGCCAAAGCAATGCTATAGAACGGGCTCGGCAGCTGGTGGCTCACCTCAAAGAAGAAGGCTACGGCTATCATCATCCCGTAATTACGGGTGAAGACATTCAAAAAGTGTGGACATTGCGTAAAGCTGGCTTGGGGTTGTTGTCGAACATGCCGGGCGATGCCAAACCGGTGCCCGTCGTAGAAGATACCGCCGTGGATGTGCGCGACCTACCCGATTATATCCGTGAGTTCAACGACCTACTGAAAAAATATGGTTTGTATTCGGTACACTATGCCCATGCTGGCGACGGAGAGCTGCATTTGCGCCCTATCATCAATTTAAAAACACGGGAAGGCAATGCTCTCTTTCGTACCATCTTGGAAGAAGTAGCTGCTTTGGTGAAGCGCTACGGCGGTTCTTTGAGTGGCGAGCATGGCGACGGGCGCCTGCGTGGCGAGTTCATTCCTTTTATGCTGGGCGAAAAGGTATATGCTTGGTTGAAAGAAGTGAAAAAAGCCTTCGACCCGCAGCATATTTTCAATCCGGGCAAAATTGTCGATACCCCGCCGATGAACACTTCCTTGCGTTTTGAGCCCGGAAAACCTACGCCCGACATTCCCACCTTGCTGAATTTTGACGACAGTTTGGGCATTGTGCGCATGGCAGAGATGTGCAATGGGGCTGGCGAATGCCGGCGCACTCACCATAGCGGTGGCACCATGTGCCCAAGTTACATGGCTACCCTCGATGAAAAAGATTCCACACGGGCGCGTGCCAATATTCTACGCGAGTTTTTGACCCACTCAACCCAAGAAAACCGCTTTGCTCATGACGAAATTTATGAGGTGATGGATTTATGCCTTTCATGCAAAGGCTGTAAAGCCGAGTGCCCTTCCAATGTGGACGTGGCAAAGATGAAAGCGGAGTTCCTCTACCAATATTATCGAGAAAAAGGAGTACCATGGCGCAGTCGGCTGATTGCCTCAGTCGATAAAGCCATGCGCTGGGCTTCGTTCATGCCCCCGCTTTACAACTTTATCAGCAGTTTGTCTGTGGTTAAGCTCATGATGGGCATAGCAGTTCAGCGCCAGCTGCCCCGCCTGCACAGTCATACATGGGCACAGTACTTGAAAAAACGTTTGAAACAAGCCCCTACCCCAACACAGAAGACAAAGGTTTATCTTTTTGTGGACGAGTTTACCAACTACCACGATGTGCCGGCAGGCATAGCCATGACCAACTTACTCTTGGCTTTGGGGTATGAGCTGCATTATGTAAAGCATGCCCCTTCGGGCAGAGCATGCATCTCTAAGGGCTTACTCGACGAAGCACAGCAATACGCCCGCCGCAATGTGGAGACTTTTGCCCCGCTGTTGACCGACGGACAGGCAGTGCTGCTGGGCGTAGAACCTTCGGCTATCCTCTCCTTCCGGGACGAGTACCCCGACCTGCTGCCCTCGCCAATGCAGGCACAGGCAAAAGAAGTGGCAGCCAAAGCCTTGCTGCTCGACGAGTTCTTGGCATGGCAACTGGAGGAAGGGTGCCTTTCATCGGCTTCTTTCGAGGCATTGAATGCTACGGTATGGGTGCATGGGCATTGCCATCAGAAAGCTTTGTCATCGCTTACACACACGCGCAAGGCTTTGTCGTTGATTCCCGAACTTGCCGTGCGCTTCATCCCCTCAGGATGTTGCGGCATGGCAGGTTCTTTTGGTTATGAAAAAGAGCACTACGAAGTGTCGATGAAGATAGGAGAATTGGTGCTTTTTCCAGCAGTGCGCCGGGCAGCTGCCGAAGATATCATATTGGCATCGGGGACAAGCTGCCGCCATCAAATAGTCGATGGTACCGGCAGACAAGCTTTGCATCTGGCGGAAGTCTTGTACAAAGCGTTGAAAAAATCATGACAAACCAAAAAAAAACACATCCGAACAGAAACAGGCAAACAATATGGATACAACACTGAAAATAGTGGATGATTGGCAACAAGCAAAGGAGTGTTGCCAGCGGTGGCAGCAAGCCGGCGAAACAGTAGTATTCACCAACGGCTGTTTCGATATCTTGCATGCCGGTCATGTAACCTATCTCGAACAAGCCCGTTCTTTGGGTAACCGCCTGGTGATAGGACTAAATACCGATGCTTCGGTGCGCCGTTTGAAAGGCGCAAGACGCCCCATAGTGCCACAGGCAGCACGGGCACGTTTGCTGGCTGCCCTACAGGCTGTCGATATGGTCGTTTGCTTCGACGAAGACACCCCTCTGGCATTGATACAGACACTTTGTCCTGACATTTTGGTAAAAGGAGGGGACTATACCGAAGCTACTATCGTTGGTGCAGATTTTGTAAAAGGCAATGGTGGACGTGTGGAAGTCATTCCTTTTTTGAATGGCTTTTCCACTTCCAACATCATTGAAAAAATCGTAAAATTGCACTGTCAAAACCAAGAATAGCCTATGTATTTTGTACTTGTTATCTTTTTGATGATTGTTGGCGGCATTGTGCAATGGCGTTTGCGCAGCAAGTTTGCCAAATACAGCCGCATCCCGTTGGCTTCGGGCATGAGTGGTGCAGAAGTGGCACGCCAAATGTTGCGTGATTATGGTATTTATGATGTGGAAGTAATTTCTGTGCCGGGGCAGCTCACAGACCATTACAATCCCATAGACAAGACGGTAAATTTGAGTGAAGATGTTTACTACGGGCGCTCTGCAGCGGCAGCAGCCGTAGCGGCGCATGAGTGTGGACATGCCGTGCAACACGCCGAAGCCTATAGCATGTTGCAACTGCGCTCAGCGTTGGTGCCCATTCAAAACGTGAGTGCTACCATTCTCAATGTCATCATGTGGGTGAGTTTCTTGGGTGGCTACATGTTTTTCCGGCTCATTCCTATCGAAACGGTGCTGCTTATCATCATTGCAGCCTATGGCGTGATGACTTTGTTCAGCTTTGTTACCTTGCCTGTGGAAATAGATGCCAGCCGGCGTGCCATCCGCTGGATAGAGTCGCGTGGAGTAGTAACTTCGGCAGAAGCCCCTATGGCGCGCGATGCCCTTCAATGGGCAGCCTACACCTATGTGGTAGCTGCGTTGAGTGCACTCACCATGCTGTTGTATTATGTGCTGCAATTTATGACTGCTTCATCTGATGATTAAAAACTTGAAGTTCTTTTCCTTTTGAGCTTCGAAGCGCCTGTTGTGGCGCTTTTTTTGTTAAACCACAAAAAACGCAAACAAAAGCATGAACAAAGACATTACAATACATTGGCACGGTAAAAACTACCGCTTGAATATGCAGGAAGCAACCCCGGTGGGCATCCCTTTACGCGCCGGGCACCAAAACCCCAATTGTTATTGGGCAGAGCCACCCCGTTTCGAAACCATACGTGTCGGCGATTTTGTGGGCAGCGTGTCGGAGGGGGGGAGCTGTAACTATCAAAAAGTAACCCTGACCCCTCATGGCAATGGTACACATACTGAATGTTATGGGCACATATGTGACGAGCCGCAAGCAACCATTGCCCACTGTCTTCAAGCCGGCTGGTGGGTAGCCTTGCTCGTGAGCCTCGAGCCCGAAAAACAAACATCCGGCGACCAGTTGCTTACTTTACGCGCTTTAAAGGAATCAATGAAAAAGCTGCCCGATGTTCCCTTTGAAGCACTTGTAATTCGCACTTTGCCAAACACTACTGCTAAGCTGACAAAAAATTACAATGCCACTAACCCGCCCTACATAGAGCCTGCGCTTGCTGAATGGTGTGCTCGCCATGAGGTGTGCCATCTGCTGGTAGACCTGCCCTCACTTGACCGTGAGGAGGACGGCGGCAAGCTGGCAGCACACAAAGCCTTTTGGCAGTACCCGCAGGCAATACGGCGCCACGCTACCGTAACTGAACTAATTTATGTGCCCGATGCTTTGGCTGATGGTTTATATGTCTTGCAACTGATGGCGCCTTTTTGGGAAATAGACGCAGTGCCTTCCACACCGCTGCTTTTTCCCATGAAAGAATTGGAAACGTAATTAGGAGATTTCATTAAAAAAGCTATTTTTGTATGTACCCCGAGAATCTAACCGTCTGTATGACTCCCGAAGAGAAAGAAGTCTTATTGTTGCTCGAGTACGCTATTTTTCGTTATCATGGCTTTGACGACAACGAGCGGGAACGCCTCGAAAATGATGCTGCCGCCATGCACGCACAAGCCCAACTGGAAAAGGTTTATGCTTTTGTGGATGATATCCTGCAGAAAACCAATCAAAGCGAAGTAGCAGTTTTCGAAGCAACTCTGAGGCGAATCAAGGAAGTATTTGCTCAGCTTCCCGAAGAACGTCGCCTCGAATATGTGATACAAGTATGGAATGCCAATAAGGCAAAAGGTTACGTAACTGAAATAGAAGCGATTGCTATGCTTAAGGTAGCTAAGGAGCTGGGCGTGCAGCGGGGCTTCGTCGAATATGTAAGGCAGAAACGCTGAGCTTTTAGAGCCACTTTTTCTTTTTGAAAAGGATATAAATACTCATGGTCAACAGCAGCATCACTACCCATACACCAAAGTAACCATCACGCATTTTTAGTTCGGGCATATATTCGAAGTTCATGCCATATACGCCCACGATAAAGGTCAGGGGCAGGAAAAATACAGAAAAGATGGTCAGGATGCGCATGATTTCATTGGTTCGGTGTGCTGCCATCGACAAGTAAAAGTTCAATAAGTTGCTGCTATCTTCTTCTGCTTGTCGGAAGCTATTTTGTAGGTGTTGTGCCAAGTCGAGGGTGTCCTGCCAATAAAAACTCTGATGCTTTTTTTGAGCACGAAAAGTATTCAGTACTTCCTGCATCAAAAACACCACATTACGCAGTACTCCGGCTTTCCTTTTTAGGAGATACAATGTCTTTTGCATCTGTAGTTGCAGGCTTTCCTGTTGAAACAAGCGAGCTTCGTAATCATCTATTTGCTTGATGAGTTCCACCACAATGGGGCGGTAGCTTTCAAGGCATCCGTGAATCAAATGAACGATAATCTGCCGTGTGTCGAAGGTCTTTTGGCATGTGTTAAATCGATGGGCTATTGGGTCAATAAAACCCAAAGGCATTCTGTGGATGCTAATGAGCAAGTCTTTTTTGGTGTAAATAGCTATTTTGGTGGTCAAATCTTGCATTGTGTGCGCATCGGCGTGGCTATCCTGCTGATAAGCCCGCAAGATGCAGAAGTATCCTTCTTCGAAAGGCTCCGCTTTGGGCAGATGCTCAGGGTCCAAGCAGTCTTGTATGTGTTCAAGACTTAAATCATAGCTTTGATGCAGCTGTTCGAATTCCTGCGGAGTGGGCGCCTCTACGTCTATCCAACAGAGTTCTTGCCCTTGAGTGGGACTTATGAATTTGCGAATCACGGAAAATCTTTGTTTTTTGCTTTAAAAACCCAAGCAAGATAAGGACAACAAAAGCAATGTACAAAGTTGCGATGATTGGTGCTGGCAATGTGGCGTGGCATTTGGCACCTGCCTTGGAGCAGTGTGGGCACTTAGTAACTACCGTTTACAGTAGGCGCCTACATCATGCCGAAGCGCTTTGCAGCCGACTTTACGAGGCGAGAGCTGTCGATTCCTTGGATTTTTCGGCTGTCCCTGCCGATTTGTTTGTGCTTTCGGTCAGCGACGATGCCCTGCCGCAAGTCATAGACCGCCTCATTTTGCCAGAGCATCCCTTGACAGTCGTGCACACCTCGGGCAGTCGTCCATTAGAGATATTGCGTGTGCTGGAAGTGCCCCATGGTGTCTTTTACCCCTTACAAACTTTTTCCAAAAACAAGGAGGTAGATTGGCGGCGCTTGCCCATTTGTGTGGAAGGCAATACCCCGCAAGTCGAAGAACGTCTGATGCAGTTGGCACGGGCGGTGAGCGGGCGCGTGTATCAAATCAATTCGGAGCGCAGGCGTTATTTGCATGTGGCGGCTGTTTTTGCTTGTAACTTTACCAATCATATGCTGGCTTTGGCAGAAGATTTGTGTGAGCAATATGAGCTGGACTTTGAAATATTGCATCCTCTGCTGGCAGAAACTTTTGAGAAAGCCTTGCGTGTAGGCGCGCGGCAGGCACAAACCGGACCGGCAGCCCGTGGCGATGTGGAGCTCATAGAGCAGCATCTGCACCTGCTGTCGCAAGACCCAGACAAGCAACGCATCTACCGTCTGTTAAGTGAAAGTATTTTGAATTATCAAGGCTGACACACAAAAAACATATTCATGCCCGTTTATATTGCCATCTTGAACATACCTAAGCATCGTGTGGTGGATGCCTTCCGGGAAGTATATACCACTTCCGAAGAGGCAGAATACTCATTTTTGCCGGCGCTTGTGGAAGGCTTGGTAAATGGCTTGCGTTGGGTGGGTGTCGCCAATGCCGCCAACTTCGTGGCACAATATGAACAGGCGGTGGGGGTGCGTTTCGAAGAAGCCGACCTCTTCGAAGACGGGCGTATAGTGGTGGAAATGGCGGACGTGGAAGGCAAGCGCATACGTTTTTCGCGTTTTCAGTTTGCCCCTGACGAGCCGCCACGCGTGCAGATGCAGGCTGTGCTCCGCACTTTGAAAGAAGCACTCATTGAAGCAGAGGAGTACGAGTTGCTGAATGCACTTAAAGAGCGCTTACCCTGACTTGCCTTCTTCACTTTTTCTGTTTACTTTTTTTCATTCCCAAACGCTCATTTTTCATAACTTTGAGGCTTCCAAAGCATTTCTTCATTCCCTGAAAAGCAGAAATTTTATAGCTATTATGGAATTAGCAAAAAAGTACAACCCCGCTGAGGTAGAAGACAAGTGGTATCGGTATTGGCTCGAGAATAAAGTGTTTGCAGCCAAGCCCAATCCCAAGAAAGCACCTTACTGTATTGTGATACCGCCACCCAATGTAACGGGTGTATTGCATATGGGGCATATGCTCAATAACACCATTCAAGACGTACTCATCCGGCGCGCACGCATGCAGGGCAAAGAAGCTTGTTGGGTGCCCGGTACTGACCACGCTTCCATCGCTACCGAAGCCAAAGTGGTGCGCATGCTGCGCGAACGAGGGATTAGCAAACACGAACTGAGCCGCGAAGAATTTTTGACATATGCTTGGGAGTGGAAAGAAAAATACGGCGGTATCATCCTCGAGCAGCTGAAAAAACTGGGGGCTTCCTGCGACTGGGACCGCACCCGCTTTACTATGGACGACAAATACTACAAGGCGGTCATCCGTGTATTTGTAGACCTCTACAGAAAAGGCTACATCTATCGTGGCTTGCGCATGATTAACTGGGACCCCGAAGCTAAAACAGCCCTTTCCAACGAAGAGGTGATTTACAAAGAAGAGGGCGAAATTTCAAAGCTATACCACGTGCGCTACCCGCTGGCAGACGGCTCGGGGCATGTGGTTATAGCCACTACCCGCCCGGAGACCATCTTGGCAGATACCGCCATTGCCGTCAACCCCAACGATGAGCGCTATACCGCCTTGATAGGCAAACAGGCTTTAGTTCCTTTTGTGAATCGTCCCATTCCTATCATTGCCGATGATTACGTAGATACCGCTTTCGGTACTGGCTGTCTGAAAGTAACCCCCGCGCACGACCCCAACGACTATGAGATTGGCTTGCGCCACCAATTAGAGGTGATAGATATCCTTAACGAAGACGGCACCCTCAATCAAGCCTGTGGCGTGGAGAAATATGTGGGCAAAGACCGCTTTGAAGTGCGTAAGATGATAGCCAAAGACTTAGAAGAGGCAGGGCTACTGGTGAAAGTAGAAGAAATTACGAACAAAGTAGGACGTTCGGAGCGTACGGGCGCCGTGGTGGAGCCCCGCCTTTCCTTGCAGTGGTTCATCAAAATGAAAGACATATCGAAGCGGGCACTCGAAGCCGTCGAAAACGATGAGGTGCAGTTGGTGCCTACCAAGTTCAAGAACATTTACCGCCATTGGATGGAAAACGTGCGCGACTGGTGCATCTCGCGTCAGTTGTGGTGGGGGCATCGCATTCCTGCCTACTACTATGGAGAGGGCGAAAACGACTTTGTGGTAGCCGAAACGCTCGAGGAAGCCGTGGAGCTGGCACGCAAGCAGAGTGGCAATCCTCAATTGCAAGCAAACGACCTGCGTCAAGATGAAGACGTGCTTGATACTTGGGCTTCCTCTTGGCTGTGGCCTATTGCTGTATTCGATGGGTTCGAAGATGAATATTTCGATAAAGAGACTGGCAAAATACACAAAGAGAAAAACCCTGAGCTGAACTATTTCTATCCCACGCAGGTATTGGTTACAGCCCCCGAAATCCTTTTCTTCTGGGTGGCACGCATGATTATCGCCGGCTATGAATATTTGGGTGAACGTCCTTTCGAGCACGTTTATTTGACCGGCATTGTGCGCGACAAACTGGGGCGCAAAATGTCCAAATCCTTGGGCAACTCGCCCGACCCCTTGGAGCTCATAGCAAAATATGGCGCCGACGGCGTACGTATCGGCATGTTGTTCTCTTCGCCTGCTGGCAACGACCTGCTATTCGACGAAAAGCTGTGCGAGCAAGGGCGCAATTTCGCCAACAAAATATGGAACGCTTTCCGTTTGGTGAAGGGGTGGAGCGTAAAAGAAGACGCTACAGCACCCACAGGCAACCAATGGGCTACGGCATGGCTACGGGCGCGCCTCGAAACCGTGAAGCAAGCCCTGGAAGAGCAGTTTGCTCAATACCGCTTGTCGGAAGCCCTCGTAACCCTGTATAAGTTCATTTGGGACGACTTCTGCTCTTGGTACCTCGAAATGATAAAGCCGGCGTTTGGGCAGCCCATCGATGCCCCTACCTATGCGCAAACTGTAGCTTTCTTCGATGAGATACTTCGTTTGCTGCATCCTTTCATGCCTTTCATCACCGAAGAGCTATGGCAACACCTGATGGAACGTCAAGCAGGCGAAACCATCTGCCGGGCGCCTTATCCGCAGGTGCAGCAAAGCCCCAACACTGCACTCATCGAAGAGATGGAGCGCATGATGGAATTGATAGCCCAAGTGCGCAATGTGCGTGCCGAGCGCCAAATACCTAACAAAGACAGCCTGCCTCTGCTCATCAAGACGAATCGCCAAGCAATCTACGAGCGCTATGCCGACGTAGTGAAAAAGATGGCTAATCTTTCGCAAATAGACTTTGGAGAGCCAGCCGAAGGACAAAATGCCATTCCGTTCGTTTTAAAAGAAGACGAGTGCTTCCTGCTAGTAGAGGGAAGTGTGGATACGGAGCAACTAAAAGCCGACCTGCTCAAAGAGCTCGAATATTACAAGGGCTTTAAGCAGAGCGTGGAAAGGAAGCTATCCAATGAGCGTTTTGTGCAGAATGCCCCTGCCGCCGTGGTAGAAAAAGAACGCAAAAAGCTGGCAGATGCAGAAGCCAAAATAGCAGCTATTGAAGAGGGATTGGCAAAAATAGGACATGCCGTAAGTAAATAAAACACCTGTCGGTAAACAAAGAAAAGCACCACTTCGTGTAAAGGAGTGGTGCTTTTTTAATTAAAAACAAAGCTTCCCTGATACTTGGAAGCTTCCTGAAAAAGAGTTATATTCTCACAGTTTTAGATAGCCCCGGCTTTCTGCAAACAAAATTTGCTTTATTGCGTTTATTCCCTTTGAATGTCGTCAACTTACTAATTTATGACGTTAAATCTACAGGTAACCATCGACCGTCAGTCCGGCTTTTGCTTTGGTGTAGTGTATGCCATTGCTATGGCGGAAGACATCTTGGACGAAGAGGGGCTTCTTTACTGCTTGGGCGACATCGTGCATAACGATGCCGAAGTGGAACGCCTGCAGAAGAAAGGCTTGCGTATCATTACACACGAAGACCTGAAAAACATACGCGATGCCAAAGTGCTGATACGTGCTCATGGTGAACCGCCCTCTACTTATGAGATAGCTCTGAAAAACAACCTTGAGTTGATAGATGCCTCTTGTCCGGTGGTACTCAAACTGCAACACAGAATCAAAAACTCTTTTGATAAAGGCGAACACATTTTCATCTACGGCAAGCACGGGCATGCAGAAGTGGTGGGGCTGTTAGGGCAGACGCAAGGGCAAGCTGTCATATTTCAGTCATTGGATGAGTTGAAAGGCAAGCCCTTACCCAAGCAAATCACGCTTTATAGCCAAACGACTAAGAGCACTGATAAATTCTATGAAATCAAAGCAGCCTTGGAGGAGATGGGCTATGAGGTGAATGCCAACGATACCATCTGCCGGCAGGTGTCAAACCGCGACCAAGAACTGCGCGCATTTGCCCGCCAATTCGATAAGGTGGTATTTGTGGCTGGCACCAAGTCGTCAAACGGCAAGGTATTGTACGAAGTGTGCAAGAGTCAAAATCCCAACACCTATTTTGTATCTTTGCCCGACGAGGTGCGCCCCGAATGGTTTGCACCCAGTGACAGGGTGGGCATTTGTGGGGCTACTTCTACCCCCATGTGGCTGATGGAGGAAGTAAAAGCTAAAATTGAGTCTTTTTGAATAAATTTGAAAGAACCTAAAAACAAAGAGTAGAAATGGAATATCTGACCTTTGCGCTCATTGCCATCGCTACGTTTTTCTTTATGGAAGGAGTTGCTTGGTTTACCCACAAATACATCATGCATGGCATTTTGTGGGTATGGCACGAATCACACCACAAGCCACACAAAGGATTCTGGGAGAAGAACGACCTGTTTTTTATTCTGTTCAGCATGCCGGCATTAGCTGCTTTTTACTTCGGCTATGCTATGAACTGGTCGTGGCTAACCGCCATAGGTGTGGGCATCACTGCTTATGGTATTTTTTACATTACCTTTCATGATATTATTGTGCATCGGCGTGTGAAAATCAAGTTTGTAGCAAAGAATCGCTATTTGCAGCGCATGATACGTGCCCACAAAATACACCATAAGCATTTGGAGAAAGAAGGGGCAGAAGCGTTCGGCTTCCTTTATGCACCGAAAAAATACGACCCTTTCGGAACGAGTGAAAAGAAATTGCACGACAGCAGCCTAAAACAATAAAGCAGCCCGCACATTGCCAAAATGAATAACCCGGCTGTCGGCTACTTTTCTGCCTTGATAACTGAATGTAAGCTGCAAGCCGTTGCTTAACTTTTGTTGCCATTGCAACTGCCAGCGCCAATTATTGCCGGCAGTCAGCGACTCCAGCAACTCGTAGGCTAAGGGGGTGTTTTCTTTTGTGCCCCAGAATGCCAAGCTGATGAAGCTGATTTGCCCCTGCAAGTTAAAATAGGGGTAGTTAGACCACTGCATATCCAGCTTGGCTTCATACCAGCGCGCTTGTGTGTGTTCGCTGCCCTCTTTTTGCTGGTAGATAAACAAAGGGCGTAGGCGCCACTTTGCACTCGGCTGCCAAGTGTTTTCTATCTCTACTCTGCGCACGCTGTATGAAAAATTTCGGTTGACAAATACATCTGAGCGGTTGTCTACCTCTTTCAGCGCCCCCGATAGCACCAGCTGCCAGTGGGGGTGCCATTGCCAGCGGATGCTTGCTTCGTAGTTGTCTTCGCGGCGTTTTTCATAACCTTGTGTAAGCAACTGTCTTTGGTTGCTTTGCCACTGGTTCAAGGTGAAGCCATAAACCGGGTGGCTACGATGCCAAAACAAGGTATTGCGCAGCAGCTCGCGGCGCGAAAGCAGTGCTTCTTCGGCAGGGCTCAAGAAAGGGAGCCAGCGCGAAAGACCGTCGTTTTGTGTTACTTTTTGATTGAGCTGCCAGTTGCTGAGCCCCGAAAGCGCTTGCAGGCGACTGTTTGCGGGAAACTGCCATTGCAGGCGATAAAACCAATCCGAGCTGTAGGCGGTTACGTATTCATCGGTGGGTGTGAACACCTTGATATAGTTTTTTTCGTCGGGATTGAAGGCAAGGTAAAACTCATTGAGTTGGGCGATGCCGTCGCCGTTGTCATCGCGCCAAGTATGAGTACCTTGCCCGGTAGGTACTTGTATGAAGGCGAAGATACGTTTGAGCTCACGCCCACTGCCGTGCTGATAAACCAGCCGCTGCTGTATGTTTTTTTGGCGGCTGCGGCTTTCGCCTCTCAAACGCACAGCCCAGTTCTTTTCATCTTGAAGGCTGTCGGCATAGAGCAGATGGCGGTAGGTGAGCAGCGCTTCTATTTCCTGCCGCTCGCCCCGCAGGCGTATGTCGGCTTGGGTAGTGTTGGCATAGGTGAAGGGGCGCATTTGACCGGCTGTCGGGCGGTAGTCTTCCCTGTAGGTATGCATCAGCTGCCAGTGGTAGCGACTGTTGTCGGGTGATTGCAAAAGCCCACTGAAGGCTTGATAATACATGGCAGAGAAAATCACGCTGTCGTTGCGGCTCTGCACCACTTGGTTGTGGTCAAGGTCGGCAATGAGGGCAGGCTGCAGATGTTTGCCTTTGTATTGCAGGCGGCTGTAGCTGCGCCACCAACGACTGAGGCGCTCCGCTTCGGTGCTGTCGGCATAAAGCAGGGCATATAAGCCAAACAGCTGTTGTTCGAACGTCCACTTTTTCCATTCACTTTGCCAGCGTGCACGGCTCTGCCAACCTTCCAGTTGCTTGCCGCGGCGGCGGTAGTTTAGTTCGGCGTAGTAGTTGCTATGCTGCCCCTCGAAGCGGCTATATCCGCCCACAATGTGCTCTAATTGTTGATTGAGGCGGGTGGTATCATAGGGCAAAGACCAATCTCGGTTGAATTCCACAGGGCGAAAGCGGTCAATAAAGGAAAAAGAAGGGCTGTTGTATTCATAGGTAAAACCGCTGACATGCCGGCGCAGGCTGTCAGCAACGGGGTGTTCTATCCGGTAGTGTAGGCGCATGGCATGCCCCGTGTTGTCGTCGTCATCCAAAGAGGAATAGAGGTTGCGGTCTGTGAGTGAATGCGCAAGGTCTATGTCGAGGTGATGGCGCTCGCTTAGTTGCTGACTGTGGTGCAGGTGCCACATGCTGCGCTTTTCGGGCAGTCGCACAAGTGTAACAGGGGCGTAATTGCCCTGCGGGATGCCATCTTTGGGCTCTACCCAGCGGAATACCTGCCCGTTGGCTAAGGTGGTGCTCAGTACGTAATTGCCTTGGTTGGGACCTACTTCACTAAAACGCACCCTATAGACCGGTGAGGTGGCTTCGGTGGTGTACACAAATACACCTTCATATAAGCCGGAAGCGGTGAGTGTATCTATTTTTTTGTAAAGCACAAGCTCAGGCGAGAACTCAACTGTGTCGGCAGTGCTTATGAAGGCACGTTCACTTTGGTCGCCAATCATCGAAAGCAGTTCTTTGTCTTGGGGGCGCAAATTGAACAGAAGGGGTTGGTTGGGGTTGTCTGTTTCTATGTAATAGCTCAGACGCGTGTGGCTGCGTGGGCTTTGCCACGATTGTTGGACAAAGCCGGTCAGGCGGCTGTAGGTGCGGTCGGTATATTGGTAATCTATGCGTATGCGGCTGAAGCGGGTAATGACAATGTGTGGGTTGAAGGTGATTTCGGCTTGGTTGTAGTCAATTACATAATCGCGGTCGAAGCCTCTTTCCAGCAACTTGCCATCCAAGTACACCTTTTCCGAGCCTGCCAGTATGAGAATGAAACGTTCGTTTTGTGCGCCCCGCAGGCGGTAAGGACCCAGTACCCCCTCGATAGGTTGCAGGAATGCCGAGTGGAATTTGCCCTTGGCAATGGAAAAGGCTGCTTTGGTTTTTGTGTGGTGTTTGTCTATAGAGTAGTTGGCTTGCAGGTAGCCCCCTTGCACGTTGCGCTTGAAGCGAAGGAAATAATCTTCGTTTTCACTAAGCACCACATCGCCCAGCTGCAGGCTTCCGTTTTGATGAATGAACTCAATGAGTATGTTGTCGAAGTCTTGTATTTGTTGTGTGTTGCCGTCAGGTTCATAGGGTAGTTGGCGGTCGGTAATGGAAGCGCGCAGCTGTACCTGCTCGCTTAGTTTACCTTCTATTTGCAGGTTGAGTGTAGAATTGAATTGGGCGATGTTGTTGCTGCCTACACTGATGCCTCGGGCTATTACGCCCGAGGTGTAGAGGCTGTCGCCACCAAGCAGCGCAAGGCTGTTGGCAGGCAATGAGGGGGTTTCTGTCAAGGGGCGAAAGAAACCGATTGAGTCTATGAGTGTAGAAGGGCGTTTGGCATAGCTTTCATACAAAGGCAACAATACAACCCGGTAGCATATCCGTACGGAATCGAGATGGGGGGGCACCTGCAGGAAATAGAGCTTACGGCTATGGCTATCGAAGTGAAAAGACAGTCCTTCAACAGGCGTATCGAGGCGTATGCTTTGCGGAAGCACCGGCAGGCTGTCGAGGGTGAGTGTATCACGGGTAGCAACCCACCGACAGCGCTCTTGTGCCCAGCTTAGCGTGGCAGAGTACAAAAGCATCCATAGGCTGATTAGGAGAGCGGTGGCAATTCTATGAAAAAACATGTGCCTTCTCCTTCTTTGCTTTCAAACCATATGCGCCCGTTCATCTGTTCTATACCCCGTTTGGCAACTGCTAAGCCAATACCCGAGCCGCTGGCTTTGGTGGTGAAGCTGGGGGTAAAAATGCGTTTTCGAATTTCTTCGGGGATGCCGCTTCCGTTGTCGCGCACCTCTATGCGAATCATGTTATTTTCGGTGCGATAAAGCGACACCATAATTTGTGGGGTGCGCTCTTCGGGCACTGCTTGGATGGCATTCAGTATCAGGTTGGTCAAGATACGTCCTGTCAGTCGGTCGTCGCCCATCACCTTGAAAGTACCAGGGGCTATGTTGGTCAAAAAGAATACCTTTTTGTTTTGGCTGCGGTGCAGTTCTACGATGTTGCGCAGAGTGTTGGCAATATCGAAAGGAGCCAAGCGCGGCGAAGGCATTTTGGCGAAAGTGGAAAATGAAGTGGCGATATCGCTGAGGGTGTCTATTTGTTGCAATAAGCTCGAAATGGTGCGTTGCAGCATACGTTGCAGATTTTCCTTGCTTATGTGGTCGCTCTGCATGCGTCTTTCGAGCTGCTGAAGAGTTAATTTCATGGGAGTAAGTGGGTTTTTGATTTCGTGGGCTACTTGTTTAGCCATCTCACGCCAAGCCGATTCTTTTTCACTTTGTGCCAGCGCTTTCTTACTGCTTTCCAAATTGAGTAGCATGCGGTTGTATTCACTCACCAACAGCCCTATTTCATCATCTGAATCCCATTCGAGGGGTTCATTGTAATCTTGGAAAGTGGTTTTTCTTAGCTTTTGAGCTATCATCTCCAGTGGCTTGGTGAGGCTACGCGAGACTACTTGCGATAACAATAAAAACACACTGAAGGTAATGGTGAAAATATTGATGATGATAGCCAGTAAGTCGCTGAGCTTCTGACTTTGCTCGTCTTGCGCTTCGAAGAAGGGAATGCTTAAAATACCCAGCAATTTACCGTCTTCGAACGATTTGATGGCTACATATACTGATTGATAACGCAGCTTCCCGATTTGTTCTTCCAGCAATATATTTTTGAAGCGTAGGTCACGAATAGCCACCAAAGCTTTGGGATTGATGAGAGGCGAAATAAGCCCATTTTCAAAGATATTGGGCTGACTGGAGGCAATCAGGCTGCCCTCTGGATGAAACAAGTTGATGTCCACCTGTCCGTAGCGACTCAATATAGCCAATTCTTGTTGCAAAGCATTGAGTTGCAGCTCTTCGTTGTCGAACAGTTGAAGGCTGCCGCTGAGGCTGAGCATGGCGTTGTTGGCTTGCTGCAGGAAGGAGCGCCGCAGGTCTTCTTCGTAAGAGTTTTTCATGAAGCTGAGCGTGAAGACGCTTACTATGAGCAGTGGCACGAAAAAGGCAAAGTTGAGATAAAGCTGTATTTTGGCAGTGAAGGACAGGCGCTGAAAAGTAAGACGTTTTCTGCTGAGCAGCACAAACAAAGAGCCGCTGAAAAGAATCAGCATTAGCAGCAGAAAAGAAAAGTTCGTAAAACTGCGACTCAGTTGGTAGGCAGGCGACGACACCACCACTATTTTGGGAGGCATGTCGCGGTTTTGCTTAGCTCTTTCCAAGACGGCTATATGGTGGAAGCCATTGCTCTCGATGCCATTTTGATAGAGTGCTGCTTGGCTCAATAGGCGAGAGTTGAAATCTTTTTCGTAGTTATATTGTCCGTAGCTGTACAAAAGGCGTCGCCCCATCCACACCGAATAGCTGTAATTTTGAGCTTCCTGCGGCATGCGAAAACGGCTGTCCACCATCAATTCGGGATACACATTGTAAGGCAGGTCTTTTTTCTGCTTGAGTTCAAGGATAACATAGCCCACCAGCATCCCTTGATACTTGACTGGTATTTTCAGTATATAAGCGCGCAGCAAGTTAGGACTGATTTTATACTCTACGGCTTGTTGTTCATTGATGAAATATAGAAAAGGCACTTCCGTTTGAAATTGCTTTTGGGCGTACCGTTGCAGATAGTCATTTATCTTACCTGAAAAACTTTTGTCCAGTGTATTGCCATGGGTATCGAACAGCAGTATGCGCACTTGATAATTATCGAATTGGTTGTTGAGGTGAATGCGCCGTATTCTTTGTTTGATAAGCTGCTTGGGTAGGAAAGGGGAACGCAAATACTCTTGTATATTGTAGTCTTTCCTGATTTTCTCATATACTTCTTTCAGGAGAAATTCGGTGTAAAAGTCTCGTTCTGCTAGTAGCGATTCGGCATAACTCAACTTGTTGGTGAGCATACGTTCTTGGCTGTAAAGCCTTATGACGTAAGCCCCCGTGAAAGCACACACCACAGCCCCTATGAACAAATAGAGGGTAGTGCGGTAGCGCAGATGAAATAAATAGTTGGGTAGCTTGGTGAAAATACTCAACAAAAAGAATACACCATGAACAAAAACCACCCAAGGATGATAAAACGACACTTGATAGCTCAAAGAGATGGTAAGTAGTGTGGCAGCACTAAACGAAAGCATCATCAGGAGCGGGTGCTGCCCCAACAGGCGGGAAAACACCCGCGCACAGAGATTGGTTATCAAAAAATAAATGAAGCTAAACAGCAAGAAAATAAACAAGGCAATGAAGCGTACCCATGAAAAGTTGAGTTGTGTGCTTATGTCCAGAGAGATGGTAGCGTCCAAATACAGCGTGCTAACAAAGTACACAACTAAGCCGATGGATACATAAGACAACAAGGCAAGGCAGGTCGCCCATACAAAGGCAAAGAGGCGATGAGTCCGGTGTATTCGGTGAATAAAGAAAGTGTGAGGTATGTGCACTCGCAGCGAAAGCACCAGCCATGCCAGCAGCAGGGCGTTTACCAGCAGGTCGCCCAGCGAGGGGGTAAGCATAGAAGAAGCGTATAGCTTGGAGTCGAACAGTTCCCAGCCGGTGAGTGTACTCAACCAACGATAATGCGTCATCACACCGCGGCAAAGCAGCAGATACAGCACGAAAGCAGCCCAAAAAAACTCAAACAGCTGTTTTCGTATCCAGTAGAAACGGCTCAGCCACAGCCCCCAAGTCAGCAAAACTAAGCCCACACAGGCAATGCCAATGGCGATGCGTTGCACCAAGACTTTATTCAACATCTCACGGGTGCTGGGCATAATCACATAATTGAATACCACTTGACCATTGGGTGCTTTTACCTCTACCACATCGCTCGTTAAGGGCGGGTTGATGCGCACGTCTTCCCACCGGCTTATGGGTATGATGTCGGTATTGAGTCCTGAATGCAGGTAGTTGTTTTCTACGGGGTAACGCCTGTAAAGCGGAATCAGAACATAAGTTTCTATGTGGGCTTTGCCCCCGGTCAAAAATTCGTCGTGATAGGCAAGAAAAAGCCCTCTGCTCAAACTAAGCAGACGGTAGCGGTATTGCCCTTTGAGGTGTTCGTAGGTAGGTACAAAGCTGAAATCAGACCAGAAGAAGAGTGTCCGGTTTTTGAACACGTAAAAAGGGTAGGGTTGTTCTTCAATGATTTGAGCCAATGCCGCTTGATTGTTGTTTTGAAAAGTGAGTCTTATGCGGTCAGCTTCTGCCTGTGCTTTTTCAAAGGCATGCAATACATTGTTCTGAATCTGGCGGTCTATGCCCGCATCTATTAAAGAGCGGCGTGTCGCTTCCGACGGAAGCAGCCATGCCAAAAGTAGCATCAGTATACCCACTGCGCATAAAACCAACATGCGAAGCCGTATCTTCTTTGCAAAAGGATGCATCATTTTTTTGGCGTTGTGCGAGCGAAAGTTCAATTTAATGAAAAGCTGTGAAGTAGTTGTGGGATTTTAATATATTGCTGTGGTCTATCAAAAAAAACAAGCCTAAGATATGAAAAAATGGATAGGAGTGGTAGCCGCTTTACTGGCAGGCACCGCTGTGGCTTTAGGAGCCTTTGGTGCCCATGCTCTGAGAGAAAGCCTTCAGCAAGCCGGTCGTTTCGATACTTACGAAACAGCCGTGCGGTATCAATTCTATCATGCTTTGGCATTATTCGTGTTGTACTTGTTGCAGAGCCATTTGCCTTGGCGTCGCTTGCAGTGGGTGGCTGCCTGCTTTAGCTTGGGAGTCCTTTTATTCTGTGGGTCTTTGTATGTCATTTGCTTTACGGGAGTGAGTGCATGGGGGGCGGTGGCACCCTTGGGGGGCACGCTCTTTATAGCAGGCTGGCTTTTGCTTGCTTTTTATGTTTGGAAAAACTAAACCATTCAAAACTAAGAAGTTATGTTACGCACGTTTTCTTTTTGCTTCACCTTCATAGCGGCTTTGTTGCTCTCATGCCAAAGCACCCGGCATGCCAAAGGGCAAGGAGCAGCCCTCAAAAACGGAACCTCTTCCATGAATGCAACTTTACCCGCAGATTTTAGCATTACGCTCATCGAAAACCAAGGTATGCTGCCGGTGTATTCTACCATCTTCATTTCGGCAGAAGAGTGTTATTTCGAAGAATACGAGTATATGGCGCATCGGCGTAATGCGTTTAAGCTGAGCCCGGAACAGCTGCATCGTATATGGCAGACCTTACAAAACAATGCCTTTGAGCACATCGAGTCTGAAAAACACAATATAGCTGACCGCGGCGGTATAAGCCTATTTGTTCAACACAACGGTAAAAAGACAAAACTATATGACGTGGGTAGCTACGTGTTGAAAGATGAATGGAGAAAGCAGTTCTATGAAATCGTTACTGTCATCAAGGAAATGACCGACGAAGCCCTGCGGCAGGAAAAAGTGCGCGTACAAATCCATATCGCCTCTTCCATTACATCCACCGATTACATTCTTGGTGTGTTTGTGCGTGGAGGGGTGAACTATAACAGCGAAAAAGAAGGTAAAAAAAGCAGCTTAACTATGGACCTGCTGCCCGGCGACCATGTACTTTCGGCTACTCTGCAAGAGAATACCCAGCCGCCTTATTCCAGAAAGACCGTGGCGCATCTCATGAGCCCCTTTAGCGTAAGCGGAGATAAGGAACAGGCTTTCACACTCAATTATGTGAATGGCAATTTAGTGCTGAAGTAAACATACGCATATGGATAATACAGCTGGCAGCCTTCGCACTCCGGCTGTTTGGTTTTGGAAAACAAGCGTATCTTTGTATAAAGTGCGAACACAAAGGGCAGCATGTCTATTCCCGAAAACGTCATACGACAGATACAAGAAGCCGCCGACGTCGTGGAGGTCATTCAAGACTACCTCAGCCTGAAGAAAAAAGGCAAAGACTATGTAGCCTTGTGCCCTTTCCATCATGAAAAGACCCCTTCATTTACTGTTTCACCTGCAAAGCAAATCTACAAGTGCTTTGGATGCGGCAAAGGGGGCGATGCTATCTCTTTTGTCATGGAGATAGAAGGCATCAGTTTTGTGGAAGCTGTACGCCGCCTGGCAGAGCGCTATAAAATACCACTGCCCGAAGAAGCAGAACATACCAGCAAGGAAGCATTAGAGGCAGCCGAAGAAGCAAGCCGCCGGAAAGAAAGCATCCTTATTGCCTTGCAGTTTGCACAACAGACTTACAGCCGGTTTTTGTGGGAAACAGAAGAGGGGCAGGCAGTTGGGCTATCTTACTTCAAACAAAGAGGATTGCGCGAAGCCACCATACGCAAGTTTGAGCTGGGGTATGCCCCCGACACATGGGACGCCTTCACACAAGCCGCTTTGAAAGCTGGCTATCAAGCCGACATATTGCAGGCGGCTGACCTCACATACTGCTCCGACAAAACACAAAACCTCTACGACCGCTTTCGCAATCGTGCTATCTTCCCTATTCACAATTCCTCCGGCAAGGTGATTGCCTTTGCTGGACGCACCTTCAGCACCGATAAGAAAGTAGCCAAATACATCAACTCTGCCGATACCCCAGTATATGACAAAAGCAAGGTGCTGTATGGGCTGCATCTTGCCAAACAAAGCATTCGGCAGCAAGACAAATGCTATATAGTAGAAGGCTACATGGACGTGATGAGCCTGCATCAAGCAGGCATTGAAAATGTGGTGGCTACTTCGGGCACCTCGCTCACCGTAGAACAAGTGCGCCTGCTGCGCCGCTTCACCGAAAACATAACCATCCTTTATGATGGCGATGAAGCCGGCATCAAGGCTGCTTTGCGGGGTATCGACCTGCTGTTGGAAGAAAACGTAAACGTGCGCTTGGTGCTCATGCCGCCGGGCGAAGACCCTGACAGTTATCTGCTTAAGGTCGGGGCATCTGCTTTTGTGGACTACCTCTCTCAAAAAGAAGAAGACTTTTTACATTTCAAGGCACGTCATCTTCTACCGCCCGGCACCGCAGACCCGCTTGCCAAAGCCCAAGCCATACGGGAACTGGCTGCTTCTATTGCCCGCATGGGCGATAGACTCAAGCGCCGCATGTACATACGGCAGCTTAGTCAAGACCTGAACGTAGAGGAAGAGTGGGTCATCGATGAGGTGAACACCATCCTCTTCCGAGAGAAAAGAGGTTTGCCCTTGCAGCGTGAAGCAGCCAAAGAAGTACCAGAGGTGTCTGACTCTGTCGTAAGCCCTCTGACCTCAGCTTTCATCGACATGGCGCAGTACCGCCAAGAACGCGACCTACTTTTCCTCTTACTCTCTTTTGCCGGAGAGCAGCTCGAAGATGAACGCTTTTTTGCAGAATATATACTCGAAGAAATTTCCGACATCACCATTGAGCATGAACCTTTCAAGAGCATGCTTGCGGAGTTTTGCCATGCCCTCGAAAAAGGCGAAATCCTCTCTTTGGACTACTTCCTGCATCATCCGCAGGAGGCTTTCAAACAGGCAGTAATAGACATGCTCACAGCGCTGGGAGAACCCTCCGCCGGATGGGAACGCTATGAAATATTCATAAAAAAGCCGGAAGATACCTTTACCGACAATGCCTACAAAAACATTTTGCGCTTGAAGCACCGATTCCTGAAGAAAAAAGAAAAAAAACTACTCGATGCCATGAAGGAAGCCGCCAAAGCCAATGACATGGAGCAACAGATGCTGCTGCTCAAGCAAATGCAAGAAAATAAAGCACTGTTGAGCCGCTTGTCAGATATCTTGAAAAACGTTACGGGTTGAATCAACACACTTAGCGGCTTTTCTTGCGCAAGCGTGCCATATAAAAACCATCCCATCCGTGGAAAGAGGGCAATAGGAGCTCTTCGGCTTCCAATTCAAAATGAGGGTTGAGCGCCAAAAATTCTTCTATCTGCTTGCGGTTCTCTTCGGCAAACACACTGCAAGTGGCATATACCATCTTGCCCCCCACTTTGAGCATTTGCGGATAGTGTTCCAGTATCATTTGCTGTTTGGCTTTCACCTCTTCCATAAACGAGTCTGTGATGCGCCACTTGGCATCGGGATTGCGGCGCAGCACCCCTGAACCGCTGCAAGGTACATCCAGCAGCAGGCGGTCGGCGCTGTTGTACAGCCGTTTCAAAGTTTTACTTTCAATCAAGCGAGTTTCTACATTGAAGACCCCATTGCGTCGGGCACGCTTCCGTAGCTCCTTGAGCTTCCATGATTCCACATCCATCGCAATGATGTGTCCTTTGTTCTGCATGAGTGCTGCCAAATGCAAGGTTTTGCCGCCACCGCCAGCACAGGCATCGATGACCCGCATGCCCGGGGCAGCCTCCAGAAACGGGGCGATGCGCTGTGAACCTGCATCTTGTACCTCGAAGAGCCCTTCTTGAAAGGCTTTGGTGCGAAAGACATTGCCGCGTGCCGCAAGCTTCAATGCCGAGGGTACTCCTTCTACTGCTTCTGTGGCAAAGCCTTCTTGAAGCAGGCGCTCGCGCAGCTCTTCCATGCTTGTTTTAAGCGAATTGACGCGCAAAAAAACATCCGCCTGCCGGTTCATGGCATCCAATTCGCGTTGCCAGCTGGCTTCGCCCATTTGGCGACAACCATACTGCCACAGCCAGTCAGACACACTGTAGGCAATAGAAGGATGGGGCGGGGCTTCATAGCGCCGGTGCAACTGCTCATAGGAAGGCAAATTGCCAAATAAATCCCAAGCGGGCAATTCTTTTAGCAAAAGCATAAAATAAGCACCAGTCATACGCCGCAGTGCATCAGTGTGGGTTTCTTGCAATTCGTCGCGGGTATTCATGCCCAAAGCATAGCGCAGACGTTTGTGATTTCTGATGATGTTGTAGCTGTGCTCGGCTACGAAAGCCCGGTCTCGGACGCCCCATTGCTTATTGCGTTTGAAAATACTCTCTATGGCTTTATCGCTATATATCCGGTCTTGAAATACGCTTTGAAGTACTTCGATAATCCCTTCAATGAGGTTTCTGTGCAGTCTCACTGGATAATTTTTTACCTTTGGCAAAAGTAAGCATTCAAAAAAGAATGGAAAAAACGTATGCACTCATTACCGGCGCCAGCCAAGGCATAGGGCAAGCCATTGCTTATGAGTTGGCACAGCGGGGCGTGTCGCTGTTGTTGGTGGCTTTGCCCGACAGCCATCTGGAACAAACTTGCAGCCGTTTGCAGAGCCTTTTCCCCGAAATAGAGGTACATGCCTTGCCAGCTGACCTCACACGAGAAGAAGACATCCGGGCAATAGCCGCGCGCTGTTATCAAGAAGGATGGGCATTGCGCTATCTTATCAACAATGCGGGTATGGGCTTCACCGGAACGTATGAGTCTTACAGTTATGAGTTTTACGAAAAAGTGCTGCAATTGAATGTGATGGCAACAGCCCGCCTTACGCGTTTGTTGCTGCCTTTGCTGCGCAAGCACGCACCGGCTTATATCCTGAACATGGCGAGCATGGCGGCTTATTTTCAAATGCCCTATAAGGTGATTTACTCTTCTTCCAAAGCTTTTGTTTATCATTTTTCTTTGTCTTTGAGAGAGGAACTGCGTGGCAGTGGTGTATCGGTAACGGTGGTGTGTCCGGGCGGGGTGTTGACCAATCCCGAAGTACGCCAAACCATCGAACACTTAGGACGCTTGGGGGCTGCTTTCTCGCTGGAACCGCAGGTAGTGGCGCGCAGTGCAGTAAAGGCTATGCTGCGGCGCAAGAGCGAACATGTGCCCGGCTTCTGGGTGTCGCTATATGCGAAACTGCGCCACCTGTTGCCGAAAAGCTGGGTTCGCCGTGCTCTGGGATGGGTATTCAGAAGGAAATTTGCTGTTCAATCCAATGCAACTTATGAAAAACTGGTTTAAAAAAATTCCTTCTTGGCTGTTTGCTGTCTTGCTGCTGCTGGTCTTGTATTCTACAGGCACTTTGCCCTCTTTTATAGGCGGCATGCAACGCCTCATTTTATGGACGGGTCTTATGGATGCTCGCCCCCAAAAAATGGAAGCAGCTCCCGTTTTGCAGGAACACTGGCAACTTCAGACCGCCGACGGCAGGCAGCTTGCCCTGCAAACACTCAAGGGCAAGGTGCTTGTCATCAACCTGTGGGCTACGTGGTGTCCGCCTTGTGTGGCAGAGTTGCCAGGTTTGCGGCGTTTGCAGGCACGCATCGAGCAGGAAGGAAAAGAAAACATCCATCTCCTGTTGGTCAACATAGAAGAGCAAAAGCACAAGGACAAAGTGCTGCGTTTTGCGAAGAAAAAAGACATCTATTCAATTACTTACTTCCCTCTTTCGCCCATACCAGCTTTGTTGCAGTCGAAGGCAATTCCCGCCACTTTTGTGTTCTCGCCCTCAGGGCAGTTGGTTTACCGCAGGGAAGGAATGGCAAATTACGACAATCAAGCATTTTGGGAGTTTTTGCTGTCGTTGGAATAAGCCTAAAGGCAGCGACCTGTGCGGCTTCCATGACAGCCATGCCATGGAATTTCTTTTTTTAAAAAAACGATTTTTTATTACATAAATGCAACTTTTTTAGAGGAGAAAAGATTAAATTTTTCAAGACAAAGGAGGAAGAAAGCTCTTCCCCTCTTTGCCCTGATGGATAAAGTTTAATTTAGCCCTCTCCTCGCCAAAAAAGAGTTGCTAATGAAACATTTAACCGTAAAACAAAGGTACACCATTTCTGTAATGTTACAAAAGGGCTATACACAAAAACAGATAGCAGAAGCCATCGGGAAGCACAAAAGCACTGTTAGCCGAGAAATTCGGCGTAATTGTGATGCTCGTAACGGAGCGTATCGCTACTAGCTTGCCCAACGGAAGTGCGAAAAGAGACACCAAACTAAACCTAAAAAAATTCGTTTTACAGAGCAAGTAAAAGCATACGTTGATACTTGGCTTAAGAATGATTTCAGTCCTGAGCAAATTGCAGGAAGAGCCAAATTAGAAAACGTGGAATGTGTTAGCCATGAACGCATTTATCAATATGTTTGGGCTGACAAAAAAGCCAAAGGTTCATTATTTACCCACCTAAGAAGGAAAGGGCGAAAGTATCGAAAACGTGGTTCGGCTAAGGATAGCAGAGGTATCATAAAAGACAGGGTTGATATTTCACAACGCCCTGCTATTGTCAATGAGAAGATACGCTTGGGTGATTTGGAAATAGATACCATTATTGGCAAAAACCATCGTGGAGCAATACTTACCATTAATGACAGGGTAAGCAGTTATGTTTGGATGGCAAAACTAAGTGGCAAAAATGCAGATGGATTAGCCATGAAAGCAGTCGAAATTTTGCGACCACATGCACACTGGATACATACTATTACAGCAGATAATGGAAAGGAGTTTGCAGACCATAAGAAAATTGCCCAGCAAATCGGCATTGATTTTTATTTTGCTAAACCATACCATTCTTGGGAAAGAGGCGCTAATGAAAATACCAATGGACTTATTCGACAATACTTCCCAAAAAGTTCTTCTTTTGAATCCATTACAAATAATGACATACAATATGTTCAACACAAGCTAAACAACAGACCAAGAAAAAAATTAGGATTTTTATCTCCTACTGAATTTTTATCCTTAAAATTGTCTAAACAAAAAGTTGCATTTATAACTTGAATTCAGTTTTTGAAAATTTGGAAATATCAATTTTGTTACTTATATTCTCTTCTGAGTAGTAACCAAAGAAGATTAGTGATGACAAAGCAACGTAGAACATTTTTAAAACAATTGGGTACTCTTGCAGTTGGAGCAGGAGTACTATCAGCTAATCCCATTTTAGCAGCTATAAATAATGAAAATGAAGATATTTCGGTTGAAGAAAACAAAGACCCGAATAATGTTGTAACATTAAATATATTGCAAACAACTGATGTTCATTGTCAAATTCATCCTCATGATGAATTATTCTGGGAAAACAATCAGGCTGTATTTAGAAAAACAGGAGGATATGCACATCTTGCTACCTATTTTAAAAAAGAAAGAAAGAAAAACAAAAACACCTTTATTATCGATACAGGTGATATGTTTCAGGGGAGTGAATTATCTGTAAAAACAACAGGTAAAGCAATGATCCCAATATTAAATGCCTTGAATTACGATTTGTTCCTGCCAGGAAACTGGGAAGTAGTTTATTATAAACAAAACATGCAAAAATTGATGGGCGCTCTAAACGCACCAAAAATTTGTGCAAATATGTATCACGATTTAGGTAACGGGAAAAAAGGAGAATTAATATTTCAGCCTTATTATATTTGGCATGTAGCAGGAGTAAAAATAGGATTCATTGGTTATACAGATCCGCTTGTACCAATACGTCAATCACCCAATTACAGTAAAGGAATTATTTATACTGCACCAGAAGAAAATCTTGCACACTATGTTGATGTATTACGCAATCAAGAGCAATGTGCTTATGTAATAATTATTGCGCATTTAGGGTTATCGCAACAAATACATTTATCAAACCTTCCAGAATGCCAGGGAGTAGATTATATATTAGGTGGCGATACACACGAAAGAGTAAGAAAACCAATACAAGGTAAGTATGCCAAAGTAGTTGAGCCCGGAGCTTTTGGTTCGTTTGTTGGCAAATTGGAATTAAAAATTCAAAACGGAAAAGTTATTTCTGATACTTATGAATTGGTAGAAATTAATGCAGATAAAATTGAGGCAGACAAAAACATTTTAAAGATTATAAAAGAAAACGAAAGCCCGTTTGAAAAAAACATTTACAATGTAATTGGGTACAGTACAATTCCATTATACCGCTATTTTGTTGTAGAAAATCCCATTGATACAATGATTTTGGATGCTCTAAAATGGAAATTAGGAAATGATATAGATATAGTTCTTTCAAACGGATTCCGTTTTTGTCCGCCAAGAACTACCAGAGATAAAACAGGAAATATTCCGATAACAGAAGGATATATTTTTGATATGCTACCGGTTGACAGCACCATAAGAACAGGCAGTGTAACAGGTAAACAAATAAAAGACTGGCTAGAAAAAGAATTAAATAATGTATTTGCAAAAAAAGCATCAGAACGTTTTGGCGGTTGGGTTATTAAATTTAAAGGCATGGAAATGTCGTTTAAAGCATTTGAAGAATATGGTAAGCGTGTACAGGAAGTTAAAGTTGCAGGTCAGCCTTTAGATGAAAGTAAAACATATCGTATTGCCGCATGCGAACGCGATGGCGATCCTGAAGATATGTTGTGCCGAATTAAAGGTGTAAAAAATGTAAAAAACACACCATATACACTTCATTCAGTAATGAAAGAGTATTTACAAAATAATTCTCCTGTAACACCTGTTCCACCTCAGGCAGCAAAAATTTTAGATGCACCACAAACGCTATTAACCCAAGTGTTTGGAGTGGATTATGAATTCAGATAACAATATGCAATTGGCAACATACAATTAGCAATTTTTATACACCATAAATTCTGAGTTGTAATAATTAAAAAAGAGAAAAACGATATGAAAAACATCATGCTAATTATAGTGCTATTTATTAGCTTATTGAGTAATACAAGTTATGCTCAACAAACGGATACAAAAGAACACAAAGTAGTAATACAACTAACTACCGGTGATACATTAGCTTACAGAGCTCTTGTAAAACAATTGGGCAATATGACTAAAATATGGCCTAATGCAAAAATTGAAGTTATAATTCACAACAAAGGTATTGCTATGATGAAAAAAGAAAGCAGTAATGTTGCTGAAGAAATTGCAACACTTACCAAAAAAGGAGTTCGTTTTGTAGTATGTGAATTTACCATGCAGCAATTAAAATTAGAAAAAAAAGATATACTAGATGACGCCTTTTACACTCCTTATGGATTAATTGCCATTGTAACAAAACAAGAAGAAGGCTACTCCTATTTAAAAGCAGGATTTTAATTAGTTAATAAACACTGCAAAATGTTTATCAAAAATATTATTGCACTATCAATTTTGATATTGCTTACTAATATAGTATTAGCTGAAAATAGCGAACATGATAGTACCAATACAAAAACCTTAAAAGATTTTATGATGAGTGGCCATTTTCATGGTCATTCACGAAATTATTTTATGGCAACAGATAATGCTCCCGGACTAATAGATTATTATGCCTTGGCTGTAGGTGCTGGTATAGGTTATGAAAGTGCAAAGTTTTATGGTTTTCAGTTTGAAATGAGTGGCTTTTTTATTTTTAATGTATGGTCAAATAATTTAGGTGCAATCGATCCAAAGAGCGGTACAAGAAGCCGATACGAATTAGGAAACTTTGATATTCTCGACCCAGAAAATCATAATGATTTAGATAGATTAGAGAATTTAAATCTTAAATATTTTTTCGGAAAATCGAAAATAGTATTTGGTCGACAAAATTTAAAAACACCCTTTATCAATCCTCAGGATGGACGTATGCGTCCTACACTTGAAGACGGATTATGGATAGAAATAAAAGAATGGGAAAAATTACAATTTCATGGAGGATGGATTTATGGAATTAGCCCTCGCTCAACCGTAAAATGGTTTAGTGTTGGGAAAAGCATCGGAACCTATCCTACAGGACGCGATATTTATGGAAATCCATCCGGATATAGAAATCAACTAAGCAGCAAAGGAATTGCTATTGCAAACATTGCTTATAAACCCTTAAAAGAAATTGACATAAATATTTGGAATTATTATGTAGAAAATATTTTTAATACAACCTTTGCACAAATTGATGCGCAAATTCCAATCAATAAAGAAAAGGAAAAAGCCATTGTATTAGGTTTGCAGGGCGGATATCAAAACGCATTAAACAACGGCGGAAACGAAGATAGCCTTAAATCTTATTTGCCCAAAAACAGCAAATCACAATTTTACAGCTCGCGGGTTGGATACAAAACTTCGCAATTTGAGTTTACACTAAACTACACACACATTGCGGATAAAGACCGCTTTCTAATGCCACGCGAATGGGGAACTGAACCTTTTTATACCTTTCTTTCAAGAGAGCGTATGGAAGGTTCTGCAAACAGTAGAGCACTGGTTTTTAAATCAGTTTTTAAATTGAAAAAACATTTACGTTCAGGTATTGCTTACGGACATTTTTACATGCCAGATGTAAAAAAACATGTAGCACAAAATAAATACACTATGCCATCATTTAACCAGCTCAATGTATTTTTCAATTATGAGTTTGATGGTTATTTAAAAGGATTTGATGTACAGCTTTTATACGTATATAAAGGCGCTTTAGGTAACACCTACAACGAAGGTCGTTACATAGCAAACAAAGTAAATATGTCAAACTATAATTTAATTATCAATTATCATTTTTAACCTCTAAAATTAAAAATAAGTGAAAGAAGTACTTTTACAACCCTGACCTTGGTATGTTGCAGGGCCGCTAATCGGATTAACAGTTCCTACACTGTTATTAATCGGAAATAAATCATTTGGAATTTCATCATCATTGCGGCACATATGTGCTGCATGTGTACCTGCCAATATTCCATTTTTTAAATACGACTGGAAAAAAGAAGTTTGGAACTTATTTTTTGTGGCAGGTATTTTAATAGGACATAAATTCAACAAACAAATGCATTTCGTATATTTACATCCTTCCCTCAGGAACGGGTGTAATTTCTTATTTCACAAATAAAAACCACAGTTGAAATGAAAAATCTGCATTTTTTGCTGTTGTTCTCTCTCGTTTTTATTACTTGTGGAAAAGCTTCGGCTCAAAGCTATGGAGTAAGTATAGAAGCCCCTCAGGCTTTGGTGCGTCCTTCCGAAGAGCTTATCAGTTGGCGTACGCGTGGAGAAAAGCTAAAAAAAGTGAAACTATGGCTCGAAGATGCCAAAAGGCAAAAGATAGAAGACTTACCTTTAGAGGGTACCAAAAAACTGTATTTCGACGGTAAAAATGGCTATTATATAGTCTTAAATGCAGGCAAGGATGCATTGAAACGTTATCCTATTCAGCCGCGCTTGATAGATACTACCTCACAAGCCTTGCAGTTAGAGAAACAATTGCTGTTGGAAGATGAAGAAGTGCAGTACCAGTGGTATCAGCCCTACTTCCGCCGCTGCCGTTTATATATGGGCGACGAGGTGGTAATTGCCAACGAGCTGCCCAATTCCTATCGCAACAAGTTGAAGTTGCCAGTAGGCGCCCATGAGTTGCGCCTTGAGTGCTGGAACGACGAATACCCGCATCATAAACTTATCAGCACGGTGTCGGTGCGAGTACTGCGCAAACCTTCTTTTACGATAGAACCCGTGTATTTACGCTCGCCGCTCGACCTACTCAACCGTCCTTACGTAGCACGTTGGGACGTGGACAGCAGCCTGCAGGTAAATCTCTATCGCGTCAATGAACGCATCAATTATGGTTATTTGCGGGCAGGCATGCCCCATAGAGATACCACTTTGATAGCGGCTACTCTGCCTGCAGCAGGCAGCTTGCCTGTCGATACGCCTACCAAGCGTCAAGTGATTTATTACATGCTGGAGACCCGCATTCCCTCCCTGCAGTATGCCCATTATCTGTATGCCAAAGGCGAGGTGATTCAAACCTACAAGGACACGACCAAAGAATGGAAACTCATGGTGTGGGTCAATGGGCAGCCAGCTCAAAAGCCAAAGAAGGTGGAAGCTTTTAGTGGCGACGTGGTACGTATCCAGTGGGAGGCAAAAGGATATGCGCGTGCTGCTTTATTCGACCCAGGTTGGAATCCCATAGAACCCAAATTGCCTACCCAAGGGAATTATACCTTTTTGCCTACCGAATCGGGCATCTATCACTTTGTTTTTTATGACGAAGAAAAGAATGCCAACGCAGTGGATTTTTTGCGTGTAAGCAAGCCTTTTGCAAGCGGTGGTATAGTGAAAATAGAAGAGTTGCCCAAGCAGCACCGCTTGCACTTTCAAATCATAGAAACAGACAAAAGCCGCTATCCGGAACAAATATCATTCAAAGTAGCAGTTACCGACTCGGTCGGGCGTTTTGTGAGTGGTTTGGACATCGTGTCCAGCAAATACTTTAAAAAGGTAATAGAAGAGTGGCAGGGCAAAAAAGTCGAGTATGACATATTGTCGGTAAAGGAAGTGGAAGAAGAACTTGCTCGCCCTAAAATATTTGTAACCGTTGCCGACTACAGCGGTTCCATGTCTGGGCAGCCCATTGTTACCCAAGAGCAAGCCATTAGGGCTTTTATGCAGTCTAAACTGGATGCCGACTATGTGGGCTTTATTCAATTCGACGACCGTTTGCGCCGTACTACTACCCTCACGCAAAGCAAAGATACCGTCTTGCAGACCTACCGCTTTGTGGGTTTGAAGGAATTTGGGGGAGCCACGGCGCTTTATGCCGCCATAGACGAGGCTGTGAAAATGCTGGAAGAAAGTCCCTTGGCAAAAAAAGCTGAAAAATATATTGTACTGCTCACCGACGGCTATGAAAACAGCTCTTTCGCCTATTGGCGTACCCACGCCTTTGACCTCAAGCAGCTGGCTATACATGCCGAAAAAGTAGGAGTGAAACTCTTGATTTTTCCCATAGGAGAGGGGGCTAATTTCTTTGCACTCTCGCATCTTGCCGAATTACTCGACGGCACTTTTTTCCCTGTGATGAATAATTATTCACAGCTGAAAGAGGCTTATCAAAATGTACCTCGTTTGTTGCGCCGCTATTACTTGGTGTCTTTCAAACCACAGCGTAAAGACGATTGGCGCGAGTTTCAATTTGAAGTGTGGAACCAAGTAAATACCCAAAAGTTGCGCCGTAGTGTGGCAACTATACCATTGGACAAACTGGCAAGGCTGGATGATTTCCGGGCACAAGAGCAAGAATATGTCCCTTCCCAGTCGAAGACTGCACACCTTTTCCCCGGAAAACAAGTGATTGTGCCACCGCAAGCCATCGTCCATTTCGATTACAAATCCAGTCGTTTGTTGCCCCAAGCCTTGCCTGCTTTGGACAGCTACGTGGAATATCTGAAAAAAGACCCTTTGGTGGCAGTTGAGCTGTATGGCTATACCGACCTGAAAGGCAACGACCAAGAGCAAATCAAGTTGAGCGAGCAACGTGCTAAAGCTGTTTATGATTATTTGGTACAAAAGGGCATACACCCCGACCGCATTCGCTACAAGGGATTTGGCAAAGCGCATCCTGTGTGGGAGGAAGAAGTAGAGCCATGGCAGGCAGCCGAAAACCGACGGGTCGAAATAGTGCTGCTGCGTTGAGCATGTGTTGCCTTAGCCGCTATATTGCCCAAAAAACGCTCGATGAAGTTCTAAAATTTCAAAATTTACCGTTGCTTTGTAGCCTCAAAGCAAACAACAGAATGGTCTTATGACAAAAGCAAACATACAGACGCCTGTCATCAATTACAACAAAGAAGGATTCGATAAGTCGTTGCTTGTAGAGTTATACAAGCGACTGCTCAAGCCTCGCATGATTGAAGAAAAGATGCTGCTTTTGCTGCGACAAGGCAAAATATCGAAATGGTTTTCGGGCATAGGGCAAGAAGCCATTGCCGTGGGGGTGGCATCGGCACTGCATCCCGATGAGTTTATACTACCCATGCACCGCAATTTGGGGGTATTCACCACGCGACAGGTGCCTTTGGAACGCCTGTTTGAGCAATTTCAGGGCAAAGCTGGTGGTTTCACCAAGGGGCGCGACCGCTCGTTTCACTTCGGCAGCATAGAGCACCATATCGTAGGGATGATATCGCACTTGGGTCCGCAGCTTGCGGTAGCTGATGGCATCGCTTTGGCAAGTAAACTAGCAAAAGAAGGCAAAGTGACGGTGGCATTCACCGGCGAAGGGGCTACCAGCGAAGGTGATTTCCACGAAGCCTTGAATGTAGCAGCCGTATGGGACCTGCCCGTTATCTTCCTTATCGAAAACAACGGCTATGGACTTTCTACCCCTGTGAATGAGCAATACCGTTGTGAGCGCCTTGCCGACCGAGGAATAGGTTATGGTATGGAAGCCGTGCAAATCGACGGCAACAATATATTGGAGGTGTATCGTACTATTAGCCATTATGCGCAAGAAATACGTAAAAACCCGCGCCCTGTATTGATTGAAGCCATGACCTTCCGTATGCGTGGGCATGAAGAAGCTTCCGGTACCAAATACGTGCCCCAAGCATTGATGGAAGAGTGGGCTCAGCGCGACCCTGTGCTCAATTACGAAGCCTGGCTGCTCGAAGAGTCAATCCTAACCAAAGAAGAGGCAGAAGCCCTGCGTAAGGCAATAAAGAAAGAAATTGACAGCGCATGGAAAAAAGCCGAAGCAGCTCCTTATCCCGAGCCGTCGATAGAGCATGAGCTAGCAGATGTGTATGCCCCCTTTTCACAGCAGGTAGTTCAACCCAAAAGCAGTGCCAAGAGCCGCCGCCGTTTTGTAGATGCCATTTCCGATGCCCTGCGTCAAAGTATGGAGCGTTATCCCAATCTCATCCTTATGGGGCAAGACATCGCCGAGTATGGGGGCGTATTTAAAATTACGGAAGGCTTTGTAGAGCAATTCGGCAAAGAGCGCGTGCGCAATACCCCTCTTTGCGAGTCAGCAATCGTAGGGGCAGGCTTAGGGCTTTCTATCAAAGGATACAAAGCCATGGTAGAGATGCAGTTCGGCGATTTTGTTACCTGTGCTTTTAACCAAATTGTAAACAACTTGGCAAAACTGCACTATCGCTGGGGGCAAAACGCCGACGTGGTGGTGCGCATGCCTACCGGTGCCAACACACAGGCAGGACCTTACCACTCACAATCGACCGAAGCATGGTTTTTCCATACACCCGGCTTGAAAATCGTTTACCCTTCCTCCCCTTATGACGCCAAGGGCTTGCTCAATGCTGCCATCGAAGACCCCAACCCCGTGATGTATTTCGAGCACAAATACCTCTATCGCTCTTTGGCAGAAGATATTCCGGACGATTACTACACGGTCGAAATAGGCAAAGCACGCACAGTGCAAAGCGGCAACGACCTCACCATCATCACCTACGGTTTGTGTGTGCACTGGGCAGTGGAAATCATGCAACAGATAGAGGGCGTTACTGCCGAAATCTTAGACTTGCGCACCCTGCTGCCTTGGGATAAAGAAGCCGTGGCGGCTGCTGTACGCAAAACGGGCAAGGTGCTCGTAGCCCATGAAGACTGCCTGACCGGTGGAATTGGCGCAGAAATTGCAGCATGGATAACAGAGCACTGTTTTGAGTGGCTCGATGCCCCAGTGATGCGTGTAGGAGCCCTCGATACGCCCGTGCCTTTTGTTAAACCTTTGGAGCAACAGTTCCTGCCCTATTCCCGTATGAAAGAAAAAATAGAAGAGCTGATTGCCTATTGAAACTAAACCATAGAATCCGGTGAAATTAACCAAGCAGAAACTATGGAGCGCATTTGTAGGGCTTTGTTGCATGCTGCTGCTGTTTGCTTGCAACAAGCGCCTGCAGTGCGCTACCTATCGAGAGGTAGAGACGGTGAGTGTAGCAGAGGGAAATTATGACCCCACAGCCAACGGTTATCTGCGAGTGAAGCGCAGCAATGCTACTAACTTGGTGAAAGAGAAAAAACTGTCGAAAAAGAAAGCCAAGCGTAGCAAGCAAATGCAAACCGACAAAGGATATAAGAAAGACCCCGGCTTGTTTTATGATAAAAAAGACAAGAACGTAAAGCGCAAAAAAACAAAAAGTAAAAAAACAAAGAAAGAAGATTGTCTTGACCCACCCTGCCCACAAGGAAGAAAGTAAAGTATGAAGTCATTGTTCAATATTCTATGCCTTTTTTGCTGTGTGTGTTTGCTATCTGCGTCGGCAGGATATGCCCAAAAGCTATCGAAAAAGGATAAAGAACCTCAAAAGCATGCACAGCAAGAGTACGGTCCTTTCAAAGGAAGTAAATGGCGTGGCGACCATAAACCACATCGTATGGCACCCCCTACTATGATTTCACAATTCCGCGGACCTGTGGGCATCATCCCTAAGGAAGGCGATAAGCAAGACCTCACGACAAAATATCCGCAGCGCATCCCTTATCGTGTGCTGAAGAAAATACGCGAACGGGCTGCTGCAGCAAGCAAGGCAAGCGCAAGCTACCGGGGTACCATCAAGCGAAACTATGCCTTCGAGCGTAGTCGGCTGCGTAACAACGAGCGTATGGCTGCCTATCGCGGCACCATCAAGGTGAAGCGGAGCAGGGCTCAATCTTATGCCGACCGTTATAGCGGCATGCCCAAAAGTGTTACTTTGAGCCGGTATCGCGACCCACGTTACACGCGCAAGGGACGGCTGTTGTTGCCTTGGCAGCGCAAAGATTTGCCCAACTGGCAGCGCGAAAAGCCGCCCAAATTGCGCTACGACCGTCAAGAGAACAAAATATGGGCAAAACCACGCCCCATGCCAAACCCCAAACCCAAAGAGCAGCGCTCTGTGCCACAAGAGGGTGGAGAGTAAAACCCAAGCCCGTTCCAGACCGGACGGGCTTGGGTCGTTTGGCTTTTCTTTTTTGCTTGTCTTGCCGTCTACTTTCCTCTGTCGTTTTCAGGCTTCTTTTATTTTGTTTTTTTGAGAACCCTTCTTATCATTTCGAGCGCAGGCAAGAAATCCATTTGCTTTTTTGCTTGATTTTGATTGACTTTCCCTTTGGGATGAGGCATGGTTTTTGTGGCTTTGCTGTGTAAAAGCTGAGTTTAAAGTCTTACAAAGGGCAGCCGAAAGAGGGGCAGCTTGAACCCTTTGGGGGCAGGAGGTGTTCTTCCTTCGCGATTTACTCTAAAAACAAATTTATGGGATTGTTCAAAAAGATTTTGGGCAGAGAAGAGGAAGTAAAAAATAGTCAAAAGAATCCTGTATGGCGGCGTTTTCCCAATGAAGAGGCACTTGTACAAGCCATAGAGCAGGAATCATACGAAAAGCCGGTGCTTATCTTTAAGCACAGTAGCCGTTGTTCTATTAGTGCCACTGCTTTGGCACGTTTCGAGCGTGCTTGGGACGAGAGCCTGCAGCATGCTTTTATCCCGTATTTGCTGCTTGTCATAGAGGAGCGCCCGTTGTCGAATGCCGTTGCGCGCATGGCAGATGTAGAGCATCAGTCGCCACAGTTGCTTCTGTTCAAAGACGGCAAGTGTGTGTATCACAGTTCCCACTTAGCCATTGATGCCGAAAGCCTCAAAGTCTTCTTGTGAGACTCTGGGCACCGGGGAGCACCGATGCACAAATTAAACACCATAGCGCCCAATAAATGAGTCGGTAGCGGCTTAGGGCGCTTATGTTGGGCGCCGCTATTGCCAAAAAAGCTGCATTGATGATAATAAAACCCAGCAGTAGGCGCATATGCAGCGAGAGCGCAGGGCGCTGTGCTTTCCGTTTTATCCAGACAATCAAACTGGCAGCCGGTACGAGGCACTCCGTTCCGAAAATGAAGGCAACCGCTGGAGTGGCATCCCACAGGAAAGGACGAAACAAACCGCTGACTACCGCCAGAGGTACACTCAAAAGCAGAGAGGAAAAACTGCCCTTGAAAGGCAGCCAAAACACATTGTCCGGATTGCTTAGGCGTACAATGTCTCGGTGATTTTGCCACAGCGCTTCTATGAGCATGCCCGGGGAAAGGTTAGGATGGACATACGGTAGCCAATACACAAAAGCAAGGGCAGCACTTATGCTAAGAAGCAAAAGCTTGAAAAAAGACAGATGTTGCGTAGTAGGATAAAAACAGAGTAGCAGCCAGATGAGCGCACAAGGCAACAGAGCGGCGAAGTAGTAGTATTTGGTTACCCACAGCAGCAGAAAGATGCCCCCCATTGCTACAAGCTGCACGAATGACAGCCTTTTGTGCCGATGGGCATACAGCAAACAGGCATAAACATAGTAAACAGCTGGGATAAGTAAACTTTCTTTGAGCGGTGGGGTAGTCCATATGCTCATGGAAGGCAACAGAAACAGTGCCACGAAGGCTGCCCCCTTCAGGGAAGGATAATAGTCCCGGATGCATCGAAAAAAGTACCACAGCAAAAGATGCCCCGCGCCGGTTACCACTGCTACAAACAGCGCCTCTACGCCCCCGCAAAGCAACCAAAACGGAAGTAGGCACAAAACGAAGGCGTGGGCTCTGGGTTGGGTACACAGCCACAACGATGCCTTCAGTTCGGTAGGCAGAGAGGCAGCTTGCCACAACGCCTGCGGCTTCACCATCCCTTTCAGCAGATACGTTTGCCATAGTTCTAAGTCATGAAAGTAGGCTAAGATGTCGCCTTCTTGCAGCTGTTTGTAGTAAGCAATCACAAGCATGGCTACACCATAGCGGTAAGCCCAACTCAGGAAGAAGAGCGTGCGCTCTTGCGCAACAAATGATTTCCAATCACGCATGAAAGACATTCTTTTTTCAAGCAGGCTTGTTTATACTGCCCAATGAGTGCCTGCGAATCATAAGCGCTTTGCGGCTCTATGAATCCCGACCAAAAACGGGTAATGCGGTTGTTCTCAGGCGGCAGTGCCTGCAACAAATCCATAGCGCTTTGAATATACGATTTATTGCCGTTATGCAAGCCATAAGCCACCCGATAGGGGACTACGGCATTGATTAACAAGGTGTAAACCATCTGCCTGCCTATGCTGGTGGGGGTTGCTCGTTTTGTGCGTTGGTCGCCGAAACGGTAGCGTGCTTTCCAGTAGTCGCTCACCTGCACCGTCGTGAACGTTTTTTGTAGCTCTTCCATTGGGCTATAGAGCAGTAGGTTGTGTAGCAAGTCGTGCATGCTAAGAAAATAAGCCCATTGTGCTAAGCGGAAAGTAGGGAAATTGCTTGGACGCATCCGCAGGAACTTCCACTCAGTAGCCGACAGCGATTGCAAAGAAAACTTGTGTTTATAGAAGGCGTATTCTTGGGCAAGTGTGCGGCTGTAGTCATCGGTGCCGGGTAGAGGCAATAGCCCACTTTGCCCGAATAGGATGGCTTCTATCGCCTGCTGGCTGTTGCGGTGTTTTTGTAGCATCTTCAAGGGAGTGAGGCGGCTTAACTTCAAAAAAGCTTCTGCATTTTGTCCCAGCCCCCACGCGTAGGCAAGCATACGGTAGGCAACTTCCTCCCATAAACCACATTGGGCATATTCTTGCAGTATGCGCTGCGCTTTCTCTTCCATGCGCCGCATCACAGCTTTTTCGAGCAAGTCTATTTTATGAAGCCTGCCGAGCGCTTGCCATTGCGGTGCACACAGCGGGCGCTGGTGAATGGGCGACAACACCAATTGCCGGTAAGTGTTGAGCACCTGCGGATTCACATAATGGCGCAATTCCAATATCGGAATGCCTTCGGTGTGGAGCCCGTCGAGGTCGTGCTGCCACACCACATGAAGCACCACTTGTTGGTAGTGAGCCTGCTGATGATGCTGATGTTTGAACCAGTCGGAGGTGCAGACGTGTATTTCTACATCCCCTTCTACCTGTGTATCACCTATTTGCAGGCGTGCCTGCTTGAAGTCAGCCCCTTGATGGGGGTTGTGTGTGCCCACATGCAGGACGTGCAGCGGACGCCCGTCAACCAAAAACAAAGCAGGGGAGCGAAAATAGCGGTGATGCCATATGTGGTGCAGCAGGCTTTCTTGCATGGCATTTTGTGGTAAAAAATATTTTTTGTTGCACTTTTTCAACTATTTTTGTGCCAACCCTTAGTGAAGGTATCAAAACTCAACCAAAATAGCAATACTATGAGTCAGAACTATGACGTGATTGTAATAGGCAGTGGTCCCGGAGGATATGTAGCAGCTATCCGTGCCTCGCAACTCAATATGAAAGTGGCAGTGGTGGAAGCCGCCGAATTAGGGGGGATATGCCTCAATTGGGGTTGTATTCCTACCAAAGCCCTGCTCAAAAGCGCACAAGTATTCGAATATATTCAACATGCCGAAGAGTATGGCATTAAAGTAAGTTCCGCAAAGCACGACTTTGAAGCCATGATTCAACGCAGTCGGGAGGTAGCCAATGGCATGAGCAAAGGCATTCAGTTTTTGTTCAGAAAAAATAAAATAGACCTGATTCAAGGCTGGGGCAAGCTGACCAAAGACCGTAAGGTGGAAGTAACTGATAAAGAAGGAAAGAAAAAAGTATATGAAGCCAAGCACATTATCATAGCCACCGGCGGGCGTGCTCGTGAGCTGCCTCATATCAAGATAGATAACGAAAAGGTGATTGGCTACCGCAAGGCAATGACGCTGGAAAAGCAGCCCAAGAAAATGGTGATTATGGGCTCGGGCGCCATTGGCGTGGAGTTTGCCTACTTCTATCATTCCATAGGCACGGAAGTAACTATTGTGGAATACCTGCCGCGCATCGTGCCTAACGAAGACGAAGAAGTGTCGAAACAGCTGGAAAAGATATACAAGAAGAAAGGTATGAAGATTTACACTTCTTCGGAAGTAATTGCCGTTGACACCCAAGGCAAAGGCTGCAAAGTAACGGTAAAAACTCCCAATGGTGAGGAGGTGCTTGAGTGTGATGTGCTTCTGTCGGCAGTAGGCGTGGTTGCCAACATAGAAAATATAGGTCTGGAAGATGCCGGCGTGAAAGTAGAAAAGGGTAAAATAGTGGTAGATGAATTTTATCGCACCAATGTGCCCGGGGTGTATGCCATCGGGGACGTAACACCGGGTCCTGCTTTGGCACACGTGGCTTCTGCCGAAGGCATCATCTGTGTGGAGAAAATAGCCGGTTTAAATCCCCATCCGCTCAACTATGGCAACATTCCCGGCTGTACCTACTGTCAGCCCGAGATTGCCTCGGTGGGTATGACCGAGCAGCAGGCACGCGAAGCCGGCTATGAAATCAAGGTAGGCAAGTTTCCTTATACAGCTTCGGGCAAAGCCAGCGCTGCCGGCGCCAAAGACGGTTTTGTAAAGGTCATCTTCGATGCCAAATACGGCGAATGGTTGGGGGCACATATGATTGGTGCCAATGTTACTGAAATGATAGCCGAAGTAGTGGTTGCCCGTAATCTGGAGACCACCGGACACGAAATCATCAAGTCGGTGCATCCGCACCCCACCATGTCGGAAGCTATCATGGAAGCAGTGGCAGCTGCCTACGGTGAGGTGATTCACCTGTAAGCGGTCCCACAATACAAGTCCATAAGCCCTTGTGCACTTCCACAAGGGCTTATTTTTATTATGCACCCTTGTGCTTGTGTTTTGTCTGTCGGCACAGAGAGGGCTTTTTTATTCCCTCACGCAGTGAGGTGATAAAGCTCAAATGCAGCGCGTAGCAAGAAACAGGTGGATTAAACAGGTGGATTTCCTGCTTGCACTCGAAACGGCAAAAGGGAGCGCAAAGAGATGAATAGGAAATCCTCGACAAAGAAAAAAAGTGAGATGTCTTTGAAAAAAGAAACAGCCCCCGCGCAGAAGGCGGGAGCTGTTTCTGCTTCGCTTACAAACAGAGGCTTATTTGCGCTTCTTTCTTTCCTTCTTCTCTTTCCCTTTTTTGCTTTTCTCTTCTACTGCTTGCTTTTGCGGAGCGCTGGCAGCGGGCGCTTCTTTTACCTCTTCCGACACCACCGGCTTGCCGTCTTTGTCCAGCTCTACGATGTCGTAGCCCAGACGCTTCAAGCCGTCGAGGATGCGGTCTTTGTCGCCCACCACCACAATGAAAGCATGTTCAGGGTCGAGGTATTTTTGGGCATATTCGTGCGCTTTGGCTGCGGTGAGCTGCTGCAATATTTCGCCCTGCTTCTTCACATAATCGCCTTCTAAATTGTATTCAAGCAAGCGTCGCAGGAAGATGGCTTTCTGCAAACCTGTTTCATAATTGAGCGCATCGCGCTGCCCTATCGACATTTTGGTGAAGGAGATTTCCTCTTCGGTAGGACCGTTTTCTTTGTATTCCTTGATTTCGCGCACGATTTCATAAACGGCGCTGTCGGTAGCAGCTGCTTTCACCCCTGCCGAAGCTACGAAATAGCCGCTGTAACGGTTGCTTTCGAAGCTGGCACGGGCACCGTAGGTCCAGCCTTTGTCTTCACGCAAGTTCAAGTTGATGCGGCTGTTGAAAGCTCCCCCCAAAGGATAGCTCATCAGGTAGGCATGATAATATTCCCCCAAAGGATGATAGGGCATAGCAGGATGCCCCACACGTATTTCTGATTGTGCGGCATTGGGTATGTTGACCAAGAAAAGACGAGTTTTTTCCGGTTGAATGCCTTTGTGTAGGTCAGGGATGCGCGTTTGCTGTTTTTCACCTTGCCATTGATTCAAGAAAGAGAGGGCTTGCTGTGCTTCTTCTTTACTAAGGTCGCCTACTACTACTACATTGGCATAAGCCGGATGGATGGCTTGCTTGTAGAATGCTTCCACGTCGGCAAGGGTGAGGGCAGCTACGTTGCTTTCGGTACCGTCGGTGTCGTAGGCGCGCACGTCGTCCAAGCCATAGACCAACTTATTGAAGATGCTCGAAGCCAGATAGCGGGCTTGTGTTTTGGCATTTTTGATGCCTTCTATTTGTTGTTTTTGGATGCGTAAGAAGTCTTCTTCTTCAAACTTGGGTCGCAGCAAGCGCTCTTCGAGCAGCTGCATGGTGGGGTACAGGTTCTTCTTAAGGCAACGCACCTGCACATAGAAGCCCGTTTCGTTTGCATAAATGCTGATGCTGCTGCCCAAGCGCTTGAGTTCGTTTTCGAATGCCTCTGCACTGTAGTTTTGGGTGTCTTCGTTCAGTAGGTCAGCGGTGAGTCCTACTAAACCTACTTTGTCTTTGTTAGCATGCAATAGCAGCTGTCCGCCTTCTATGCTCATGAGTATGTTCACTGTGGGTATTTCGTCGTTGCGGGTGCCAATGGCAGGAATCCCATTGCCCAAAGTCGCTTTCCAGTAGGGAGGCACTTCTATGAGCTTTGCCGGCTTGGGTTGAGGGCGGCGGCTGCGGTCGAAGTTGTCTTTGGGTTCACGGTAGCGCAAGCCTTCGTAGCCGTAGTTGGGGGCTTTGTATTGTGTGGTATCGATGGTGTAGTTGTCTTCGGCAGCGCGTAAATTCAACTTTCCTTTGGGGCAAACACTTACATACACTGCCGGTTTGTTTTGAATATACTTTCGGTAAGCGTTCATGACGTCCTCTTTGGTGAGGCGGCGCAGCATCTTCAACTCTTCGGATAAGAAGTTGGGATTTTTCAAAAAGGTTTGATAAGCAGCCAGACGGGTTACACGCCCGCGTACGCTTTCCAGTCCGTAAATCAGCTCGGCTTCGCGCTGCGCCTTGAAGCGCTCTACGTCTTCATCGGTAATGCCTTTGGCTTCGAACTCTGCGAGTGCTTCTTGGTAGAGCTTCGCCATGTCGGCGAGCGAAAGCCCGGGGAACGGTAGGATGTAAGTAGAAAATTCGCCGCTCAGCTCATCGCCTACATTAGAAGTGCTTACTTGAACGGCTTTTTGTGTTTTCACCAGTTTTTGATAGAGGATGGAGTTTTTACCGCCTCCTAAGAGGTCTGCCACGCAGTCGAGTGCCAGCTCGTCGTAAGTATAGCGTGGGGCAGTAGGGTAGGTAATAGAAAGCAAAGGTAGTTGAATGTAAGGGTCTTCGTAGGATACATAGCGGTTTTGCTCAAGCGAAGGAATCTGCTTGGGCATGTCTTTCACTTCCGGACCGCGCGGAATAGAACCGAAGTATTTTTCCACTAAACGAACGACTTCTTTGGGGTCCACATCGCCGCCCACCGTCAAGGTGGCGTTGTTGGGTCCATACCAGCGCAGGAAGAAGTTTTTCAGGTCATTGACATCGACACGGTCGAGGTCTTCTACATAACCGATGGTGAGCCACGAGTAGGGATGCCCGTAAGGGTAGAGTGTTTTGTCTTTGTATTCGCGTACCAAGCCGTAGGGGCGGTTGTCGTAGTTTTGTCCTCGCTCGTTTTTCACGGTGGCACGCTGTACTTCAAATTTTTCTTGGGTAACTGCCGGAAGCAGAAAACCCATACGGTCGGCTTCCAGCCATAGGGCTACTTCCAGCTGATTGGAAGGCAGTGTTTCAAAGTAGTTGGTGCGGTCGCGGTTGGTGGTACCGTTGAGGGTGCCCCCCGATTCGGTTACGATTTTGAAATGCTCTTCATCGGCTACATGTTTCGAGCCCTGAAACATCATGTGCTCGAAGAAGTGAGCAAAGCCCGATTTGCCTATTTCTTCTCTTGCCGAACCCACGTGATAGGTAACGTCCACATGCACGAGTGGGTCGGAATGGTCTTCGTGAATGATGAGGGTCAAGCCATTACTTAATACGTATTTTTCGTAAGGGATGATGAGCTCTCCCTCTTTCTTGGTTACTTTCTCTACCAGACGTGTTTGTGCACGTAGGTAGAAAGCCCCACATATCAGGGCAGTAAGGAGTAAAAACGTGCGTTTCATTGGAGTATGCTTTTGGTATAACTACTTTGTTAAACGACCATAAGGGCTTGCCTATTGTACGTGCATCGTAAAGAAAGGCTTCAAATGTCGCTTTTGAATCTATGTAAGTTCTGTTTGATGCTGCCAATGTCTTATGAACTTGCTGCTTTTTCAAGAAGAAAGCATGCATGGCGGCATGAGGAGTTTTTTTGTTGGTCTGAAAGTGTTTTCATATATTTCAATAAAGTGGATGCAAACGAATATGAATTTTTTTGAGCGACTGAAAGGAAATCATCGGCAGAAGCTGCTGAGCATGGTGCGCATGGCGCTGGTGGATGGCGAGCTTGCCAGTGCTGAATATGAATACTTGTTGGCGTGGGCTTACAAAGAAAACATCGATGAGGTTTTGCTGCATCGTATGTTGGAAAATCAAGAGGAAAGCGAAAGCACCTTTGGGTATCTATCTATCAAGAAGCGGTTCCACCATCTGCATGAAGTGGCTTTGCTGATATTAGCAGACCATGTAGTGCATCCCAAAGAAATAGAGTACTGTGCTCGCTTGGCAGAGCACTTTCGCTTGACCGATGCCCCTTTGTTGCTGGTGCGGCATTTGCTTGACTGTGTGCGTGCCGGGCTTCCGCCAGAAGAGGTGTACCGACTTTTAAAGGGTGAAAAATTACTGAGGTAACATCTAAATAACATAGATTTTGTATCTTCAAGGCAATTTTACTTGAAGCTTTGATGATGAATGCAAGTTTTTACCTCACTCTGCTTTTTGTGTTGCTGGGGGGCAGCAAGGCTTGGGCACAACAGTATCCTGCGGCTGTAGGGGGGCGCGCTTTTGCCATGGGCAATGCCATAGTGGTTTCTTCTGATGTTTGGGCTACGTTCAATAATGTAGCGGGGCTTGCTTCGCAGCAAAACGTAGAGGCAGCTGTGGCAGTCCAACAGCCCTATGGGTTCACCGCCTTGCAAACAATTTATGCGGGAGCGAGTACGCCGCTGCCAAGAGGTGGGGCTTTGGGCATATCTGCCATGCGTTTCGGTAGTAAGTTGTTTAGTGAACAGGCTTTTGGGCTTGCTTTTGCTCATAAGATTAGTATGGTGAGCATAGGCGTGAAGGCTTCGTATTTTCAGCAGGCAGTACAAGACCCCACAGGCGTAAGTTCTCGCACACAAGGGGCTTTTATATTTGAAATAGGAGGCATTGCACAGCTGTTGCCCGCACTCTATTGGGGCATGCATGCCTATAATTTGGGACAAGCCCGCATGGTTTCGGACTACCGTGAAGAATACCTTCCTGTGGTCTTGAAAACAGGCATAGGTTACCACCCCACTGAAAACCTGTGGTTGAACATAGAAGCCGAGAAAGACACAGCGCACCCTACGCGTGTGAAAGCAGGCTTTGAGTACCGTGTAGCCAAGCCTTTTTATGTGCGTACGGGTGTACAAACACAGCCTTTCGTGAATACCTTTGGCATAGGCGTTCGTCCGAAAAAAATGGCGGTAGATTACGGTCTAATGATTCATAACCCCTTGGGTTTGGTTCATCATATTTCGGTGTCTTATGCGTTCCGTTAACATAGTGCTCTTGCTGTTTTTTTGCCTGTTGATGCGGCAGGCAACAGCTCAGCAGCGCCCCACCCGCGAAATAGACTTGCAGCAGTTCATAGAAAGCAATTTCGCTTTCCAAGACCCTGAGTCAGATGCCAATTACGAAGACATCTACGAGGCTTTGTATCAACTATATCTGGAGCCGCTTGATTTAAATGCCGCTGGACGCGAAGACCTCGCTTCTCTTTCCATGTTGAAGGAGTATCAAATCAACAACTTTTTGAAGTACAGAGAGCAGTACGGCAAATTGATTTCCATTTATGAGCTGCAGGCAATCCCTGGCTTCGATGTCGAAACCATTCAAAAGCTATTGCCTTTCGTAACAGTGGAGGAGAAGAGTATCAATGAAGGCAGCGGGAACTTGTTGTGGAGGATTCTACACGAAGAAAACAATTATTTGGTGTGGCGCATCACCCGCACCTTAGAAACACAAAAAGGCTATACGCCGCCTACTCTCAAAAGCGACAGTACCTATACACAACGCTACCTCGGTTCACCTTTCAATATATATGCGCGCTTTCGCGTGAGCCATATACGCGATTTTAGCTTGGGTTTGACCGTAGAGAAAGATGCAGGAGAAGCTTTTACTTGGCAGCCAGCAAAGCGCCAGTACGGCATGGATTTTTATTCTTATCATCTGGTTTTGTGGAATAAAAGACGCTTCAAAGCCATTGCTTTGGGCGATTACCAGATTCAAATAGGACAAGGGCTTTTGTTAGGTGCCGGATTTTATGTAGGCAAGGGTGCCGAAACTGTGCAGACTGTTCGTCGTAGCAGCAGGGGCATTCTTCCTTTTACTTCAGTAATCGAAACGCGCTTTTTTCGTGGGGCGGCTGCTACTTACGAATTGTTTCGTTTAGCGCAAGGCAATATCAATCTCACTGCCTTTGCTTCGTGGCGGCGCCAAGATGCCAATGTGCAGACACTCAGCGACACTCTGGACGAGCAAATTGAAACCTTCGTTACCAGTATACAAACGACAGGCTTTCACCGCACCCCCACCGAGTTGGCAGCCAAGGGTGCCATCGCTGAACAGGCAGGCGGTGCCAACCTGACTTACAAAACAAAAGATGCTCGTTTGGAAGTAGGGCTTACCGGGATTTATACTCACTTTGACGTGCCCCTGAAGCGTACCCCCACAGTTTACAATCAATTTGAATTCAGCGGGAAGCAGAACTACAATATAGGCTTGCATTATTCTTACAACTGGCAGAATTTTAACTTTTTTGGTGAGGCAGCCCGCTCGCAGAGTGGTGGCATGGGCATCGTGAGTGGGGTGCTGGGCAGCTTGGCATCTACACTCGACATGGCACTACTCTATCGTAGTTACGACCGCCATTTTCATTCTTTTTACGGTACGGCTTTGGCAGAAAACAGACGTCCCATCAACGAAAGGGGGCTCTATTGGGGTCTGAAATTTACCCCTTTCACTAAGCTAAGCTTTGCCGCCTATTACGATAAATTCGCTTTCCCTTGGTTGAAGTATAGAGTGAATGCTCCTTCGCAAGGCTATGAATATTTGTTACGGGTAACTTATGCCCCCATACGGCGTATCTTGATGTATGCGCAGTATCGTGAAGAAAACAAAGAAGAGAATATATCGGATAAGAACGCCAACATAAACTTTCTGGGGGCGCGTATTCGCCGCAACTACTGGCTGGTGGTGCGCTATGCCGCCGAAAAATACATCGAGCTTCAAAGCCGCTTGCAGTTTTCTACTTTTACTCAAAACCAAAAAACCACGCAGGGCTTGGCACTGGCACAAGACATCAACTTAAGCTATAAGCAGTGGGAGCTGGCAAGCCGCTTTGTAGTGTTCGATACAGACGATTTTCAAAACCGGCAATACATGTATGAACGCAATGTGCTTTATACCTTTTCCATTCCAGCATATCAAGACCAAGGATATCGCTATTTTATGATGCTGCGCTATAACGTTACCCGTCAGCTGCATCTTTGGATACGCTATGCACAAACTCGCTACTTGTATCTCGATACTATTGGCAGCGGCTTGGAAGAAATTCAAGGTAACCGCCGCTCGGAAGTGCGTGTGCAAGTGCGCTATCGCTTTTAAACTATCAACGTCTGGCGGCAGAAACCAAAACTAAATCATATTTGCCCATAGACCTCCCTTTCACGGTAGATGCAGAAGAGAGCTTTAAAGTACGCTACCTTTTGTTCGATTTGATGCCTGAGCCCGGCAATGAAAAAGCCCCGTTACTTGCGGGGCTTTCTGCTTTTTTACTCTTGATGCCGCTTGCGGTATTCTTCCAATCCTTTTTCCAAGAATTCTACAAACGCATCTGCATTGAGGTCATAGCCTTTGGGCGGCAGCAGCAAATTCTCTCTGGGGTTTTTGTTCGGGTCGGTATCCAGCAGCGAATAGTAGGGTTGGGCATTGGCACCGAATTCCGTGATTTGGAAGTCGAAGAACTTACGCCCGATGGTATTCTTTACTTTGCCATCATAGGGCGATACATATTGCTCGCTTTGAGGTAATGGCGTCTTGTCATCTACATAGAGGGCAACCACTACGTATTGGTCGCGTAGGAGTTTCAACACACGTGGGTCGCTCCATACTTTGGCTTCCATCTCGCGACAGTTCACACAGCCGTGCCCAGTAAAGTCAATGAAAAGAGGTTTGTTTACCTTGCGTGCATAAGCCACAGCTTCTTCATAATCAAAGAAGCCACGCAGGTTGTGAGGTAGTTCAAACAAATCCCCGTATTTGACTTTGGCAGGAAATTCTGTATTTGTAGCGGCTTGATTACCGGCATCGCTGCCTTTTACCTCTATCTTATTGAAAGTGGACATAGGCGGCAAATAGCCCGATAGCGCCTCGAGGGGAGCACCAAACATGCCGGGAATCAAGTAAATCACAAAGCTGAGACTAAGCAATGCAAGCAATAAACGGGGTACCGACAAGCGTTCTACGGGGCTGTCGTGGGGCAATTGTATCTTGCCCAACAGGTAGAGGGTCAGCGCGATGCCTATGGCTATCCATATAGCCAGATATACTTCACGGTCTAATAGGCGCCAGTGATAGACTTGGTCTGCCACGCTCAAAAACTTGAATGCAAACGCCAGTTCTATGAAACCCAATACTACTTTTACAGAGTTGAGCCACCCACCAGAGCGCGGCAGCTTATTCAGCGCTGTGGGAAAAGCGGCAAAAAAGGTAAACGGGATGGCAAACGCCAGAGAGAAAGCCAGCATACCCACAATGGGCTTGAGCACTTCGCCCCCCGCCGAAGCTATCAACAAGCTGCCAGCAATGGGCACCGTACAAGAGAAAGATACCAGCACCAAGGTGAGCGCCATGAAGAAGATACCCACCAAGCCCCCTTTGTCTGCTTGTTTATCTACTTTGGTCAGAAAAGAAGTGGGCAAGGTGATGTCGAACATGCCCAAGAAAGAAAGTGCAAAGATGATAAAGACAGCAAAAAAGATGAGATTGGACAGCCAATGGGTACTTATCTCATTGGCAAATTCAGCCCCCAGGAATACCGCTGCCAGTGTGCCCACCAACACATAAATACCAATGATGGAAAAGCCATAGAAGAGCGCTCGGCTGACGCCTTGGCGGCGGGCTTTCTGCAGCCGTTGGCGGTAGCTTTCTTGGTCTTCCCCTTCTCTTTGGGCTATGTTGCCTTTCATGAAGTAAGAAACGGTCATAGGAATCATGGGGAACACACAGGGAGTGAAGATAGCTGCCAAGCCTGCCAGAAAAGCAGTAAGTGCAAAAAGCCAAAGGCTTTGTTTCTTCTCGGGGTAGGTAGGGGTGGCAGGAAAGCGCGCTTGTGTACTTTCTGTTCCGTCTTGAATGTTTTTCATCACCTGGGCATCGCTGCTTACCACACTATCGATGGCTTGCGGGCGGTTATCTGTCGGAGTATTTACCGTGCTTTCTTCTTTATGCCCGCTTCCCTTTGCTTGGGCTTCTACACTTACCGAAAAATCATAACTTCCCGGCACGCACATGCCTGTTATATCGGAACATACTTGAAAATGGATGCTTCCTTTTATGCTTACACGCGTGTCCGTGATGATAAACTTTTGGATAAAAGTGCCTTCTTTCTTGAAAATGGCTACCTGCCCTTCAAACACCTCATCGTATTTTTTGATGGAATTGACCGAGAGGAGTTGCCCTATGGCTTTGGCGCCCCGCAGCTGTGTCAGCTCTATCTCGGTAACCATAGGACCTACTTCCGGGTCAAAATCTGAGGCATATAAATACCAATCCGGGTCTATTTTTGCTTTAAACACCACCTCTATGGTATCGCCCACTTGGGGTGCTTTGGGGGCACGAAGGCTATGGCTCCAGTGTGCATGCTTTTCTATTTGCGCATGAACGCCCATAGCGCTAAGCCAAAGGCAAAGGTTCATTAAAAAATAAAGTCTCCGTATCATGCTTGCTTTTCTTTTTTGTTGTGAAGATAGGTGATTCGTTGTGAATAAAATCAAAATTAAATGTTATCGAAGGGTGAAGACGTCAGAAAAATGACAAGCGGCGGCGAATGAAGTCTGCAATATGTCGATAGGCTTTTTTACCTTCGGGCATGCGGTGGGCAAACAGGTGCCACACATGCGGCATGCCATGCCATACTTCCAGTTCTACTTTCACACCTTGTGCCGCCATCTTTTCAGCAAGCGCTTTGCCCTCATCGAAGAGGATATCGTAGGTGCCTACTTGAATCAGCGTAGGTGGAAAGCCTTCGTATTCTTCAGAAAAAAGAGGTGAAAGGAAAGGGTTTTTCAGGTCGTGTTCGGCAGCATACAGCTTGGCAGCTATAGCCAAGCGGCTGGGGTTGAGAATGCCATCAAGCCATGCTTTCTTGCGAATGCTTGGCATCGATGAGGTTAAGTCCACCCAAGGCGAAATCAATACCAGAGCGGCGGGCATTGGCTTACCTTCTTTTTTTGCTTGCAGCAGGGCTGCCAACGCCAAGTTGGCACCTGCAGAGTCGCCCATGACAATGATTTGCTTGGGTGCATAATGTGCTATCAACCAGCCATAGACCTGCAGTACTTGGTCAGGTGGGGTGGGAAAAGGATGTTCGGGAGCTAAAGAGTAATCTACAGCGAGCAGAGGCAGCTCGGTGGCTTGTACTATACGCCCGGTGAGGGGGCGGTAAGTTGCCACACTACCCATCACAAAACCGCCACCATGTACATACAATATCAGAGGTGGCGCTTGCTTGCCTGCCGGCTGTTGCCATTCACAGGGAACACCGTTGGCAGCGGTGCGCAGATATTCTATGCCTTCTATCAAAGGAATGCGGGCACAGAGTGAAGCAAAGGTTTTACGCTCTTTTTCTAAGGAAGTAGGGCGGTTGTGGCGCCACAACTTGTAAAACTGCAGGGCTACAGGGGCAACCACTGATTGCCAGCTTTGACGGCGTATGTGCCGCATGCTAAGGGTTGGGGTAGGGCTGTTCATCGTTTATAGAGGGTCTGTATTTATTTTTTGTACTTTTGAAACTACATTATTTTGGCTTTGTATTCAAAAAACGTTGATATGCCGCTTTTTGGTTTGATAGGCTATCCTTTGTCGCATTCGTTTTCCAAACGTTATTTTTCCGAGAAGTTTGAGCGTTTGGGGCTGAAAGACCACCGATATGACCTTTTTGAGCTGCCCGACATCCGTTTTTTTCCTGACCTCTGGCAAAAACACCCTGATTTGAAAGGCTTGAATGTAACCATTCCCCACAAACAGGCTGTAATTCCCTATCTGGATGCTTTGGACGAAACCGCTCGGGAGGTGGGAGCGGTCAATACCATTAAGAAGATGCCAGACGGTCGCCTGATAGGCTACAATACCGACGTGCGAGGCTTTGAGCAGGCGTTGTTGCGGTGGCTGCCCCTGAACTACTTCCATAAACAGGGATTTGAAGCTTTGGTATTGGGTACAGGAGGGGCTTCAAAGGCGGTAAGCTACGTTTTACAGCAGCTGCAAATACCTTTCTGGAGGGTATCGCGCGAGGCTGCCAAAACCGGCTTGACTTATACAGACCTATCACAAAAAGGCTGGGGCAATGCCCGTTTGATTATCAATACCACGCCTTTGGGAATGAGCCCCCATACAGACAGCACACCGCCACTGCCGTATCATCTGCTCGACACTTCTTTTTACCTCTACGACTTGGTTTACAACCCTCCTTTGAGTCGCTTCTTGGAAGAAGGAATCGTGCGCGGTGCCAAAATACAAAACGGCTTGGAGATGCTGTACCTCCAAGCCGAAGCAGCATGGGATATATGGAGCACCTGATATTTTATGCCTGAGGACGGTACATTTCCACCATCCGGAATATCACCTTTTGCGTTTGTAGGTCTTCGAAGAAGCTGTAGAGCACTTCGTGCTTGTCGAAGTCAAGCAAGAGGGCGCGTTCCAAATAATGGATAGCCTCTTGAAAGCGTGCATCACGCAGCAAATAGGCTACCATACGGTAAAGCAACATAGCTTCTTCGGGGTTGGCATCGATACCTTCCTGCAAGATGTCAATAGCTTTTTCGTAGTCGCCTTGGTCGTAATATACATAGGACCATTGCAGCCAGCATTCGGCTTCGAAGGGCATAAGCTCGGCAGCGTATTGATAGTGCTCAAGCGCTGAAACGACGTGCCCTACTTTGAACTCGAGATTTGCCAAGCGTAGGTAGTAGTTGCCGTTGAAGGGGTCTAGCTTGCAGGCTTTTTCATAATGATGGATGGCTTCAAACCATCTTTCAGAAGCTTCGAGGCAGCAAGCAATGCCATACCATGCTTCGTCGCAGGCATCGTCTATGCGCAGGGCTTCCCTGTAGTAATGAAGGGCTTGCGACAGCTTGTGCTCTTTTTCATAGCAGGCGCCCAAGTAGCAATACAATTCGGCGGCTGGTTCTTCTTCTTTTTCAATGAGACGCTCAAAGCACTCTCGGGCTTGGGCGTACTGCTTCAGGTTCATATAGGTACTACCCATCTTGAAGAGAGCTTCTCCGAGGTTGTCGTCAATGAGGGTAGCATATTCCAAGGCATGCAGGGCATCTTCGAAGCGCTCTATGTGGGCATAGGTGTCGCCTAAGTAAAACCATGCATACGCATTGTAGGGATTGCGTTCTATCTCTTCTTTGTAAAAGGCAATACCTCGCTCTATTTGATTCCGTTGGTCTAAGCAATGAAGATATTCATAATGCACGAGGTCGTGTGCCGGATTTTTCCGGAATACCTTTTCATATAAGGCAATAGCCTTTTGGGGCTTTCCCCAGTGTTGATAAGCCCAAGCCATTTGAAACCATATGTCTGTATCGTCTTGTGTCCAATGCAAGGCAGTGCGTAGGGTATCTATGGCTTCTTCAAAACGACCAAGAATGGAAAGGATGTTGCTTTTGAGTAACAAAGCATCTGTTTCGGAAGGATGCAGCATCAACACTTGCTCAATCAGTGCAAGGGCATCGTCATAGTGTCCCAAACGAGCTAACAAGTCTGCTTTGTCGAGCAGCAAATCAGAAGAGAAAGGGTGCTGCTGGATACCTATTTCGCAGGCATGCAGCGCCTCGTCCCATTTGCCTATGGCAGAGTAGTGGTCAATGATGGCTTCATAGGCTTCTACCTCAAAGAAGAATTGCTCTTGGTTGAGCAACATTTCTTCGAAACGCTGCACCCATGAAGAAGAGTCGTTATGATTGTTTTTGAAATTTTGAGCCATTTATTACAGTAATTTTACCTTAAGATAAGGGTCTTGCAAATCTAAAACAAATTTGATGTTTTTTTCATTACCCAGAGGTGATGTTATATTTACCTTATTTTGGTGCTCATTAAGCAAACAGACCAAACAATCGGACGCTTCATTTGGTTTCTTTGCAAAATTGAAAATGTACGCAGCAATGAAAGATGAACTTAAACAGTTTTTGGAATCCGGAAAGCTGGAGCTTTATGTTTTGAACCTGCTCGACGAGCAGCAGAGCAGGGAAGTAGAAGATATGTTGAATAGATACCCTGAGCTGCAGTTTGTTTATTTTGAAATGAAAAATGCCCTTGACAATTATGCTGACAAGCAACTTTACGAATACTTTGAAGCAGAGGAAAAGTTGTTGCCTTTAGATGCTACCCAAAAACAGACAATAGAAAGCAGTAGTTTCCTCGTTGGGAGTCGCTTTTGGGTGGCTGCCAGCTTGATTAGTGTGATATTTAACGCGTTTTTGCTTTTTTATTATTTTCAGGAGCGCAAAGAAAAGGAATCGCTGCTTGCGCAAATGCACACTATAGAGCAGCGTTTTTTGGCACAGCAAGTGCAAATGCAGGACGAATACAGCGCATTCTTGCATACCCACGCCCACTTTGTGCCTTTATATCAAAAAACCGGCGACACCCAGCAGAAGGCAGTGGTAGTATGGAATCCCCAAACGGGTGAAGTTGTTGTGTTCAGTGCATGGCTTGGAGCACCACCCGAAGGCTATTGCTACCGTCTGTGGGCAGTAGATAGCGGAGGTAAGGTACACGAAGTAACTGAGCTGAAGCTGCATACTGTTTGCCACACGAAAGTAAAACAGCAGGTCAGCCGGTGGATGCTTACCTTAGAAAAGCAATCGGGCAACAATCAAAAGCTAATAGCACAAGCTTTTATGAAAGGCTGAGCTGCCGTATCTGTATGAGCAGCTTTCGGCTCGCATTGCTTAGCTGCTCTTCGTCTATGTTCAGGTCTCGTATGATGTCAATAAGGCAGTTAATTTTGCCCTCTAAGGTAAAAAACTTATTGACGACAATGATGCGACGGGATTTCAAAATGCAGTAGCCCGCTTGGAAATTGCCTTTTTCATAGCGCAATATATAGCCAGCTTCGCCGACTAATTCTTCTAACCCTTGAAGAAAAGATTTGGTATAACGAATACTCATGCTTTTATTTCTGGTTGAGCAATGATTCTACTTTCTGAAAGAGCGTGTCGAAGTTGATGGGCTTGAGCACAACATCCTGAAAGCCCAGTGCCTTAAATTCTTCTTCGGAATAGTTGGGGGCATTGCCGGTGATGGCGATGACTGGCACTTGACCTTTGGGCGTGGGTAATTGCCGGATTTTTTTCAGGCAATCTATGCCGTCTAAGATAGGCATATTCAAATCCAATAAGATTAAGTCCACCTCTTCTTTTTGTAATATATCCAATACTTGTTGCCCGTTTTTGGCGCTGAGCATGCGATAGTTCTTCAGCTCAAATACTCGCTTTACAAGGTTTTGTATCACAGAACTGTCCTCGCCAATCAAAATACTTTTGCTATTCATGATTGAAAACGTTAAAACGTTAATGTAAAATTTATGCGAAATTAGTATTAGGAAAATACAAGATTGGGCTTGATTTTTGCTAAAATAAAAACAATAACAGAAAATCAAGAGGAATCATGGACGAAATTTTACAAAAATTGCGAGACATCCTGTCTGAAAAATTGGGTATCCAGCCCTCATTGGTAGTTCCCGAAGCCCATTTGGTGAAAGATTTGGGGATTGACTCCTTAGATTATATTGAAATTATCATGGAGCTGGAGCAGGTGTATAACATATCTATTCCCGAAACTGATTCGGAGCACTTCAGAACAGTGGAGGACGTCATGCTCTATGTCTATGACAAAGAACTGAAAAAAACTGCCTAACTTTCCATTACCTTTTACGCTCATTAGGAACTACTTTGCTTGCATGCGTCGGGCACCTCTTGTCGTCGGTTTGCGCGAGAGGTGCCTTTGTTGTTGGGTGGGGAAAGAAGAGGAAAAGAAATGAAAGTGGGGATAAGCTGAAAAGCCGATGGGGCTTTGTCTTTTTTGAAGGATTCTTCTTCGTCATCTCGACTCTACTCTTTTGGTTGTTTCGAAGAAAAGCGAGAAATCTCTCTTTTGCTTCTTGGCGTTTGCTTTGATGGAGGGAGGGGGGGCAGATTTCTTATTGCGCTCACGCTCCGTTCGAGATGACAGCAAGTAGCGGTGTGCTTTTGATGTGGAATTTGTTGTTGAGCAGTAGGCACAAACAATAAAAAAGCCCGGCAGATGCCGGGCTTTGGGTGCCGTGTTCTTTATGTGTTACACCAGTTGAACATTCACAGCATTCATTCCCTTACGACCTTCTTGTAAGTCGAAGGTAACTTCATCGTCCGACTTGATTTCGTCGATTAAACCGCTAACGTGAACGAAATACTCTTGACCGCTTTCGATGTCGCGAATGAAACCATAACCTTTGGTTTCATTGAAGAATTTGACAATACCTTTGTGCATGATTGATAATAATTATGAATTAAGAAAATCAAAGGTAGTGCTTTTTCTTGGACTTGCCAAATTTTGGACCAAAAATTTTTAATTATCATTTTCCGGTGTTAGATGAAAAAAGCCACGAGCGGCTACTCGTGGCTTACAAATAGCATTCATTGGATGGATGCTGCTTATACTTTTTCGGCTATGGCATCTAATTTTTGCGTCAGCACGATTTTGGGAACTACTCCCACTTGTTTATCTACTACTTTGCCTCCCTTAAACAGAAGCAAGGTAGGGATGCTGCGGATACCAAATTGAACAGCCAAGTTGGGGTTGGCGTCCACATCCACTTTACCGATGACAGCTTTCCCCTCATATTCGCCGGCAAGCTCTTCGATGGTGGGTGCCAGCATCAGACAAGGACCACACCATGCAGCCCAGAAGTCAATCAATACGGGTTTGTCGCTGTTGATGATTTCGTTGAAGTTTGCTTCGGTAATTTCTAAGGCTTTTCCCATGACAATAAAACATTTAATATGGTTGCTAAACGTTTTTTAAAACACAGAATACATGAAAAGAGTTTAATTTTTGTTTTTATGTTTCAAATATAAGCACAAATGCCATGACGAACCGTCAGTTGGCTGACTATTTTCAATGCACAGGCTGTGCTTTGATGCCCGGCAGGCGGTTGAGTGATTCTAACAGGCGTTTGCTCACTGACAATTTGTATTTTTGGGACAGGGTTCCCACGCTAATTTGTTTTTTGGGGTCGAAGAGATGTACCTCCATCCACTTGTCGCCAGCGTAGTCTTGTGCCAGTTTTTCCAGCTCGGGCAGAGTATCTGGGTCAAAATTTTCTAAGTCAATGAGCAGACGGACGCCTTTCCATGCTTGCTTGCGCAGTTCGCTGAGAAATTCCATTTTTTTGGGACGGAACTCCCACTGGTCTTGGCTATTGTAGCGCAGACGCATTTCACCTTCTATGTAAAGCAACTGACCGCTGTCCACATAAGGCATGAATTGGGCGTAATCTTTGCCAAAGAGGGCTATTTGCAAGCTTCCGTGGAAGTCTTCTATGGTGAAAATCATAAAGGGGTTGCCATTTTTGGCTTGCCGGCGGGTAACTTCGGTAACCACTCCGGCAATGCGAATCAATTCGCTGTGTTGCCCATTGGTGGGACGGTAATCTGCCAGTTCATCCAGACGTTTGTTGCACAAATGCTTGACTTCCATTTCGTACATGTCGAGTGGGTGCCCCGACAGATAAAAGCCTACCACCTCTTTTTCCTTCTTTAGCTTATGAACGGCGCCCCAAGGCTCACAGCGAGGTGCTTTGGGGGGCGGTAGCGCCACGTCGCCTTGCATATTGCCAAAGATAGACTGCTGTGCCTTAAGTTTTTCTGCTTGGTAGGCGCTGGCATAGCGCAACAGCTTTTCTATATAAATCTGCCCCTCTTCTTCGTGGAAATACTGGCTGCGGTCTAAGCCGAAACAGTCAAAAGCACCGGCTAATGCCAAACCTTCCATGATTTTTTTGTTTACTTGTGAGAGGTTGACCCGGCGCACAAAATCGAAGATGTCGCTGAAAGCGCCATTTTGGTTACGCTCTTCGATGATGGAACGCACAGCGGCTTCGCCTACCCCCTTGATGGCTGCCAAGCCGAAACGAATTTCTTTGTCGTTGACAGCCACAAAATGCACATCACTTTGATTGACATCGGGACCCAGCACGTCCAGTCCCATACGACGACATTCGGCAAGGAAGAAGTTTATTTTATCGATATTGCTCATGTTGTGGGTGAGCACTGCCGCCATGTATTCTGCCGGGTAGTTGGCTTTTAAATAGGCTGTTTGATAAGCAACCACCGAATATGCTGCCGAGTGAGAGCGGTTGAAACCATACTCGGCAAATTTCGCCATGATATCGAAAATTTCATTGGCTTTGTCTTCGGGTATGTTGTTTTTTTCTTTACACCCTTTCACAAAGGTGGCGCGCTGCTTGTCCATCTCTTCTTTTTTCTTCTTACCCATGGCGCGCCGCAGCAGGTCGGCACCGCCCAAGGTATAGCCAGCGAGGACCTGCGCTGCTTGCATGATTTGTTCTTGGTAAACCATGATGCCGAAGGTATCGCGCAAGATGGGTTCCAGCAAAGGGTGGGGGTATTCTACAGCTTCTTTGCCGTGTTTGCGGCGTATGTAAACAGGAATGAACTGCAGCGGTCCGGGGCGGTAGAGGGCGTTCATAGCGATGAGGTCTTCTATGTTGGTGGGCTTCAACTGCCGCAAATACATTTGCATGCCTTCGGATTCGAACTGGAAGGTGCCGATGGTCTCGCCTCGCTGATATAGTTCAAAGGTCTTGGCATCGTCTAAGGGGATGTGGTCAATGTCTATGTCTATGCCTTTGTTTTTCTTAATCATGGCAAGGGCATCTTTGATGATGGTCAGGGTTTTGAGTCCCAGAAAGTCCATTTTCAGCATGCCGGCATCTTCAATCACCTTGCCATCGAATTGGGTAACCAGCAAGTCGGTATCTTGGGCTGTGCATACGGGGATGTAGTCGGTTAGGTCGCCGGGGGCAATGATGATACCCGCGGCATGCACGCCGCGCGAGCGCACCGAGCCTTCGAGTACCAAAGCTTCGCGCAGCACCTTGGCTTTGAGGTCATTGCTTTGATATATCTCTTTTAGTTCGGGCGTTTCTTCTATGGCTTGTTGTAGCTTGGTGCCCGGCTTGTCGGGGATGAGTTTTGCCAAAGCATCGGTTTCTTGCAGTGGCAACTCCAACACACGTCCTACGTCGCGCACCGCCATCTTGGCAGCCATGGTGCCATAGGTAATGATGTGTGCTACTTGATTCCTACCGTACTTTTCCACTACATAGTCGATGACCCGCTGGCGTCCTTCGTCGTCGAAGTCCACGTCGATATCGGGCATAGACACACGTTCCGGATTCAGGAAACGCTCAAAAAGAAGGTTGTAGCGTATAGGGTCTATGTTGGTGATGCCTGTGCAATAGGCAACCACCGAGCCGGCTGCTGACCCCCGTCCGGGTCCTACGGAGACACCTAATTTTCGGGCGGCAGCAATAAAGTCTTGTACAATGAGGAAATAGCCCGAAAAGCCCATGTTTTGAATGACATTCAGCTCGTAATTGATGCGCTCTTCTATCTCGGGCGTGATGGTGTCATAGCGGCGTTTGGCTCCCTCAAAAGTCAGATGCCGCAAATACTCATCTTGGTTTTTAAAACCGGGTGGAATGGGGAAGTGCGGCATGAGTATGTCGCGCTTGAGCTGCAGGGTCTCTACCTTATCGTAAATTTCATTGGTGAAGTCGAGGGCTTGCGGCACGTCGGCAAACAGCCGGTTCATTTCGGCTTGGGTTTTAAAATAAAATTCGTTGTTGGGGAAGGCAAAGCGCATACCCTTGCCTTCGCCCTTGGGGTCGCTTTGCTTGGCGCCAGTGTTGATGCAAAGCAAAATATCGTGGGCGTTCCAATCGTCTTGGTCGAGGTAGTGCGAGTCGTTGGTAGCGATAACCTTGAGGTTATATTTTTTTGCCCACCGCAACAAGGTCTGATTGATGTCTTCTTGTGAAATGCCTGTGCCGTCGATGTTTTCCAAGTGGTGGCGCTGTAGTTCTATATAGAAATCGTCGCCAAATACGTCAATCCACCATTTGAGCTTTTCTTCGGCGGCTGCTTCGCCTTGGCGTAAGATGGTTTGGGGAATTTCGGCACCGATACAGCAAGAAGTGGCAATGAGCCCTTTGTGATATTTACGTATCAGTTCTTTGTCTATGCGTGGATACTTCGAGTAGTAACCTTCAATAAATCCTAAAGAGCAGAGCTTCGACAGGTTTTTGTAACCTTCTGGATTTTTGGCTAACAACAATTGATGGTAGCGCACATCTTTCTCCTCTCTGGAAAATTGCTTTTTGAATCGGTCTTCAACCAAATAAAATTCGCAGCCCACGATGGGCTTCACGCCTTGTTTGTGAGCTTCTGCCACAAATTTGAACGCCCCGAACATATTGCCGTGGTCGGTAAGTGCCACGGCTTTCATGCCATCTTCTTTGGCTTTGCGCATCATGTCTTCGATGCGTGTGGCACCGTCGAGCAGCGAGAACTGAGTATGGCAGTGCAGGTGAATGAATGGTATAATATCGGGCATGGCTTGTGCGCTTATGCTTTTTGGGTGAAATGAATGTTTATGCAAAAGTTTAACAGAAGCAGCAGCGGTGGTGCCGATGTCAAATCGTACAAAAGTACGAAATTTTGGGTTGAAGCCGAAGTTTTTCTCAAAAGGCAGTCAAACAAAAAAGCCCTCCGCAGGGCAGAGGGCTTTTTTCAAAAAAAATTATGAAAAACCAACTGAAAAATGAAACAGTTGATGCACTGCTTCTATTTTAGATTCGTTCTTTTTAACGAAATGCAAATGCTGAAAGTTTCATGCTTGCAGATTGTGCGACTTTCGTTATTTTAACGAACCAAACTCCAAAAATATTTTACAACTTATGCAATCAGCACTTCGTACTTCGAATATACGCATTACCGACTGGGGGCAGCAATATCATCATTATGTACAACTCTTGGACGACGACTTGCTATTGAGTCTGCACCGTAATCAAGAGGAAATCAACCGCTTGCTCGAGCCGCTCACAGAAGCACAGGCAAGCTATGCTTATGCACCCGGTAAGTGGTCTATCAAGGAAGTGCTGGGGCATATCGTGGACGCCGAGCGTGTTATGAGTTACAGGGCTATGAGCCTTGCCCGTGGCGAAAAACAAAGCCTGCCCGGCTTCGATGAGAACGAATATGTGAGACAGGCACATTTCTCGCGGCGCTCTATGCGTTCGCTGCTCGATGAGTTCAACCACCTACGCAATGCCAACATAGTTTTGTTTGAAAGTTTTGATGAAACTGCCCTCGCACGCAAGGGCATTGCCAATGGCATAGAAGTGAGTGTGTTGGCACTTTGCGCTATTGTAGCGGGACATGCCATACATCATGTGCACGTACTCAAAGAAAAATATTTACCCTTCCTATAACGTTTGATTGTTAAACATAACGTAGAAGCTCATGAAGAAAATTTTTACTTATTGCCTGCTTGTGTGCTTTTGGGCAGTAGCCACACAACATAGCTGGGCACAACAGACCAAGCCACGCAATGGTGTAGCAGAGCCAAGGGAAGGACTCTACGCCTTTACCCATGCCACACTCTGGCTCGATTATCGGACTAAAATAGAAGATGCTACCTTGCTGATTCGTCAGGGGCGTATAGTGGCTGCTGGTAAGAAAGTGAGCATCCCAGACCAAGCTGTGGTCATTGACTTGGGCGGCAAGCATGTCTATCCCTCTTTTATTGACCTGTATTCACACTACGGCATGCCCAAGGTCGAAGAAAAACCCTGGCGCAGCGGACCCCAAATGGAGTCCTCGAAACAGGGCGCTTATTATTGGAATGAAGCCGTACGTGCCGAGCAAGAAGCAGCTTCTATGTTCGTAAACAAAGAACAAGAAGCCGAAAGCCTGAAAAAAGCCGGCTTTGGCGCCGTGCTTACGCACTACCCCGATGGCATAGTGCGTGGAAGCGGCGCTTTGGTGAGCTTGGCAGGGCAGAGCGAAGAGCACAGTACCCTTCTCAAAGAGCGTGCTTCTACCCACTTTGCCTTCCAGCGGGGCAGCAGCCGGCAAGACTACCCCACCTCTCTTATGGGAATGGTAGCACTTATACGCCAAGTGTATTACGACGCCGATTGGTATGCCAAAAACCAAGACCCCAACAAAGAACATAACCTCACTTTGGAAGCCTTCATCCGCCAGCGCTCTTTGCCTGCCATCTTTGAAGTGGAGCATCGCTTGCAGGCATTGACCGCCGACAAAATAGGCGATGAGTTCGGTGTGCAATATATCATCAAAGGAGCCGGCGATGAATACATGCGCATAGAAGAATTGAAGCGTACCGGCGCTACTTTTATCTTGCCGCTCAATTTCCCCAAACCTTACGATGTAAGCGACCCTGCCGATGCGCAATTGGTTACTTTGGCACAAATGAAACACTGGGAGTTGGCACCTTCGAATGCCGCCCGTTTGGCACAAGCCGGCATCCCTTTTGTTTTCACAGCAGCGGGGCTCGACAAAGCCGAAGACCTCATTGCGCAGGTGCAAAAAGCCATAGAGGCAGGACTCTCGCCCGAAGAAGCTCTGAATGCTTTGACCTACCGCCCTGCCCGCCTGTTGGGGATGGAGAACGAACTGGGAGTATTGAAACCCGGTGCATGGGCTAACTTCCTCATTACTTCAGGGAACATATTCGACAAAGAAACCGTCATCTACGAAAACTGGGTGCAGGGCAAGCGTTATGTGCTATTGGATATGAAGCTAAAGCCCATTGCCGGCAAATATGAGTTAGAAATAGAAGGCAACAAGCTGAGCCTTACAGTAGAAGGCAAGCCCCATGCCCCGCAAATGAGCTTGCGTGCCGAGGGCGACACTGTAGATACCAAAGTGAATGTACAGCGCCAAGGCGACTTGCTGAGCCTGCACTTTACTTTAGGTAGCGAAAATTCATCGAAACTGTACCGCCTCACCGGCTGGGTGAAAGACAAAAATCTGGAAGGCAAAGGTCAAAACTCAGAAGGCAAATGGTTTGAGTGGACTGCTCGTTATCAAGGAGAGGTAGAGAAGAAAGAAGAAAAAACGGATAAGAAAGCAGAACAAAAGCAGAAAGAAGAAACTACCGGTGAGGTGATTTATCCCTTTGTGGCTTACGGACGCCCCCAGCTGCCCCCACAAGAAACTGTGCTCATCAAGGACGCCGTAGTCTGGACCAACGAAGCAGAGGGTATTATCCAAGAAGGGGACGTATTGATACAAAACGGTAAAATAGCTGCTGTAGGCAAAGACCTGAAAGCCCCCAAGGGCGCCAAGGTCATCGATGCTTCGGGTAAGCACCTTACCCCCGGTATCATAGATGAGCACTCTCATATAGCTCTGTTCAGTGTAAACGAAGCAGGACAAGCCATCTCGGCAGAAGTGCGCATGGCTGATGCCATCAATTCCGAAGACGTGAATATTTACCGTCAGCTGGCAGGGGGAGTAACCGCCGCACAACTGCTGCACGGCTCAGCCAACCCCATCGGTGGGCAGTCGGCAATTGTGAAGCTGCGTTGGGGGATGTCGCCCGCACAAATGCTCATAGAAGGCGCCGACGGATTCATCAAGTTTGCCTTAGGCGAAAACGTAAAGCAAAGTAACTGGGGCGACGCGTATCGTGTCCGTTTCCCCCAAACCCGTATGGGAGTGGAGCAGGTGATGGTCGATGCCTTCACCCGCGCCTTGCAGTATGCCAAAGAAAAAGAAGAAGCCGCTAAGAGCAAAGGCAAAAAGGTGGTACGTACCGACTTGGAGCTGGAAACACTGCTCGAAATTCTCAACAAAAAACGCTTCATCACCTGCCACTCTTATGTAGCTTCGGAAATTACCATGCTCATGCGTGTAGCAGAACGTTTTGGCTTCCGTGTCAATACCTTTACTCACATCTTGGAAGGCTACAAGGTGGCAGACAAAATGAAAGCGCACGCTGCGGGTGCTTCTACCTTCTCTGACTGGTGGGCATACAAAAACGAAGTAAAAGATGCCATCCCTTACAATGCAGCCATCATGCACAAAGTAGGATTGACCGTAGCCATCAATTCCGATGACGCCGAGATGGGGCGCCGCCTCAATCAGGAAGCAGCTAAGGTCGTAAAATATGGAGGCGTAAGCGAAGAGGACGCCTTGAAGATGGTTACTTTGAACCCCGCCAAGCTCTTGCACCTTGACCAGCGCATGGGAAGCATCAAGGTAGGAAAAGATGCCGACCTGGTGATTTGGTCAGACCACCCGCTTTCTATTTATGCCAAAGCCGAGAAGACTTTCGTAGATGGTCGCCTGATGTATGACATAGACGAAGACAAGCGACTACAGCAATATGTAGCCAAAGAGCGTGCCCGCTTGATTCAAAAAATGATAGAAGCCAAAAATGGCGGTGCTGCTACGCAGAAAGCAGGGCATCGACCGCACAAAGACTTCCACTGTGAAGACCTAGAAGAGAACTTCTTGGACTTTTAAGAGCGCTTTGCCAATGGTTTTACCCAACCACCCTGTTGCCTTCGCAGGGTGGTTGTTTTGTTTTTAAAGCCAATGCAGTTGCCTTGACAAGAGATGCCCGTTTGATTTTTCATGAAAAAGCATGTAGCTTTCTTCAAAAAAAAGTAGCATGATTCAATCGCGCAATCCATATACAGCGGAATTGCTGAATAGTTACGAAGAGGAAAAAGCCTATCGTATAGAAGAAAAAATACAACAAGCCCATGCCGCTTTCATCGAGTGGCGCCGGCGCCCCTTAGACGAGCGTGCCGCCTTAATGCAAAGGGTAGCTGCTTTATTGCGTGAGCGCAAAGAGTCGCTTGCCCAGCTGATGACGCAGGAAATGGGCAAAGTGCGGCGTGAAGCACTTGCCGAAGTGGAAAAATGTGCGTGGGTATGTGAATATTATGCCACTTATGCCGGCTTGTTTTTGACCGAAGAAATGGTGCATACCGATGCTTCGCGCAGCTATGTGCGTTTTGCCCCTTTGGGTGTGGTGCTGGCAGTGATGCCTTGGAACTTTCCCTTTTGGCAGGTCTTTCGCTTTGCAGCCCCTGCTTTGATGGCAGGCAATACGGCTTTGCTCAAGCATGCGTCTAATGTGCCACAGTGTGCACTGGCAATAGAAAAACTCTTTTTGGATGCTGGTTGCCCCGCAGGAGTCTTTCAAACCCTCCTCATAGGTTCGCAAGCGGTGGAAGCAGTCATCCGCCACGACCGCGTGCGGGCAGTAACGCTTACCGGCAGTGAAGCCGCAGGGCGTAAGGTGGCAGCCATCGCTGGCGAGTCCCTGAAAAAAACAGTGCTGGAGCTTGGGGGAAGCGACCCCTTCATTGTATTGCCCGATGTGGACATAGAATCCGTAGCAGCCAAGGCGGTACAGGCACGCATGATTAACAACGGGCAGTCTTGTATTGCCGCCAAGCGCTTCATCATTCATGCAGATGTTTACGATGACTTCACGGAGGCTTTTATTGCACATATGCACAAACTGCGTTTTGGTAATCCCGAAGATGAGCACACTGACTATGCTGCTATGGCACGACACGACCTGCGCGATGAACTGCACGAGCAAGTAACGCGCAGCATAAAGGCAGGAGCTATGTGTTTGTTGGGTGGCAAGCCCATACAACACGCTGGGGCTTGTTACGAACCTACCGTCTTAGCGGGAGTTGTGCCCGGTATGCCTGCTTTCGATGAAGAGTTGTTTGGACCGGTGGCGGCACTCATCAAAGCGTCTTCTACAGAAGAAGCACTTGCACTTGCCAACCGTTCATCTTACGGCTTGGGCGGCTCTGTTTGGACTGCCGACACACTGAAAGGAGAGCGGCTGGCGCAACAGCTGGAGGTGGGTTGCGCTTTTGTAAATGGCATCGTGAAGTCAGACCCGCGCCTTCCCTTTGGTGGTGTCAAGCATTCGGGCTATGGTAGAGAATTGTCTATTTTTGGCATCCGTGAATTTGTGAACATACAAACTGTATGGATAGCTTGACGCAGCAACCACCTTTTGAACACTATGAGGCAGCAGTGGCTTGGCTCTACAGGCAACTGCCGCTTTTCGAAAAACAAGGGGCGGCTGCCTATAAACCGGGCTTGGAGCGTATGGAAGCGATGGCAGCGCTGCTTGGGCATCCCGAGCGCCGGTTTCGTGCCATTCACATCGCAGGCACCAATGGGAAAGGCAGTGTAGCGCATCTGTTAGCCAATGCTTTGCATGCTGCCGGTTACAAGGTAGGACTTTTCACCTCGCCTCACATTCACCGCTTTACTGAAAGAATTAAAGTCCATGGCGAAGAGTTGCCCGCTGCCTTCGTGCTCGATTTTGTGAATCGCTATCATCATTTGGTAGAGCGCTTTCGTCCCACTTTCTTTGAGTGGACAACCCTCATGGCTTTTGAGTTTTTTGCCTGCCGACAAGTGGAAGTGGCAGTTGTAGAGGTGGGCATGGGGGGAAGGCTGGATGCTACCAACATCTTGATGCCCGACTTGGGAGTAATTACGCGCATTGCCTTTGACCACAAGCAGTTTTTGGGCGATACCTTGCCACAAATAGCAGCCGAAAAGGCAGGCATCATGAAGCAAGGCATGCAGGTAGTTATAGGGCGTCGCCAAACTGAAACCACCGCTGTGTATCTGCAGAAAGCAAAAGAGCAGCAGGCGCAATTGCTGTGGGCAGAAGATGAGGCAGTTGTTACGTGGGGGAATCTCTTGCCAGATGGCTACCGCTGTGCTATTATTCAAGAAGGAAGCAAGAGCATAGAGCTAAGCACCCCGCTCACAGCAGATTATCAAGCCGCCAATATATTGACTGCATGGGTGGCTTTTAAGACATGGATGCAAAAGCAAGGGCGCATCACAGAGGCAACATCTGCCTTTAAGCAAGGGGCGCGTTTAACAGTATTTCGCCTAAAAGGGCGGTGGCAGCGCCTCAAGGTGAATGTGCTTGCTTTTGCAGATGTCGCACACAATCAAGAAGGTTTTGAGGCTGTAAGCAAGCAAATACAAGCCCTTTGCTTAAAGCATTGCCGCTGGGTGTTGGGCGTTGCTGCCGACAAAGACTTGCGTGCGCTCATTGCCTGCCTGCCTTCGGTGGGCGTCTCTTATTACTGCTGTGCTGCTGCTTCGCCGCGTGCGTTGTCGGCAGCACAACTGACTGCTTCTTTGAAAGAGGCGGGCTTGCATGCGCAGGCATACAATTCGGTAAAAGAGGCTTTTGAAGCAGCGCTGCGCGACTGCGAAGAAGGTGAGGGCGTAGTGGTGGCAGGCAGTCACTTTGTTTTGGCAGAATTGCCCGAAGAGCTCTTTGAATGAAAAACGGAGTTACCCACGTGTGGGGGGCAATTTACTTTTGTAAAGCGCTTGAAAGCCAAGGAAAATAACTCTCAACACCCTATTTGCCTTGTTAGTATTTTCCTTCTTTTCAACTACCTAAAAATCTAAAGATTTTTGTTTAATGTATGGTTCTAATCGCTTTTGAGCGAGCTCAATGTATTCTTGAGAAATCTCGTATCCAACAAATTTTCTTTCTGATTTTACGGCTGCAATCGCAGTTGTACCGCTACCCATAAACGGGTCAAGTATCACATCACCTTTGAATGAATAAAGCTGAATTAGTCTGTATGGTAATTCTTCAGGAAAAGGTGCCGGGTGTCCGATTCGCTTTGCGCTTTCAGCATTCATTGCCCAAATAGACTTTGTCCATTCGATGAATTGTTCTTTGGTTATAGTGTCTGACTTATCACCTTTTTCTCTTTTATAGTCGCCTTTTGAGAAAACTAAAATGTATTCATGGACATCTCTTAAAATTGGATTTGCAGCACTTTGCCAGCTGCCCCAAGCTGTGGATGGACTGGCACTTGCAGCTTTGTTCCAGATAATTTCGCCACGCATCTTAAAACCAATATTTATCATCATCTGGGAAATATAGTCGGAAAGAGGTATATATGGCTTTCTACCAAGGTTAGCAACATTGATGCAAGCACGACCGCCATTGACCAAAACTCTGTAAGTTTCTTTAAATGAGTTTTCTAAAAGTTGTAAATATTCTTTTAACGATAAGTCTTGGTCATACTCTTTCGAAACATTATACGGAGGCGATGTTATCATTAAGTGCACAGAGTTATCAGGCAACTCTTTCATGTTTTCTGCAGAACCAAGAATAAACTTATTTTCTAATTCCGGTGGTAATTTGTTTTCAACCTTGCTAACTTCTTTTTTGTCCACGAGCTCTTTGTAGAGTTTAGAATTGTAAAACTTTGAGCTATCGTGGTTGATTCTTCCACTTGTTCCAAAAGAGCTGGTTTCTGTTCCTTTTGATTTTTTCATTTTAGCTTCGGATTAGTGTTAAAAATTTCTCTGCCTTAGCAATATCTGTGGTTTCTTTACTGGCAATTCTAATGATTTCTCCAAGTTTCATTTTTGAAATCATGGAAGAAAAGTAATTCATGTCATTGGTTACCAGTTCTTTGCAATTGTTGAAAAGTTGCTCTTGGTTCAGAAAAATTAGAAGGCTGTAATTGCAAGCAGTAACAAGAACGAACAAGAAAGAATTTTGTGAATTATTTCTCCAATTTGAACCACTGGCTCATTCTTGTGGCTTATGGAGCTTTCATTTGAATGTTGTATGAGAAAGAGTGAGTGGTAAGGAATTTTTATCAAATCAAATTTAGTACAAAAACAAAAATCGATGTACAGGCACAGCACTGAAAAACAACAGGAAACGCTCCAAAGCGTTTCCTATGCTTACAAGCAGCTTTTTTGCAGTTTTTAAATCTCTTCGACTGCTTGCAATGTTTTTTGTATGTATGCTTCGGAGAAGTCGAAGCGAATACCTGCCGTGGCATAAATATCTGGGATGGAGTGGGTGTAGCCTATTTTCAAGGCGTCGAGATAGCTTTGCAAGGTAGTGGCGGGCGCTTTGCGGTAGTTTTGCCACAAAGCCAAAGCTCCCAGTTGCGCAATGCCGTATTCTATGTAGTAGAAAGGAACTTCATAAATATGCAGCTGTTTCTGCCATAAGTAGTCGTGATATTCTTCGAGGTCGTGCCAGTCGGTGAGCTTATCGTGAAAGCGGCTGTATATGTCGTGCCATGCTTTGCGCCGCTGTTCATGATTGTGTTTGGGGTTGGTGTAAAGCCAGTGCTGAAAGGCATCGATGCAGGCAACCCATGGCAGTGTTTCTATGATTTCCTGTTTTTGAAAAGCATAGGCACGCTGGAGTTCTTCTTGCTGCGGAAGGTACGCTTCCCATGCAGGCATGGTAATCAGTTCCATGCTCATAGATGCCAGCTCTGCCACTTCGGAGGGTACTTCTTTGAAGGCAGCCAAGGGGAGGTCTGCCATTAAGATGGAATGCACGGCATGCCCCATCTCATGAAGCAGCGTGGTAACATCGCGCAGGCTGCCGCTGGCATTCATAAAGATGAAAGGTAAATTCGACACAGGCAGTGGATAGTTGTAGCCGCCGGGGGCTTTGTTTTTTCGGGAAGAGAGGTCTAAGCGCCCAGCTTCATGGAGCCTGTTCAGGCATTCGGCAAAGAAAGGATGTATTTGTTCGAGGCAGACTTTGGTTTTTTCAATCAAGTCTTTCTCATCGCTAAACGGATACAGAGGGGGGCGCCCCAAGGGGTCAGTTTTCCAGTCCCAAGGTTTCAGGGTGCGCACGCCCATTTGTCGCTGACGCTCATTGGCTAAGTCATCGAGGAGAGGCACTGCATGCTGCGCTACTGCCCGGTGCATCTGCAGGCAGTCGCTGGGGGTATAATCGAAGCGGCAGAGCTCATCCCAGATGTAGTCTCGGTAGTTGGCATAGCCGGCTTGAGTAGCTATCTGGTGGCGCAGGGCGATGAGCTCATCCAGCAGTTCGTTCAGTTCTTTACAGTCTTTTAGGCGCCTCTCGGCAATTTTCACATAAGCTTCTTCGCGCTTGTTGCGGTTGGGGTCAAACAACAAATCTTGGGCTTGTTGCAAAGTGAGCTCCTTGCCATCGATAGACACGGTCATGGCACCGGCTATTTTGCTGTATTCCTGCTGCAGCACCTGTACTCTCGTGATGAGTGGTATGTTTTTTTCTTGAAAGAGGTCTATTTGTTTGCGCAGGCGCTTGAGGTAAATATGATAGCCGGGCTCTTGCGCCAGCAGGTTCACAAAAGGCGAGTCGAAAGCCTTACGGTTAAGCTTTTGGGTATAGCGTAAGCTGACAGGCTGTATTTCTTCTACAAAGTGCTCAAAAGCCCGTTTAGCTTCTGGGTCGGCGGTGTTGCAGGTGTAGCGTATGTATGTCCATCCCAAACTTTCGGCGATTTGAGCTTCCAGCTCGTCGCGATGCCTGAACCATCGTTTCAGACCTTCAAGGTCGTTGATGGGGCGCTTGAGCAACTCTTCATAGTAGGGAATGATGTCGGCAGCAGAGCGGATGTCTGTATTGTCCACAAATGAAGCCATAGCGTTGTCGTTTCCTTTCGGTTAAAGAGGTTTATTGAAAATTAATTTCGGTATTGTCGCCTATATTGAGGCTTTGGCGTAGCCCTTTGAGGGCGCTGTCGTTGCCGATGATAGAGTCATGCAAAACTACATAGTCCAGATGACTGAAAGAGCCAATGATAGAGTTGGAAATAATGGACGAATGCACGATGGCATCGTTGCCGATGGCTACGTTGGGTCCGATGATGGAATTGCTGATTTTGCAGTTCTGTCCAATACTTACGGGCGGAATGATGATAGTATTGGGAAAATGTGGCAAGTCTGTCTTGTATTTACTTTGGTTCAGCAAGATGGCGTTGGCTTCGAGAATGGTTTCCTTTTTGCCGCAGTCGTACCAGTGCCGTACAGGCAGGGCATAAATCTCTTCGCCTTGCTCTATCATACGTTGTAGTGCGTCGGTCAGGTGATATTCCCCACGATTCTTAAGTTGGTTGTCTATTAAATATCGAATCGAATCGAAGAGGCGGGGGAGGTTGTTGAGTTTGTAAATACCCACCAGTGCTAAGTTAGATTTGGGTATTTTGGGTTTCTCTTCTAACCGAAGAATGCGCCCGTTGGGGTCGGTTTCGGCAATGCCGAACAAGACAGGCTGCGATACCTTCTTTACGCCCACGGCAGAAGTGCGCATGCTCAGCAGGGCTTTCCAGTTGAGGTGGGCGATGGTGTCTCCCAGTACTACCAATATTTGCTCTTCATTGATTAGCTGCTCTTTGGCTACCCATAAGGCATGGGCAAGCCCTTCGCGTGGTTCTTGCACCACGAAAGTCATATTTAGTTTCCCTTCATAGTTTTCTCGAATAAATAATTCCACCTTGTCGCCCAAGTAGCCTATGATAAAGACGAAGTCTTGCAGTCCTTGTTCCAGCAGGCTGTCGATGATGTGCCCGAGTAGAGGTTTGCCAGCAACCGGCACCAAAGATTTTGGTTGAGTGTGGGTGTGTGGACGAAGCCGCGAGCCTATGCCCGCTACAGGTATCACTACTTTCATAGATTTTCAGGAAATGATTAACAATAGGCAATATAATAACTATTCTGGTGCAGTTGGTGAAATGTCGCTAAACAGAACGGCTTTGTTTTGTGTTTTGTATTCATATTGTATAAAAAAAACTTAACTTTGTACTATTCTAAAAGTGTTTAGTGTAGTTATTCTAAAAGTGTAAACCTGTGGAAACCAAACCCTATAAACCGCAAAATCACGTGCGTTTAGTAACGGCGGCATCCCTTTTCGACGGGCACGATGCTGCCATCAACCTCATGCGCCGCATCATGCAGGCGTCGGGAGCAGAGGTCATTCACTTGGGACACAACCGCTCGGTGCAGGAAATCGTGGAGTGTGCCATCCAAGAAGATGTGCAGGGCATTGCCGTCACCTCTTACCAAGGCGGGCACATGGAGTTCTTTCAGTATATGTACGACCTGCTCAAAGAGCGTGAAGTAAATATCAAGATTTTTGGCGGAGGGGGAGGCACCATTCTGCCTTCGGAAATAGAAGAGCTGCACCGCTATGGCATCGCGCGCATCTACCACCCCGATGACGGGCGCGCCATGGGGCTGCAAGGCATGATTAACGATGTGCTCAGAAAATCTGATTTCCCTACCTATATACCTAAAGCTAAACGCCAGCAATTGGCAACTGCCGGTGGCGCTGAGACCGAAGAACATGACGACCCTTCGGCACGTTTTCAAGACTTGGAATATTTGGTAGAAAACGTAGAAACCAAAGATGCTCGGGTAATTGCCCGCCTGATTACCGTGGCAGAAAATGCCCCTGAAGATTACAGCCAGATACAAGAAAGCATACGGCGGAAAGCGGCTCAAAAGAAAATACCTGTTTTGGGTATTACGGGTACAGGCGGAGCCGGTAAATCCTCTTTGGTGGATGAGCTGGTGCGCCGTTATCTGCTCGACTTTGAAGAGCACACCATTGCCATCATTTCGGTGGACCCCTCTAAGAAAAAGAGCGGCGGCGCTTTGTTGGGCGACCGCATCCGCATGAATTCCATCCACAACCCACGTGTGTATATGCGTTCGATGGCTACCCGTCAAGCCAATTTGGCGCTTAGTCAACACGTGCAGCATGCCATCGACATATGCAAGGCGGCGGGCTACGATTTGGTGATAGTAGAGACCTCAGGCATCGGGCAGTCCGACACCGAAATAGTAGACCATTCCGATGTCTCTTTGTATGTAATGACTTCTGAATATGGGGCAGCCACGCAGCTTGAAAAAATAGACATGCTCGAGTTCGCCGATGTGATTGCCATCAACAAATTCGACAAGCCCGGCTCGCTCGATGCCTTGCGCGATGTGCGCAAGCAATACAAGCGCAACCATATGCTTTTTGATGTGCCCGACGAGGAGTTGCCCATTTATGGTACCATTGCTTCGCAGTTCAACGACCCCGGTACGAACGTGTTGTATCGCAAACTGATGGATAAGATAGTAGAAAAAACGGGGGCAGAGCATCTGCGTTCCGATTTCGAGATAACCGAAGGCATGTCGAAGAAGGTGTACATCATACCGCCCGACCGCGTGCGTTACCTTGCCGAGATATGCGAAACCAGCGAGCGCTATGACCGTTTCGTACAAGAGCAGTCGGAAATAGCCCGCCGCATGTACCAGCTGAAAGGCACCATAGAGCAGTTGCGTGCCAATATAGGCAAGAAGGTCATAGAGGTAGAAGAAAACGAGGGCGTGGTGCAGGCAATACAATACGAACAAGGAGAGCCCGAATACCTGAAAGATTTGATAGAGATGTACCGGGAGTTGGAAGGAAAGCTGGACCCCGAGTGCAAGCGTCTGCTGCAAGAGTGGCCCGAAATGGTGAAGCTTTATCAAGCAGACAAATACCAATTCCGGGTACGTGACAAAGTCATAGAACAAGACCTTTATACTACTTCTCTGGCGGGCACACGCATACCCAAAGTGGCTTTGCCCAAATACAAGGATTGGGGCGACATCCTCAAGTGGCTGCTTACCGAAAATGTTCCGGGTTTCTTCCCTTACACGTCAGGAGTATTTCCGCTCAAGCGCACCGGCGAGTTGCCTACCCGCATGTTTGCCGGCGAAGGAGGACCTGAACGCACCAATAAGCGCTTCCATTTCTTGTGTGAGGGCATGCCAGCACACCGCCTCTCTACCGCCTTCGACAGTGTAACGCTTTACGGCGAAGACCCCGACTATCGCCCCGACATTTACGGCAAGATAGGCAACTCGGGAGTGAGTGTGGCTACCCTCGACGACGCCAAGAAACTCTATTCGGGTTTCAATCTGGCAGACCCCAAAACCTCCGTCTCGATGACCATCAACGGACCGGCACCCATGATGCTGGCTTTCTTTATGAATACAGCCATCGACCAGCAGTGCGAACTGTATATCAAACAACACGGTTTGGAAGAGGAGGTGCAAAAGAAAATAGATGATATTTATCGCAAGAAAGGAGTGCCGCGCCCTTATTACAACGGTAAATTGCCCGATGGGCATGACGGTTTGGGTTTGATGCTGTTGGGTGTAAGCGGCGATGAGGTGCTGCCGCGTGAAGTGTATGAAAAAATCAAAGCAGATACACTTTCGAAAGTGCGGGGCACTGTGCAAGCCGACATTCTCAAAGAAGACCAAGCACAAAACACCTGTATTTTTTCTACCGAATTTGCCCTGCGCATGATGGGCGATATCCAACAGTACTTTATTGACCACCGAGTGCGCAACTTCTACTCGGTATCCATTAGCGGCTACCATATTGCGGAGGCAGGTGCCAACCCCATCACTCAGCTGGCGCTGACCCTTTCCAATGCTTTTACTTATGTGGAGTATTACCTCAGCCGCGGCATGCACATCGACGACTTTGCACCTAACCTCTCTTTCTTCTTCTCGAACGGTATGGACCCCGAGTATTCCGTTTTGGGACGGGTGGCGCGCCGCATCTGGGCAAAAGCCATCAAGTACAAATACGGAGGCAACGAGCGCAGTCAAAAGTTGAAATATCATATTCAGACTTCGGGGCGCTCTTTGCACGCCCAAGAAATAGCCTTTAACGACATACGCACCACTTTGCAGGCGCTTTATGCCATTTACGACAACTGCAACTCGCTGCATACCAATGCCTATGATGAAGCCATTACCACACCTACGGAAGAAAGTGTGCGCCGGGCAGTGGCTATTCAGCTGATTATCAATCTTGAGTTGGGCTTGGCAAAAAACGAAAACCCCTTGCAAGGGTCTTTCATTATAGAGCAGCTCACCGATTTGGTGGAACAAGCCGTCTTGAAAGAGTTTGTATCTATTTCGGAGCGCGGCGGCGTGTTGGGCGCTATGGAACGCATGTATCAGCGTGCCAAGATACAGGAAGAGTCTATGCATTACGAAATGAAAAAACACAGCGGTGAGTTGCCCATCGTAGGAGTGAATACTTTCCTTGACCCTGAAGGCTCGCCTACGGACATCCCCGACAAAGTGGTGCGCGCAAGCAAGGAAGAGAAAGAATTCGCTATCAGCAGCTTGCGTGCCTTCCATGAGCGAAACCAAGAGGTTGCACCTCAAGCCCTGAAAATGCTGCAAGATACAGCTGTGGAAAACCGCAACATCTTCGAAGCATTGATGGAGGCTGCCAAAGTGTGTTCGCTGGGGCAGATGACTCATGCCCTCTATGAAGTGGGTGGGCAGTATCGCCGTAACATGTAAAATAAAAAAGCGGAAGGAGCTTCTTCCCTTCCGCTTTTTAAAAAATAGGGCTGCTTGTTTGGTTCAGAGTGAAATAGATTGTATATTTGCGACCCTGTAATGGTCTAAAAAACGAAACGAACATGTACGCAATCATTGAAGTAGCGGGACAGCAATTCAAAGTAGAAAAAGACCGTTATATCTACGTGCACCGCTTGCCCAATGCCGAGGGCGAAGAGTTGACCATCGACCGGGTGCTGCTTGTAGATGATAACGGCGCTGTATCCGTAGGAGCCCCCACAGTAGAAGGCGCTCAGGTAAAAGCCAAAGTATTAGAACATTTGAAAGGCGAAAAAATCATCGTCTTCAAGAAAAAGCGTCGTAAAGGTTACAGACGCAAAAAAGGTCATCGTCAATATTTGACGAAACTGCAAATTGTAGATATTGTAAAATAATTTTAAAACGAAAGAATTATGGCTCACAAGAAAGGTGTCGGTAGTTCGAAGAACGGTCGTGAATCAGAAAGCAAACGCTTGGGTGTGAAGATATATGGCGGTCAATTTGCTAAAGCTGGCAACATCATTGTGCGTCAGCGCGGCACCAAGCATCACCCGGGTCAAAACGTGGGCATGGGCAAAGACCATACCCTGTTTGCTTTGGTTGACGGCATCGTGCATTTCAAGCGCAAAGGCTTCGCCCAGAAGTCTTATGTATATGTGGAACCTGTTTCCAAAAATGTCAACTAACTAAAAAACTGTTAAGCAGGACTTTGCACATAAAAAAGCCGCTTAAAATAGCGGCTTTTTTTATTGTCAAAATGTGAATTGAAAATAAAGAAAAGAACAAGCGATTCAACTTTTTGCGACTCTTTTTCGTAAACCACCAATGACAAGGAGGAAATTTGTGGGAGAAGCCTTCCCGTAAACTCTGACAGACAGTAGAACGTTGAAAAGCGCAATGATTTTTTATATTTTTTACAAAAATATAACATCTATTGAGTGAGCGTGTTTAACTTTGATTTAAGAAAATGTTTTTTTGTTGTACCTTAAAAATTGCATTTGGATTTTCTTTTTAAATCGTATGTTAAAATTTACTTTGGATTTATTTTGCAGATGAAATGGTTTTTTAAACAAAAAGTTGTTTTATATTTGCAGTCAAGAATACAAACATACACAGTTTATGGCTGATCAAAAGGAGAAAACACGCTACTCGCCTGAAGAATTGAAAGAGTTTGAAGAGCTGATTTTGCAAAAGCTGCGCCAGGCAGAGGCAGAATTGGAAGAGCTCAAGCGCTCGATGATGAAGTTAGACGATTCAGGCACCAGCGATACCGAAGGGGGCAATTTGAATCTGCTGGAAGATGGCTCCGATACTTTGGAAAAAGAGAGCATCAACCAGTTGGCAGCCCGCCAACAAAAGTTCATCAATCAATTGAAAATGGCATTGGTGCGTATCAAAAATGGTACATATGGCATTTGTGTCGATACGGGCAAGCTAATTCCCAAAGAAAGGCTGCGCATTGTGCCTCATACGCAGCACTCTATTGAAGCCAAACTGAACAAAGACTAAAACATACGCTTATTAGCCATACTTTATTAAGCCACTGCTTGCTTCTGCGGGTAGAAGGAGCAGTGGCTTTTGCTTTTGTGATTTTTGCTTTATTTTGCTTGTCCACTCAAAGCTACAAGAGCATGGACTTTTTACAGAACCACATCGAAGCACTCATCTTTTGCGCCCCTTCGCCTATAACCGAAGAGGAAATCAGGCAATGCATGATTGAGATGTTCGATGCAGAAATAGAGCCAGAGGTCATAGAACAGACGCTGCAGCGCATCGTAGAAAAATACAATGCCGATATTTACCCCTTTGGGGTGTACAAGAGTGGGGGAGGATACCAGTTTCTGACAAAGCCTGCTTACCAGGCATCTATTGGCATCTTACTGAAGCAACAGTCCAAGAAGCGCCTTTCCAAATCGGCATTGGAAACGTTGGCTATTATTGCTTACCGCCAGCCAGTAACTAAAAGCGAAATAGAGCAGATTAGAGGCGTGAACTGTGATTATGCTATTCAGAAGCTCTTGGAAAAAGAACTAATTGTTATCAAAGGCAAAGCCGACACGGTGGGGCGTCCGCTGCTTTACGGTACTAGTGATAAATTTATGGATTATTTTGGCATCAACAGCCTGAAAGACCTGCCTCAGCCCAAAGACATAAAGCCGGAGGAAGCCGAAGGATTGGAAATAGGCAAAGTGCAGGAAGACTAAAACGACTGAGCAGATACTGCTGTATTCCTTGTAAAAGAAAAGGCAATACTCCTCATCTTAAAATAAGCTTTTCGGTCATAATACCTCTGCTTTTTTCGCTTTGATAAAATGCTTTAGCGCTTCACCAAAAATCTCTTTTCTTATTTGTAAAGATGCAGCCTGCTAATCTATGGTTTCGGCGATGATGTAATCGTGGCGCTTGGGGACAGTGCTTACCACCATTTCGCCCAAAAAGCCGGTTAGGAAAAGCTGAAAACCGATGATGATGCTGGTCAATGCCAAGTAGAAGAGTGGTTGTTCGCTTACCTCGCGGTAGGGAAGTCCGTGTGCCAGCGCCCATAGCTTGTATACGATGAGCCATAAAGTGATGAATGCCCCAATGGTGAAACTAAGTACACCCAAACCGCCGAAGAAGTGCATAGGACGCTTGCGGAAGCGCGACACAAATTGAATGGACAGCAGGTCAAGGAAGCCAAACAGAAAACGCTCGATACCAAACTTGGTTTTTCCGTAGCGTCGCGGATGGTGCTTTACTTTCTTTTCACCAATACGCTTGAAGCCTGCCCACTTGGCAATGACCGGTAGGTAACGATGCATTTCGCCGTACACCTCTATACTTTTCACTACCTCAAAACGATACGCCTTCAGCCCACAGTTGAAATCATGAAGCGGAATGCCTGAAAGCTTGCGCGTAACAGCATTGAACAGCTTGGAGGGCAGCGTTTTGCTTAGGGGGTCGTAGCGTTTGTATTTCCATCCCGATACTAAATCGTAGCCTTCTTGGCGTATCATACGATACAAAGCGGGGATTTCTTCGGGGTCATCTTGCAAATCGGCATCCATGGTGATGACCACGGCGCCACGCGCTGCTTCAAAGCCGCTTTGAAGCGCCGCCGACTTACCGTAGTTTCGTAAGAAACGGATGGCACGTAAGGCAGGATATTGCTTTTTGAGGGTGTGTAATACCTGAGCTGTTTGGTCTTCGCTGCCGTCATCTATTACAATAATTTCATATTTCCAGTTATAGGCACTCAGCACGCGACTAATCCACTCTATCAACTCGGGGAGGGATTCCGCTTCATTATAGGCTGGTATTACAATGGAAAGGTCTAAAGATGCTTGAGGTATCGAACTCATAAATTTATTTTGCATGCACTTTTCTTGAAAAACAAAAATAAAAAGCTGCCAGCGGAATACAAGCGCACAGAGTACTTTTGAAGCAAAGAGGTGTATACCGCATTGCTTTCATAGGCAGTTTTTTGCGCATAAGCCGCCAAGATGAAAAGCTACTTCCGTTTTTACAACGAAAATAGTTAAATAATGCGCACGCAATAGGGGAGAACATGAAAGGCTAAGGGAATAATCCAGAATGATAAAGCAGAAAAAAATGGGGGCGGACAAACACCCCCTGTGAGGCAGCTATTGCTATTCCGACTTTTTCAAAATGGCAGCTACTATCAAGCCGACAAGTCCTAAAATGATAACATTTCCGATGAAACCGAAGACAGCAGAGTAAGCGGGCGACATGAATCGTTTGGCAGCTTCGATGGCTTCATCAGGGGTGCCTCGCTCTTCCATTTGCAAGATGGCTTTTTCTATCGTTGCTTCATAAAACTCAGGGTTGAGAAAAGAGAAATACACATAAGTGAAGACAGCAGTAAGGAGTGCCGTCAGCAGTGCTACCATAATGCAAACAAGATATGCCTGTCCAAAGGACGCTATGTTTTCATTGCTTTGCCGGTAGGCACGCACACCCAGTACCATGAAGATGATGGGAACAGCCGTCCCCAGAATGCCCAACAACGTGTTTTCATGTAGGCTCAGCGTCATGGCTGTCAGGCTGTAAATGATAGAAGCTAATCCTGCGTAAGCACCGTATTGGGTGCCTATCATAGCCGGAGAAACGGGGTTTGTGTTGTGTTTTTCGCTCATAAGGAAACAATAGTTGGTTGTATTTGCTTCTAATATACAGAAAAAAGACAACCTTATACATTTACATAAAGGCTGTCTTTTTTTACAAAGGGTGATAGTGAATGCTTAGTGAATCCCTTTCATTGCTTTGTTGAGTAAGGGAGAAAGCAGAATCAGCACGATGCCGCTGCCCAACATCCAGTAGGTGATGAAGGGGTATAACTCAAGCGCAAAACCTTGTGTTCCGGCTTGTTGGGCATTCAGTTTATGAAGGATGGTTTCGAGCATGCCCGCAAGATAGTTGCCAGCAGCAAAGCTTGCCATCCACAATCCCATGACCACACTCACCAGTTTGCGAGGTGCCAGCTTGGTAATCATAGAAAGTCCGATAGGCGAGAGCATCAGCTCACCCAAAGTAAGGATGACATAGACAGCTACCAACCACATCGGCGACACTTTGCCGTGTTCTGCCAAAGCGTCGGCTTGGGTCATAAGGGCAAAAGCCAGTGCGCCCAGCAGCAGCCCCAAGGCAAACTTGATAGGAGTGCGTGGATTGAGTTTATGCTGGTCCAGCTTCAACCACATGACCGAAAAGAGCGGGGCAAATATCAAGATGGCTATCGGGTTGATGTTCTGAAACCAGGTGGTGGGTATTTCCCAGTTCAATGCTTCGATGAAACGGTTGGTTTTTTCGGCAGCAAAAAGATTGAAAGTGCCACCTGCTTGTTCAAAACCTGCCCAAAAGGCTACGTTGAAGAATGCCAGCACCAATATAACGCCCATTCGGCTCCATTCGGTAGCTCCTTTGGTATTGCTCACCATCACCCAGATAAGCCCTAAGACGAGAGCGCCAAAGCCTACTTTCATGATGCTGTCGGTAACGGCATCGGGCATTTGTCGCCAGCCCCAAATGATAGCACCAGTCAGCAAGATAAGCACACAGGCTAAAGCCATCAGCTCTATCCAATCTTGTTTGCTTAGGCGGTTTTGTCCTGCTTTGGCATGTGGCGGCAAACCAAAACCATTGAGTGAGGTCTCTTTGGTAAAGAGAATCAACATGCTGATGAGCATGCCCACACCAGCAGAGAAGAAACCCCAGCCCCAATGCACCTGTTCACCCAGAGCACCAGCAAGAAGGGGACCCAGCGTAGCTCCTAAGTTGATACCCATGTAAAAAATATTGAATGCCGAGTCTTTGCGTGGGTCGTTGTCGTCATACAAGTCTCCTACGATGGTAGAGATATTGGGCTTGAAAAAGCCGTTTCCCAAAATTAAGCAGCCCAATCCGTAAGAGAAGATGAAAAAACGAAAATCGGGTGCCAGGCTGTGTGCCATGAAGGCAGAGGCAGCCAGCAAAAACTGACCGGCAGCCATGATGATGGCGCCAGTGTACACGGCTTTCCTTTTGCCCAAAAAGCGGTCGGCAGCCCAGCCGCCTATGATGGGAGTTAGGTACACCAAACCTGTGAATATGGCGTAAATGCTGAGCGCTTCTTCGCGCGCCATATTGAAACCGAAGTTGTCGAGATTGGCTACCAAATAAAGCACCAGTAGGGCACGCATGCCATAATAAGAAAAGCGCTCCCACATTTCAGTGGTAAAGAGCACATATAAGCCCGAGGGGTGTTTCGTTTTTTGGGTAGAAATAGTCATCTGCAATATTTTTTGGTTTACACTAAACTGCGCAATGATAATAAAAAGCTTTCAAAGAAATAACGGAATAATGCAAGTTCGTTTTTCTATTTGAAAAAATGAACGTAAAAACACATGGTGTAGGTCAGCGTATTTTTGCGCCTTTACATGAAAATCAAACAAAAGGCGGCTCTCTCAAAAGAGAGCCGCCCGGACGAGCGTGAAAGGAGGGCTTTAATATTGCCCCGTTTTATCTTGCACTACCTTGGCTATGGAGCCTACTTTCACAAACAGCAGGACTGCTGCCAGTATGGCACCTGCAAAGTTGATATAGAACGGAAGGGCAAGGTTGCTGCTTTCGGCGCCCACGTGCCCCACCACGCCACTCAATTTATTGCCTATGGCAGTGGCTAAGAACCAACCGCCCATCATGACGGCAGTCAGACGTTGCGGGCTGAGCTTTGACACCAGCGACAACCCCATGGGACTGAGGAACAGTTCACCCACCGTAATAACTGCATAGGTACCTACCAGCCACCAAGCACTTACTTTTACGGCGCCATTTTGGCTTGCAAATACAGCTGCCACCATCACCAAAGTAGAAAGTCCGGTGATAAACAAGCCCCAAGCTATCTTGGCAGGTGTTGAGAGGATGACACCCCGTGCCTGAAGGAAGTTGAAGAAGGCAATGACTAAGGGGGTGAAGAGGATGATAAAGAATGGGTTGAGCGATTGAAACAGCTCCGTAGAAATTAAATAAATGGAGCTTCCGGGGGCAGGCAATGCTTGTGGTGGCACGTTTTTGAAATAATAAGGCAAGTTTTCTTGCATGCTTTGAGCAATGGCTGCGGCATCCGGCGCTTTCGGTATTTCTATATCTTGAGGCATCTTTATCTCTTCCAAGAAACCAAAGGGCTTTAGCGTTGCCTGCATCTCTTTGCTCACGCTGCGGTCAGTATAGCTTTTTGCCCACTCGGTCAATACATTGCCGTTTTGGTGGAAAATCATCCAGAAAATAATCACTACAAAGAAAATGTAGAGCAGGGCACCTATGGCTCCTTTATCAGAAGCAGAGGCTTTGACATACAGCGACACGTAGAAGATAACAATGGGCAGGCAGGCAAAAAGGAAGATATCGTTGGTGGTAGAACCAAAGAAACTATCCACACCCACGAGACGCGGCAGAAAATAGCCTAAAGCACCAGCAAGGAGGGCAGGTACAAATATATAACCTAGAACCTGCCCCAAAGGCATGTCTTCAGCTTGTGTAGGTTGGATTACGTCTGCTTCTTTTACATGTTTTTGACCAGCAATGAATATAACCAAACCAAGTAACATCCCTGCGCCGGCGGCGGCAAAGGCGTATCCCCAGCCGTAGTTGTTGCGCATATAGGCAGCCACGAAGTTGCAAATGAACGCCCCAATATTGATGCCCATGTAAAAGATGTTGTAGCCTTTATCTTTCAAAGAGGCATTTTGAGAAGAGTTGTACAGGTTGCCCAGCAAGGTAGAAATGTTGGGTTTGAAGAAACCGTTGCCCAAGATAACGAGCAGTAGGGCAGTGTAAAAAGGGGTTACCCCCGGTAGCGACAAAGTCAGATAACCGCCAGCCATGAGCAAGCCGCCTGCAATGATGGTAGAGCGGTAGCCAAAGATGCGGTCAGCCAGTAAGCCCCCCAAGAAGGGCGTCAGGTAAACCAGGGCGATGTATGTGCCATAAACATCATTGGCAAAAGCTTCACTGAAAGCCAGCCCCGATTTTTTATCGGTCATGTAGAGATAAAGAATCCCCAGCATGAGGTAATAGCCGAAACGCTCCCACATTTCGGTGAAAAAGAGCACGTACAGCCCCTTCGGATGTCGGGCAGAAGTAGAGTTGTTCATACGCAATTATGTTTTGTGTTTGTTGTAATCTGCACAATGATAATGAAAAGGATTTGAAAAGTTAAAAATAAAAGTGTAGCAAATAGAAGCACTACATCATAAAAAATGCCCGGGCACACGGCTTGAAATGAGCGCCCAGGCATCCTGTTGAAGTGAAACAAAAGATTAAAAAACAGACACTTTGATATACCGTCGGGGGTTTTTGCGCAAATCGATGAGCAGCTTGTCCAAGTCAGCAGATAGCTCTACCAAGTTTTGGTAAAGTGCCTTGTCGTGCAGCAGGGCGCCCATGCTTCCCGTCGGGTCGTTGGCTTGCTCGAGCACCTGTTGCAAGGCTGCCAGGCTTTGGCGGGTTTGCTCTATGGTTTGCTGCAAGGGCAAATGTTGCAGGCTATCGGCTACGGCACTCAGCTTTTGCATAGTTTGGGGCAGTGGTGTCGTTGCTCGGTTTAAGTTATTGCTTATCTGTTGCACATTTTGCAGAGTGCCGTACAGCAGCGGGCGATTCTCTTGCACCATAGCTTGCAGTTCTGCTGCGCTCGACGAAAAACGCTGCAGCGTATTTTTCGACACCTCACCCACTCCTTTAAAGCTGATAAGTATATTGTTCACCAAAGTGAGTGTGCTATCCAGCTTCTCTACGATGGGTTTGGTTCTTTTTTCTATGGCAGTGAGCATGCCGTCTTCTTTGTTACTAAGCAGTGTGTCTCCTTCTTGGTGCATGTCTTGCGAATTGCTCAGTAAGAGTTCTATCTGCATGCCACCTAACAATCCGTTTTCACGTAGTAGTGCTACACTGCCTTTGGGTATTGCCACATTAGCGTCCACTTCCACCTCCACCACCACTTTCGACTTCTCTTTGTTCAGCCGCATGTTGGTAACCATGCCCACAGTTACCCCATGAATGGTTACGGGGTTCGACACTATCAAGCCGTTGGTATTGTCGTAGGAGATGTAGTAAGTATTGTTGTTGCTAAAAAAGCCGCGTCCTTTTAAAAAGTTAAATCCAAAGTAGAGCATGCTTAGGGAAACGATAGCCAGTAGTCCTACTTTGGCTTCTTTCGATAGTTTTAGCCTCATAGTTTTTGATGTTGTTTAGGTGCAAGCTAAAAAAATTATAGTGATTCAAGCTCTTTTTTATAGTCTCGGAAAGCCCGAAAAATGGCAGAAGCAATGAGCGTTTGCCCCCAAGGGTCATTAAGAAATTTTTCTTCTTCGGGGTTCGACAGATAGCCTATCTCTATCAGCACACTGGGCATGGCACTGCGGTGCAGCACCATAAAGCCCGCTTGCTTGATGCCGCGGCTGGGGCGATTGGCTCGCTCGCGAAACTGGTAGTCGAGCAGCTGGGCAAAACGCAGGCTATTTTCCAAATAAGCCGTAGAATAGATGGACATCATAATGTGCGATTGTGGCGAATTGGGGTCAAAGCCTTCATATATCTCTTCATAGCCTTCTTCCAGATAAATTACGGCGTTTTCACGTTTGGCTACCGCTAAGTTTTCTTCGGTTTTGTGAACCCCCATTACATACACCTCGGTGCCGCTCACCTCTGCGCGCTTGGCAGGCGAAGCGTCGATGGCGTTGCAGTGAATAGAAATAAACAGGTCAGCTTTGTTTTCGTTAGCAATAGATGCCCGCTTGTGCAACTCCACAAATTCGTCTTTGGTGCGGGTGTAAATCACCTTCACGTCGGGCAGGTGCTCTTGGATGGTTTTGCCCAGTTTTAAAGCCACGGCTAAGGTGATGTCCTTTTCTTTTGTAAATTTGCCCGAAGTGCCCGGGTCATGTCCGCCGTGCCCGGCATCGATGACAACGGTTTTGAGCTTATATTGTACAAACTTATGGGTATTGAGTGCACTGATGGGCGCACAAATCAAGAACAAAGAAACAATAGCCATCAAAGAAATGACGCGCTTCCACATATGTTTAAAAGTTCGGTTAAGGTTTGTTTTTACAAATTTGTGCATTTTTTGTTAAAAGCTCAATACAGTCTTTTTTTGCTGTGCATAAGCTTTGCCTTGCAGGCACAGCAAACCGATAGTTTGCGTACTACGCCGCCCGATACCTTGCGCTATACGCCCAAAGCAAAGAGCGATATTCAAGATGTTATCACATTTAGTGCCAAAGATTCGGCTGTATTTGAAATAGGTGCGCGTAAGGGCTGGCTTTATAGCGAGGCACAAATAGATTATATTGACAGCCGCTTGCGGGCAGCCGTCATACGCATCGACTTAGAGCGCAACTTGGTGCAGGCGCGCCCTTTGCCCGACAGCACTGGTAAGCTTATCGGGCGTCCGCTCTTTTCCGAAGGCAAAGAGCAGTTTGTGGCAGACTCGATGGACTATAACTTAGAGAGCAAGCGCGGGATAATTTTCAATATCGTATCAGAGCAGGCAGAGGGTTTTGTAGGCGGGGCAAAAGTAAAGAGAAGTCCCGAAAACGAATTTTATATAGCCGGTGGGTATTATACTACCTGCAATTTGGCGCATCCGCACTACCGTATCAAGGCAGGCAAAATCAAGCTGACTAAGAATCAAAATGTAATTTGCGGTCCTTTCCATATAGAATTCGCCGACATTCCTACCCCTTTGGGTTTTGCTTTCGGTATTTTTCCTAAGCCAAAACAAAAGAAATCGGGCATTATCGTGCCGATTTATGGTGAGTCGCAACAAAACGGCTTTTTCCTACGAAATGGGGGCTATTATTGGGCAATCAGCGAGTATATGGACTTGAAGCTGCTGGGGGAAGTGTACACCTATGGCAACTGGGGCATACAGGCAGTAAGCAACTTCAAGAAACGCTATCAATATTCAGGCAACCTGTCGGTGTCTTACAATGTGCGTTACGACGAAAGCCCCGAAAGCATTTTGCCGAGCGAAAGCAAACTGTTTTGGGTAAACGGGAGCTTTACGCCCGAAAGCCGCGGCGACGGGCGTTTTACCGCCTCGCTTAGCTTTGGTAGCTCGCAGTTCAACCGGCGCGTGTCTTTTGATTTGGCAAACCAGCTGACCAACACATTTCAATCCAATGTGTCTTATTCGCGCCGCCTCCGAGGCACGCCTTTTTCTTTGACACTCAGCGCCCGCCACAACCAAGAGAACAACACGGGGGTAGTCAACCTCAATTTGCCCACTTTCACTTTGGGCATGACCCCCATCTATCCATTTAAAAGCAAAAGTGGCAACAATCGTGGTTTCTTTTCTCAGCTGAACGTGGCTTATACCTTGAATGGCTCGTTCGACATCACCAACCGCATCACCTCGCCTTCCTATAATTTCAGAGTAGCCAATGCTGGCAAGCGCATCGATTCGGTATATGCTTTCCGCCCCGAGAATTTCGACCTTTTCATAGCCCGGGGCAGAATGAATCTCCAACATAACATACCGCTTACTTTGCCTTTTAAAGTGCTGAGATACTTCAATGCCAGCGTGGGCGTCAACTTCTCGCAGCGTTTTTATCCTGAAAAATACCGCTATACATGGCTTGACAGCAAGCAGGCAGTGCAGGTAGACACCCTTAAAGAGTGGGGCAGCAGTTATCAGTATTCGTTGTCGTCGGGAGTTTCTACCAACATTTATGGTACCTTTTACCTCAAACGGGGGCGATTTGCTGCTATCCGCCATTTGGTGCAGCCAAGCATTGGCTTGGGTTATGCGCCCGACTTCTCGGGGGAGAAATACGGCTTCTACCAACGCACGCAAATCGGCATCAACACCAACGGTGAGCCCGTGTATCAGCTGTTGCCTACCTTTGCGGGGGTGAGTGCGCCAGGGGCTTCTGCCAATATCTCGTTTGGGGTGCGCAATACGTTGGAAGCCAAGCTGCGCGCCAAATCCGATACGGCTGCCGCCAAAAAGGCAGAGAAAGTAAAACTGCTGGATGAACTGTCGGTGGTGGGGAGCTACAACTTGCTGGCAGACACTAACAAGAGACAGTACCCGCTTTCTGATTTGCTGTTTCGGGCACGTACTCGTATTGGCAGTTTGTTTGATTTGAACTTGGGTGCTACGCTGGCACCTTACGCTTTTCGAGATACTTTAATAGGCGACAGAGTCTCGCGCATCAAATCGTTTACCTACGCTTGGAATGCCGGGCAGGGTATCGGTCGCTTTACCAACTTCGACCTGTCGGTGAGTGCTTCGCTCAACCCCAGCGTGTTGCGAGGCAAGCAAAGTACAAACACTTCGCGAGGTGGCGTTCCGGGCAGTTCCCGCGATGCCAGTGCCGCCATTACCAACCCTTTGCAGGCACCTGAAACCTCTTATGCAGCCTACTATCAAGCCAGCCCCGACCAATATGTGGCTTTCGATGTCCCATGGAATCTGAGTTTAAACTATAAGTTTACCTACAACTTTTTAAGTACACAGCGCCCGATAACGCAAAGCCTTTCTTTTTCGGGCGACATGAGTCTTACGCCCAAATGGCGCATTGGTTTTAGTTCTGGTTTTGATTTTACGCAGGGAAGCTTGAGCACGAGCAGCCTCGATTTCTACCGTGACTTACACTGCTGGGAAATGCTTTTCAACTGGCGTCCTTTCGGGCAGTTTCAATCCTATTCTTTCACCATACGAGTGAAAGCCTCTACATTACGCGACCTGCGCCTCGAACGCAAACGCACATGGTACGACAACCAGTAAGCCTATGAAGCTTTTTTCTTCCGACTTGAATATAACTGAAGACGTGTCGCTCAAAGCGTGGAATACTTTGGGGCTGGAAGCGCGTGCGCGTTATTATCTTGCAGCCTGTAGCGATGTTCAAGCCATCGAAGCGATGGAGCGGGCGCATGCTGCCGCCCTGCCTGTTTTGGTGCTGGGGGGAGGCAGCAACATCCTCTTTGTCGGCGACTGGCAGGGGCTGGTACTACACGTGCACACAGCAGGCAAAAAGCTGCTGCAAGAAACCGAAAGCGAAGTGCTCATAGAAGCGGCTGCTGGCGAAAACTGGCATGCTTTGGTCATGTGGGCAGTGTCGCAAGGATGGGGCGGTATCGAAAACTTAGCGCTCATTCCCGGTACGGTGGGGGCTGCTCCTATTCAGAATATTGGTGCCTATGGTGTAGAACTCAAAGATGTCCTGGAGCAAGTGTGTGTGTGGATTGCCGGAGAGGGCATCGTGTGGCTTAAAAACGAAGATTGCGCTTTGGGTTATCGCGACAGTATCTTTAAGCAGATGGCACGCGGCGATTATCTTGTTTTGAGCATACGCCTGCGTCTTCAGAAGCAGAAGCGTCCTAATCTTTCATACTATGCGCTGAAGCAGTATTTTGAAGAAAAGGGCATAGTTGCCCCCACCATTGCAGAAGTGGCACAAGCAGTCATTGACATACGCCGCTCAAAACTGCCTGACCCGGCTCAAATAGGCAATGCGGGCAGTTTCTTTAAAAACCCAGTAGTCGAAAGGCAGCAGTTTGAACGTCTGCGTGCGCAGTATCCTTCTATGCCTTTTTTTGAAGTGGACGAACAGCAGGTGAAAATACCGGCGGCATGGCTCATTGAGCAATGCGGTTGGAAGGGCAAGCGTCGCGGCGCAGTGGGAGTACATGAGCACCAAGCCTTAGTGCTGGTGCACTATGGTGGTGGTTCTGGCAGTGAATTATGGCAATTGGCGCAAGACATACAAAAAGACGTACTCAGCCGCTTCGGCATCGCTCTGCAGCCCGAAGTGAACGTGTTGGGGGGGGATTGACCGTCGTTTGTTCTTTGTTTACACCAAGCTTAGCAACCTACTAAGTCGTTGGCTTTCTGCCTCGATGAGTTGCCAAGCCTGCTGCACGTGGCGCTCTTGCACATAGGTTTGTCCACACACCAAACGAAGCACATATTGCCCGTGCAGCTTGGTATGCGACATGTAGAGCTTGCCGCTGGCATTCAGGCGGCGCAGGAGAGCTTCATTCAACTCATTGAGCCTGTTGGGGTCGTCAATATTTTGCGGGTGATAACGAAAGCAAACGAGATTCAAAGGAACCGGTGCCATCAGCTCAAAGTCGGGATGGCTTTCTACTTGTTGCTTGAACCACTGCGCCAAAGCCAAGTGGCGGCGTAGTATCTTTTGCAGCCCTTCGATGCCGTAGCTGCGCAGTACAAACCACAACTTCAAGGCACGGAAGCGACGCCCCAAGGCAATGCCCCAGTCGCGGTAGTTATTTACTTGCCCTTCCAGTCCGGTTTTTAAATACTCGGGCAAAATGGAAAAGGTGCGCAATAGGGTTTCTTTGTCGCTTACGTAATATGCCGAACAGTCGAAATTGGTAAGCATCCACTTGTGGGGGTTGAATACATAACTGTCGGCATGCTCAATGCCTTCTATTATATGACGGTACTCAGGCAAGAGACAGGCGGTACCTGCATAAGCGGCATCCACATGCAGCCATAAGCCGTATTCCTTGGCAATAGCAGCGATGGCAGGCAAGGGGTCTATGGCGGTCGAACCCGTAGTGCCTATGTTGGCAACTACCATCATGGGATGGTAGCCCCGGCGCAAGTCTTCTTCTATGGCTTGGCGTAGTGCTTCGGGACGCAGCGCATAGCACGCATCGGTGTCTATATACACAAGATTCTCTTTGCCCAGTCCGGCAATCTTTACGTCTTTTTCTATGGAAGAGTGGGTTTGCTCTGAGGCGTATATGCGCAGGCGGGCTTGCTCATATAAACCTGATTCATTGGATTGAAAGCCAGTTGCCCGTTCGCGCGCACTCAGGATGGCACAAAGCGAGGCGGTAGAGGCGGTATCTTGAATGACCCCATGCCAGTGAGCGGGAAGCCCGCAAGCATCTCGCAGCCATTGCATCATCCGTTCTTCGAGCTCGGTGGCAGCCGGTGAAGTTTCCCATACCATGCCCTGCACGCCCAACGTAGCCATCAACATCTCGGCAAGCACCGAAGCTGGGCTTGAGTTGGCGGGAAAATAGGCAAAGAAAGAAGGGTGTTGCCAGTGGGTGATGCCGGGCAGTATCTTATGCTCAAAATCACGAAATATGTCTTCAAAAGCTTCGCCCTTTTGTGGGGCTTGTGCAGGTAGCTGTGCGAGTAAGTCGCCGGGCTTGCTTTGAGACTTCACCGGATAACGTTCTATCTGTTCGAGGTAGTCTGCCATCCAGTCAACCAGTTGGTGGGCGTGTTTACGAAACGCTTCTGTCTTCATGGGGTTCTACTTTACTAGTTTTGTCTGCCAAATTAGGGATTTTTACGATGAAAGTAGTGCCTTTGCCCAAGGTGGATTGCAATTCTATGCTTCCTTGCAGCTTATCTACGGTTTCCTTCACGATGTATAAGCCTAAACCGGACCCTTTGCTGTCGGGAGAGGCACGGTAAAACATGCGGAATACCTTGTCTTGATGTTCAGGGGCTATGCCCAAGCCATTGTCTTCGCATTGAATGACGGCTTTGTGCTCATCTGTTGTTACCTTAAGGCGCACATAAGGGCGTGCTTCGTAGGGGTTGTAGTAACTGATTGCATTGGCGACGAGGTTGTTTAAAATGATGTTTAGACGGCGGGCATCGCTGTAGAAGGGCGCTTTTTCTTCCACCTCTATAATTTTTGTTATGTGTTGACTCTGTGGCAGGTACCTCATGTCTTCAAAGACCTCTTCGATGAGTTGTCGGAAGTTAATAGGTTCCGGCTCTACTTGGGTGCGTGTGTTGCGTGAGTACTGTATGATTTCTTTGACAAAGCGTTCAAGGCGTATGATGCTGCGCTCTATCATGTCTAAGTATTGGTATATCTGGTTGGGGTCTTTCTCCAGGCGCGCTACCTGCACAATGCCCTGAATAGAAGCCAGCGGGGCTTTCAAGTCGTGAGAGGCACTATATACGAAGCGATCCAGTTCAGCGTTGATTTTTTTGAGCTCTTCGTTCTGCTGAACGAGCTTTTCTTGTATTGCTTTGAGCAGGCTGATATCATGCATAGAACCGTCGAAAATAACCTGCCCGTCAGTGTCGCGATGATAAGAAGCGTTTAACATTGCCCAGAAAGTGGAGCCATCTTTGCGTTTGAGAAGCACTTCTGTATTGGATATCCGCCCCGTATTGAGGATTTCCTTGATGATTTGCCGAGCGGCTTCGGGGTCGGCATAGATATCTTGTACCCGTATCTTTTTAAGTTCTTCTATTGAGCTGAAGCCTAACATATGTGCTGCGGCTCGATTGGCATAAAGAATATCGCCTTCGAGGGTTGTGCGGTAAATGCCTTCTTGCAGATGCTCGTTGATGCTTTGTAGCAACTCTTGGCGGACTTTGTCTTCGGTGATGTCACGAATGAAAGCTGCTACGCCCATCACTTTGCCCTGTTCATCGAATAGAGGGTTGAGTGATACCTCTAACGATACTTTTTGTTTCCAATTAAGGCGTATTTCCACACGCAGGTGGTTGCCTTGCATTGCCATTTCTATGAGCTGTTTGATGCGTTTCTCTTCGTGGCTGTCTTTCGGAAGTAGTGAGAAGAAAGAGATGCCTATTTGTGGGCTTACCCCCAAAAGAGCCTGCATGCGCTCGCGGTGCCGACGGTTGAAAAGCAGGTAATTGCCTTGGGTATCCAAGACCATAAGACCATCTTGGGTGCTTTCGATGATGGTTTGCAGTAGACGCTCCGACTCTTTGATTGCTGTAATGTCTTTTGAGAAGACAACTACCCCTGTTGCTTGCTCGCCCTCGTAAACCGGGCGGAAGGTGATTTCGAAGCATTGCCGATTGTACCTCTCATAAACTGTATGTGTTTCGCCACGTAGTGCACGGTCGTAATAAGATTTCCACTTCTCGCGCTCTTGCCTATCGCGGGGCAGCGACAGCAGGTTCGTCCCTATAGGCACTTCTTTCTGGTGGTAGGCAGCAAGCGCCATACGAAAGGTTTCGTTGCATTCTACCAGATGATAGTGACGGTCAACTACCCACACCGATATATCGTGGGGGGTGTCCAATATGGCGCGCAAGCGGGCACTTTGCTTGTTCAAAGCGGCTTCCTTTTCAAAAAGGCGCCGTTGTACTCCCTGAAAGATAAGATGTGCCTTGGTCATTTCGCTCATGACTTTGCGCTTCTGCCGCTGAAGCAGCAGAGCAATGCCCCACAAGACAAGACTGCATGCCAATGCCATCAGTGAGGTTTGGTCGTTTAGTGGAAAGAGGGGCATCGACAGAGCAATCAGCAACAGCAAACCGGAGACTATATGAAAGCTATCTTGCCACCACGTGTTGATAAGCAGCGGGATGTAACAGGTGATACCCAACAGCAGGAAGGCGGCTATGTGCAGTTTGTGGTGGAGGTGTGTAACCAGCCAGGCGGCAAGCAAAATAAAGCCAGTATGCGCGCAGGCATAGCTTATATATGTAGCCCATGAGCCCGAAAGCCTGCGCAACATCAGCCAAAGGGCGACGCCGAGCAACAAAAGCACTATCAGCGCATAAAGGGCGGGAGCTTCGAAGGATTGTTTTATGAAAGAAAATCCTAAAATCAAGCCGACATAACACAGCATAGTTCTTTGCCAAAAATGCCCCAACAAAGAGTGTTTCCGCTCTTCTATCGCTTTGCGGAGCCGCTCTTTCTGTTCCTTGATTTGCTGGGATAAAATAGGTGTGTTATGGGTCATAAATCGAAAAAAGTTAGATGCACTCACTTCTTTCTAAAAGATACGTTTTTTCATGATTCGTTTCATGAAGCTTCTTATCTTTGTGTGCGAGAAGTAGCCAGATTCATGCAAAAAAAGACTCTGCTTTTTGTTTTTTCACTTTTTCTTGTGAGCTTTTCGTTTGGGGCGTGGGCTCAAATATTAGACGACAGCACCAAGCAGGTGTACAGCACGGCAACCACACGTTTTATTACTGAACAAGACTTGGTGGGAGACTCTGTTGCTTGGCGCGCACTCGATACTACGCTGCGTACTTTTCACCGCTATCACCCGGTGCGCCGCCAACACTATCTCTTACAAGACTTGGGGCATAATCTGGGTACTGCTTGTCAGCCATTGTTTCCACAGCTGCCTACACAGATAGGGCGCCGCTATGGCTGGGATGTTTATGTCCCTTATACGATACAGCCCGGCGATGTGAAGTATTTCGATACCAAGTCGCCTTTTACACACTTTTACTATGCTTTGGGGGGGAGGGGACAGCAGATTGCCGAATTGGAATTTAGCCGCAATATCACGCCTTTGTGGAACTTCGGCTTTCTATACCGGCGTACCAATGCTTTTCGGCAGTTTGCTGCTACTGGCAATCGCAACGAAGACGCCATTTTGGAGCAATACAATTTCGTGTTTCATATGAGCCGGCGCTCAAAAGACGGGCGCTACCGCTTGTTGACTCACTATGCGCATTTCAATGCACCTATGAAAGAATATGGAGGCATCCTGATGGATGCAGACGATACGCCCGACAGCCTGTATCAATATGCTGAAGAGGGTGCGCAGTTGCTGGGGGCAAGTAGCTGGCAGACACAAAACCGCTACTATCTTTACCATGATTATCGCCTCGATTCGCTTTTTAGTTTCTATCACCGGGGGTATTACCTGCGTCGGCGTGACCGCTACCACGATGACAAGGTGTCGGACAACCCCCAAGCCGATTTTTATGGCAACCTGCTTTCCGATAAAATATCGGACGATGTGGTCTATCGAGAACTCTACAATGAGGCGGGCATTAAAGGGGCTGCCAAGGCGTTTCGCTATCGTCTGTATTATCGCCATCGCCTCTATGACCTACGTTTTGGCTGGGATAACACCACCACGCAAGGTACTTTGACACTGAAGCCACGCACAGAGCACCATATAGGGGGCGCACTGCGCCTGCGCAAAGAGCGTCTGGATGTGTATGCCGAAGGGGCTTACCGTCTGGGCAGCGACTACCTGCTGCAGGCGTCGCTGCGTCTGCCTTGGTTCGAAGCCTCGGTACAGAGCAGCTATGTGTCGCCCACTTGGCAGCAACAATACTACTGGGGAAGCACCGGCTATTGGCGTAATGACTTTTCCCCCGTGTTTGCCAACAGCTTGGAGGCAGGCATACCGTTGCGCTTGAAAGCACAAAGACTGCATCCTTTTGTGCGTCTGGTGCAGGCGTCTTCGTGGGTCTATTTTCAAAAAGACAGTGAAGGCAGGGTGCACTCTCGCCAAACCGATGCCGTGCAAGCTATGGGGCAGTTGGGGCTGAAAGCCCACTGGCAGTGGCGTTTTGTTCACTGGGAAAATGAATGGTATTTGTCGAGAGATTTAGGAGAGCAGAGCGTGTGGCGTTTCCCCGAGGTTTTTGGGTTTACATCTCTCTTTTATGAGCGCGATTTGTTCAAAGGCAACATGCAATTATGTATTGGTATAGATGGGCGTTATCAGAGTGCCTACCAAGCTTATGCCTATTCGCCACTGCACAAGGTGTTTTACTTAGCAGATGTATATGCTCTTCGTCCTTACTTTGTGGCTGACCTGTATGCCAACATCAAGGTGAAGCAATTGCGGGCTGCCATACAGCTTACACATTTGAATCAAAACTTGGCACCGCCTCCCTTTAACGGTTATCAAGTAACGCCCTATTATGCCGGCATGCGCCGCACCCTCTCATTGGTGTTCAGTTGGATGTTTTTTGATTAGGCACAACAGGGCGCTCTTATGTTCTGCTTAGAAGTGCTTGCCGTTCATTGGGTGTTTGTCTCTTTTATCTGGAAGCGATGCTAAGTGCGAAAAGAGCGAAGGTTTAACGCTTGTATAGTAGTATGCTTTTGGGGTATGAACTGATAAACCGAATGAGGTGTGGTAGTTCATACCCCAGCTTGAGACCATTACGAGCGCACACAAGGTTATGTTATCTCGTCGAGGGCGCGTAACTCTTCCTCGAAGCCACCCGAAAGAATGGGAAAACGGCACCACGTTTTGGGGTCAAGGTTGGCGTCGTCTAAGTGGAAAGAAGGCGCGTAGCGTTCGCGTTTCCACTGATTGCGGCACCACAGACGGAAAAACTTTTTTACCCATGCTTTGAGTGTGTCGGCTTCGTACTGTGGGTATTTCTGCCGCAACAGCAAATAGCAATCTACTGGGGCGCGCTTGTCGCGGATGGCAGCCTCTTCTATGTCATCCAATATTTCATAAGGCATGAGGTCGGCTTCGTCGGTCTGTTTGCTGTCGGGCGGACGCAGTTCGGCAGTAGGCTGTTGCTCATTTACATAGCGCAGGGCTGGAATGCGGTAATGCCCGCCTAAGCCTTCGGTTTCCATCCAACGCAACCAACGCCGCAAATAGGCTTTGTCTATGCCTGCAATAGGACTTAGCCCCCCGGCGGTGTCGCCATCCATTGTGGCGTAGCCTACAGCGGCTTCTGAGCGGTTGCTGGTGGAAAGCAGCAGTGCATTTTTTAGGTTGGCAAGCATCCAGATGCTTGGCGCTCTGCCGCGTGCCTGTATGTTTTGTAGGGTGAGGTCGTCTTTTTCCCAAGTAAGCGGGCGCCCAATGCTCTCGCTGATGAGGGCGATGTATTGTTGAATGATGGCGTCTATATCCAAATGATGGTACTCGGCGTGGATGGCTTTCGCCAGCTCTTCGGCGGCGCGGCGTGTGGTTTCAGAGCTGTTGCGTGTGGCTTGATAAGCCACCGTAATCATTTTTTGTGCGATTTCATCTGCACTTTTGCAGTCCTGTATTTCCTTAAAATAGGCAAGCTTTTGCTTAAACCCTTCCATACCCAGCCGGCGTATGCCTTCGTCAATGAGCATGCGGCAGAGCACGCTGATAGCTGAGGAGTCGGCACCACCACTCAGCGAAATCACAAAACCACGGGAACGGCTCTTGCGCATATAGTCAAATAGCCCAAGCATCATGGCACGTGCAAACTCTTCCTCTTTGAGGAAGGGGCTGTGTTCCCAGTCAGCTTCTTGGGGGTGCCATGCTTCGGGGTGAATGTTAGGGAAGTGAAAATCTACTTCTACCACATGCCCAAAGTCTTTGTCTATGGCAAACTGTGTTTGCATTTGTACCTGAGCCAAGCGGGAGAGCTCTATATCTACGACAGCAGAGGTAACGTTGTAGTCGTCGAAAGAGAGGCGCTCGCCTGCGGCAACGAGCTGCCCATTGCAGGCAATGATGCCGCCGCCGTCGTAGATGACACGTCCGGCTTCGTTACCCAGTAAGTTGCTGTACACATAAGTAACCCCAAAAGCCCGCGAGCCATCTAAGATAAAGCGCTTACGCACTTCCAATTTACCAAAAGCAAAATGGCTGGCACTGGGATTCAAGATAACATCAATGCCGTGTAGGTAGAGTTGACGTCCCGGACGGTTGGCGACCCAGGCATCTTCGCATATTTCAAAACCTATTTTAACATCATCTACCCGAAAGTAAATATCGCCTACTTTGTAGTCTTTGCCTTCGATGCGCACGGTGGTGTAGCCCTCTTGGGTCCAAGGGGTAAACCAGCGCGGCTCGTAGTGAATGCCGTTGCCAGCAAGAAACTTCTTGGCTACAAAACCGGCAATTTCGCCGTCTACCAACAGACAAGCACAGTTGAAGGCTTTGTTTTGCACCAGCAGCGGCAAGCCCACCGACACCACCATGCCCCGTGTATAGGGACGCAGTGCCAGCAGATATTTGAGCGACTGGCTGAAGGTGTTCGGAGCAAAAAAGGCATCTTCGCAGCCGTAGCCTGAAATGCACAGCTCGGGCAGGCAAAGCAAACTGACGCCCTGTGTGCGCGCCTGCTCTATGGCACCTACAAGGCGTTGGAAGTTGCCTTCCCAATCCAAGGGGGTTTGATTGACAATGCCTGCCCCTACTTTGATGAGTTTCATGTGAAATAAAGTTTAGTTTTTGGCTGTTTTTCTACAAGAAAAATAAAAGTACGAATTTTGATGAACTAAAAACAAACAGCCATTTTGCAGAAAAAACGAACTATTTTTATGTTCAAACTTGAAACAATGAGGATGCGCTCTATGAATTGGATGCGCTTGCTGTGGGCGCTGTGGTTGTGTGTGCCAGTGACAGTGCAAGCACAGGAACTGCCTGCCGAAGCCGCCCGCCTCGATACCGGCTTGATTTACGACCCTTTGCTGCAGGTAGAGCTCGCCGACCTCATCGATTACACCTACAATTACGATTTTGCCAAAGCAGAAAAGGAGTGGTTGTGGCTGCACCACCGCTATCGCACCCATCCTTTGCCTTATCTGGTAAAAGGTCTGATGATATGGTGGAAGATGATGCCCAACATCGACAAATACCGCTATGACGAGGAACTGCTCGACGCCTTGGACAAAACCATAGAGCTGGCAGAAGAGCGCCTCAAGAAAGAGCCCGGCAATCCGGAGTACCAATTCTATTTGGCAGCTGCCTATGGCTATAAGGGGCGCCTCTATGCCGAACGTGAATCTTGGGTCAAGGCGGCATGGAACGGTAAGCAAGCCATCAAATATCTGCGCCGCGAAAAAGAAATAACTTCGCTGAGTGTAGAGTTCCTTTTTGGTGATGGGCTTTACAATTTTTATTCGATTTGGATACCCGAAAACTATCCCTCTTTGCGCCCTTTGCTTATTTTCTTTGAAAAAGGCGACAAAAAGAAGGGCATAGAGCAGCTCGAAGAAGTGGCGAAGAATGCCTTTTATACTCGTTTGGAAGCCTACTACTTCTTGATGCGTATTTATGCGCTTGAAGAAAACCAACCCCACAAAGCTACCCAATATGCACAATATTTATACGAACGCTATCCAAACAACCCTTACTTTCACCGCTTTTACACAATGTTGCTTTTTTTGCTGGGGCGCATACATGAGATGGAAAAGCCTGCACAAGAACTGCTGCGGCGCGTAGAAAACGGGCAAGCCGGCTATGAAGAAATCAGTGGGCGATATGCTACCTACTTTTTGGCTTACAAGGCACAGCATTATGAACACAACATGGAGAAGGCAATCGAGCTCTACCAGAAAACCATAGCCTATGCCGAAGCCGTAAAAGCCTATGATTCGGGCTATTACCAATCCGCCTTACAGGAAGTAGCCCGCTGGGCTGAAAGCAAAAAAAATTACAAATTAGCAAAAGCATGTTATGCCAAGCTTGCTAAATATGGTGACCGAGGAAAGCGGCGTGAGGCGCGCAAAAAAGGCAGAAAGCTGCGTAAAATAGAAGAAGACTAAAAAGGGAAGGCTTATGATGAAGACTATAATGACAACTGCGGCGCTTGCTTTTCTATACCTGCTGACCGCCTGTGAAAGCAAAACAAGTGGAGGTGAGCAAAAAACAATTGCACAGAAAAACGACAATGCCCCCTTTGTGTCCGACGGTAGCACTCCTGACAGGGTACAATTGCCTGCCGATGCCCCCCCAAACGAAATATTGAAAGTGGAACCGTATGGACATCGCTATGAGCATGCAAAATGTGAGAACGTAGCCCCTTGCTTGGTTCTTGAGCTTTTTTTGCCCTCTCTTATCTGTTCGCAAAGAGCAGTGGGCGACCTGCTCAACCGGCATATCCGCCAATATCCAGCAGAGCAACTGAGTAAGCGGCTGAAAGTATCAGACACCGACATAGATAAGCTCTTGCCTTCATTGTACGAAGCATTGCTGGCAGAAGGCAAGAGACCACCCATAGAAATGTATATCGGTGCAGAGGTAACCTACTCCAGCCCTAAGCTCTTGTGTGTAGGCTATTCTATCTTCGATAGCTTGCATTATCTTATGCTGGATATGCAAGACGGACACCGTTTGGAACGCCGCGAGTGGCTGAGGGAAGACCAAGAGGAGGAGCTGCGTCGCTTACTGGCAGCCGAATTGCGAAAAACCTACAATCTGTCCGCTGATGAACCTTTGTCGAAAGTGGGCTTTCGCTTTAAGGAGCCCTTACCGCCCTTGCCCAAGCAGATGGGCTATGTGTCTGTCATGGGGCAGGGAGAATTCTTTGTGGCTTTTTATTCAAATGATGACGGCGCCACAGAGCAAACCGGCTTTCCCGAAATAAAAATCCCTTTCAGCAAGATGAAAGGGATTTTAAAGATGATGTAAATGCTTTTTATGGACTATTGCTTGTTGGCAACTACAGTGCCACGGATGGTCAGATAAATGGTAGCTCCTTCGCTGGTGGTTACTGTGATGGTCTTGGTAAATGCTCCCATTTGGGCAGCATTGTAGCTTACCTTCACTACGCCACTTTTTTTAGGAGCTACCGGTTCTTTGGTATAAAAGGGGGTGGTACAACCACAGCTGGTTTTTACGTCGGTGATTTGAATGGGGCGCTTGCCTTTATTTTCGAACTTGAATTCATGCACTGCTGGCACATTTTGCGGAATTTCCCCGAAGTTATGCTCTGTTTTTTCGAATTTCAAGGCGCTTTCGACCTTCTCGCTTTGGGCTTGTGCAAACATCACGCCTGCTAAGAGGGTGAAAAAGAGGAAAAATGCTTTCTTATACATCGTTTTTTTAGGTTTTATCTGTGATAACACGTTTTACAAATCTACAAAAAAAGCAAAAATTGTTCCATAGTTTTTATGTAGCATTCTTTTCTGCCGGTGCTGACAGCTTCCACCTTTTGTGCGACCACAACCAGTTGTGGGCTTGGCGACGCAGGCTCTCTTCCAGTTTCTGGGCATAAGCCTGCGTAATGACACTAACCGCTTCTTTTTCATAAGGAGGTTGCCCCAGATAGCTAAACACCAGCCTATAACGCCCACGGCTTTGACGGTAGCTGATGCCCAAAATCACGGGACTTTGTAGCTTAGCTGCCAATTTGGCACCACCATTGAAGAAAGCCACCCTCTCGCCAAAAAACGATACCCATTCATAGGAAGAATCACGGCGGGGGCTTTGGTCTGCCAGCAATGCCACTACTGTCGCCTGCTTACTCATAGCCAGCGCCTTGCGAAATACCTGCTTCATTTCAATACCTTGTGCGCCAAAACGGCTGCGCAGTTGCAGCATCAAGCGGTCAAAGAAAGCGTTGCTTAGCTGTTGGTAAACAAAATAGACGGGCGTTTCAGGCAGTTGAAGCTGCACGGCATGTTGCAGCCATTCCCAATTGCCTTGGTGGGTAGTTAAAATCACCACAGGACGCTGCATTTGGAGGGCATCGCACAGCAGTTTTATGTTTTCTATATGCACCCTGTCGAGGATGTCCGCCTCTTTCATACGGAAGAGCTTCAACGTTTCTACCAGTATATCACTTAAATTGCGATAGAACTGCTTGCTGAGCTGTTTTATCTCTCCTTCACTCAGTTGGGGAAATGCCCTGCGAACATTGTCTTTCACTACCTCTACTCGGTAGCGTATTATACGAAACGCTACAAAGCTAAGTATGTCGGACAGTGCATACAACACGCGCCAAGGAAGAAACGAAAGTAATTTAAGAAACCACATAGGAGCTGTACTTGATGCTTACTTTGATTTGAATCAGGCGCTAAAATACTTAAATTGTGCAGACTCGGGGGATGCTGGCAGCTGAAAAAAGGCAGTACAGCGGTTTATTCCTGTGCCAAATGTGTGTAACACATAACATATACAAGGCGCCTTGGCTGTCGTGCGCTTACTGTTTTGTTTTTACAAAAGCCTTTTTACCTTTTTGATGAATCGCTTGCTAAAACCTACATGAATGCTTACCTTTCTCAAGAAAAAAGGTATGTAACAACAAAGGCACGCTTTTGAATGAAAGATGAAGAAATTCTGAAACGTTTAAAAAATGGTGATGAGTCGGCGCTTCAATATCTGTATAAAAAGCATTATCGCATGATGTCGCGTTTGGTGCTCAAAAACAGTGGAACCGAAGAAGAGGCACGCGACATCTTTCAAGAAGCGCTCATTGTACTGTGGCAGAAGGTGCGGGCAGGCAACTTCATGCTTACATCCAAGTTGAGCACCTATCTGTACAGTGTGTGCCAGAATCTATGGCGCAAAGAGTTGGAGCGCAAGCGACGCCTCAGTAGCGAAGAAAAAGATGACATTGTAGAGCAGAACTGGGAAGAGAAAGAACGCATAGAATTGGTGCGCCGCTGTTTGAAACAACTGGGCGATACTTGCCAAAAAGTGCTTACTTTTTATTACTTCGACCGAATGAATATGAAAGAAATAGCCGAACAGCTGGGCTTTGCCTCTGCCGATGTGGCAAAGTCCAAAAAATATAAATGTATGCAGGAACTGGAGCGCATCGTGCGAGCCAACTTTAAAAAGAGTGACTTAATCTAAATCAATGCCCTGTTATGAACATGCAATGGCAAGAACAAATAGACGCTTACTTGCAGGGAAGCCTGCCGGAAGAAGAAAAGCAGCATTTTGAAAAACTACTACAGACAAGTGCTGATTTGCGTGAAGAAGTGGAAATGCACCGCTTAATGGTAGAAGCCATTTGTGCAGAGCGAAAAGCCGCATTGAAACGTTTGCTTGACAATACACCCGTGCCGCAGGGGCATACTTTCGACTGGTTGTCTGCACAGTGGTGGCGTTGGGGAGCAGGCGTCGTTGCCGTGGGGGGAGCGCTTGGGTTGGTTATCTGGAGCAATCACCATCGGGAAGTGGAGCAAATGCGGTCTCCAGCAGCGACGGCGTTCGTAGCAGAACCGCCGGCACCCGTTACCGAAAAGCAAGCATCCGAAGAAAGCCGTGAAGAGATGACCGAAGCAAAGAATACCGAACGTCTGACGCCTTTGCGCTCGCGCAAAGAACTTTTGCAATTAGAGATACACTCCACACCAACGGCTCAGGAAGCACAGCAAGAGTTGCCCGTGCAAGAGCAGGTGCAGTCAAACGTGTCGGAAGCTACCGGGCATGTGCTACCATTGGAAGAGCCGCTTGTGAGTGAAGAAGAAAAGGCATTGCAGGAATTTGAACAGACTCTGTTCTATCAATACAATAACCGTGTGTTGGTACTTTTCAAAGAGGTGAACTATCGCTTATTGCAAAACATAGATTTGGGAGATGGCGTGAAAGACTATATCTTTGTAAACAATCATTTCTATGAAATGAAAGAAACAGGCGATGCCATCGAAAACTTTGAAAATTGCCGCATTACCGATTCGATGAAGATTCAACTGCTCCAAAAATATCTAAAACCTTAACTAAACCCGATGAGTTTTAAGTTAAACCACCAAAAAGCCACCCGTTTCGGGTGGTTCTTTGTTTCTTCAGCTCGTGAACGGTTTTTTTCTTTTGACTACTTTGCTTCTTTGTTCTTTTCGCTTTCCTTTCTTTCTCATTTCAAGCGCAAATGATAAATCTCTTTTACCTCTTTTGGCTTGGTTTGATTGAAATTTTTCACTGGCTTTGCTCGTTCGAAATCACAAGCTATGCTTACGCTTTATTCAGCAATAACAAGCTTCGCTGGCATTCGGTTTTCTAAAGAATATCGATACGGTGCTTGGGCATAGGACCACTCGCAAGGTCGAGCATGCCATAACCTAAATGTGGTAAAGCCCCCAAGCCCGTGAGCATAATGAAGCGTTTAAGCAGAGGGTGGGCATACAAAGTGAAAGGAAAGCTATAACCGCGTACAACCAAACGGCTTTTGTCTTGCCCCACTTCATAGAGGCGCGCATACTTTTTGTCTTGGGCTGCCAGCTGTTTTAAATAATTTTCATCGGGTACTATTTGAAAGCGGTGAAACTCGTTAAGGGTGGCTTCGTCGTAGAGTCCTGATGCTTCTGCGCGCAGAATGGTAGATTCATACACCAAATCAGAAAAGAGGTTTTCGGTGGGGGGAATCAACCGCTTGGCATTGTAGGCATCTTCCTGAGGAGCAATGAGCAACAAGGGCGACAAACAAAGCATCTTCGATTCGAAGGGTAACTCTGGCACTACTTCTTCTTCCACATACTCGGCTTTGAGCCATAAGTTGCCGATGCATACTTTGGGCTGTGCAAACAGCGCCTTCAATATCTTTTGCACAAAACTGGGCGAAAGGGCAGCAAATACCAAAGTTACATGCTTTGATTGATACAACAAGCCGTTTTTTTGTACTTTGATTTGTCCTTTCAGACTCGAGAAATGGTAGTGCGTATAACTTGCATCTTCGGCAGGCAGTTGCTGTCGCAAGACTTTAATCATCTGGGCAATCAGCGGCTGGTGATGAAAAGGTACAATGGCTTTGCCCAGCATCGAAAAAATGATTCTTACACGCATATAAAAATATCAGTAAAAACGACCAATAACGAAAAAACGACTGAAAAGCCAGCAATGTTTTCTGTTAGCTTTTGAATGTTTATTAAGATATAAAAAAAGAAGGCATAACTACAAAAAAACATGCCTTCTTTGCGGTGAAAAAACTGAAAGAATGGTTAAGTATCCTATACGTTGAACCGGAAGTGCATGATATCGCCGTCTTCTACCACATAATCTTTCCCCTCTATGGATAACTTGCCGGCTTCTTTACAGGCAGCTTCGCTTTTATAATGCACAAAATCGTTGAATTTGATAACTTCGGCACGGATGAAACCCCGCTCAAAATCGGAATGGATGACACCGGCGGCTTGGGGGGCTTTCCAGCCACGGCGGATGGTCCAAGCTCGTACTTCTTTTTCGCCTGCTGTGAAGTAGGTAATTAGGTCAAGCAGGCGGTAGGCAGTGCGTATCACACGGTTCAAACCGGGCTCTTTCAAACCATATTCTTCCAAAAACATTTTGCGCTCCTCGGGATTTTGCAGTTCAGCAATTTGGGCTTCAAGAGCAGCACAGATGACAACTACCTCTGCTTTTTCGTGAGCTACTGACTCCTTGAGGGCTTCTACAAACTCGTTGGTGCCAGCGGCAAGGCTTTTTTCATCTACATTGGCGACGTACATCACGGGCTTGGCTGTGAGCAGTTGCAGCTCTTTCATCAGATATTGGTAATTGTCGTCTATGCTTACCGAGCGTATGTTCTTGCCGCTTTCAAGTGTGCTTTTGAGCAGGGCAAGTACTTCTATTTCCTCTTTGGCTTTTTTGTCGCCTGATTTAGCTGCCCGCTCGGTCTTGGCTATGCGCTTTTCTACGGTCTCTAAGTCTTTGAGCTGCAGCTCGGTGTCTATGACCTCTTTGTCGCCTACGGGGTCCACCTTGCCATGTACATGCACAATGTTGGGGTCGTCAAAACAACGTACCACGTGAGCAATGGCATCCACTTCACGTATGTTGGCTAAAAACTGGTTGCCCAGTCCTTCGCCTTTGCTAGCACCTTTGACCAAGCCGGCAATGTCCACAAATTCGATGATAGTAGGTACCGTACGTTGTGGCTTGACCAGCTCAGCTAAGAGGTCAAGGCGGGGGTCAGGCACAGTAATGATGCCCACGTTGGGCTCTATGGTGCAGAAAGGATAATTGGCGGCTTCTGCTTTATTGTTGGCTAAAGCATTGAATAAAGTGGATTTCCCTACATTGGGTAAGCCTACAATTCCACATTGTAATCCCATGAGTCTTGGCTTTTAAAAATTTTTGTTTTTTTGAAAAGGTGCACAAATATAGTGAATTCGGCAAAGCCTTGTACTTTTGTGCTTTATTCAATCACAACAACAAGCAGCTATGAAGATTGTAGATTATTTGCGTAATCCGGAAAAGACCTTGTTTTCATTTGAAGTACTACCGCCCATGAAGGGGCAAAGCATTCAAGAGTTATTTGATACCATAGACCAACTTATGGAGTTTGGTCCCAAGTTTGTGAATGTAACCTACCACCGTGAGGAGTTCGTTTACAAAAAACGCCCCGATGGGTTACTTGAGCGTAAGACCACCCGCAAGCGCCCGGGTACGGTAGGCATTTGTGCTGCCATCTTACACCGTTATGGAGTAGAACCGGTGCCCCATCTGATTTGTGGAGGTTTTACCAAAGAGGAAACCGAGAACGCCTTGATTGATTTGCATTACTTAGGCATTCACAACCTTTTGGTGCTGCGGGGGGACCCTATCCCTACGGAAAAGGTGTTTACACCTGAACCGGGTGGGCACCGCTATGCTGTGGAGCTGCTCGAGCAGGTGGTCAATATGAATCGTGGTATTTACTTGGAAGAAGAAATAGAAAATGCCGTGCCTACCGATTTTTGCATCGGTGTGGCAGGCTATCCCGAAAAACACTATGAAGCGCCCAATCTGCAGTCTGACCTGCGCTATCTGAAAATGAAAGTGGACAAAGGGGCTGATTATATCGTTACACAGATGTTTTTTGACAACCGCAAATACTTCGACTTTGTAGAAAAATGCCGCGCCATAGGCATCAATGTGCCCATAGTGCCTGGTTTGAAGCCGCTGACCTCGAAGCGGCAGCTGACCATGATTCCGCGGGTGTTTCATGTAGAGTTGCCAGAAGAGCTGGTCAAAGAGGTAGAGAAATGCAGCAGCGACGAGCAAGTAAAGGAAGTAGGGGTGGAGTGGTGTATTGCTCAATCTAAAGAGCTGATGCAGCACAAAGTGCCTTGCTTGCACTATTATTCTATGAGTAAGGCGGCTTCTGTGCGCAAAGTGGCAGAGGCACTTTTTTAGCGAAGAAGAAAGATATCTTGTTGCAAAATGTGGCTTGCTTTTTTGCCCTTTGAAATACTTCTATTCCATGAGCTTGCCTTTCTATTTCGAAGAAGTAGGGCACTTTCTTGTCATTTCGCATGAAATATGAGCGCAGCATGTCATTTTCTCATCAGACCAAGCTACAAAAAACAAAGGCAATTGCTCGCTTATGCCCATAAGAACAAACCGAGAGTAGCCAAAATGACATAGAGCGAGAGGCAAAATAACGAAGGGAGAAGTGAAAGGACAGGCGGGGAGATACGAATAAACGATTAGAATAAAAAACCAAGGCGGACAATGAAGCCCGCCTTGGTTCGATAGGGAGGTGTGCAGTTTAGGACTGCTTGTCTGCTTCTTTGCTTTCTTTTGCTGCTTGTGTGTCCTTTTTTTCCTGAATGGTAATGTATTGACGATAAAAATCGACGGGGCTCATGGGAGCATAAAGTTTCTCGCGGATTTTCTTGGTGCGGGCAGCGCCGTCGACAGGGTCAGGATACTCTGTCAGTGCTTGACGCGGTTCGCCATCGGGGTCGCCATATACATAGGGGTCGCCCGCGCGGCGGTCAGTCAGGGTTTTCGGGTCAGAGTTATTGTATTGGTCTAAGTTACAGGCTTGTAAACCAACTGCAAGCATGAGTACGAACAACCAGCGTAGATTTTGCATAATCTGTTTACGTTTTCATTTTTGCGTGTAAAGATAGAAAAAAAATCTGAAGGTAAAAGTCAAAAAATGTTCTTTTCCTGCTCCAAAGGAAACGAAAGATAGCAAACAACCCGCTCGAAGGCTTGTAATGATGCGTCGGCTTCATTACCTTGCTTTTTAGTTGAATAAACGTGCTGATGTGGCGATTTCTTTTTTTTATGTGGATTGCCGGAACTTTCCTCGGGGGGGGCTATCTGCCCGCTGCCCGGGCACAAAACTACGGGGTGCATTTGAAAGCCTATATCAGTACCGACTCGGTGCGCATAGGTGAACGCTTATTTTATTCGGTGGTGGTGCACCGCCCAGACTCGCTACAGCTATTTTTCCCGCCTGCTTTGGAGCGGGCTTTCAAGCCGCTTACACTGTTGGAAGTGTACGTATCACCTTCCGTGCGTATTTCAGGCAAGCAGGTGAAAGACAGTGTGGCTTATGAGCTTACTTTGCTCGACCGTATAGACTCGGTGCAATTACAACTGCCCGTTTATGCATGGGTTGCACCCGACACCTTGCGTTTTCTTACACCTGCCCGAGTGCTGTACTTGAACACTTGGTTGCCCCCTCGTGCGCAAGCCGACACGCTGGAACTGCGTGTGGAAGTAGCCCTACCTTCACTTGTCGACCGTCCCTTGTATTTGTGGTGGGGGTTGGGTGCTGTTGCGGCTTTGCTTTTGCTGTGGCGTTTGTTGGTGCCTCTGTGGCGTTATCTCATGAAGTTGTGGTTGCTTTATCAATGGGACAAGCGTTGGCAGGATTACGAAGAGCAGGTATTTGAGCGAGGGCAAGAGGCTATTCGGCAGGCAGATGGCACAGCCATGGAGCAGTTGCGTCGTCAATGGCTGGACTTTATGGAGTTGTTACAGGGTCAGCCGCTCAAAAGCCTTACATCGGCAGAGTTGGCAGCGCTCTGGCAAGATGAAACACTCAAGCAGGCGCTTGCCTGTATAGACAAGGCTATTTATGGAGGGCATTTTGAGCAGGAGCTGCCCGAAGCGTGGATGACCCTGCACCGCTTGGCAGCGCGGAAGTACGAACTGCTCATTGACAAACTGAAAAAAGACAAAGATGCTATTAAGGCAATCCGATTGGCTTTACACCGATGATTGGTGGAAGTTGTGGCAGTGGTTGGCGCCCCACTTTTTGCGTCAGGTGGAATGGGCACAGCTGGGGACCTGGTGGTGGGTAGTGGCAGCTTTCTTGTGTAGTGCTGTGTTTTACTCTCTTTTTCGAGAGGAGAAATACACTTATGTCTTGCCTGGGCATACCTACCACGTAGGCACACCAAAAGAATCCTTGGCGATGCGCCTTGCTGCCAAAGCAATTCCATTCTTGTTGTTGCCCGCAATCATCATGTTATTGCTGGCATTGGCTCGTCCGCAGCAGGAGAAGATACTCACAGAGCAGGAGAGTGAAGGTGTTAGTATTGTCTTGTTATTGGATGTGTCTCCTTCAATGAATCTAAAAGACTTCTCACCCAATCGCTTGGCTGTCATGAAAGCCGTTGCCAAAGATTTTCTGAAAGGGCGTCAAAGCGACGAGATAGGTATAGTGGTCTTTGCTGGCGATGCTCTTACCCTGTCGCCCCTTACTACGGACTATGCCCACTTGATGCAGCGCATCGATGAAATAGATTTTTCTATCCTTATGCAGAGAGGTACAGCAGTGGGTACCGCCATAGCGGTGGGCGTCAATCGCCTCGAGCAGGCAAAAACCAAGAGTAAAGTGCTGCTTATTTTGAGTGATGGAGACAATACAGCAGGTACTTTGGAGCCCGAAGCGGCTGCTTTGATTGCCAAGGAATATGGGGTCAAGATATACAGCATCTTGATAGGAAAAGAGGGGGCTGTTTTGAAAGGGAACGACGCTTTTGGGCAACCAGTGTATGTCAACAATACTGTGGACCCAGCTGTTATGGAGGCGATTGCCCGCCTGACCGGTGGCAAATATTATCGTGCCGAAGACCGCCGGGCACTTTCTCAAGTATTTCGCGAAATCAACCGGCTGGAAAAATCACCCATCAAGCTAAAACAGGTCAAAGTAGTGGTAGAATACTACGCCATTTATTTGCGTTGGGCGTTGGTATTTTTGCTACTGTGGTACGCTTTGCGTTTTAGCCCGTGGCGCTCTTGGTTGTCGGATTAGTGGCTGTAGTCAGAAAAAGCGCTTTACAAAACTGCTCTGCTTGATAGTCAAATGCCCATTTATGGAGCCTGTAAAGTTGGTCTTGCTGGCTCATCAGCTCAGGAAGCTTGCGAAGCACGTCTATCAAATTATTTTCGTCGTAGAAAAAGGCTGTATCTTGAAAATCGTCAATATGCCGAAACATGTTGTGCATAAGCAGTGGTTTGCGGAAGGTCCAAGCCATATTAAAGGTGCCACTGATTTGAGCGCTTTTGTATTTCTGAGCTAAGGCAGTGTCGGGATGTATCAAAGGCAGTACCACATCGGAGCTTTTCAGATAGGCGTAATATTCTTCTGTGGGCAAATAGCGTTGAAAAACGCGAAAGTATTTTTCGAATGGAAAATTTGCCATAGCCTCCAGCTTTGAAAGCTCACTATTGCGGTGCGCAGCATTTCCCAAAAGTAAAAAACGTACATTTGAAGGGAGTGCATGGCGATTGAGCACCTCTATGAGAGCATCATAGGAGCGCCTTTTGAGTTCTATGCTACCGGGAATGGCAATCCACAGCTCGTGGGCAGGTTTTTCAATAGGGGGTAGCTGTCGGTGCAAGGAAGTGGGAAGATGAATAGCATAATAGCTACTCACTGGCTTTGGGCAGTGGGGGTGTATGGTGTCTGTGATGTAATTTGCAAGGGTGAAGTAGTGGGTCATGTTTCGGCTTATCATGCGTTGGGTGCCACTTTTGCGCAGGAACTTGTCTCCGTTGTGAATGAGTCCATATTGCCGGATGCCGCTGCCTAAAAGCATATAACTGAAATTGCGGCACAGTGAACCATGAGCAGTGTTGAAGTAAACATGGCGAATGCTTCGGTCTTTGATGTACTTCCTTAAAGACCGAAACATCGATAGGTTGGGCAATAATTTTTCGCCTCGCGTATGGCAGGGAAATACATCGGTTACCTCCGGCATTTGCTCAAAAGGAGCACAACGTTGATGGTGGGCGGCAATGTATATTTTACACCCGGGCATTGCGTGGCTTATATATGCAATGGCGGCGTGCAAGCATTCAGTGTGAGAAGAAGTAAATTCGATGAGTAGGATGGCGTTAGGCATTTTTCTTTTGCAAAATTTGAAAAAATCAATTGCTAACGATTTCGAAAGAACGCAGATAGTCTAATCGCAGGTGTTGCCCATTGCCAAGGACAATGTACTCGCCCCCCTCTTTTACATACCAATCAGATAGAATGGTTTGGCAGCTTATTACCTTGCCGCTGCCGGGCTCTTCAAAGCTAATGCGTACGCTTTGTTTTTTTACAATGCTACTCTCTATCTGGTCGTGTAGATGACAGGCAATAGGTTTGTATGCTTGCAGTTTTTCTTTCATGAACATTGTGTTTTTTGAATGAAAACACCTATTGGGACTTTTGAAGGCTTATTTCGTAGGCTTTTAAGTACTTGACGGCGCTGTAGTAAGCTGTCAGCAAAGACCAAACCATGCCTATAGAGCCGTTGAGCCAACACCCTTTCAAGAAAAACTGCTCCAAAAAGCCAAGCGCAAAGCGAAGAAAAGCATAAGTCGGTGGTTTGACTTTCCCTTTTTCTACAATGCGCTCTGCCATGAGGCTTGTATAGCGGTTGAACTTTTGAAAGTAATCTTCCAAGCTTCTATAGCTTTCATGCCATAGTATTCCTCGCAACTTTCCTGTACTGCCTTGCACTTTCACATATTCATGCACGCTTATGTTTACAAAATTGCCGTATCGCTTGTCGAAAAGTCGCAAGATAGGCTTTCGTTGTTCTGAGCGTATTTTCTTTCCCATGAATATCAAGCTGCGTGGCAAAAAGTATCCATGATGGCGGGGGGCTTCCAGCTCTTTTTGAATTTCCCTCTGCAAACTAGCAGACAAATACTCGTCGGCATCGAGGGAGAGTACCCACGAATGACTTGCTTGTGCTACGGCAAAACGTTTTTGGTCTCCGAAATTAGTAAATGGGCGATGTATGACTTTTGCGCCCATGCGCTGGCATATCTCTACTGTGCCGTCGGTGCTGCCCGAGTCAACCACCACCACCTCATCGCACCACTCAATACTGCGTAAACAACGCTCTATCACCTCGGCTTCGTTGTAGGTGATGAGCACCGCACTGACTGCTTGTCTCATCTTTTTTGATTCAAATTATGTTAATAAAAATTTCCAAAGGTCTAAAATTAGAAGCGTAAATATCCATTTTTTGCAGCAAGTTAAATTAAAAACCATGAATATTCCAAAAGCCATACAAAACGAGCGACTATTACGAGCAGTCATAGGGATGAGTAAAAAAGAATTTTTTTAACTATTTCTCATAATTTGAACCATTGGCTAAAGGAACAAAGAAAACGCGAGCCAACGGCAGATAGAAAGCACACAAATGCAACACAAAAACTATTTTTCATTTTGTTTTATGTGAAATGATATTGTGCATATGATGTTGCCGCATTTATCTCTGGTGTAGGTAGGTTACAAATTAAAACGTTGAATAGGTTTTGTGCGAGGAAAGATTTCATGAAGTAGAGGAGTTAATCATTGACAAGACAGAACGACTTATTAGTCGTCCAAAAGATGAACAAAAGCCCCAAGAATGTTACCGCTATTATTTCGCAACAATTTTGCTGAATTACTTACTGTTTGAATGAGCGCTGCATCGCGGACATATTCCCTGCACCAACAAACTGAACTCTTCTGCTTCATAGCCTTTGGGCAGTGATATGTTGGGTACATACAAGCGCTCGAAGCATTCGGTATGCTCACAGCGGATGCATTTAAAATGCACATGGTGGTGCTGATGGGCATGGGGTTCACAGTCATGACATAGCGCATAGCGCGGCGTACCGCTATCGTCCGGTATTTTGTGTAAAATACCTTCTTCGGTGAAAGTCTTGAGCGTACGGTAAAGAGTTACCCGGTCAAAGGAGGGCAGTGCTTGCTCTAAATCATGTTGCGATAGCGCAAATTCACTCGACAAAAAGCAAAGCAATACCCGTTTGCGTACTGTAGTGCGCCGCAATCGCCGTGATGCCAATATTTGCTCTACACTTTTCATAGAAAGCAAAAATACAAAATATTTCCTGTTTTTAACGACTTGAACGACTGCCTTTTTCTTCCCGGTGTACTATTTTTGGAGCGTTTGAGTTGGAGATTTGCAGCAAAAGTCTATTTTTATTTTTGTACAGTACTCTAAGTTTTTGAAAAAACGATTGCATGAACAGAAGAGAAGCACTTCATCTCATGGCTACGGCTACGGCTTCCCTGCTTTTGCCTTCTTTCACTAAGCTGCGAAGCAGGGCTTTGAAGATAGGCATTGTTGGGGGGAAGGTCTATTACCGTGGCAAGCTGAAAAGCCTTTTTGTGGGCATAGACCAAGAAAATCGCTTGGTGGTATCGGATGTGGCTTTGCCTTCCGAGGTGCTCTATGAAGTGCATGGAAAAGTGGTTAGCCCCGGCTTTATCGACATTTTGGGCGACAACTCCTCGAACCCAGAGCGTACGTACCATATCTTTGAAAAATACAAGGTAACAGACGGTTTGAGCACGGTGCTGCAGATGCACGGAGGCAGTGGTGACCCTGCCGCTTTTTATGATTATTTCAGCCGGAAGCCGCACTACGTCAATTACGGCGTTTCGACCAAAGTCATGAGCATACGCTATCAATACAATACTGCAGCCGCCCGTTTAAAAGCCGTAGAGCGGGCTTTGGAAGCAGGGGCTTTGGGAGTATCGCACAGCCTTGAGTACCAACCCACTCCTTATGAAGAAGTGTTGGCTTATGCACGCTTGGCTTCACGATATGAGCGCCCGTTGGTCTTGCATCTGCGCTATTCTTCGCCTGAAAAAGAATTAGAAGGAGTAAAAGAAGCTATTCGTTTGGCTGCCGATGCAGACGTACATTTGCATATTGCTCACTTACATTCTACCGGTGGCACTTACAACATGCCTAAGGCTTTGGATTTGATAGCCGAAGCCCGTGCCCGTGGTTTGCGCATTACTACCTGTGTGTATCCTTACAGCTATTGGGCTACTTATTTGCATTCCAAACGTTTTGACCCCGGATGGAGAGAGTACTACGGTCTGGATTACGACGACTTGACAGTAGTTGGCACCGGCGAACGCCTCACACCTGCCCGTTTCGAACAATTGCGTCGGACACCGGGAGTCTTGGTAGCAGTGCCCGAAGGCACCATGCCTTTAGACAAAACAGTAGACCTAGCATTGCAAACCGACTTCTGCATGATAGGGTCGGATGGAGGCATTGAGAGCGAGCCCCAAGCCAACTCGCACCCTCGTGGTGCAGGTTGTTTTGCCACGGCTATACGTCATGCTTTGGATATAGGAATGTCATTAGAAAAAATCCTTGAAAAGATAACCCTTTTGCCTGCTTCTTTGGCTCCTTCACTATTGCAACCCCGTGCTGCCATAGAGCAAGGGCAAATAGCAGATCTTACGGTTTTTGACCCTCAAACCATAGAGGGCACAGCCACAGTGAAAAACCCCAACCGCTTTTCTAAAGGCATAGAGATGGTGATAGTGAACGGAGAGGTCGCTTATGAAGGTGGTTTGTTGCGCAAACAAAACGGGCAGGCAATTCGCTATTAACCAACAAATATTGACTTTTATAGTTTTAACTTCGTATATTACAGCAGCGTAAGACTCATTGCAATGCATGACCATAATCATTACACTATCCTTTACGTAGATGATGAACCCTACAACCTGAAGGCATTTTATCATGCTTTTAAGCCTCTATATCGTATTGCTACAGCAGAAAGCGGCGAAGAGGCATTGCAAGTGCTTTCTGCTCAGCCGGTGGCAGTACTTATCACCGACCGCCGCATGCCAGATATGGATGGAATCGAGCTGCTCAAAAGGGTAGCAGAAAACCATCCGCACATAGTAACCATGATGCTGACAGCTTATGGCGATAAGGAATCTTTGATGCGGGCTATCAATGAAGGGCATGTCTATGCCTTTGTGAGCAAACCATGGAATGAGGTGGACTTGCGCCTCAAGATAGACAAAGCAATAGAGCATTATCGTCTGTTGAGAAAAAACGAGCAACTGCTGCAGGAGTTGCAAGATGCGAATGCTAAGCTGGAAGAACGTATAGAAGCACGTACGCGCGAACTGGCAGAAAGAAACCGCCAGCTGGAGCAACTGACTGCTTTGCAGAATAGACTTTTTTCTATTATTTCACATGATTTGCGCTCGCCTCTAAATACCTTGTCCAATTTTTTACAAGTATTTATCAATTATGCTGAGCGGGGCTTTACGGTGGAAGAGCTGGTACATATAGCCCAAGATATCCATGCCCACCTGCAGAATATACAGCAGCTGCTCGACAACCTGATTCAATGGGCAAAACTGCAGCTCCAAGAGGTGGACTACTCACTGACTGTCGTGCCTTTGAAAACGCTCTTTGACGAAAACACTGCTTTAGTACGCCAAACGGCTATAGAGAAGCAGATAAGCCTGCATGTAGCCCCTCCCAATGAATTGAAGGTGCTTGCCAATCGCGAGATGCTTAGTTTTGTGTTACGCAACCTATTATACAATGCTCTGAAGTTCACTCCCGAAGGAGGCACAGTTTCCCTATCGGCTGTTTACAAAGGCAATGGACATTGCTACATCATGGTAGAAGATTCGGGGGTGGGCATGTCGCCCTACATGATTGCTCAAATCCTGCAAGGGAAGGGAGTAAGCCGCCCGGGGACTAGAGGAGAACGTGGCACTGGTTTGGGCTTGGCACTCTGCCACGAATTTGTGAAACGTATGAACGGAAGCATGCAAATAGAAAGTGAAGAAGGTGAAGGAACACGCGTGCTCATTCGTCTTCCCTTGCATGTTGAATCGGAAGTTGAATCTTGAAAACGCTGCCTTTCCCTTCTTGGCTTTCCACGGTAATGCTGCCGCCGTGCTGCTCAACAATACCATACACAATGAATAAGCCCAGTCCTGTGCCTTCTCCGGTTTTTTTGGTGGTATAAAAAGGTTCGAAGATGTGGCGCCGCACATGCTCGGGCATGCCGCTGCCTGTGTCTTCTACAGTAATCATCACTTCGCGCTCTTTCATGTGCCAAGTGCGAATACGCAGTTTGCCACCATGAGGCATGGCATGGATGGCGTTGGTGCATAAGTTAATGATGACCTGCTGCAAACGTGCAGGGAAAGCTTCAATAGCAGGCAAGTGTTGGCTGCCCTGCCAGTCGAGTTCAATTTTTCGTTTGCTTAGCTCAGGTTTAATAAAACGCAAACTTTGCTCAATTAAGGCATTGAGGTTACAAAACTGCATTTGGTCTTCGGTTCGTGCAAAAGTCAACAGCTCGGAGATGATAGTGTTTATCCGGCGGGCACCCTCTTCTATGCTATCCGATAAGTCTTTAATATCTTGTAATATCTGGTCGCCGGAGGCTTGCCTGGCTAGCATTTTTAATTTTTCAATGGATTGTTTTCCGGGCGACGCTACTACCTCTTCTACACATTCCATGATGCTTTGCAGGTAATCTACATAACGCCGGAAAGGCGCTGTGCTCCCCAGAATAAAGTTGATGGGGTTTTTGAGCTCGTGGGCTATGCCGGCAGTAAGCAAACCAATAGAAGCCATCTTCTCTTTTTCAGCTAAGTGCAGTTGCATTTGCTGCATTTGCTGCTGTGCTGCTTTCTGTTCCCTTATGTCACGAAAAATGCCTGCCAGACAGATAGTGTGTTCCTTGTTCTTATCTTGAACCAGAAAGAGCAGAGCATCACAGACGATTGGCACGCCGCTGCCCTGTCCTATAAGGTTCAATTCACCACGCCAGTGTTTTTGTTCATAGAGTAGTGGGGCTATTCTTTCGAAGCTCTCGCGGCTGTTGGCTTCCAACAGTTCCTTAAGATTGATGCTTGCGTTTTCTTTGAGTCTCAACAGCTCTTGACCTGCCGGATTGATATATATGACATCACCTTCCAAGTTCGACAATATGATGCAGTCGGCACTGTATGCCACCGTTTGCACAAACTTGAGCGCTTCTTGCTGTGCCTTGCTCAGCTTTTCTTTGGTTTCTTCCAGCTCAAAGATTTTACGCTGATGGTCTTTCAGTAAAGTTTGCAGTTCCTCCTGCTTCTCAATCAATGCTTTTGTACGCTGGTGGATGATGTTCTCGAGGTTTTGCTGGTGAACAATGATTTTTTCTCTTTCCTTGCGTAGTATTTCTTCGCGTTTGCGTAGCAGTTCTTTTTGCGCTTCTGTTTGCTTGGTCAGTTTGTCAAGTATGTGACTGTTCCTACGCAATTGCCAGTCAGAGACCCATACGACAAACAGGTTGATGAGGGCAAGGCTTAGCAGTGTATTGAAGCGAACCATGCCAACTACTGCCTCGGATAAAGGAAATTGGGGTGCAAATTGTCCCTTATATAGAAATAGAGTACAAGCAAAAGGCATAGCCACTGCCAACAGCCGCAACCCCGTCTCTTCTTTGGTAAACAACAAAACCGAAACCATGATAGTGGTGGTGTAGTAGTACTGAAAGAGTGTTTCTTTACCAAACAGATATACAAACAGCAGAATGTTTAAATGGATGTATATGCTAAAACCGAAGCGGGCAACACGATGCATGTGCCAATGGTTGAGCATTGGAAAAGCCAAATACATCAGTATGGTGGCAAAAAAATAGTTATACACTTCCGGGCTGCGTACCACATTGGCAAAGAAAAGTGCATTGAGCAAGTTGATACATATCAAAAAAAGAACGCCCAAGTTGAGCAGCTCTATGCGTTGTGCCAAGTCAAAGCTTAAGTCCTGAGCGATGCCCAGTTTTCGATACCTATCGAACCATGTTTTCCAATTCATGTGTAGCGCTTATTTATGGTTGTGTAGGGGCATAATAAACAAGAAATCACTTCCCGGTTCATTGTCGCCGAACTCTCCCAGCCTTGGTTGCGGCTTGATGACTTCCAAGTAAGTCATCAGCTCGGCGATGGTAAGGATGCGGTCGTCTCCGCCCATGCTGCGCAGGGCTTCCAAGAAGCGCCTAACAAAGGGAGAGTGCTTGCCCGGGGTGCCGTCCGATACGTACTCTTTCCCGCCGGAGGTGATGTATTTGCGTGTCATGACCGATAGCTTTTCTTTGATGAAGGCTTCACGCTCTTCGGCATTAAGCTCGCTTATACCTCTCTGCTGAACAGTTTTGGCAATGGCGGGGTCGAAAGTGCCTCCAAAGCAGACATCCATCATCAGCAAAATGTGGCGACAGGGAATATTGTTGATATAGGTGCGTAAACTCGAATAAGATAAATAACTGGACTTTGTTTCGTCGTCGGTGCGGGAGTCGGCAGTAACCAAATATCCTTCGCCAAATAGTTCGTCATACTGACCGTGCCCTGCAAAGAAGATAAACAGTTCGTCTTCGGCTTGATATTCTTTCAACAGATACTCTTTGATTTTCAAAAGCACTTGCTCTTTGCTTGGATTGATGACTAAATCGATTTCGAAGCCGTAGAGCGTTCGAAGCGTGTGGGCAATGGCTTGCGCATCGGGCACGGGGTTCACTAAGTCGTTCCAATGTTCATATTGGTTGGTAGCGAATAGGAGTGCATAATAGCGCCTCTTTTGATGTGTAGGGGCTTGCCTGCTTAACAGGGGGGAAGCATCCAAAATAAAACGCTTGCTGTCGCAATTGCCATGAATGTCGCAAGCTTCAATGTATAGCGTATCATGAGGCTGATGCAGGCTGTGCGTATAAAGGAATTCGCCCCCTTTGCTTAGAGCCAAAGGGATGCCGTTGATATGCAACTGCCGAATGCTGCTTTCGTCAGTGATGCGTCCGGCGATGGTGAAGGTAGCAGAAGTTACCAGCAAGTGCCCTCGTTCGTCTGCTTGGGGCGAGACAAGCTCAATAACAGGGGGAGTGTCGTCCAATCCTAAGCTGTCCAAGGTGTGCTTTAGCTGTAAGGCTTCCTCAGCGGGTAGGTGCTCTTTTTGTGCCAAAGCAATGGCTTTTACACATACAGAATAGGCACGCAGGGGATGCCCCGCTTTGTAAAGCATCTGCGCCCATAATAAATTATGGGCGTATGTATCTTGTTGATTTGCAGCCTTTTTTGCCCATTGCAATCCTTCGGGGTTCCATCTCTCTTGGGGTAGGAAGTCGAAGCACGCTTTGGCAAGATAATAGTAGTCGCTTCCACTGCGGCACAACTGCAGGTAGTAAGACAATAGCATTTGGGCTTTGGCGTCTTCTTGTTGCTTTTTATACAACACATACTGCAGTGCCAAGGCGGGCAGGTGGTCTCTGTTTAAAGCAAGACAAGCCTGAATCAGGCTGTCAGCCTGTTCTATTCTATTGTTAGAAAGGTAATACTGTGCCAAACCTACATAAGCACTCAAGTGATGGGGGGCGTCCTTGAGCAATTGACGGTAGCAGGCTTCAACGGATTTACTTTCTTGCAGCTTCTGGGCAATGGTAGCACGCAACAAAAGTCCTTCGGTGAAAGAGGGCGCCTGTTGCAGGCAGTACTCTATTTGTTGCATGGCTGTGTGATAGCTGCCCATACGGTAGTAACAAAGGGCTTGCTGATAAAAAGCCAAAGGAGAGGAGGGGCGTAATGCCGCCGCCAAGCGAAAGTCTTCCAAAGCTTTATGATACTGTCCTAAGGCAAGATAAGCGACGCCGCGTTCTGTTAAGTCAAAAAAGAAAATATTTTGGCTTTGCTTGATACAGCTGCTGTAAAGCTCTATGGCACGCATATAGTTTTTTTCTTGCAGGGCTATGCGTGCATGAATTCGCGATAGCCACAAGGAAAGATTGGCGGTGTTTTGGAGCTCCTGCAGCTGCTGCAATGCTCTTTCCTTTTCGCCACTCATATAAAGGGCATAAGCCCTTTTAGCGCTCCATTCTTCGCTGTAGGGGGTAAGAATGAGCGCTTTTTCATAGCTGTGGCTTGCCTCTTGCCAAAGCCCTGCTGCCAGTTGTATATCGCCCAAAAGTGCATGATAAGCGGCGTTTTCGGGAGCTAAACGCAAGGCTTCGGTGGCGTCTTTTTGTGCTTCGGTAAGCAGGTGCATGTCCAGCAGTGTGCGTGCCCGCCAAGCATAGAGGGAGTCATGAGCCCGACGCTGAAGCAGCGCATTCCAGCAGTTGAGAGCTTGGCGGTACTGCCCTCGTGAATAAAACTCAATGCCTTGTGAGGGGGTGATGTCTTGCGAAAAAAGAGGGAAACGGAGACTTAGCAGCAGTCCGGCTACGCAAATAAATAAAAACAGTTGCCTTTTGTGAATCATAGCAAAGATATCATCATGGTAGCAAAAAATACAAAACTTATTGGAAAAAACCTCTTTTCGGTCCCGAATATGAGAAGCTTATGAATTGTCTGTTTTCTGCGAGCTTGTGGGTGCTTTGTACGGCGGTGGCGGAGCAGGCAGGTGCCATGCATAACCTTCTATTTCTGCCACCAATTGTCGCAGCCCTTTGTAAGGGCTATGTGGGTGGCAAAGGACAAGCTTTTGTGCTTGTGGATTTTGAAATACTTCATCCATGCGATTGACAGCCCCAGCTGGCACCTTGTGCTCTTGAAGCGTATGGAGCAACTCGTCTCGCTTTCGGCGAGCTATTGCCTCTTTCAAATAGGGAAGCAGCTCATGACGGTGCCGCACACGCGCGGCATTGGTGCTGAAACGGACGTCTTCGGCTATTGAGGCAATGCCCAGCACTCGGCACAGTGCCTGAAATTGCTTGTCAGTACCTACTGCCAGTACGATTTCCCTGCCATCGGCAGTGCTAAATACTGTACCGTAAGGCACAATGTTAGGGTGGTCTGAGCCGAGGCGTTGGGGAATACTGCCCGTATTCAGGTAATTGGTCGCTTGGTTGGCAAGCGATGCCACCGCTGCATCAAATAAAGATACATGCACATAGCTGCCTTTGCCTGTGCGTTCGCGCTGCCACAGGGCAAGCAGCAGCGCTTCTTTTAATTGATGGGCAGCAAGCACATCAATCAAAGCGACAGGCATTTTGACGGGGCGCCCGTCGGGCTCGCCGTTTAGGTAAGTAAAGCCCGCTTCGGCTTGTATGATGGCATCATAGCCTACACGGGCATCGTCTTTTCCGTAACCGGTGATGTGTCCGTAAATTAAAGAAGGATTGAATTGGCAAAGAGTAGCGTAATCTACGCCCAGCTTTTGGGCATCGCCGGCTTTGTAACTTGCCAATACCAAGTCGGCTTCTTTGACGTGGGTATAAAGTATTTCTTTGTCTCTTTGTTGCTTTAAATCGAGAGTGATAGATTGCTTGCCAAAGTTGGCACAACAAAAATAAGCGGAAATGCCCTCAGGGTTTTCTTGCTCATTTTTACTTAGCCAGCCGCGGGTAACGTCGCCGTTGGAATGGGCATTTTCTACTTTTAATACTTGTGCGCCCAGCTCTGCAAAAAACTGCCCTACGGAAGGTCCTGCCAGCACATTGGCAAGTTCTATGACCTTAAGTCCCCTGAAGATACTCTGCATGCTTTTTCTTTTTTACAAAAATAAGTGCGGTAGATAAATAAGTACGATATTTGCTAATGCTTTTGAAAAAATGTACCTTAACTGTTACATTGCAAAGTCGTATATTTCTTACCGGTTAAAAATCTATTGGTCCATGAAGCGTTTCCTTTTAACATGCATGTTGCTGGGTGGACTCAGCCTTTTACTGACAGCAGCAATTTCTTCTTGTGCTCCCAAACGTCCGCGTTACGGTTATGATAGTCAACGGTGGGTTCCTCGCGAACATAAACAAATAAATTTTCGTGCTTTCACTGGTTATCCCCGGGAGAGAGGTAAAAGAAGATAAGCGTCTATGAAACGATGGACTCGATGGCTTGCGCTGTTGCTGCTGCTGAGTATGGGTGCTGTAAGCGTAAGTAGTTGCCAATCACAAAGACACACCAAATACAAGCGTCATGGAAAGATACCCAAGAATGGGAAAATTCCTTGTCCTATTAAGGACTGTTAAAGGTCGGGGGTTTCTATTCTGTGGGAAAGCTTGTATCTTTGCGCCGATTGAACCTATATTATGAAAAAGATAATCATAGCCATCGATGGATACTCAGCCTGTGGCAAAAGCACCACAGCCAAGAAGGTAGCGGCAGCGCTCAACTATCGTTACATTGACTCCGGAGCTATGTATCGGGCGGTTACGCTCTATTTCCTTGACCAATTCGTGGAATTGACCAATCCCAAAGCCGTAGAAGATGCACTTAAAAATATAGAAATAGACTTTCGTTTCAATGAAAAAAAGGGCAGAAGCGACACATATCTCAATGGACTGAATGTGGAGGATGAAATCCGCACGATGCGGGTGTCGCAGATAGTCAGCCAAGTGAGTGCCCTGCCGGCGGTGCGTCGCGCCATGGTGGCTCAACAACAACGGATGGGCAAGCAGCGCGGCATCGTCATGGATGGAAGGGATATTGGTACTGCGGTTTTCCCCGATGCCGAAGTAAAGGTGTTCATGACCGCTGACATAACCATAAGAGCATACCGCCGCCAACAGGAGTTGCTCGAGAAGGGGGAAATGTTCGACTTGGATGAAATCATAGAGAACCTCAAATCCAGAGATTATATTGACACTCACCGCTCTGAAAGCCCCTTGGTTCAAGCGCCCGATGCATATTTCCTCGATACTTCTTTTCTTACCATCGACGAGCAGGTGGAGTATGTGCTTCAGTTGGCTACTTCCAAAATCATAGAAAAAAACAAAACCACTATCACCACTTGTTGAAGACAGAGGAGAAGGGCATAGGGCTTTTCTCATAATTTTTAACCTTTTCAAGAAAGTACCTATGGACATTCGCATAGATAAAAATTCCGGTTATTGCTTTGGGGTAGAGTATGCCATACAAATGGCAGAAGATGCATTGCAAGAGGCAGAGGTAGTGTATTGCTTGGGCGACATTGTGCATAATGACCGCGAGGTGGAGCGTTTGCATGCCAAGGGCTTGCGTATTATTGACCGTGAACAACTCAAAGACCTGCACGACTGCAAAGTGCTGATTCGTGCTCATGGAGAACCCCCCGAAACCTATGAAATAGCTCTGCGCAACAACATAGAATTGATTGACGCTTCTTGTCCGGTAGTGCTGAAGTTGCAGCACCGGGTGAAGACCGCCTTTGATAAAAGCATGGAAGAGGGCGGTCAAGTGGTGATTTACGGCAAACCGGGGCATGCCGAAGTCATAGGATTGACAGGGCAAACGCAGCAAAAAGCAATTGTGGTGTCTTGCATTGAAGACTTGGACCAGGGTGTTGACTTCACCAAGCCCATTACTTTATTCAGTCAAACGACTAAACCCACCGCAGGCTTTTATGCCTTGAGGGAAGCCATTGAAGAGCGTCTTCGTGCCAACGGTTTGTCGCCGGAAGAGTATTTACGTGTCAATGACAGCATTTGCCGGCAGGTATCGAACCGGGAGCCTCAATTGCGTGTGTTTGCCCGACAACATGATGTGATTCTTTTTGTAGCTGGCAAAAAAAGCTCCAATGGGCGCTCCCTGTTTGAAGTATGCCGCAGCGAAAATCCGCACAGCTATTTTATAGAAGATGAAGCAGAAATTCAAGAAGAATGGTTGGAGGGGGCTCGTAGTGTAGGTATTTGCGGCGCCACTTCTACCCCCATGTGGTTGATGGAACGCGTAGCCCGTCATCTTGAATCAATGCAAACTGCCCATGAAACAGAGATATAAGCAACTGTTGCTTTTTGCCTTTGTGCTGCTTGGTATCTGTTACGCAAGCAGCGCCACAGCGCAAGTGCGTAAATCATGGGTCGATAAAAAGTTTTACCTTTCACAAGAACTGCCCGACTCCTTGTTGTGCGGGCAATGCAAAGGCACAGGCTATTACGAAACATGCCCTGATGTGAATTGCTATCAAGGAAAATGCCTGGCTTGCAAAGGAACGGGGCATTGCGCCTATTGTTATGGCAAGGGTTCAGTAAAGCAAGGGGGCAAAAAGGTCGATTGTCTGCGTTGTGAGGACGGGGTATGTAGCCGTTGCCTTGGCAACACTTTGTGTGCTACCTGCCAGGGCGCCGGGCGCCTCATTTGTAAAGTATGCTTGGGCACAGGCAAAAAATAACAGGAGAGCCGTCTCGGAGGTCTTTTTTCGCCTGCTGCCCCCTAAGTATGTCTCTTGCTGTTTGAAGCACTTTTATACCTCAAACCCCATGACCAGTACATCATCGATTTGGGCTTGGTTGCCACGCCACTGCTCAAAGAAAACCTCAAGAGACTGTTTTTGCTGGTCAAAAGGAAGGGCAGCTTTTTCGAGCAGTAGTTCTTTGAATCGTCTGCTGCTTAGTTTTTGTTTTTTAGGTCCTCCAAATTGGTCGGCAAAGCCGTCAGAAAAGATATATACCTTTTCGCCTCCCAGAAGAGGAATTGTGTGATTGGTAAATGATTCTTCCATCTTTTGCTCCACATAGCCGATGGGCATGCGGTCGCCTTTGAAATCATGTATTTCCGACCTTTGAATGATGAGCGCGCCGTTGTGTGCACCAGCAAAGACAATACTGCCGCCCCCAACTCTGATGACAGCCATGTCCATGCCGTCGCGCAGCTGGTTTTTATCCTCTTCGGAGCGGCTGAGTGCCTGAACAATATTTTCTCGTAGCAAATTTAGCAACTCTGCCGGAGTATGGTTGGCGTCTTCGTGCAGCAGTTGCACCAAGAAGGTAATGCCCAGCATAGAAAGCAATGCGCCCGGTACGCCGTGCCCTGTGGCGTCAGCAGCAATGACGTAGCGGTATTGCCGAGTTTGCTGGTAATAATAAAAATCACCACAAACAATGTCTTTGGGCTTGTACAAAATGAAAGAGTTGGGAAACATCTCTTTGAATAAGCTTTCGGAGGGAAGCGTGGCTATTTGTATGCGCTGGGCGTAGCGAATACTTTCGAGTAGTTTCTTGTTTTGCAGCTCTATTTGTTTAGTTAAACGTACGCGTTCACGTATGTCGCGTATATAGAATGTAACCGCAGGGCGATTGGCTTCGAAAGGCACCACCTTGCCGCTGAATTCTACATCCAGCAAATTATCGCCTACCATCAAGGGGATATCTTGAAATACCAACCCCCCTTCTTCATAAGTGCGGGCAATGCGCCGGCTTAATGTATCGACCAACTCGGGTGGAACAAAATGGTAGAGATATTTTCCCTCTTTGTTTTGCGTCAAGCGATGGAAGGCAGCATTGGACCACAGCAAGCTGCTGTCGAGCATATCTACTACCACGATGGCATCATTTGCTTCATCGACCAACTGGCGGTACCGCTCGATGGTTTCCTCTCTCTCGCGCAGGCGGCTCTGATAGCGAACATTTATCCATAAGATAAGCAGCGAGGCAAAGATAAAAAAGACAACAAGCCAGAAAATAGAAATACTCATAAGGTTTCTACAATTTTGAGGATGAATTCGGGATTCAGGGTATCCACCTTGTCAGAACGCGAAATATAGCGAATGATTCCCTGCTTGTCTATCAAGATAGCAGCAGGCAAAGGTACTCCTCGGTCTAAGTTGCTTACTGCCTTGGCAGCAGGGTTTACTTTGGGCAAAAAGAAACCATACAGTTCAGCTGTCGATAAATTCGGGTCGTAGAGCAGGCGATAGTGAAGTCTTAGTGTCTCTTTTTTGTAACGGTTGTTAGCTTCCGGGTCGGGATTGATAGAAAGCACCTCTATACCTCTTTCGTTGAAAAGTGCGTGCGCTCGTTCATAGGCACGCAGCATAATATGACAGTAGGGGCACCAGTCGCCACGGGTGAAAAAGAGCAGCACTGGCTTTTTCCCCTTATAATCACGATGCAAATTTACCAATCGCCCTTCTTCGTCGGGCAGTTGAAAGTTGGGCGCTTCTTTACCTACCATCGCCCCTTCGTTTGCATAATAAGGCTTTGATTGCACGTAATCGTAATAGTGTTTGAAAAAAGCATAACCCAGCATGAGCATGCCGAACAGGCTAAAGTTGAATAAGACAGCTTCATGGCTGTATATCCAGTTGCTTATTGAATTCGAGAAATAGAAGATGCCTTTTTCTAATATATCCCGGGAGGCAGGTGCTATAAGAAAGAAAGCTGCACCTATCAACCAGCTGGTAAACTCTATCCAGCGGTGTGTAAGCAGCCCTAAGCGCACCAAATACACATGCCGAAACATGGCAGAGTTTATCCAAAAAAGCATGGAAATACTGTAATAAGGTAGCGTATTTTCGAGGTGCAAATCTGCCAAAAGCCCGGCTATGAAGCAACTGACATAAGTAATGCCATACATTAGGGGAGGGTTGTACTTAGTCTCGGAAAGGGCGGCGCCAAAGGCAAGCGTACAGCTAAGCCCCAATACATGGAGGGCGACAAACTCATTGCCGACAAGATACATGGCAATACCCGATAAAATTATTAGTATGACGGTGATTGTAAAAGGGAAACGAAAAATGAATTGTTTCATAAATATTGACATCTGTTCATGACGGTAAAAGTAAAAAAATAGCATGGAAAATCAATGTTCATACATTGGGTGAATGACAACGCAGAAAATTGTATATTGCAAACTGCTTATTTAACCCAAAATCCATGTGTTTGATTGTATGGGCACAAGACGTCCATCCTCAATATAAGCTGATTTTCTTGGCAAACAGAGATGAGTTTTATGAACGTCCGGCACAGCCTGCGCACGAGTGGCAGCATCCGGCGGGCGTAATTGCCGGTAAAGACTTGCAAGCTGGCGGCACTTGGCTGGGCATACACCCCTGCAAGGGAATAGCAGCACTCACCAATTATCGTAACCCTAAGCTTATCAAAGAGCAGGCACCTTCGCGGGGCGTCTTGCCTGTGCAATATTTCCTTTCTCAACAAAGCAGCCTCAACTATTTGGTACGCCTACACCCCAAATCAACCGACTATAATGGCTTCAACCTGCTTTTGTTTGATGGACGCGACATGATGTATTATTCCAACATAGAACGCATCATCAAAAAAGTAGATAAGGGAATACACGGCTTGAGCAATGCGCTGCTTAATACCCCTTGGCCCAAGTTGGAGCGATGTAAACAAGCCCTAAGCCGGCAAATAGAACAACATAATATTTCTCTTGAGGCTCTTTTTGCCATCATGGAAGACACTTGGCGCCCGCCCGATGAGCTGCTGCCAGATACAGGCGTGCCTCGGGAGTGGGAGCGAGCTTTAGCTTCGCCTTTTATATGCACTTCTACTTACGGCACACGTCTCACTTCTGTGATTCTCTGGGATAAGCACGACCGCGTGCAGTTTGTCGAGAAGTGGCACGCTACTCCGTGTCAAAAGCCGGGTATCCGAACATTTGAGATAAAAATGCACTTGTACGAATAGCGCCCTCGCCAGAGAGCTGAGCTTTCGCAGCTTTTGCTGTGCTATATAAAAAACCCGATAGGTAAAAAAACTTCATGGCATGTTTGTAGAGCTGAGAAAGTGTTGCATTTGATTGAAACAGAACCCAATGGTTTTTCGGAGTCTCAAGCCGAATGGAGAAGTACGGGGCTAACTCAATAGAGGAGGTGATGGCAACTGCTCAGAAACTGCTTCTCTTGCTACTCGATGTGCTGCTGAAATGGAGAAATCGTCGGTACTATTTTCTCTCAAATAAAAGAAAAACCCAAAGCCGCCTTTCTTTGAGGCGGCTTTGGGTGGCTTACAGCGCGGTTTTTTTATGCGTTTACTTCCTCTTGTTGAAAGCATTGATTTAAGCGCTCCATTAGGTTTTGAGGACCAACGAAGAAAGGGGTGCGTTGGTGTATCTCCTTAGGCTCTATGTCCAAGATGCGCCGCTTGCCGTCGGTAGCCATACCACCGGCTTGCTCCATGAGAAATGCCATAGGGTTACATTCAAACAACAGGCGCAATTTCCCGTTGGGGGCTTTTTGGGTAGAGGGATACAAGAAAATACCCCCTTTCAGTAGGTTGCGATGAAAGTCGGCTACCAAAGAACCTATGTAGCGTGCCGAAAGACGCTGTTCACGGCATTGCTCTATGAAATGTTGCACCCCCGCAGAGAAGTCAAGCAAGTTGCCTTCGTTGCAAGAATATATCTTGCCTTCTTGGGGGACTTTAATACTGGGATGCGATAAGATAAACTCCCCTATAGATTGCTCGTAGGTGAAGCCATTTACGCCTTTGCCGGTAGTGTAAACGAGCATGGTAGATGAGCCGTAAACGATATAGCCGGCGGCTACTTGCCGATTGCCCGGCTGTAAGAAGTCCTCTATGATGGGCGGGCTGCCCACCGGGCTCACTCGGCGGTATATGGAGAAAATAGTACCTATGGACACATTCACATCGATATTGGAAGAGCCGTCCAGTGGGTCAATAGCAACTACATATTTGCCTTGATGGTTACCGGTGTCTATAAAACTGTCTTCTTCTTCCGATATGATGCCGCATACTTCACCGCCGTTACGAAGGGCACGGATAAAGCGCACATTGGCAACTACATCCAGCTTTTGCTGCTCTTCGCCCTGTACGTTGTAGTTGCCATAGCTGCCCGTAATGTTTGCCAAACCGGCACGATTTACTTCCCAGTGAATGATTTTACCGGCGAGGGCTATGTCACGCAGCAGCTGCGATAGCTCACCCGTAGCAAAGGGAAATTCATCTTGCTTTTGTTTGATGAAACGGTCAAGGGTGATGCCGATGGAAGGGGTTAGTTTGTCTGCTTGGGTCATAGGTCTGCCTGAATTTGTGTTGCTCTTAGAAGTCTCAAAAATAGTGCCTTGGTAGGCGTTTTTTCTGTACTAAAAAAAGCTACCCCCAAGGGGTAGCTTCGTTTTAATTGAAGAGGTCTTCGTCGCGCTCAATCATGAGAATGGAATGCTGTGGCACGATATAATAACGCTCGCCCTCATATTGTATTTCCACGGCACCTTTTTGTAAGAAGAGCACAAAGTCTCCTTCCTTTACTTGCAGTGGAATGTAGCGTACACGTTCGTCCACTTCTTTCCATGGCTCGTCTTCGATGTCTGGGGGTAGGGGCACCGGATAGCCAGGACCTACTTTAATGACATAGCCACTTTGTACTTTTTCTTTTTCCTGCACTCCGGGTGGCAAATACAGACCACTCTCGGTGCGTTCTTGAGTGACCTTGGGTTTGATAAGCACCCGGTCGCCCACCATGATGATGTTTTTTAGCTTGTTGTCTTTTGTCAGAATCATCTTTTTGTCCTTACATTTGAGCTCACAAGAACACGCCTCGTGGTTTTGTTGCGCAAATTTACGAAATAAAAGCTGAAAACCATGCCGAAAACTTCCAAATGGTTGAGAAAGTGGCGTTTGCGCGTCCGTTGGCTGTTTCGTCGCTTTCTGCAATGGCGCTTGCAGCATATCAGCGACCGACAGCTGGTCATTGGCGTGAGCGTGCTTTTGGGGCTGGGGGTGGGTTTAGTAGCTTCTTTTTTGCTCTTTACCACGCGCTGGATTAGTAGCTTGTTGGCAGAGGCACCTTTCGGTTGGATGAGCTCGCTTTATTTTATTTTTCCCATCATCGGTATTTTATTGGTACGCACTTATGTGAGGCTGTGGTTTCATGGTAAATTTCAAAAGGGAATGGCTTATGTGCTGTATGGCATCAGCAAACGAAAGGGCGACTTTGAGGGCTATCACCGCTATGCTCATGTACTGACCAGCGCTGTGACCGTGGGCTTGGGGGGCTCGGCAGGATTGGAAGCGCCTACCGTATTGACAGGCGCAAGCTGGGGAGGCTTTTTCGCCCGACTGTTTCACTTAGACAGCGCCTATCGCGTCATATTGGCGGCTTGTGGTGCAGCTGCCGGCATTGCGGCGGTTTTCGGAACGCCTATCGGCGGGGTAGTTTTTGCCCTTGAGGTGCTGATGGCTAATGTGCATGCCAATTTTATAGTGCCCTTGCTCATCTCTGCCACTGCCAGCACGCTCATTTCTAAGATACTGGTAGAACACGAATTGTTGACGCCCCGCGGAGGGCTGCCCCTCTTCGATTATGTGCATCTCCCTTTTTTGGTAATTTTAGGGATTTTTTGTGGTATGGTGGCTGCCTATTTTATGTGGATGTCCAAAAAGATGACGCAATGGGAATTGCGCAAAAAGCAGTATAAAGACCGACTCTTCTTAGAAGAAATCTTTCTTTTGGGGGCTTTGATTCTGTTCTTACCACCCCTCTATGGTGAGGGCTTCGAATGGCTGGATGCCATGATTAACCGCCATGAAATGGAATATTTGCAACGCAGTTGGTGGGGGCAATGGCTGCCGCCCGGATGGGGTATTGCCCTGCTTGTGTTTTTGGTACTTTTGCTAAAGCCACTGGCTACCTGGTTGACCATTGCCTCGGGGGGAAATGGGGGGGCTTTTGCCCCCACGCTTTTTTTGGGAGGCACCACCGGTTACCTGATGGCTTATCTTGCCAATCATGTGTTGCATTTTCCGGTAGAACTGCCCGTTGTCATGTTCACACTCATAGGTATGGCTGCTTCTATGGCTGCGTATTTTCATGCCCCTTTGACAGCTATTTTCATGATAGCCGAGCTGAGTGGTGGTTACCGTTACTTCGTACCCTTGATGTTGATTACAGCCATTGCCTATGCTACTAAAGTCATTTTTCAGCCTGAGTCGCCTATACAGTCGGAAGCTCAAAAGATAGGAGCTTATTTGCCTGCCGATAAGGACAAAGCCATTTTGAATAGCATCGCTATCAGGCAAGTGCTGGAGCGAGACTGTGTGCCAGTGCCTTATGAGGGGACTCTGCGTGAGTTGGTTGATGCCATTACAAGAAGCCGTCGCAATATATTTCCGGTAGTCGATAAAGAAGGTTATTTGAAAGGGCTCATCTTGTTGGATGATGTGCGGGGCATCATATTTAAACCGGAAATCTACGACAAAGTGCTCATTGCTGACTTGGTGCATGCCCCACCGGCAGTCGTAGATATACGCGAAAGCATGGAGGAGGTGATGGATAAGTTTGATATTACCGGTGCATGGAATCTGCCAGTGACAGAAGCAGGCAAATACAGAGGTTTTTTATCCAAGTCCAATATTTTGTCGGTTTATCGCAAAAAACTGCGTTGGCAAATACAACATTTTGGGTAACTTATGCCCACGCAAAGCGACTATAAAACTTTTCTCTAAATTTGTAGTTAGAGAAAAAAATACCAAATCCTGCTTCTTATGGAATTGAGCATCGCCAAATACTATTGCCCTTCAATGACCACTTATCGGCGTCGTACTACCGTGGAAGTCCATATTGGGGATATCCCTTTGGGCAGCATGCATCCTATACGGGTGCAGTCGATGACTACTGCCGACACCATGGACACCCGGGCAGTGGTGGAGGAGTGCATACGTCTCATAGAAGCAGGCTGTGAATATGTGCGCATTACCGCACCCAGCATCAAAGAGGCAGAAAATTTAGCCAACATAAAAAAGGAGCTTAAGCGCAGGGGCTATGCCACCCCTTTGATTGCCGACATACATTTTACCCCTAATGCTGCCGAAGTAGCCGCGCGTATTGTGGAAAAGGTGCGCATCAACCCCGGCAACTATGCCGACAAAAAGCGCTTTGAAATCATAGACTATACCGATGCTGCCTATGAAGCAGAGCTGGAGCGTATCCGTAAGAAATTCATCCCTTTGGTGAAAATATGCAAAGAATACGGCACAGCGATGCGCATAGGTACCAATCACGGTTCTTTGTCTGACCGCATCATGAGCCGCTATGGCGATACCCCTTTGGGTATGGTGGAATCGGCGTTGGAGTTTTTACGCATCTGCGAGGAGTTCGACTACCATAATATCGTCTTGTCGATGAAGGCAAGCAACCCGCAGGTGATGGTGCAAGCCTATCGTTTGCTGGTGCAAAAGATGGAAGAAGAAGGCATGCAACCTTATCCCTTGCATTTGGGTGTAACCGAGGCAGGCGATGGCGAAGATGGGCGCATCAAATCTGCCATGGGCATTGGTGCTTTGCTCGAAGACGGACTGGGCGATACTATACGGGTATCGCTTACAGAAGACCCTGTGGAAGAAATACCTGTAGCAAAAGCACTGGCGGAGCGCTACCATAAGCGTGCAAACATGCAGGAAACAAGCCTGCCCGAAGTCATACGGCTTTCTTATGACCCCTTTGCTTATCAGCGTCGCAGCAGTCGCCGCCTTGGCTCCATAGGAGGCGAGCAAGTGCCGCGTGTGATTGCCGACTACAGCCACCTTGTTGCCGTAGAACCTGTTGATTTGAAGTCTATAGGGCATTACTACCTGCCGGCTACCGACAAATGGCATATGAAAGACGACGGTGCCGACTTTGTTTATTTAGGCAAACAAGCGGTGCCTTTCATGCTGCCCAACGGGCTGAAAGCCATACAAGACCATGAGATATGGATAAAAGAGCCAGAAACACCCCATGTCTTCCCTTTGATACCTTTCAGCCAGTGGCTGCAAGCAGATTGCCGTTTGCATTCAACTTGCAATTTCGTGCGCTTGTCGGTCGATGAACTTATGCAGGTAGATACCCCTCCCGGACGCTTGCAAGATGAAAATATAGTGCTGGTGCTTTACACAGAGCGGACGCACGCTATGCCCGCCTTGCGCCGTGCTTTTCTGCGTCTGATGGAGTGGGGCATAGAAGTGCCGGTTATCGTGGAGCGCCAATACACAGAATCATGGGAGGAGCTTATCCTTTATGCTTCTACAGATGTGGGTGGCTTATTGCTCGATGGCATGGGCGATGGAGTATTTTTGCGCCCTCCAGCAGGAAATAAAGACAAAGCGGCACTGTTGCTTGAGTTGAAGCAACTCAACCAGCTGGCATTTGGTATTTTGCAGGCAAGCCGAACCCGTACCACCAAAACCGAATACATTGCTTGCCCTTCCTGCGGGCGCACCCTCTTTGACCTGCAAGAGACCACCGCCATGATTCGCCGCCATACCGAGCACTTAAAGGGGGTAAAGATAGGTATCATGGGGTGCATAGTGAACGGACCGGGAGAGATGGCAGACGCCGATTATGGTTATGTAGGCTCGGGCAAAGGTAAGATAACACTGTATCGAGGCAAAGAAGTGGTACGTCGTAACGTGCCTTCCGAGCAAGCAGTGGAAGCACTTATTGAGCTCATACGCGAAGATGGACGTTGGATAGAGCCCCCAGCACCTGTAGAGTAGCGAAGCAAAATCTTTTGATGAGAAATACTTTGCTTAAAATAGCAACTTCAAAAAAAAACAATTATGTGGAGTAAATTAAAGCATTTCTTTCAACTCGGAGAGGTAGCCGCCTATTTCATTCGTGTATTTCGCCCTCATGACCCTAAATACCCTACCAGCTTTAACCTACGCATGATGCACGGCATCAACCGTATTTCTATCATCATGTTTTTGGTTTGTTTGGTGGTGATTTTTCTGCGCAAATGCGTGTTGTAAAAGTCAAGTAGTCATACCTACGCAAATGCCCCTTACTTTTTAAGTGAGGGGCATTTGTGTTAGAGTTGTTGTGAAATGATATTGGATAAAACTTCCTTTGTACCCTTTATTTCCACTTAACCTATGAGCCGCAGCAACATCTCTACACTGTCTTGCGCCATATCGAACAGCACAGCCGGATAAATCCCCCAAAATACACTAAGCACTACACACAAGCCCAATAGAAAAAACTCCCGCTTGCTCAGGTCTGTCAGTTGCTTGTCGTACTCCGGACGTGCGAGCCAATATTCTCCCATAAACATACGGCGCAGGCACCATAAAAAGTAGGCTGCACTAAGGACGATACCTAAGGCAGCTGCGGCTACCCAGCCTTTGTGCACCCATGCCGAACGTAACCCTCCCAGCAGGGTGAATACTTCGCCTATGAAAGCCGAAAACAGAGGCATTCCCAAAGAAGCAAACATAACAAGGAAACTAAACACACTAAAGCGCGGCATGCGTTGCCACAAGCCCCCATAGTGAGAAATAAGACGGTCATGGGTGCGGTCATACAATACACCTGCCAACAAAAACAAACCGGAAGAGAGCACGCCATGGCTCATCATTTGAAAGATAGCCCCTTGCAAACCCTCTTCGGTCATCGAGGCGGCGCCCAACAACACATACCCCATATGAGACACCGAGGCATAAGCAATCATTTTCTTCAAATCATCCATAGCCAAGGCGTTCATAGCACCATAAATGATGGATACTGCCGCAATGCCTGCCATCCACTCACTGTTTGCCTGCCACAAGTCCGGAAACATCGGTATGGCAAATCGAAAAAGACCATAACCGCCCACTTTCAACAACACCCCCGCCAATATGACAGAGATAGGAGTGGGTGCTTCTACGTGTGCATCGGGCAGCCAAGTGTGAAAAGGAACTGCCGGTAGCTTAATCAAAAAACCGATAACCAGTAGCCAAAAAGCCCACAAACGAAGGGAGTGCCCCACCGACAACACACTACCTTCAATGTAAGCCTCTGGCATGGACAACAGCGCAATGTCGAAACGATGCACCACGGCTTCGGGCTGCTGCCGCACGACCGCCTGCACTTTGTCAAGCAACGACGGACTGTAATCGTCGGGTGAGGTAATAAGTCCTGCTTCCATGGCGGTAGCTACTGGGTCAAAGGTATAAACCAAGCCACCGATAAACACAATGAGAATAAATAAAGAGCCTATGAGTGTGTAAATAAAAAATTTGATAGCGGCATACTCACGCCTTTCCCCCCCCCAAAGCCCAATAAGAAAATACATGGGCAGCAGCATGAACTCAAAAAAGACGTAAAACACCAGATAATCACGTACTACGAAGCATGCCGGCACGCTCAGCATCAGCAATGCAAACAGGGCATAGTATCCTTTGCTTTTTTCCTTCACCTGCCAAGAGGCTACCGATGCCAGCAAAAACACTACTGCAGTGAGTATAAGCATGCTGAGGCTCAGTCCGTCGAGCCCTACGTGGTAGTCGGCGCGGATAATCCCCCAATCACCAGCTTGCATTCGAAACCATTCATATTGTTCTTCAAAGGCGAGCGTTTTGCCATTGCCTGATGCTGGGTAATGAACATATAAAAAAAGAGCAACGCTCATTTGCATAAGTACCCCTACGAGCACCAAGAGGCGTTGCAGACGGTAGTGCTCGCGACTGGTAACACCCAAAAGAATCAAAACTACCAACGGAATAAGTAAAAGTATCGTGAGCATAAACAAACAGGTTTCAACTATGTTATTTTTACAAAAATCCAAAAAACCTTCTGCACTCACAATTTTGAACGCATGAATTCATGGCTGCGCTACTGTGGCATCCTCTTTGGGATGTTTTTGAAAGTTATTTATTTAGAAGGAATCTAAATATTTTAAGAAAACTTATATAAGCTTTTGATTTATTGAAAATTACTTAGAAAAAAGCGAACTTAGCACTCGATTTGAATCGTAAAGGGCATTTGTGAATAAAAAAAGCCATATTAACTTTGCAGAGATGAAGAATCAGATGAAAGCAACGTTAACTTATAAGCAAAAGGTTATGCGCTTACTGAACAAACCTAACAGACTGATGCTCAAAGGCATCTGTTATGCAAGCATCTTCTTAATAGTGATGCTTTTTTCGAGTCCCGCTTGGGCTCAGGAAGCCGCCCCGCAGGACAATGCCTCTCCACAAGCAGTACCCGGTTTGGATATGAGCGAGGCGACGATTGCCAAAGGGAAAGAACTCTTTGTCGGTCGTTGTCAATCATGCCACGCCGTTACCGAACAAGTAGTCATTGGTCCCGGTTTGAAAGGCGTTTTGGAACGTCGAGAATTACCTTGGTTGTTGAAATGGATTCGCAACTCGCAGGCGCTTATTCAAAGTGGTGACCCCATAGCCGTGCAGGTTTATAATGAGTACAACCAAACCCAGATGACTTCTTTTCTGGACCTCAGCGACGACGACATCAAAGCCATCTTGGCTTATGTGAAGTCGGCTGAGAATCAACAACAGCAAGCGGCTGCCGAGGTTACTGCTCAAACCGGTGGAAGCGAAGCAGCACAGGCAAGCAGCGGCATCAATCAGTCTTACCTGGTAGCTATTTTGATAGGTTTGGTGATTGTTTTGGTTTTGGTGCTGGCGGTACTGTTGTTGATTGTTTCGCTACTGACCCGTTTCTTGAAAAGCCAAAACTTGCCCGAGGAAGACTTAGAGGTAGTCAATGAGAAAATAGACCTAACCGCACCTTTCCGCAGCAAGGCATTCCTTACTATGGTAGGTGTATTTTTCTTATTGGTGGTTGCCAAAGCAGGCATAGACAGCCTTATGGATGTAGGCGTGCAAACCGGTTATGCACCCACTCAACCCATTGCCTTCTCGCATAAATTGCACGCTGGCAAGTACCAAATCGATTGCCAATATTGTCATACAGGCGTGCGGAAAGGTAAGTCTGCCAATATCCCTTCTGCCAACATTTGCATGAATTGTCATGGCGAAATCAAGCGTGGTTCGCCTGAAATACAAAAAATATACGCCGCTATTGAGAAGAACGAGCCTATCAAGTGGGTGCGCGTGCACAACTTGCAGGATTTCGTTTACTTCAACCACGCTCAGCACGTGCAAGTAGGACAAATCGAATGTCAGCAGTGCCATGGCGAAGTTGAGAAAATGGAAGTAGTGCAACAGCGTTCCCCCTTGACTATGGGCTGGTGTATCGATTGTCATCGCAAGACTGTAGTGAAAGCCGAAGGCAACGATTACTATGACCGCCTACTGCAATTCCACAAGAACAATGCAGGCAAAAAGCCGATGACCGTAGAAGATATTGGCGGTCTTGAATGCTCTAAGTGTCACTATTAAAATCTTCTTTCTTCAATCAAGTCTTCATAACTCAACAGACATATGAAAGAAAAACAAAAGATATATTGGAAAGGGCTGGAAGAGTTGACCAACGACACCGACTTCGTGAAGAAGTCGCAGGACGAATTCCCTGAGTTCCCTACTGCCGAAGAACTGACTACCAGCCGCCGCGACTTTCTGAAATTCATGGGATTTAGTTTAGCAGCTGCCTCTTTGGCTGCTTGCGAAGCGCCCGTGAAAAAAGCCATTCCTTATTTGAATAAACCCGAAGAGATTGACCCCAGCATTCCTAACTACTACGCATCGACTTATGCGCAAGATGGCGAATACTGCAGCATCTTGGTGAAGACTCGCGAGGGGCGCCCCATCAAAATCGAAGGCAACGAGCTTTCCTCCATCACTAAGGGAGGAACCAGCGCCCGTGTGCAAGCTTCTGTACTGGGTTTATATGACCTTGCCCGTTTGAAGGGCTTTAAGGAAAACGGCAAAGATGCCGACATGGCTGCCGTAGACCGAAAAATCATCGACGCTTTGAAACAGGCAGCTCAAAGCGGCAAGCCTGCTTACATCGTAAGCAACACCGTGATGAGCCCCTCAACCAAAGCCGTGATTGCCAAGTTCATTGAGAAGTATCCTTTCTTCCGCCATGTGAGCTACGATGCCGTGTCGGCTTATGGTATTCTGAAAGCCAACGAGCGCTCATTTGGCAAATATGCGCTTCCTGCTTACGACTTCAGCAAAGCAGAAGTAATTGTAAGCGTAGGTGCTGACTTCTTGGGCACTTGGTTGTCGCCTATTGAGCACGCACGCCAATATGCGCAAACCCGTAAGCTGGGAGGCGACAAGAAAACCATGTCGCGCCATTATCAGTTTGAAACTATTCTGTCGCTGACTGGCGCCAATGCCGACTATCGCAGTCGCATCCGTCCTTCACAAGAAGGCTTGGTAGTAGCAGCTCTTTACAATGGCGTAGCCAAAGCCGTAGGGGCACCCACCGTAGCGGCTCCTGCTATCAATGTGCCGCATATCGACAAAGCCGTCAAAGACCTCTTGTCTGCCAAAGGCAAGTCTTTGGTGGTAGCCGGCTCCAATGACCCGGATGTGCAAGTGCTGGTGAATGCTATCAACTATTTATTAGAAAACTACGGAAACACCCTCGACCTGAGCCGTCCTTCTTTTGTGAGACAAGGCAACGACGAGGACTTCCTGCGTTTTGTAGAAGATGCCAAGAAAGGCAATGTTTCGGCAGTCATCTTCTACAATGCCAATCCCGTATATGACCATGCAAAGGGAGCCGAGCTGGCAAAAGCATTGCCCCAAATTGCTTTGACTGTATCAACGGCTGACCGTGAAGATGAAACCGCTTCTTTGTGTCGTTTCATCACCCCCGACCATCATTATCTGGAAGCATGGAACGACGCAGAACCGCGTGCCGGCTTCTATAGCTTGGCTCAGCCTACCATCATGCCGCTCTTTAAGACCCGTCAGGCACAAGACAGCTTCTTGACTTGGGCAGAAGAGGGCATCTCCTTCTACGAATTCCTGCGCGGCTACTGGCGCAAAAATATGTTCAAAGGCGAAGGCTCTTTCGAAGACTTCTGGACTAAGGTCGTACACGACGGTGTGTATGAGCCTGCTAAAGAGCCTGTTGCCGAAAAAATCGCTTTTGCTGCCGATGTGCAAGAAATCGGAAGTAGCGTAGCTCGCCGCTATATTGCCAACAACAAGAATGTAGAGCTGGTACTTTACCAAAAAGTAGGTATAGGCAGTGGTGCCATGGCAAACAACCCTTGGTTGCAAGAACTGCCTGACCCCATCACCAAAGCTACGTGGGATAACTACGTGTGTGTATCGAAGAGCTATGCCGAGCAAGAGAATCTGAAACAGGGCGATGTGGTGAAGGTAACTGCCAATGGTTATAGCGTAGAACTGCCTGTATTGATTCAGCCCGGACAAGCCCCCGGTACCATCGCCATCGCTTTGGGTTATGGACGCACCAAAGCAGGTAATTGTGCCAACAACATCGGTAAGAATGCTTATCCTTTTGTGGGGGTTGTCGAAGGGGCTTTGGTTTATGCGCAGCGTCAAGTGACGATTGAAAAAACTGGTGCTACTTACCAGATTGCACAAACGCAAACGCACCACACCATTATGGCGCGTCCGATTGTGCAAGAGGCTACCTTGAAAGAATACCAAAAAGACCCAGCAGCTGGTCGCTTCTTCCCGGCTATTACTATAGAAGGGGAGAAAGTCAATGTGAACCGCACCATTCCCGAAAACAAAGCAGAAGAATTGAACCCCCGCCTTATCACTTTGTGGAAAGGGCATGAAAAGACTGCCTACCGCAAGAATCACTGGTGGGGTATGGTCATCGACCTCAACTCCTGCATTGGTTGTAGTGCCTGCTTGATTGGCTGCCAAACCGAAAACAACGTGCCGGTGGTGGGCAAGGATGAAATCATCAACCGCCGCGAGATGCACTGGATTCGTATAGACCGCTATTACAGCTTCGATGAAAGCATCGATACCGAAGATAAAAGCTATGCCAACTATCAAAAGATGGAAGACCCAGCAGACGATCCAGAAGTGGTCTTCCAGCCTATGATGTGTCAGCATTGCAACAACGCGCCCTGCGAGACGGTGTGTCCGGTAGTGGCTACTACGCACAGCTCGGAAGGTCTCAACCAGATGACTTACAACCGTTGCATCGGTACGCGCTATTGCGCCAACAACTGTCCGTACAAAGTGCGCCGCTTCAACTGGTTCAACTACACCAACGACGAGCGTTTCCAAGAGGTGAACTATATGTCGCAAACCGACTTGGGTCGCATGGTGTTGAACCCCGATGTAACCGTGCGCTCTCGTGGTGTGATGGAAAAATGCTCGCTTTGTGTGCAGCGTATCCAGTTGGCTAAGCTGGAAGCCAAGCGTGAAGGACGCAAGCTGCGTGACGGCGAAGCCAAAACCGCTTGCCAGCAGGCTTGTCCTACCGACGCCATCGTCTTCGGTGATATGAACGACCCCGAAAGCCGTATCTACAAACTCTTGAACTTGAAAGAGTTTGATAACGGCGACATTAAAATTACCGAGCCGCGTGCTTTCCAAGTATTGGAAGAGTACAATGTGCGTCCGAACGTGACTTACTTAACTAAAATTCGTAACAAAGACTAACTTAAACTGAGAATAACCATGCAGGTAACATCGCCAATTCGTGAACCGTTGGTAACCGGTCACAAAACCATGCACGACATCACCGAGGACATTTGTCGTCGGGTGGAAGAGAAGCCCTCTAAAGCATGGTTGGCTGCCTTCGGTGTGTCGCTGATGATGCTTATAGTAGGCGGCTATGCTGCTGCCTCCACTTGGTGGTACGGCATCGGTATGTGGGGCTTGAACAAAACCGTCGGATGGGCTTGGGATATCACCAACTTCGTCTGGTGGGTAGGTATTGGTCACGCTGGTACGTTGATTTCCGCCATTTTGCTGCTGTTCCGTCAGAAATGGAGAACATCAATTAACCGTGCTGCCGAAGCCATGACCATCTTTGCCGTTATTTGTGCTGGTACTTTTATCTTGATGCACATGGGGCGCACATGGCTGGCACACTGGGCGCTTCCTTTGCCCAACACCTATGGTTCGTTGTGGGTGAACTTTCACTCACCGCTGGTGTGGGACGTGTTCGCCATCTCTACTTATTTGACCGTATCGTTGGTGTTCTGGTATGTGGGCTTGATTCCTGACTTAGCGACCATTCGTGACCGTGCCAAGTTGACTTTAGAAAAGTATCCTCTCTTGGATACCGATACACCCGAAGAGCGTCGTGAAAAACGCAAAAAACGCCGTCCTATTGCTGCCTTCATCTACGGCTTGTTGGCTTTCGGCTGGGAAGGCGGTGCCAAGGTGTGGGCGCGCTACGAATACGTTGCCTTGATTCTGGCAGGTCTTTCTACACCACTGGTGCTTTCTGTACACACCATCGTGAGTTTTGACTTCGCCACTTCGCTCATTCCCGGCTGGCATACTACCATCTTCCCGCCCTACTTCGTTGCAGGGGCTATCTTCTCGGGCTTTGCCATGGTGCAAACCCTGATGCTCATTACCCGCAAAGTGTATAAGCTCGAAGATTATATTACCATCACCCACATCGACTACATGAACAAGATTATCATCTTGACAGGCTCTATTGTGGGGATTGCCTACGTTACCGAGTTTTTCATGGCTTGGTATTCGGGTGTGGAATACGAGCGTTATGCTTTCTTGAACCGTGCTTTTGGTCCTTATTGGTGGGCTTACTGGTCGATGATGACCTGCAACGTGATTTCACCGCAATTGTTCTGGTTCAAGAAAATACGTCAGAGCATCGCTTGGTCTTTCTTCCTGTCTATCGTGGTGAATATCGGGATGTGGTTCGAGCGCTTTGTGATTATTGTTACCTCGCTGCACCGTGATTTCCTTCCCTCGAGCTGGGCTATGTTCTCCCCCACACTTTATGACATGGGTGACTACCTTTTCACTTTTGGCATCTTCTTTACTTGCTTCTTTTTGTTTGCCAAGTACCTGCCGGTTGTCAATATGGCAGAGGTGAAGACCATCTTGAATTCTTCGGATATCAAAGCTAAAGCGAAGGCTACCGAATATCTTAAAGAAGGAGGGGTCGTGGCAGCTGCTTCACCTATGTACGATAAAGGGAAAGACTTATAACGAAAAAAATTATGGCAGATACTCGTTTAGGACATACCAAAGAGCGCTTCATAGTGGGCATTTATGACCACGAAGACAAAGTGGTGAATGCTGTGAAAAAACTGAAAAACGATGGGGTGAAAATATATGAGGTGTACTCGCCCCATCCCATTCACCACATCGACACCTACATAGGGCATCCGCGTACACGCATTCCTATCGCCGCTTTTTTGTTTGGTGCTTTGGGTACGCTCTCTGCAATTACGCTTATCATCTACACCATGGGTATTGATTGGCCCATGATTATCGGGGGTAAGAACTTTGTAGCCATTCCGACCATGGTGCCTGTTACTTTCGAATTGACAGTGCTCATTTCGGCATTGGGTATGGTAGCCACCTTCTTGGTGTCGAACAATATGGGACCCGGCAAGAAGGAATTTATGTTTGACCGTCGTACTACCGACGACAAATATGCGTTGGTAGTGGACTTAGATGCCAATACCTTAGGCGAAGAGCAAATCCGTGATTTGATGGTGAAGTATGGCGCAGAGACCGACCCACTTCCCCGTATTGTAGAACGTTAAACCGAAAAACAAAAGCATGATGCGCTTCAAACAATATACTATGGCTGTGGTAGCCGGGCTGTTTGTGCTGACTTCTTGCCAGCGTGATTACAACGACCCCGGTACCGAATATGCTCCCAATATGTATGTGTCAGTTCCCTACGAGCCATTAACACAAGTAGAAGAAAATAAGGTGACTCCTGATGGTGCCAATGTGTTGCCGCCGGTACCCGGCACCATCTCACGCCGTAATTATTCTACAAAATACGTAGACGAATACGGCAATGAATATGACTTGGGTTTGATGGTGTATCGCACCCATCCCGACAGCATAGAAGTGGCTGAAAAGACACTGAAGAATCCTTTGCCTGCTACCAAGCAAGTAATTGCCGAAGGCAAGGTATTGTATGAGCGTTTTTGTCAGCCGTGTCATGGTGCCAAAGGGCAGGGTGATGGCTTGGTAGGGGAGAAGTACAAAGGGGTTGCCAACATAGCCGCTAACAAATTTAACGACGGGCATATCTTCCATGTGATTACTCATGGAAAAGGGCGCATGTGGCCCCATGCTTCTCAGCTCGACCCGCTGGAGCGTTGGAAAATCGTGCACTATGTGCATGTACTTTCCGGCGATTTGCCTGAAAGCGGTATAGTGCCTGGGCAAGAAGAATCTGCTAACGGGCAGTCTTCGGATGTAGCAATGGCTAACTAAATTTTAAACAAAAAGAAATTATGGCAGCAGAACACACTGTAACCATTGACGTAAACGAAAAATATACACTTACTGCCACTATGCAGAGAAAAATATGGCTGTGGCTGGCAGTAGGATTGATTCTCTTCATTGCCGGCGCTTTCTGGTTTGTGACCGGCTTTGGCAGTGAAGCTGCACACGGTGCGGGGCATGCCGCAGCACACGGCGGGGGTGGGGGCGAACACTTTAACCCCATGGCGCGTGTGTGGGCAAACTTGTGGCTCAACAGCGTCTTCTTTGTAGGTATTGCTGTAGCAGGTGTTTTCTTTTTGGCTACCCAGTATGCGGCAAAAGCCGGCTGGTCTGCTATTATCAAGCGAGTGCCTGAAGCTTTTGGAGGCTTTTTGCCGGTAGGGGGTGTCATTATGTTGGTGGTCTATTTCTTGGGGCACCACGATTTGTTCCACTGGACGCACACAGGACTTTACGAAAAAGGAGGTCCTGAGTTCGATGCCATTATCAACGGCAAGGCTCCTTTCTTCTATTGGCCTCTGTCGCCTGAAGGAGGCTTCCCCTTCTTTTGGTTGCTGCGTTTGGTGCTTTACTTCGCCCTCTGGTTTTTGGTTTACACCGTGATTCGTAAGGCTTCCTTGGCAGAAGACCAATTGCAGAACCGTCTCGACTTTCGTTACTACGATAAGCAGGTGGTGTGGTCTATTGTCTTCATTGTCATCTTTGCTGTTACTTCTTCTACTTCTGCATGGGACTGGTTGTTGAGTATCGATACCCACTGGTTTAGTACCATGTTTGGATGGTATGTATTTGCCAGCTGGTTTGTATCAGCTTTAGCTACTATCACCTTAGCGGTGGTTTATTTGAAAGAGCAGGGATACTTGAAAGCCGTCAACGAAAACCACCTGCACGACTTGGGTAAATTCATGTTTGCTTTTAGCATCTTCTGGACCTATGTTTGGTTTTGCCAGTTCTTGCTGATTTACTATGCCAACATACCTGAGGAAACATTCTACTTTAAGGAGCGTCTGCATGGTTTGGGGGGCGTTTATTCGCCAGTGATGATTATCTTGGCACTTATCAACTTTGCCTTCCCCTTCCTGTTCTTGATGCCGCGTGATTCAAAACGTCATCCTATCTTCTTGAAGATTACGGCTTTTGCTATCTTGGTTGGGCATTACTTGGATTTCTACCTAATGGTAATGCCAGGGACTGCCAAGCAGTATGGTGGCTTTGGCTTGATGGAAATTGGGGCTATCATTTTATTTGCCAGCTTGTTTGTGTGGTTGTTCTACCGTACCCTTTCCAAGGCGCCCTTGATAGCTAAGAACCACCCGATGTTGGAAGAATCATTGCATCATTCTATATAGGAAGCATGCTAAAAAGGTAAGCATGATTGAACAAATAAACGTTCTTTCATGTTTACCTTATTGGGCTTGCAAACAATTTTAAAAAACACATTCTTAAGCTATAAGCTAACCAAAAGGCAAAAATTATGTTGAAGCTTATCTTGATATTAGCAGCGGTACTGGTTGTAGCCATCGCGTTTACCGTATTTCGCGTGGCACGACTGGTGGCTATCGCCAAAAATAAGGACCGCAAAGACCCCGTAGATGTATCGACCAATAACTTGCATGCTACGCTTTTTGTGTTGCTTCCTTTGATTGGCGCCGCCGCAGTGATATGGTACACCAACTCGGCCGATGACATGTACCTTCCTTTGGCTTCTGAGCATGGAGAAGCTACCGACCGTTTGTTCTGGGTTACCATGGCTATCATCATTGCCATGTTTGTGGTAACCAACGCTGGTTTGTTTGCTTTCTCTTACTTGTATCGTTACAAACGGGGACAAAAAGCTCATTTCTACCCTCACAACAACACCTTAGAGGCTATCTGGACTGCAGTACCCGCTATCATCATGTTGTTGCTGGTGTTGAATGGCTGGCTGGTATGGTCGAAGGTGATGAGCGAGCCGCCCAAAGAAGCCCAAGTGGTGGAAATCATGGGACACCAATTTGCATGGAAGGTGCGCTATCCCGGTAAAGACGGGGAGCTGGGGGATTATAGCTTCCGTTTTATGGATGCTACCAACGAAATGGGCATAGACCTCACCGACAAGAGAACCGAAGATGACATCTTACCACCAGAAATTCACTTGGTAAAAGGCAAGCCCGTACTGTTCAAAATACGTGCTCGTGACGTGCTTCATAGTGTCTTTGCACCCCATTTCCGCTTGAAAATGGATGCAGTACCCGGCATGCCTACGCAGTTCTGGTTTACACCTACCAAGACCACAGCCGAGATGCGTCAAGAGTTGAGCCAACTACCCAACTGGCAGCGTATAGACCCCAAAACAGGCAAGCCGCGCTATGAAAGCTTTAACTATGAAATAGCCTGTACCGAAGTGTGCGGACGTGGACACTTTGGCATGCGCCTGGTAGTTGTGGTAGAAACCGAAGAAGAGTTTAAAGAATGGATGGCAAAACAACAGCCTTGGACTCAATTGGTAGGTGAAGATTATGTGCAAAAAGCACGTGTTCGTCAAGCACTGGTGAAAGAGGGTAAATACCACTCTGTAAACGATGTGGAAGATGCAGTGGTTATGCAGAAATTAGAAAACCTGCATAAGCAAACTGCTTCTTTGAAATAAATGTTATGTTGAAAACTAACTAATAAAAGGTATAGATATGGCTACGGCACACGTACACGATGTGCATGCCCACGAGCATGAGCATCACAAAGAAACGTTCCTGACGAAGTATATCTTCTCGCAGGACCACAAGATGATTGCCAAGCAGTTCTTGGTAACCGGTTTGATTTGGGCATTCATTGGCGGCTTGCTCTCAATTCTGTTCCGCTTGCAGTTGGGCTTCCCGGGCATGGACCTGTCTTTCTTGCAACCCCTACTGGGCAAGTGGATTGTGATTCAAAAAGACGGTACCGGTCAATTGGACCCCGACTTTTACCTTCAGCTGGTAACTATGCATGGTACCATCATGGTATTCTTTGTGTTGACTGCCGGCTTGAGTGGTACTTTCAGTAACTTCTTGATTCCCTTGCAAATTGGAGCCCGCGACATGGCTTCGGGCTTTATAAATATGCTCTCATACTGGTTCTTTTTCCTTGCCAGTGTGATCATGTTCAAATCACTATTTTTGGAAACAGGACCTGCCGAAGGAGGATGGGTTGTATATCCGCCTTTGAGTGCTTTGAAGCAGGCATCGCCTGGCTCGGGTGATGGCATGACTTACTGGCTGATTGCCATGGCACTCTTTATTGTTTCTACACTCTTGGGGGGTATCAACTACATCGCTACCGTTATTAACATGCGTACGAAGGGAATGTCCTTCTCGCGTTTACCGTTGACTATTTGGGCTTTCTTCATTACAGCTATTATTGGTCTGCTGTCGTTCCCTGTGTTGTTGTCGGCAGCTTTGTTGTTGATTTTCGACCGCAGCTTTGGTACCAGCTTTTATCTGTCTGATATATTCATCAACGGTGAAGCTTTGCACCATACCGGTGGTAGTGCCATCTTGTATCAGCACTTGTTCTGGTTCTTAGGGCACCCCGAGGTGTACATTGTATTGCTGCCTGCTTTAGGTATTACTTCCGAAATTGTGGCTACCAACTCACGCAAGCCCATCTTTGGCTATCGTGCCATGATTGGGTCTATGTTGGGCATTGCTGTTTTGTCGTTTGTTGTGTGGGCACACCACATGTTCGTATCGGGTATGAATCCCTTCTTGGGAACTATCTTTATGTTCCTTACCTTAATTATTGCCATTCCTTCAGCTGTAAAGGCGTTTAACTATATTACTACTTTGTGGCGGGGTAGCATCCGTTTTACACCGGCAATGCTCTTCTCCATCGGTTTGGTTTCTTTGTTTATCTCTGGTGGGGTAACAGGCATTGTGTTGGGTAACAATGCGCTGGATATTCAGCTGCACGATACCTACTTTGTGGTGGCTCACTTCCACTTAGTAATGGGTAGTGCTTCTTTCTTTGGCATGATGGCAGGGGTTTATCACTGGTTCCCCAAGATGTTTGGGCGTATGATGGATGAGCGCTTGGGCTACATTCACTTCTGGATGACCTTTATTGGGGTGTATTTGGTCTTCTTCCCCATGCACTATTTAGGGATTGCCGGCTTCCCGCGTCGTTATTATACCTTTACTTCTTTCGACGCTTTCAACATCTTTGCTGACTTGAACAGTTTCATCAGCGTAGCTGCCATCATCACTTTCTCGGCACAGCTGATTTTCGCTTTCAACTTCTTCTATTCTATGTTCAGAGGCAGAAGAGCACCTGCCAATCCGTGGGGCTCTAATACTTTGGAGTGGACTACCCCGATTGAGCCCGGTCATGGCAACTGGCCCGGTCAAATTCCTTATGTGTATCGCTGGCCCTATGATTACAGCAAACCAAATGCTGAAAAAGACGGCTTTGGCGATTTCATCCCTCAGACTGTGCCTTATGCCTTCACTCCGAACTCCAACTTGCCTCATGAAAACGAACAAGTGGCATTTGAGAAGGATTTCATGATTCCGGAGGATACTACTTTGGAGAAAGCAAAGGCATAATTCGTGTGTTGACATAATGCAAAAGGGCTGCCTTTGGTAGCCCTTTTCGCTTCTATCATTGGTACATTTTCAGCATAATTGTAAAACCATCGTATATTGATTGCGCATGAGTGATATACAGATTTCTCACCTACGGGCTTTTGCCGTGGCTGTCATGGCATGTGTGATAGCCTTCTTTTTGGTGGTATTGGCAGGGGGTGTTGTGCGTAGTGTGGGTGCCGGTATGGGGTGCCCCGATTGGCCTAAGTGCTTCGGGCAATATGTACCGCCTACTTCTGCTGATGAGCTGCCGCAGAATTATCGTGAGTTGTATGCTGCCAAGCGCAAAGAGAAAAACGAACGTTTTGCCCGTTATTTGCATTGGCTGGGTAAAGAAGAGTTAGCAGCTCGCATCTTGCATGACCCTTCGGTTTATGTGGAGCAGCCTTTTAATGCCGCCAAAACATGGACTGAATACATTAACCGTTTGGTGGGGGCACTGTCGGGCTTGGTGATGTTGCTGACCACCGTGTGGGCGTTTCGTCTGCGAAAAGTACGCAAGCGCTGGTTTTGGCAATGTGTGGGAGCACTGGTGCTGCTGCTTTTTCAGGCATGGATAGGCTCTATTGTGGTCTCTACCAACTTATTACCGGGAATGATTACGTTTCATATGTTGCTTGCTATGGCTTTGATAGCTTGGATGCTCTGGGTGTGGGCAGACGTGAAGACGTTCATAGGCATAGAGGCATCCGAGCAGAAGATGACAGCCGGTAGGTCATGGGGGCTCTCAGCTGCTTATGCTTTCTTCTTGCTCTTACTTACTTGGCAAATAATAGAAGGAACTGGTGTGCGTGAAGTTGTGGATGTGGTAGCACAGCAAATGGGTGCTTCTGCTCGTGCCTATTGGGTGGAGGGCTTGCAGGAAGTACTCCCGCTGCATCGTTTGCTGTCGATAGGGGTAGTGCTGACGGCTTGTGTAGTGGCAGCTTTGACTTTTATGGCACCTTCACCCTTGTTTTTAAAGAAAGCAGCGGCAGGTATTCCGGCTTTGCTTGCATGGGAGGCGGGAATGGGCATGAGCTTGGCTTGGAATGCCATGCCTTTTTATTGGCAGCCTTTACATTTGCTTGTGGCGATTGTAGCATGGGCTTGGGGCTTTGCAGCTGTAAGTTTGTTATGGAAAACATCCAAGACTGCCTGAGCTTTATTTTAAATTTACGTCTATGAATGCGGCAACCGAAAGTAAAGTAAATTGGAGGGCGAGACTATCGCCTTATTGGCGTTTATTGAAGCCTCGCCTTTCGTTTTTGGTTATCTTTTCTTCGGCTTTCGGCTATTTTTTCGCAGCCCGGGAAGGGTGGCAATGGCATACTTTGTTTGCGCTTTGCATAGGGGGATTTTTTATTACCGGTGCGTCGGTGATTATCAACCAAGTGATTGAACAAGACATAGACGCCCGCATGAAGCGCACACAGAACCGCCCTTTGGCAGCCAGAGAAGTATCGACCGATGCGGCACTTAGTTTTGCGCTGATAGTGGGGGCGTTAGGGTATTTGCTTTTGTTGTCGTTTACCAATCCCTTGACTGCCTATGTCGCTTTGTTGTCATTATTGGCATATGCTATTTTATACACTCCCTTGAAGCGGGCAGGTGAAATAGCCGTATGGATAGGCGCTATTCCCGGGGCACTGCCGCCTTTGCTGGGTGTGCTTGCTTATGAAGGGCGCTTTACTATGGCTGCCATGCTGTTGTTTATTTTGCAGTTTGTTTGGCAGATGCCTCATTTTTGGGCTATTGCTTGGGTGGCAGACGAGGACTACAAGCGGGTGGGGTATCGTTTGCTGCCACGCGGTGGGCAATGCACCCGCGATACGGCGCGCTATATCATGTGGGTAACTGCTTTGATTGTTTTCTTACCATGGGCATTGTGGTATTATGGCTTGCTTCATGTGGCTACTACCTGTATGCTTGGCTTGCTGGGTTTGTGGTTTTGGAGCAAGGCTCTCAGACTATGGCGCCGCACAGACCGCAAGAGTGCCTTGCAATTGATGTTTGCTTCTTTTGGATACCTGCCCTTAGCTCAGTTGATGATATTGACAGACCGCTTTCTGCTTTCTAACTGACAAGCCAAGCTTGCAGCTGTGCGCTGGCTTCTACCTGACGGGAAAGCGGTACGGCTATACGCGCCCTGCAGCGACTTTGAAAGTCTTGTTCAACAAGGCGGGCATGTAGTTGATTGAGTAGCCGCATGACCTGTGACGTCTCTTGATAATCGTATTCTATGGTAAAGAAAACTTCTCGCAGGCGCTCTGTTATACCGCCATCGACAAGAGCTGCTTGGGCAGCTGTTCGATAAGCATGAATGAGTCCGGGCACGCCCAGCTTGATGCCTCCAAAATAACGGACAACTATTACTAGCACATTGAGCAACTCCAGTGAGCGTATTTGATTGAGTATGGGAGTACCTGCAGAGTGAGCAGGCTCTCCATCATCATTGGCGCGCATGAAGGGCTCGACAGCAGCATCCAGTACATAGGCATAGCAATGATGCCTTGCATCATGATATTGCTTTTTAATAGCTTCTATGTATGCTTTTACTTCGGCTTCGGAGTTTACCGGATAGGCAAAGCCCAAAAACTTACTTCCTTTTTCTCGATAGACGCCTTCGCCCGGACGCGCCAAGGTGCGGTAAGTGTCTGTATTTACCATAATCTTTGACCAATCCTTTTTATGGAGTTAAACGGAAGCCTACCACCAATACGTCATCTACTTGGGGGCGCTCACGCTTCCAGTTGAAAAAGAATTCTTCAATTTGCTTTTGTTGGGCTTCGGGGCTGAGGCGGGCAATACGTTGCAACAAAGCATAAAAGGACCTTGCACCGAGCTTTCGCCCCGTAGGACTGCCAAACTGGTCTTTATAGCCGTCAGAAAAAAGATAGAACCAAGTGGGCTCGTCTATGTTGATGGCATAGAGCGGAAATTCTTCTTCTTCCACGGTTTGACTCCAGAGTGCGCTGATAGCCACCGCAGCGCCTTTATATACATGCAAGCCTCGGCTATTGACAGCTATGAGGTGATGGCGCGCGCCGGAAAAATAAAGTATTTTACGGGAAACATCCCATTGGCAGATGCCTATTTCCATGCCGTCTTGCAGTCCATTTTTTTCTATGATAGATGATAAGCCGTCGTGCAATGCTTTCATGGTACAGGGTAGGGGGTGTGCTTTTGTAAGGTTGAGCACTTCGTTGAGTAGAAACTGCCCGATGATGCTCATGAAAGCACCGGGGACCCCATGTCCGGTGCAGTCGGCTACTGCCAGCGTAGGCAGCGTTGCTACGTCCGAAAACCAGTAGAAGTCGCCCGAGATGATATTTTTGGGTTGATGGAAGCGCCATAAGTCGGGGAAGTGCTGGCGGACGGTGTTCACGTCAGGCAAGGACGACTCCTGCAACAGGCGTGCATACTGAATGCTGGACAAGGTGGTGTTCAGTTCGTCTTCGAGAGCAGCAGTGCGTTGCCTTACTATCTCTTGCAGTTCTTCTTTTTGCCGTTCTATGTTTTGAATGCGCCAGGCGTAAAATCCGCCTACGAAGAAAACAAAGGCAAGTGGGATGGCAATATAAAACCAGATGGTTTCGTAGAAGGCAGCTTGGATACGAAACGAAACAGTAGCGGCTTGGAGGCTCCATTGTCCGTCGGCATTGGCAGCATACACCTCTAAGCGGTAGTTGCCCGGCGGTAGATTGGTATAGCTTACCATGCGTGGATGGTTTTGTAACTGCCACTCCTCATCAAAGCCTTGCAGGCGGTATTTGAAAGTGATTTTTTGCGGGGCTACAAATGAACAGGCAGTGAAATACAAAGTGATTCTTTGGGGATTGGGGGCAAGTTCTATGGGTTGTTGTTCGTTGGGAAGCCACGACTTTCCATCCACTTCTATTTCTGTGATATGCATCAAAGGCGGCACTTTAAGTGTAGGTATATTGCTTGCTTCAATATGTATCAAACCTTCATGAGCGGGTACCCATAGGCTGCCGTCGGGCGCACGAAGGCTATGGGCTGCTCCTGTGCATTCATCTGTTTTTATGCCGTCGTCTTTGTAATAAATCTGCCAAGAGAGAGCGCCAGAGCCTGTGTTCATATATTCAAGTAGCTTGCGGTAATTACCTTGCACGATGCCTTTTGCTGTAAATAACCATACTTTTTTGTTGGCGTCTATGGCTATGTCGAAAGGACTGTCGTGAGGCAAGCCCTCGCGTGATGAATAATTTTTGACCTTGGCATTTTGAAGGTTCACATAGCTGAGTCCGCCGGTGGTGCATACCCACAGGTGGCGGTCGCCTTCCAGTAAGGTACTGAAGACCGTGTTACTACCCAGTCCTTGGTCAGTAGTGAGTATTTGCAGGCTGTTGTCCGGGTGTAGGATTACCAGTCCTGAGTCGTTGGTGCCTATAAAAATGTCGCCGTTGGGGGCTTGTTCAAGGCTCATGATGAAGTTGGAGGGGAGAGCGCCTTCTTGTCGGTTGATGCGCCGTATGGGGCGCAGCTGGGGGTCCAAGACGGTGATGCCTCCCCAGCGGGTACCTACCCATAAGTTGCCTTGACGGTCCTCCATCAACATACGTACGGCGTTGTCCGAAAGCCCGGTCTTTTTGTCTAGAAATTGTTCGACTCCATTCGGGTGGATAACAAGCAAGCCATAAAATGTGGCTACGAAGATGCGCTTTTGGCTGTCTTGGAGAAGATGAAAAATACGCAGGTGTGGCAAGGGTGTGCGTGTAGGGAAAGGCTTTACCTTTAAGTCTTTAATGAGATACAGTTTGCCGTCGTTGCTACCTGCCAATATGCTGCCATCGGCAAGCGCACATACAGCGCCTGCCCCTTCTTGGCTGAACCCATTTTCTTGGGTGTAGGTAATGAACTTGGGTTCTCTCAAACGGAAGAGCCCATCGCGATAGGTGCTTATCCATAGGCTGCCTTCTCTGTCGTAGCAAAGGTCCGTAATATTAAGCAAAGGGTTTTTGTCTTTGAAAGAGAAGAGCTCTATTTTGCCGGTGTGGGTACGCTGACGAAACAAGCCTACAGAGGTGCCAAACCAAAGGTTGCCGGCATCGTCTTCCACGACGGCGTGCACTATACAACTGCTGCCTAACGGAAGTGGTTGGAACTGTTGTCCATTCCAGTAGGCAATGCCTTGCGTACTGCCACACCAAATGCGTCCGTCGCCGGTCTCATAGAGTCGTAGGGTGAGATTGGTAGGAAGCCCTTCCTTCTCGGTATAGTGTTGCCATCTATCGCGACTTTTGCACCACACGCCTTGCCCGTTTTGGCTTACCCATAGGTTTTGGTTACTGTCAACCAATATACCGTAAATAGCTCCATTGCCGTCTGCAAAAGAGGTATCTAAGGAAAAGGTCTCTTGTTTTATGTTAAAGACAGATAGCTGTCCGTTTTGGGTACCTATATAAACTTTTTGATTGTGATAATGAATAGCCGTGATGCGCCTGCCTCTGAGTCCGTGATAAACAAATTGACCGTTTTTGTAGGAATAAAGCCCATCTTCGTTGGTGCCAATCCATAGGTAGCCCATGCCGGCAGCTATCGCATTGACAATGTTTGAGCGTAGCTCAGGGATATTTTTTTTGTTAAACACATCAAACCGCTCCCCGTCGAAGCGTGAAAGACCGTCGTAGCTGCTTATCCATAAGAACCCTTCTTCTGACTGCACCACACGCGAAGTATGAGAAGAGGGAAGCCCCTTGTCAGTGTTCCAGTGTTCTAGTAGCAAACATTCCAAAGGAATAGAAGGAGAAAAAGATTGGGTTTGTCCTATGAATGGAAGCCAGAGAACAAGCCATATACAGATTCTTCTTGTTTGTTTCATGCAAAAACACTTAGTAATTCCTGATAAGCCAGCAAAAAGAGCGCAAGTAAAGAGATGAATATACCCGATTGATTGACAATGGATAGCCTTTCTCGAAAGAAGAGGACGCTGCCCGCCGTAGATAGCAAGATAACCAATATATTGAAAATAGGAAACATAAAAGCACCGTCTTGCTTGAAGAAATCCAAGCTACGGAGCATGAAATAAAGCGAGAAAATATTGGGAAGCCCCAATACAATGCCCCCGATGAGCTCACGCATCCCGATGACACGCTCTTTTTGTGTCCACTGTTTGTATTGTACAACCAGTAAGCCAAGGATGCCGGCGGTTGCAAATACCCCTATGGTAAAAAGCGGCTGTGTTTGGGCGTTCAATTTATGAGCATTCACATAATTGAGTGTGGTGTCGATGGTACCACTCATAAAGAAAACAGCAAACAACAATGCCAGCCCACGCCACTCTACACTTTGGGGAGTGTAGCGCGGGCGCAGCGAGCTGAGTACAATCGCAACAAAGACTAGGAACATGCCCGCGATGTTGAATGCGTCCCATTGTTTGCGTTGTTCAATTGACAAAAACAGTAGGCTGAAAATCACGGGGATAACCAATGATAGCTTGGACGCTACCGAAGCCGCACTTACCCCTACCTTTTGGGTACTGTAAGCCATCATATAAAAGGTGGAGATGAAGCAAAAGCCCAAAAAAAGAGCAAAAGGAAGCCATGGCAACAGCACTTCTGTTGATGCAGGCATGCTGACATCTGGCAACAAGAGAATGCCGCTGAGCGTGCACACCCAATAATTGACCACAATACCACCCAGCAGGTGTACCCTCTGCTTTTCAAAAGCTTTAAATATAAGAAACAAGCAGGCAGTAAGGCTTACGCTTAATAGAAAATCAATCATAGGTTTTCCCTTTCATCGATAAAAAACGTAGATGCTCTATTTTGAACATCTACGCTGCGCGGAAAAATTTTAAAATATACTTAGGCTTTGCTTTTTAAAAAAATGTTTTGACTTCTGCCCACAAACTTGAATTGACTATCATGGCAATAATCAAAGAAACGAACAATCCTATAAAGGCAAAAAGTAAATCTTTGCCGATGAGTTTCCATGTCTTTGCCAGAGTTTTTTTCTCCGAAATCTTGATAGCAAGTTCACGACCTGCCAACAGACCCAAGAATACCCAAGTCGTACTCATGGGTATGGTGCTTGCCGTAAGTTTGTACAACAAAATGCCGGCATAAACCAAGTCAACCAAAGTGGCAGCACGTGTATCGGCTATTTCTGTTTTTTCATCTACAATCTCTTGGATGCGGTCGCCGCGCAGGTAGAACAACAAGCCTAACCCTCCGAAGATAATTCCGGCAAACAATAAAAACTCGCTAAAGTTTAAGTGTCTCGGCAAATACACCGCTATATTGGCGGCATCCTGCATGAGCCATACAGCCCAAAGCGCACCGCTGGTGAGCCATTGCGCCACCACCCATACTGGATGTGGGTGCCCTGTGAACCACTTCTTAGTTTGGCGGTGGATGACCATCCACACGACAATGGCAATGCCAAAAGCCAGCAGATAACCGCCCACACTCTTAATAAACACTTCGCTGATGCCCGAACTGCTGGCGGTAAAGGCACTCAGCAGCAAGAAGGTAGTCGATACTGGCATTTTCATGCGTGTGAGTATAAGCAAGAAGATAGGGGCTGCCAGTTGAACGAAAGAGAAAGCTGTGGGCTGTGGAAACAACAACTCGCCTGTTTTCTTATCTACCGACATTAAGCGTTGATAAGACACGTCGCCATCATAAATGAGCCAGCCTATGGTCATGGTAATCAAAAAAATCCCCCCTATGTAAAGCCAAAGTATCCACCAGGGGCGTTCTTTATTAGAGGCAATGAATGTTCCTATGGTTTGTATGCTATCATTGGCAACAGCAGAATAGGCAGCAATAAAAAAGCCGAACCATGCGGCGGCTACAGGATGAGGATGCAACACATAAGCCAAGGCAAATAACAGAACGCATACCAAGATGAAGATACGTTCACGGCGCCACGCTTTGCGTAAACGGACTGCCCGGCGGGCACGCGCCATGTCAGTTGTCGAACGGGAAGTTGGGATGGAAGATTCTAAATTGTGCACTTGCATACGAGCAAAATTTATGCAATATTACTCAGATTTTGCGGACTATTCAAACCGGCATTGCCGTGGCTTTCGTGATTCAGTTTTTTCTTTACACCTTCTGCTTATGCTTTATCGCCTGCTTCTTTTTTTAGTGATACCTCATCTTGTTTTTGCACAAAAAGCAGCAAGCCTGCCGGATAGCTGCGCAAAAAGACGAAAGACTTTTTTATTACTTGCTGGCGGGGGCTATGCTGCCGGCATGAGTACTTTGGGTTATGCATGGTATAGGCAGCAAGGCATGGTAGGCTTTTCCTTCTTCAACGATGCTCCCCAGTGGATGGGCATGGATAAAGCTGGGCACGCCTTTACAGCTTTTTACTTGGCAGAAAATGCAGCAGTAGCTTTGCGGCAGTTGTGCTATTCTCCGCAAGAAGTCCGTAATAGGTCAGCTTTGCTTTCTTGGGCAGCCATGTTGCCTATAGAAATACTGGATGGCTTCTCACCGGCATACGGTTTCTCGTGGGCAGATGCGGGGGCTAACTTGTCCGGCGCATTCCTTTATTGGCTGCAAAGCAGACAGGGGCAGGTCGTTGTACGTCCAAAATATTCATTTCACCCTTCGCCTTATGCTGCCTTGCGTCCGGAGGTCTTAGGCAACAGCATAAGTGAGCAATGGTTGAAAGACTACAATGGACAAACCTATTGGCTTTCGTTTGATTGGCAGGCTGTGTTTTTGCGTCGCCCTTTGCCTTTGCCCATAACCTTAGCGGCGGGCTATGGTGCCGAAGAAATGGTATATGCCCGCAGGGAGGAGAACCTGCGAGCAGGCTTCCGTCCATATGCCCAATTGTATTTTAGTATAGACATGGAGTGGAGTCGTGTGCCTACTTCAAAGCCTTGGTTGCGTACTGCGTTTCGTTTTTTGAACATGATAAAAATCCCGGCACCGGCACTGGCTTGGGATGAGCGGCATGGGTGGCAATGGCATTGGCTTTACTTTTAGTGAGTGCTGCAACCCATGTTCTTGAGTGCTTCGTGGAGTGAAAGCCAGTCGTAATACTGTGTACGTTTTTCGCGCGTTTCTATTTGCCAGCAACTGTCGGTCGAGCAGTAAATTTGTATGTCAGCACCTGACGGAGAAGTAGCAGCCTGCCAACCCAAGCGCTCCAGCAGGTGGCGGGTCCATGCTTTGTAGGGGTGCTCGCTGCCGTGTAGAAAGTAAGTGCCGCATGCTGCTTGCGGAATATAGCGCATGCCAATCGGGTCAAGCTGCTGCCCTGATTCTGCAAAGAGCATATCGAAATAGCCATGAGCGCCCAGTTCTTCGGCTATGCCGCTGACCAAGCGTCCGTCGGGCAGAAGCAGCCACAAAACATCACAAAACTGCATAGCCATAGATAGCTCATGGGTAGAAAACAAAATACCTTTTTGCTGTTGCCTGCAAAGTTCTTTCAATAGCTTGAGTAAGCTATGGCGAGCGGGCAAGTCCAAGTAGGTAGTGGGCTCGTCTAGAAGGATGAAAGGGGTAGCCTGTACTAAGGTGCGGGCAAGCATCACCTTTTGTTGTTGCCCGTCGCTCAACTGCTCGAAATACTTGTCTTTGAGCGAGAGCGCTCCACACTGAGCCAAGGCACGCTCTATTTGGCTGCGCTGATGAGACGAAAGCTGCCACATATCCATGAAGGAGGAGTGAGGGTACAAACCGAAGCTCACCAGCTCCCATACACGCAAGTAGGGCGTAGAAGGGTGATGGGTCAATATAATGCTGATGTAGCGGGCGCGTTCACGGGCATGCATACTGCTGAGTGGGCGCCCCTGTATGCTAATTTCACCAGCAAGCGGCGGCAGTAAGCCCCCCAACGTCTTGATGAGTGTAGATTTACCGCCACCATTGGGCGAGATGAGTCCTATTAGTTTGCCTTTGGGCAATTGAAAACGAAGCCCTTTAAAAAGAACATTTTTTTTATTGTAACCAATGCTCAGGTCATGTGCTTCAATCATGCTTGTTTTTTATGTATGAGTGCTACTGCCAAGGCACTGATACCCTCTTCGCGTCCGACGAAGCCCAGTTTTTCGGTAGTTGTTGCTTTCACAGACACCTGCGATATGTCTATACCCATGACTTGTGCCAGACACTCGCGCATAGCAGGAATATACGGTTTTATCTTGGGGCGTTGCAGGCATACGGTAGCGTCCACATTGCCAATGGCGTAGCCTTCGTTTTGTAAAAGCTCTACTACAACTTTCAATAGCTTTTTGCTGTCTATACCTTTGTAAGCGGGGTCAGTATCAGGAAAATGCGTGCCTATATCACCCAAAGCGGCGGCGCCCAGCAGTGCATCACAAATGGCATGAATGAGTACATCGGCATCGGAGTGCCCCTCAGAGCCTACGTGGTGAGGTACTTCAATACCACCAATCATCAAAGGGTAGCCTTCCTTCAGGCGGTGAACGTCATAGCCTTGACCTATCCGGATGTTTATCATAGCAAATGAGTTTTGCAGCAAAACTAATGAATGATGAGCAATATCATTGTATGCCTATGAGCTAATTTCTTTTTTTGCTTTTACTAATGAGTCATTGCGTAGTAAGTCTTATGACACAAGTAGCTTCTTCACTGATTCGCAAATATGCTGTTCCCGGACCTCGTTATACGAGCTATCCTACTGTGCCTTTTTGGGAGAACAACTTGAATAAAACGCAGTGGAAAGAGGCAGTAGGACAGCGCTTCCTTGAAGAAAATGAAAAACGGGGCATAAGCATCTATATTCACTTGCCTTATTGCGAAAGCCTGTGTACTTACTGTGGGTGCAACAAACGCATTACCAAAAATCACAGGGTAGAGCGCCCTTACATAGAGGCACTGCTCAAAGAATGGGCGTTGTATGTAGATTTGTTTCAATCAACCCCGAAAGTAAGGGAAATACATTTGGGAGGCGGCACGCCCACGTTCTTTAGCCCTGCTCATTTGCGCATGCTCATCGAGGGCATCTTATCTTCTACCCGCTTGATGCCCGATGCCGTATTGAGCTTTGAGGCGCACCCTGCCAGCACCACGCTTGAACATCTGCTTGAGCTGTATGCTTTGGGATTTCGACGTTTGAGTTTAGGCATTCAGGACTTCGAGGCGGAAGTACAAAAGACAATCCACCGCATACAGTCCTATGAACAAGTGGAAAAGGTAGTACAGCAAGCCCGAGGCATCGGTTATGAATCCATTAACTTCGATTTGATTTACGGCTTGCCCAAGCAGACTTTGCATTCGATTGCGCGCACCATTGAACAAGTAGAACAGCTGAAGCCCGACCGCATCGCTTGGTATGCCTATGCCCATGTACCTTGGATGATGCCCTCGCAACGAAGCTTCGAGCAGTGGCTGCCTTCGCCAGAAGAAAAATTGTCATTTTATGAGTTTGGAAAGCAGCGCTTAGCGGAAGCCGGCTATCACGACATAGGCATGGACCACTTTGCGCTGCCTCACGATGCGCTATTCAAAGCCTACGAAAGCGGGCAGCTGCATCGCAACTTTATGGGTTATACAGCAGTAGACACGCGTTTATTGATAGGCTTGGGAGCTTCTTCTATTGGAGATGCTTGGGGGGCTTTTGCTCAAAATGAAAAGAAAGTAGAAGATTACAAAAAGGCAGTGGAGGCAGGCAACCTGCCTATAGTGCGTGGTCATCGGCTGACGGCAAAAGACTTGTTGATTAGGCAAAACATTTTGGACTTAATGTGCCGCTACCGCACTATCATAGACAAAGAAGCGCTGGGAGAAGCCGATAGCCACACCATCATGGAGGCAATGCAGCCGCTTCTTGCCGATGGCTTAGTAGAAATAAAGCTACATGATGCTCATAGGACAACCATAGAAGTGAAGCCAAGCGGGAAGCCCTTCATTCGGAACATATGTATGGCTTTTGACTTGCGCTTACACCGCAAGCAGCAGAAAGAGCATCTCTTTTCTTCTACGGTATAGCAGCTGTTTAATCCAGAAGGTGCATATTGAGCAAATCGTAATAACGATGGTCAAGCACTTCTTCGAATTGATAGCTGAAGAGCAGATGAGGCGGGCGCCCACTGAAACGCAAATCTTTGACGTATTTGCGTAATATCTCTATCGACTTGGCAGAGGGGCTTATCTCGCCATACAGGAGGATGGGCGTTCCGTGGGGGGGCATTTGTAGTTCGTCTAAGGCAAAGAGGGTGAAATACACGAAATCCTCAGGCGTAAATATCGGAAACTGATTGATAAGCTTTACTTGCCCTCCCTTGACGGCTATGATGAGCAAGTACTTGGTTTCACCGTACACATGCAAGCCGTTTTCGGGCAAATTGCCTAAGGCTGTATCGCGCATGATGGCTTCTGCAAATACATGAGCTTGATGATAGATGCTTACACTTTGGTTCAGGTAGTTATTTTGCAGATAGCTGGCTACGTCACTGGAGGCTTTGAAGATACAAAATGCCCCCAATGCGTTAGATTCTGCAAAACGTGTGGTATCATTTTCCAGAAGAGCTTCGGTATCGATAGCATGCTGAAGGTATTCGTCGCAGCGATACATATCGAATAATCCGGCAGGAACCCATGTGAAAGGAGTGGCACGAAATGCCAGCTGCACTTTCGCCCAGTAGCCAGCTTTTAATAAGTTGTGCCTTTCGTAGAGTTCTTGAATCGCTTTGAGCAGTTCGTCCTCTGTGTAAATGTTTGAGCCCCGGTAGTCTTCCAATAACAGGCATCTCGACTTATGGACATCGACAGCGCAAAAGCGTATAGTACGCCGGCTCACCATGATAGATAGTGTATATTCTGACAGCCGGTTGATGTCTAATTCTGCATCTTGTATTTTGTGAGCTGGTTTGTCGAAAATCATGGATGCTTTTTTATGGAAAAAGATAATAAGCAAATAGCATAATAACAAATAAGTAAGCCCCTTCCAAGTGAAGGGGCAGGGAGTTATGATTGCTTTGGTTTTAGAATTCCCAAGTACCTTTGGTGGTCAACTCGCTTTGTGAACCAAAAGCCAAGACCGGTTTTGTACCTTTTTTACGTGTGGGGTTTTCAGGATTGGGGTCTGCCACGTATATCAAGCAAATGATGTTGCCGAAGTTTTCGGTTTGACCTACGTAGAGAAAGAAGCTATCGGCTTTGGCTGCTTGATTGGTAGCTGTTGTTTCTTCGTCCGGAACGTAGCCTGTTACCTCTTGAATAGTCGGACGCAGGGGCAGGCGAGCGATTTCTTCCTTGCTCATCCCTTTGAGCAGAGAGTCACGCACAGCCATCACCGACAAGGTGTCGTAGGTAACAATTACAGAGTCATTGCCCAAGTCTTCTTCACGCTTGGATATGTTATAGAGTGAATCTTCCAATGCAAACTTAAGCAGTTTTTCCCAAGAGGTAGCGTAGCAGCCATATTTGGCATAGTAGGCTTGTTGTAATTTACGTATGACTTCTAGCTTCTTGATAATAACTTCTTCGGTGCGTTCTATGTTGCGTTTTTCTTCTATAGGTTTACGCACAGTGTTGTAGATTTGAAAAGAAAGGAAGAAGGCAACTACAAATAAAACGCTTGTGAGTATCCAGATAGTCGTTTTGTTCATTGCTTTTGTTGTTTAACTGGTTTATCTGCTTCAAAAATACAAAAAATAAGAAATAGCAAAAGAGGGGGGTGAACTCTTTTGCATAGAGCAGTGATTATATATCTTTCTTTGGCAAGCAGTGTGCGGATGCTTTTTTTACTCTCGTACTTCTATTGGTACATGACGGGGGCGTTTGTAGCGCAGCCAGATGACACGCCCTTTTTGAAGAGATTCATCTTGTTGCATCCGGTTGCGTTTCAGTAGCTTTTTGTAGCGCACCCCATACTGCTGTGATATGCTCCAGAGGGTTTCCCCCTTTTGTACTATGTGATACAGCTGTTCTGTTTTCTTTCGTTTTTTGGTAAAAAAGTAAGGAACCCCAGCTTGAATGGAAGCACCTGCCGGCAGGTCGTTGTACTTGTAAAAATCTTCAACAGAGATGCCTCCCAAGCGGGCAAGCGAGTCGGCAGTGTCTTGGGCGTTTGCAATGACAGCTCTCATGCCGTTGATAGTAACCATCTTGCGGGAAGTAAGGCGGCTTTCGGTGGGGAGGGTGGGCGTAGCTGCCGTTTCGAGGCGCGGATAGCTGATGTTCACTTGTGCAATTTGTTCATTGCGCAGGGGCATAATCAGTAGGTAGGTATCGTCGGTAGGCAGTCTATTTTGTTTCAGCCAAGGGTTATGTTGAGCAAGGGCGGCGGGGTCGGTTTGAAAGTAAGGAGCAATCTCCTCCCATTGCCGTTCAGCTTGTGTAGGCGACCAAGGTACAGCAGCCAAGATGGGGTCGGGCAATTGAATTTTGACAACCTCTTCCAAAGCTATCTTGTGCGCAATGAAGCGAAGCAGGTACCAATGGGCGTTGCCTTTAATTTCCATGCTGGTTGCTCCATAATAAAGGGCATCGGTGTAATCTTTTGCACCAGAGGCACCGGTGTAGTAAGCAATGACAGCATATGCCCAATTGCGATACAAGGCGTAGTGTTTTTTCAGGTAACGGGCGGCTCCTCGTGTGGCGTGCACCAAGTGCATGCGCTCGTCCACTTGCTCATCGATGCGCAAGCCTACTTCCCGTGCTGCGGCTTCTTTCATTTGCCAATAGCCTACGGCTTGTGACGAAGAGACGGCGTGCCCTCGGAGGCTGCTTTCTTGTACTGCCAGATACTTTAAATCGGAGGGTACTTGCTCTTCGGAGAGTATGTCTTCGATGATAGGGAAGTGCATGCCTGCCTTGTTTGCCAGTTTCATCAAAGCGTTATGGTTCTGCCATAGTTTGTTGACTTCGTGTTGCACCTTTTGTTGGGCTTCTTGGTCGAGCTTTATACTCATGCCCATCAGCTGCACCTCGGCGGGCACAGCTGGGGTAGCGCTGTGTTGGGCTGCCAAAAGGCTGGGTAAAAGCACCCAAAGCAGACATTTAAAGCAAAACTGCTGCGACTGAATAGATAAAGTTGGCAAAGAAATCATATTGAGCAATTATTTGCGTGGGTTGCCATTCTATAAAATAATGCCCTACTACTTTGGTGTTTGGGCATGAGGTCCTACGCTTATCCAGTGAAGCATATCCGGCAGAAAATAATTGGCAGCCGTTTGCTGTATATCTTCGGGGCTTACTTCCCGTATGTGTTGTATATAATGGGGCAGGGCGTCGAAGGTGTCGCCTTGTTTAAGCAGACGGCTAAAAGTATCTACACGCCGGAACATGTTCGAAAGGCTATTGATGAACTGGCTGATAAGATTGAGTTGCACCGTGTGCACTTCTTCTATGGGGGGCGGGGTCTCTGCCAAGCGTACAAGCTCACGGCGTATTTCATTGAGGGCGTCATGGGTATGAGTGGCGCCTACTTCTGTTGTGATGACGTGGATACTTAAGCCCGGCAGTTCTTGTATGTAACTGTGGATGCCATAAGTATATCCCTTGTCTTCCCGCAGGTTTTGCATGAGCCGAGAGCCGAAATATCCTCCCAGCAGGGTGTCGGTAACTATTAGTTTGTAGTAGTCGGGGTGGTTAGTTTCGGGCAAGATGCGCCCTGCATAAAGGCTTGATTGCAGCTGTTGAGGTCCGGGCAGATGCCAACAAACAGGCGTTTCTGTCGTTTCTAAGGCTTCGTAACGGAAAGGGGTTTTTGTAGGCAAATGACCGAGTAGCATTTCGAGCTGCTCCATGATGAACGAGGCATTGCTACCGGCGGCTACTACCGTCATATTGCTGGCATGGATTTGTTGCGCGTGATATTCTTGCAGGTGCTCGATGCCGGTTTGTTCTAGCTCATTTATTTCTGTAAGACCTGTATAAGGGTGTTTTTCGCCCAATACGGCTTTTTTGAAAGCTCTTGCCGCTACATAGTCGTTTTTTTGTAAGGCATTGATTAGTGCTTGTTTAAGGCGCTTTTTCTGGAGGTCGAATCGTTCTTCGGGGAAGCGGGGATAAAGCAGTGCGTCGCGCAGCATGGGAATCAATGCTGGAAGATATTCTTCAAGTACGCTCACCGACAGCAGGCTGTAAGCGGTATAGCTGCTGTAGCCTACTTCTGCACCATGATAGTCGATGATTTCATTGATTTGCTCGGCATTGTATTCGCGGCTTCCTTCCAGCAGCAGGCGGCTGTGGAGTTGCGCTTGTGCCGCGTGCATGCCGGCGCTGTTTCCGCCTTTTACAATCAGCTGGAAATAAGTAAGTTCGCTGCTTTTGTCAATAATCAAATAAACAGGAATGCCATTGGACAGGTATTTTTTCTCAGGAAAAGGAATATCTATGTGGTCTATCTCGTAAACCGGTGGGGCTTGAGTTCTGTCTATGCTTGTCATAAAGATTTCTTTTTTGCTGCTGTTAGGCTATAATAGGCAAAGATATAAGGAAGTTGTTAATTTGTAGAGTGCCATTTTTAGTAAAGGGCTTTGGTTGCATGATACGTATAGGGTCTTTTGTGTTTCCGTTTTCTGCTTCTTGGTGGTTGCCTTCCTTCTTGCTTGCTTTTCACCTTTTGTTGCTTACGGCGGCGGTATATTTCTGGCAATATCATCATCAATATGAGCATGATTTTTTGGGCTATGACCGTATTTACCGCTTGAGTGCTTCTTTCGATACAGACCAAGGGCGGCGTTATTTGGCGGCGGCTCCGCCTGGCAGCAACGAGTGGTTACAGTTTTTCTTCGATGACTCTTTGGAAGCATGTACTTACTTGCTGCCTACCGAAGGCGCTATACTGACTTATGCAGACAGGCATCATTTTTCCAAGTATGTGTTTCTTTCCGACCCTTCTTTCTTTGATGTATTCAGCCTATCCGAAGAGACGCGCTCGCTTAGTGGTACGCCTGCTGTATGGCTGAGTGACTCGCTCGCCCGCTCATTGGGCTTGCATGATGAGGGAGGCACGCTTGATGTACGTTCTACTTCGGCTCTTTTTTTTGATGCTTCGTATGCTTACCAAGGCGTACTGCCGCTGCCGCATCGCACCCATCTGCAAATAGATGCCCTTTTGCTGGAGGCGCCGCTTACCCGCCGGCAACAGCTCTCGTGGCGCTATGTATATGTGAAGATGCGGGTTCCGTTATCTGAAGCTGCCAAACAGTACTGGGAAGAGCGCATCACCGACTCTTTGCGTGCCTACTATGAGGAGTATAAAGCTCTTCGGTTTGAGTTGACACCCATTGAGCGCTTGCATCTCAAAGCATGGGGAGCGCCCGAACAGGAGCTGGCTATGGGAGATGCGCTGCCTTTGATTGTACCCCGAGCAGTGTTGGCAGTCGCTTCGTTTTTGTTTTTGGTTACTGCCTTCTACTATGCACTTTGGCTTAGAATGCGCTGGATGGCACGCCGCAAAGAGTGGTTTGTGCGGTGGGTATCCGGCGAAATGCCTATGCTTCTTTATGGACGTTATGCTTTGTACGTATTGGCAGCTTGGGGGGGCGTGCTTGGACTTACCGGCGTACTGCACGAATGGGTGCCTTATGAGCGGTGGTTTATGCTGCCTACTGCATCTTTTGGGCAGATTGCCATGCCTTGGATAGGGTGGGTGTGTGTCGGGGCATCTGCTTTGAGCTTATGGATAGGAGTAAGGCAAAACTTGCATTCCCTGCTTTTGTCTTGGCAGCAACAACGCCCGCTTTTGCTACGTCGCATGGCAGCCGTTTTGTGGTTGCCTCTGTGGGGGCAGCTCCTGCTACTGTTGGCGGTAGGGGGTATTCTGGCTTTGCTCATTCAGCAGCTTAACTATGTAGAGCGGCGTTCCTTAGGATACGATTCCCCTTCTTTGGTATTAGTACGTTTGCCTCAATACGGGGTGCAGGCTGCTCAATTAAAGGAACTGCAGAAAATATTAGCGCAGCAGCCGCCGGTGCGTGCTGTAGGGCGGGTGCTGGAAGTACCCTCTGACCTGCTTTTGCCCCAACTAATTGTATATAAACAAGAGCAAAAGCATGCAGGATGGCAGCCCCTGTTGTGGGGGCGTATGATGGTCATGGAAAATGCTCCGCAAGCTCTGGGAGTAACACTATGCCAGGGGCGCTATTTTAAAGAAACAGACAACATACGGACAAGTGTGATGCTGAATGAAGAAGCTTACAAGCAGCTTGGTGGCGCGGCTCTGGCTTTTGTTACTGACAGCACTGGCACGCCTTTGCCAGCACAAGTAGTGGGAGTGCTGCGTAACTTTCACTTCGAGAGTCTGCATCGTCCCGTAGCACCTATGGTATGGCTCAAAGGAGAAGGGCGGGTAGGCAGTATTTTGGTACGCCTGCATGGGGAAGTGCAAAAAAAAGACTTGGACATGGTCCGGAAAGTATGTATGCAAAAACTTTCAAACGTGCCGGTGGTCGTAGAGAAGCAGAGCGAGCTGGTATTTCGCCAGTATGATTATGAGCGCGTGCTGTTGCGGCTTTTGGGTTTGGCGTGGGTAGCGCTGGTGCCGGGATTTCTACTGACGGCTTGGATAGCTGTGCGTCAGTGGATAGGCATGCGGCGGCGTAGTATGGCTATTTATCGTTTGCTTGGGGCATCGGTGTATGATTTCCTTTGGCAGGAAATGAGTATTTATTTTGCTTTTTCTGGCTTATCACTGCCTTTGGTCTGGTGGGTGCAATATAGCATAGAGAAAAGCTGGGTTCAGCAGTATTTTGCCTATTTTTCGCCTGTTTGGTATCACGCCTTTTTTACCCCCCTTGCCTTGCTTATGGCTTGTATAACAATATTTTGTTTTTTTGTATTTGTTCTGTGGCGCAGCATTTTCTTACCTGAAGAATTTCGTGTATAGTGAATTTGAAACAATTGAATTTGAAATTTTATTTTTGTCATGGCAAACATCATTTTAAAGAAATAGATACATGAGAAACTCTATACTGTTATCATTTGTGTTTCTGCTCTTTTGTTCACTTTCGGGGCTTACACAGCAATTGCCCGAGGCAAGACTTGAGCAGCTAAATAAGCACTTCCGAATTGCTACTACTTCTCAGGAATGGGAAGTGACCCACCACTTTGTAAAAGGGGATGTAGAGTATTGGTATCTGCGCCGCATGTACCGCGGCATTCCTGTATTCAACAGGCTGGTGACGGCTGTTTATCGTAAAGGAACTTTGGTGCATGCTGCTGGCACACCGGGTGACATTACAGCCGCCCAGGCTGCAAAAGAAGGTAGCCTTGATGCTGCCGCTGCTTTTTCGAAAATATTGCAGTATGCAGATGCCGCCCCCATTGGGTGGAACATAGTCGGTGAGCAGGCACGTGGCAATGGGGCAGCTATTGTTTATCGCCAAGAAAAAACAGATATAGAGACCACATTGCGTCGCTTTTGGTGGCAGGAGGAAGACGGCAGCCTGCGTATGGTGTGGGCAGGTGCAGCGCCTTCTGCTGATGATACGCACTGGTGGGAAGTTCTGGTGGATGCTTCTACTGGCAACATGGTGCAGCGCTTCGATTGGGCGGCGCACGACCACTGGGACCTGTGTTTGGAAGACAGCAATGTCCCTGCCATGCTGCCAAGAAAACACGAGACTTCTACTATTACAAAGAAAAAAGCTGACGGTGCCCGCTATAATGTGTTTGCCTTGCCTCTGGAAAGCCCCAACCATGGTGCGCGTTCAGTGGTGATTGACCCAGCAGACCCCGTTGCTTCGCCTTACGGGTGGCATGATGTAAACGGTGCCCCCGGTGCCGAATATACCATTACGCGTGGCAACAATGTATATGCCTATGAAGATACAAATGCAGACAATGTCCCGGGATACAGCCCTAATGGAGGAGCTTCTTTGAATTTCGACTTCCCTCTGGATGTAGGACAACAGCGTCCCGACTTGTTCCAAGACGCTGTGATTACCAACCTTTTCTATTGGAACAATATCATACACGATGTTTTTTATCATTACGGCTTTGACGAAGTAAGTGGTAACTTTCAGCAAAATAACTATGGACGGGGAGGGATAGGCAATGATGCCGTGAATGCAGAAGCTCAAGATGGCTCAGGCACCAACAATGCTAACTTTGCCACCCCACCCGATGGAAACAAACCCCGCATGCAAATGTATTTGTGGGTAGGCAATGTATATGATGTAGAAATCACCGCCCCTGCTTCTATTGCCGGGGAAAAACAAACCTCACGCGCCCAGTTTGGCAGACAACTGCAAACCCTCACGGCACCTATTACCGCCGAGGTGGTGCTTGCAAATGACGGCGTGGATACCACCACAAACGCCTGCAGTCCTTTGGTGGGCAGTGTAAGCGGCAAGATAGTACTGATTGACCGTGGTGCTTGTACTTTCGTTACGAAGGTAAAAAATGCCCAGAACGCAGGTGCTGTGGCTGTGATTATAGCCAACTACGAAGATGCATTACTTACCATGGGCGGGGAGGATGCCTCGATTACTATCCCTGTGGTCATGATAAAAAAATCAGATGCTGACGCCATCAAAGCAGCTTTAAGCAACAACCAAACTGTAACAGCTACCATACGCTATGACGCTCGTGCACTGGACAGCGACCTTGACAACGGCATCATTGTGCATGAATATGGGCATGGTATTTCTATCCGCTTGACAGGTGGGGCTGCCGTCTCTTCCTGTCTGAACAATGAAGAACAGATGGGCGAAGGATGGAGCGACTGGTTTGCCCTGATGTTGACTATGCAAGCCGGAGACGCTGCTACCGACCCGCGAGGCATTGGCACTTTTGTTTTGGGGCAGCCTACTACTGGTTTAGGTATTCGCCCGGCACCATACACCACCAACATGAGCGTGAACGTTTTCACTTATGCCAACTTACCGAGTCCGGCACTTTCCGTGCCGCATGGGGTAGGTTTTGTATGGGCAACCATGCTTTGGGATTTGACTTGGAAGTTTATAGACCTATACGGCTTTGACCCCGATTGGATTAACGGCAACAAAGGCAACAATAAAGTGTTGAAACTGGTGGTTGAAGCGCTCAAAATGCAGCCTTGCAACCCCGGTTTTGTAGATGGACGCGATGCAATCTTAGCAGCAGACAAAGTGCTCTACAATGGGGCGCACGAGCAAATCATATGGGAAGCATTTGCCCGCAGGGGCTTGGGTTGGAGTGCCTCACAAGGCAGTAGCAACAGCCGTAGCGATGGCACTGCTGCCTTTGATGTGCCGCCGGCTTGTCGTGCCAATGCAGGTTATATTGTTCCGCCTGCTGGAAGCAACAGCCTATACTTAGGGGGCGACTTACCCGCTTTTCAACACAATTACTTGGGTACGTCTGCTGCCAACAGCAATCCCGGCACAGCTTACAGCTACACCTATTTGCTGAGTACCGCAGAAGCGCCTTATGAAATACTGGCAGTAGCGCCTACCGGCGATTTTGATTGGACTGGCTTACCCAAAGGTAGGTACATGGTATGGGGGTTATCTTACTACAATGCTAATGCGCAGACCATCGAAACTTATCTTTCAGGCAAGAGCAACGTGAGCAGCATCCAAGCAGATATTGATAACTCGGTGGTATGTGCCCACCTATCGAACAAAAACAGAAGCGGGCAGGTGGTAGTCATAGAGATGAAAGACCCCTTGGGAGTAGAAGAGGTAAATCAATTGGGCATAGCGGTGTATCCCAACCCCGTAAAAAATGGTACGATTCGTATGAATACGGGACAAGCCGCAGGACAAACCATTCAAACACGTTTGTGGGGTATGGACGGTAAGCTGCTGTGGAGCGACACACGCCGTGCCGCTAAAACAGAAAGCCTTCAACTGCCAGTGACCGTTCAGCAAGGAATTTATGTGCTTAGAGTAGAGAACGAAAAGGGCGAGTACAGCGTGCTGAAGTTGATTGTGCAATAATCTAAGCATTGAACTGTGTGAGGGCAGAGTTATATCTGCCCTCATTCTTTTTTTCTATAACTTTACCTTCGGTTTCAATACAAAAACGAAGGCAGTAGCATGGCACATACACTCAGTGAACTCCTCTATGGAGTAAAGATAATATCGGCAGCAGGTGATATGCACCTGCCTGTAGAGTCTTTGACCTTTGACTCAAGAAAGGTGTTGCCCGGCAGTCTGTTTGTAGCAGTGCGTGGCACTCAAACCGATGGGCACCACTATATAGAACAGGCGTTGGCAGCGGGGGCGCGGGCGGTAGTATGTGAGTCTATGCCTTCTGGCATCGATGCCTCTGTTACTTGTATTCAGGTGGAGAATTCGGCAGAAGCGTTAGGTATATTGGCAGCCAACTACTACGGGCGTCCTTCTGAAAAGTTGAAAGTAGTAGGAATAACCGGCACCAACGGCAAGACCACTACCGCTACGCTTCTGTATCGTCTGTTCATGGCTATGGGCTATCGTACAGGGCTTATTTCAACAGTAGTAAACCGCATTGGAGAGAAAGAATTGCCAGCTACACACACCACGCCCGATGCCCTTGCTATTCAGTCTTTGCTGGCTGAGATGCACCAGGCAGGTTGCACTCATGTATTTATGGAAGTAAGCTCACATGCCTTAGACCAACGACGAGTAGCAGGCTTACAGTTTGCCGGAGGCGTTTTTACCAACATCAGCCGTGACCACTTAGACTATCACAAGACTTTTGAGGCATACATTCATGCCAAGCAACGTCTTTTCAATGAGTTGCCAGCCAGTGCCTTCGCTTTGAGCAACAGAGATGACAAACGGGGGGAATACATGCTGCAGAACAGCCGTGCCCGTCGGCTCTATTTTGCGCTGAAGCGCCCTGCCGACTTCAAAGGGCGCATCTTGGAAAACACGATTGAAGGGTTGCACATGGAAATCAACGGAATAGAAGCGTGGTTCCGTCTGACTGGTACTTTCAATGCCTACAATCTAACCGCTGTGGTGGGGGCTGCTACGGCGTTAGGAGAGCCTATAGAAGCAGTGGTAGAGACACTTTCAGCCTTGAGAGGGGCGCCCGGACGTTTCGAGGCTTTTAAAGGTGGAGACATCACAGTCATTGTGGACTATGCCCACACCCCGGATGCCCTTGCCAATGTGCTGCAGACAATAGAAGGCTTGCGTGTGCCCGGACAGCGCATCATCACGGTAGTGGGCTGTGGAGGAAATCGCGACAAAGGCAAGCGCCCCTTGATGGGCGATATTGCTGCCCGCATGAGTGATTATGCTGTCTTTACCTCTGATAATCCGCGCAATGAACAGCCTTTGGACATCATCCAAGACATGCTGCAAGGAGTGAGCATAAGCGACAGAAAGAAAGTAGTGGTGATAGAAGACCGCCGGGCAGCCATACGCGAAGCAATACAAATGGCACAAGCAGGCGATATTGTGTTGGTAGCAGGAAAAGGGCATGAAACTTATCAAGAAATAGCCGGCGTAAAACATCCTTTTGATGACAGGCAAGAGGTGCAAGCTGCCTTGCTTGATATAAAAGCATGAGAATGCCTCAAAGGTTGAAAAAGACAACTAAAAGCGAAGGCGGGCTTGTGTGCCCGCCTTTGTGGTTTTTCCTACATAGGAATGTATGCTTTTTAATGGCTGGTCTCTTTTTCTTTCAGTTTCAATATCTGGCGTCGTAGATTTTCTACCACCTCTACAGCAGCCGCTTCAAAACTGGTATTGATGCTTTTAGAAAAGAGTGAATGTCCCGGGGCATTGAGTTTAATTTCTACTACTTTATTTTCTCTTCCGTGCTCGCCTTTGTCTAAGCGAAATATCACCTCTCCATCTACGATGCGGTCGTAAAAACGGTCCAGCTTGTTGAGTTTTTCCTGTACAAAGTCCAACAGCTTTTGGTCGGCTTTGAAGTGAACGGATTGGAAGTTGACTTTCATAGGTCTGACTGTTTAAGAGTGAAACATAGCATTTGAAAAAAGTTAGGCTTTGGGATGCGCCTGTTCAAAAATATCTTTGAGGCGTTCCAAAGAGTTGTGTGTATAAATCTGGGTAGCACTGAGGCTACTGTGCCCCAGGATATCTTTGATGGCGTTTAGGTCGGCACCACGGTTGAGTAGGTGAGTGGCAAATGTGTGCCGTAAAACGTGTGGGCTCTTTTTCTCTCTGTGGTTGACCATACTTAAGTATCGTTGTACGATTCGGTATAGAAGCAGTGGGTAGGCTTGCTGACCTTTATTGCTTAAGATAACATATGGAAGTGAATTTTCAAACTTCTTTTTCTTAAAAACAAGATAACTTTTAAGCAAATCCATCAAGGGCTTTTGGAGAGGGATGATGCGTTCTTTGTTGCCTTTACCGCTTACTTTGAGAGTTCCTTGCTGGAAATCGATATCTTGCTCTTTCAGTTGAATGAGTTCAGACTCACGCATGCCGGTTTGGTAGAGGAGTTCCAGCACCAAGCGGTCTCGTTTGCCGGCAAAGGTATCCGGGAAAGGTAGTTCGTCGAGCAGCATTTGCATGGTGCTTTCTTCCACAAAAGTGGGCGTACGCTTGGGCGTTTTCATGGGTTTGATGCGCAGCGCCGGATTTACCTTGATAATGCCTTGTTTCAACAGAAATTTATAAAAAGACTTGAGGGTGGCTATCTTTCGGTTGATGGAAGTTGCCTTCAGTCCTTGTTCAGAAAGGCGCACTACCCAAGAGCGCAGACCATTGTGGTCTACTTGGCTGAGGTCGCCAGTTTCGTATATTTCTTCTATGTAATTTTGAAACTGCGCTAAGTCGTGTGCATAGGAAGCGATGGTGTGGGGGCTTCGGCGTTTTTCGTATTCCAGATATTGTAAAAACCTATCAATCAAATGCATAAAAAAAAGGGGTTACAAGCTTTGATTGGCTTATAACCCCAATATAAAAAATTAAAGCGAAAAGCAATAGATTGCTGGCAAAACCAATGCTTAGCCTTGCATTTCGCTTTGTTCTTTTTTCTGACGGTAGATGGCACGTGCCAGCTCACGTTTTTTCTTTACAGAAGGCTTTTCATAAAAAGTGCGGGCACGATATTCGCGCAATACACCTGCTTTGTCAAGCTTCTTTTTGAAACGCTTGAGCGCCTTGTCGATAGATTCGTTTTCTTTTACAGTTACGCTAATCATATTTGCTTAAACACCCCCTTTCTTTTTAGTTTAACCGCATCGTAATGATGCGGCTGCAAAAGTACAGATTGTTAAATAAAAAAACAAATGTAGTTGATGTGTTTTTAGCGAAGCCGGTCAGCAGAGCGTACCAACTTCTCATCGCGACGAATAAAACGATTGGCAAGGGTGATAAACAGCATGGCAGCAATGATTACAAAGAAGCCGTAATAATGACCACGTTGCTCAGGCAGAAACAGTTTCTCATAGTTGGTGACCACGTGATACACAGACCACAGGGTAAACACCATCAATATCAATGAGTTGATAGCATTGAGTTGGATTTGCTTAAGGCGATTGGTATAGCTAAATAGCGAGCCAAAGGAAAGTGCCACTGACGCCAGCGCCAAGGGCACAAAATAATAAATGGTTTCGCGGCTTATTGCTTCTCCGTCTTTTATATGCACAAACTTCCACAAATAAAGCGTCGCTTCTTGGTCGCCTTGTGGGCTGGCTTTGGTCCAAAGGGGGATGTAAAAAAGCAGCAAAATGCTGATGCCTGCCAATGCTAAAAATATAGATTGAATCCGTTGTATCATAGCTTGCGATTCATTTAACAAATACTAAATTGAATTTGCAATATTAATACATTTTCATTAAAAGAGAGAAAAAGCCTATGTTGCTTCAAGTGATAGCAGACGGCGGACCGGTATATCGGGAGACTCTTATGGCTACTGCCGGTCAGTTGCCGGTAGAGCCTTGGAATGCGCTCTCTTCGCTGGCGTTGTGTGTGCCTGCCGTTTATTGGTTCTTGTGTATTAAAGAGAACCTGACAAAAGCACCAGTTTTGTTGAGTTGCTCTGTCTTGTTGTTACTCAATGGGGTAGGTAGTACACTTTTTCATGCGTTTCGTGTGTCAGAGTGGCTACTGTGGATGGATGTGTTGCCTGCCCTGTTGCTTAACCTTGTATTGGCGGGGTATTTTTGGCGTGTGTATCTGCAAGACACAAAGACATGGTGGCTTACCATGGGGGGCTTTTTGCTGCTCGTGTTGGCAAGCAGATGGGCATTGCAAGGTAGCTGGTATGTGAATGTGCAATATTTGATACGAGGGCTTTTCTTGTTGTTGCCCGCTTGGGGCATACTTCAAAAAACACGTTTTATAGCATGGCGTGCTTTGGCTATTGCTGCCTTCTTTTTATCTTTGAGTTTAGGCTTCCGCCTTTTGGATAAAATAACCATCGAGTGGCTACCTATGGGCACCCACTTCTTGTGGCATTTGATGTCGGCAGTAGGTGCTTGGTTTTTGGGGAAGTACTTGCTGGCAGTGGAGCATTATTGGCTGCATTGCCGCTTGGAACATGGGTGATTTTTGGAAAATGCTTAAAAATGCATAGACTGCATATAATTTGATAAGACAAGAGCAAGGCGATTTATTACCTTTCTAACTTTTCGATATAGAGAAAGAAATGAGCAAGAAGATGGCACCATCTATCACGAGCTGCTACCTCTTTATCTTACACTTGTTCATAGTGCCTCTTAGTATGAGAACTATACCCGTTAAGAAGCTGTAAGATGTGCGTGTGAACAATATTTTCAAAAAAATAGCACCAACTTGTAGCTTGGTGCGATTGATTATCCTAAGAGAGATGGTTTTGGAAGTATAGGATTTGAAGACTTTGTTTACCATGTAATCTACTTTGTTACGATGAAACAATACGACATCAATCCACTTAGAAAGGGATGGAAAAGTAAACGCGTGAAAGCTATAGATGTTGATTTTATCGTTCATACTTACCGGGATGCATTGAACGTAAACGTAGCGCGTTTTTTTCGGGGAATAGACCAAGTCTATATTCATGAATGCTTAAACACCGGCTATCGCTTTTACTATCCCTTCCATATTTTGGGAGATGCTTCCTTTTATGAAGATTTGCAGAAGTTTGATTGGTATTATATGCCATGGAAATGGGAGCATCAAAAAGTAAAGGAGTGTATCGAGGCGCTGAAAAAAGATAATTTGAAAATTCTTGAAATTGGTTGTGCGCGAGGGGACTTTTTAAGTAGAATGCAGTCGGAAGGTCACTCTACAACAGGTTTAGAATTGAATCGTACGGCAGCGCAAGAAGCACAACGGAAGGGGGTGAGGGTCTTGCCTGAAAGCATTGAAGAGCATGCTCAGCAGCATATCCATACTTACGATGTGGTTTGCTCTTTTCAAGTGATGGAGCACATTGCTAATATCGGAGAGGTTATTGATGCTTCATTGAGTGTTTTGAAACCAGGTGGTAGGCTTTTTATCAGTGTACCTAATAACGATTCTTTTTTAAGCTTGGATATGAATGTACTCAACATGCCACCGCATCATATGGGGTTGTGGAATGCTCGTTCTTTGCAGGCTTTGGCATCTTTTTGGAGCCTCAAAATAGAAAATATGTATTTTGAGCCACTTCAGCCTTATCATCAAGCCTATTATAAGAAGACAATGGATTTCCATCTATATGGAACGTATGCTAAGTCCTTATACCAAAAGTATGGTATCTTGGGAAAAATTTTTTATCGACTGTTTCGCCGCAAGTTTATGAATGAAATAGAGAGGCAGTATCCTACGCTCAAAAACTTTACAGTGATTGCAGAATACTCTAAAGTGTAATTTTACAAAATGTATAAGCATCAGTATTTGAACCTTGGCTGTGGGTATCGTTATCATCCCGATTGGGTTAATATAGATTTTGTTTCAACCGGTCCGGGTGTGTTGGCTTATGACTTGCGAAAAGGTATTCCTTTCCCCGATAATCACTTTGATGTGGTTTATCATTCCCATGTATTGGAGCACTTCCCTAAACAAGAAGCTGCCGGCTTTATTCGTGAGTGCTATCGTGTGCTGAAAACCGGTGGTATTTTGCGCGTGGTTGTTCCCGACTTGGAGCAGATAGTACGAGAGTATTTACGTCATCTGGAAGCAGCATGGCAGGGAGATAGGGAGGCGATGTATAACTATGAGTGGATTATGTTGGAAATGTATGACCAAACTGTGCGCAATGAATCGGGTGGAGAGATGGTAAAGTATCTTTGTCGGGATTATTTGCCCAATGAAGAATACGTATATGAGCGCATAGGAGAAGAAGGGCGTGCCATCAGACAGGCTTTTTTGGCACGCCATAAAAAGCGGGAAGGCGAGCGTGATAGGCAAGTGGAACAAAAAAAATTGTCTCTTTTATGGAGACCTTTTTTAAGTGGAGTGAAACGGTTAATAAGAAATGTATTTTTTAAAACAGAAAGTATCTACAGCCCTGAAAATTATGAGGCTTATCGTATTGGTAAGTTTCGCCTAAGTGGCGAGGTACACTACTGGATGTATGATCGTTACTCTTTGAAAAGCCTATTAGAGCAGAGTGGGTTTTGCAAAGTGCAGCTCAAAAATCCCTTTGATAGTGATATACCAGAATGGAATAGTTTTGAATTGGAAACAAAGAATGGCGTGGTTTTTAAGCCAGACTCTTTATTCATGGAAGCTTACAAACCAATGCAACAATGAAGATTCTTCATGTCAATACTTACGATACCGGTGGAGCAGCCAATGCTTGTTTGCGCTTACATATGGGTTTGCGTAGTTTAGGTGTAAAATCAAAAGTACTATTAAAACACAACACCAGGCAAATAGAAGCCACTCACGCATACAACCCGCCTGAAGCCTCGTGGGACAAAAAGATTAAAAATAAACTACTGAGAATAGGGCGAGAGTTAAAGCTGTTGTCATGGATTCCGCATTATGAGCGGCGTGCTATTGCTTTAGAGAAATATAGGGAAGGATTAGAGCTGATTAGCTATCCTTTTTCAAATACCGATATAACTACAAGTGCCTTGTATCAAGAGGCTGATATTATTCACTTGCATTGGGTTGCTAATTTTTTGGATTGGAAATCATTTTTTAGAAAAAATACTAAGCCAGTTGTGTGGACGCTTCACGATCAAAATCCTTTTTTGGGAATAGAGCACTATGCAGAGCGTTTCCAAGGAATGGACAGCAACGGCAAGCCCATCCCGCGAGTGTATGCCCCGCAAGAACAAGCCGAAGAACAAAAAATGCAAGAATACAAGCAACAAATGCTTGCACAAGCAAAAAGCGATTTGCTTATAGTGTCTCCATCTGTGTGGATGATGAGAGAGGCTCAGAATAGTAAACTTTTCGGAAAATATAGAAGTAGGCATATCCCTAATGGTTTTCCTACAAATATATTTAAGCCTCTTGACAAGAACTTTTGCAGGGAGGTATTAGGCTTGCCAAAAGACAGGAAAGTATTGCTTTTTGTTTCTGATTCATTGGAAAATAAGAGAAAAGGTTTTGCTTTTTTGAAAGCTGCTTTGAGTAATGGTAAAGAAGACGATTGGACACTTTGTGCAGTAGGCAGGAAGCATGCTTTGACTTTCTCATCTTCTTCTGAACTCATTGAGCTGGGAGCTATTCACGATGAGCGTCTCATGGCGATGGTTTATGCTGCCGCCGATGTGTTTGTGATTCCTTCGCTTGAAGATAACTTGCCCAATACCATGATTGAGTCGTTACTTTGCGGAACACCAGTTATTGCTTTCCCTACTGGAGGCATCGTCGAGGTAGTGCAAGACGGGCAGAATGGTTGGCTTTGTCCTGAAATAAGCGTGGAAGCTCTGTCTTCCACCATAGAGCGAGCAAAGAGAGAGAGAGAGAAGATGAATAGGCTTCAAATAGCAGCAGAGGCAGCCAAAAAATACAATTTGCAGAAGCAAGCTCAGGCATATATCGAAGTCTATGAAGAACTTTTAAATAAAACTATATGAGCAAACTTCCGTTCATATCAGTCATCACTCCTACCTTCAATGCATCGAAGACCATACGAGCTTGCTTGGAAAGCGTAGCGCAACAAAATTATCCTCATTTAGAACATTGGATAATCGATGGGCTTTCTACCGATGATACTATGGACATCGTAAAGGACTACGCCCGTCAGTATCCGCATATCCGCTATATTTCTGAAAAAGACAAGGGCATTTATGATGCCATGAACAAAGGCATTGATTTGGCTAAGGGAGACTTCCTTTATTTTTTGGGGGCAGATGATGTGTTGTTGCCTGGTGTTGTCAACCGCTTAGTAGATAAACTTGACTGGGAGCAATATGATTTAATTTATGGCAAGGCACGCTGTCCTGTGGGTGTATATGGAAGGGCGTTTACCCAAGAAGCTCTAACGCCTGACCTATGTGTAAGACCCTTTATACATTTTTTTGTCCACCACCAAGGGAGTTTTATAAAAAAAAGCTTGTTTGAGCGCTTTGGGAAATATGAACTTCGCTATCCTATCAGCGCCGATGTCTACTTTTTTATGAAGATTATCAACCATACAGATGTACGCACTACTTTTGTGGATGAAGAAATTGCTTTTTTTAGTGACCAAGGCGTGAGTGCTCAAAATGCTGACTCGAACATATTATTTGATTTTCCAATATTGGCAAAGAAGCATTTAGGGGTATCCATTGATGAAAAATTATATTATCGTTGGGTTTCCAAATACCCTTTTCATATGTTGTATCGACACAATTGCATAGAAGGGTTGAGATGGATACTACGCTTGGCTATAAAAACTGGGGAATGGAGTTTTTACATAAAAAATACATTGTATTGGCTTCGTAAAAGGCTTAAAGAGAAATATGTCTAACGCATAGATAAACCATGATGCATATTGCCTTAGCTTTTGACAATAATTACCTCATACCTGCTTATGCCTTGCTTGCTTCTATCTTTAAGCACAATCCTAAAGCGATTTTTACTTTTCATGTGGTTTTACAAGGAATTGATGAGCAAGAACAGCAACAGCTGCGTGACTATATTTGTAAACACAACGGAAGCAGGTTGTATTGTTATACTTTGGACGACAGGCTTCTAAGCACCCTTCCTATGATGAGTCCCTGGAATTGGAGTGCAATGCCTTATGTGAAGATGTTCTTTCCTTTGCTGCTCAGTGAAAAAGTAGATAGACTGCTTGTATTAGATGTTGACATGCTGGTGGTCAATGGTCTTGACGAATTGTACAATTGGGATTTGGGAGACCATCCGCTTGGAGCAGTAAAAGATAGCGGTATTTCGTGCTGCAATGCTTATTGGGATTTACACCTAAGAGAAGACTACTTTAATTCTGGCATGATGCTTATCGATGTAGAACGATGGAATAAACTCAAAATATCGGAGCAGGCTATTGCATTTGCCCGGGACAATCCCGATAAGATTTATTATGTAGACCAAGATGCTTTAAATGCAGCGGTAGCTGGGCGTCATTTGCTTTTACCGGAAAAATATAATTTGATTCATGCTTATATTCCGCAAAGCGCTTCAAGGCAGTTCTATGATGAATTTTTGAAAGGGCAAACAATTTTGCACTTTACTTTCCCAAAACCCTGGCATTACCTATCTACACACCCTTATCGGCATTTATATCGCCATTATCTAAAAATGTCGCCTAAGAAGGGAGCACGTGTAATTACGGACTTTTCAATAGCTAAGCTTCCTGCTTATATTTACATAAAGTTGTTAGAATGGTACCTAAGTACTCCCGTTTTAGTTAAGTTTTGGAGAACATTGAAAATGAAAATGAAAAAGGGACTTGCTAACTAAATATAGAGGATTAGGCTTTCGTTCTATTGCCAGAGTATTAAAGGTATCACACGTATCAGTAATGAAATGGATAAAGAAGTTTGGCAGCCAAGTTGAAGAAGTAAAAAATGACGAACCCGTAGAAGTTGTTGAAATGGATGAAATGCATACCTATGTTAGGGAAAAAAAAACTATCAATGGATATGGATTGCTGTTGATAGAAAAAGGAGGAAATACCTTGATTTCGTTATTGGGACAAGAGGGACAGAAACAGGGAAGCAGTTATGGGAAAAAGTAAAGGATAAAGTAAGGCAGAAAGTAATGACAGATTATTGGAAGGTATATAAAGAGATGATAGAAGCGGATAAGTTAGAACAGACGAAACGAGAGACATATACAGTAGAGAGCTATAATGGTTTATTAAGGCATCACATTGCAAGGTTGAGGAGGAAAACGAGATGTTATTCAAAAAGTGAAGAGATGTTGAGAATAACCATTGCCTTATTTATCGCAAAAAGGAATGGAAATTTATCTATATTTGGTTACTAATTCCTGAAAAAGCAATGAGATACTTGAAACGTAAGCAATGCCGCTTGGCTGCATGAAGTGTACGAACTAACAGACCAACTGTATGAATCTGCCCGTAATCACGCCTGTGAGCAGTATGCTTTTTCTTATATTTTGCAGAAACGCACAGAGCTGCTTTCCTGTGAGCACTGCAATCGGCATTACTGGCATCGCATTGAAAAACAGATTGTGGATGAGTTTTTACAAAGAAAATTCACTAAAGAATTTGCAGGGCTTCCTCTGCAGCTTAAAACAGAACATGCCGGCAAATGGTGTCGTTTCCTTTTGAAAAGCATACCCAATCATCCTTATTGGTTGCGCTATAGCGCTATGATTGCTTTCCAAGAAAGGCAGTTTGCCAAAGGTTATTACTTGGCAATGAGAACCCTGGCAGCAGCGCCTCGGCAAGATTTGACTTTCTTTAAGGATATAGCTTACCATACTAAAAGAATGTTATTATGCAAATGAAGGAAACTCCAAAGATAAAAGTCGGTTTTTTGGTCTCTTATGACTGGCCATTGTTGCGTTATTCTCTTCCTCTGGTTTACAATGGCGCAGACGAAATCTATCTGGCATTGGACAGAAAGCGGCTTACTTGGGCGGGGAAACCTTTCGCTTTTGATGAAGATGTTTTTGGCGACTTGTTAAAATCAATAGACTTTGATGGCAAGGTGCACCTTTATGAAGACGATTTTTTTGTACCGGGCTTAACACCTATAGAGTGTGATGGGCGCGAGCGCAATTTGCTTGCAAAAGCAATGGGAGAAGGAGGGTGGCATGTTCAGATCGATGCAGATGAATATTTTTTGAACTTTGATGATTTTTGTAGCTTCTTGAGAAAACAAGACCTTCATCAAAAAGAGGTGAATTACTCCGTTTTATTGATTAACTTGTTTAAAAAACTTCCAGATGGGTATCTGTATATTACTGGGGGGAGCCCCGAGCTTGCACCAGTAGCTACCAACAAGCCTTGTTATCATTACGCTCGAAGAAATGGTTATTTTAATAAAATAGCCCCCTTCTTTGTATTACACGACACTTGGGCAAGACCGGAGGAGGAGTTGTGGCAAAAAATTACCAACTGGGGGCATAGAGATGATTTTGACGCTGTGTCTTATTTTAACTTTTGGAAAGAGCTGAACAGCACTAACTATCATACAGTAAGAGACTTCCACCCACTGGAGCCTTCTGTTTGGCATCGCTTGGAATTCATTGAAGCCTCTACCATTGAGGAACTTTTCGAACGCTTTTCTGCGATGCCTTTCCCCTTGGGGACGTGGCAGCTGAGATTAAAAAACAACCGAAATATAGCTCGTATAAAACACCTTTGGCATAAGGTGCGAAACTTATGGAACTCATAAAGAATATCAAAAATATCAAATAAAATTCATAATTGGGAGGTGCTACCATATCAAAATCAAAAAAGCAGGCTACAAGGTGGTTTACAACCCCATAGTAAAGGCGGTGCATCATGTGTCAGCAAGCAGCAAAGACCATAGAACCCCTAACCACAAGTTGCAGTTAAGTCTAAACAACGAATATGTTTTTTGGAAAAAAGAGCGGGGCGAGTGGTATGCACGCGTTTTAATGGGGGTGCGCGCACTGAAATACTTTAGTCTTCGGCAGCCCGAATTTGTGGCATTAGGTCGGATGTATGGGCGAGTCTTTTGGCAAGGGTTACCCCACAACGAATGAGTATGTTTTTTTGAAATCTTACATAAACAAAACCAACTGGAGGCTGCTGTGGGGCTACCTTAAACAAATTGTTTTTTGTATATTATTGCTCTATTTACTCAATTTGTTTTTAAGCATCACAAGCTATGAAGGTAGCTACCACACAGCCTTTCCGCATAGTGTACTCTCTTTTTGCTCATGAGTATTTGGGATACCTTCTGGAGTCCTTTGCTATTCAACTCAATTCAAAAGGAGAGCTTACTCTTCGATACCAAAACATATCGGCTAAAAACATTCATGAGTTTGCCAAAGAGGCGTCGGAGGTGGATTATGAGCTCACACGCCTCATGGATAGCATCCAGGCAGAGCAGATAGTACGCAAATTCTACAATAAGAAAATATCGCAGGCAGACTTCTTTTTAAAGGTATATGACCCTGAAAAAGGCGATAAAATATTACAAGAAGCTATTGCCAGCTACATAGAAGAACGTAGAGCCAAGATTCTTGCCTTGTTGCGCGACCACGCCCGTCCGCTTTATATTATGGGCAATGACGGAAATCCCACCTGGCGACAGGTAGAAATCATGCAGGAGCCTGCTACCGTTCTGTTTCATTTTCGCCGTCACGAGCATGAAACGCACTATTTCCCTACCATCAAGCATGCCGGACAAAAAGTGCATTTTTGTAAAAAAGAAAGCATCTTAATATGCCGCCAACCTGCGTGGCTTTTGGTCGAAGATAAATTATATCACTTTGCTGATGAGGTAGAAGGGCAGAAGTTAAGCCCTTTTTTAAAACGCCCTTTTATAGCTGTCAAAAAAGAGATAGAGGAAACCTATTATCGCAAATTCGTGGCACCGCTGATTGCCCGCTATCACGTGGTTGCCAAAGGCTTCGATATTGTAGAAGAACGCCCAGAGCCACGTCCTCTTTTGTGGTTCAGCAGCGTAGCGGCACAAGCCAGCTTAATACCGGCAGGACAAGAAGAATTGTCCGAACAAAGCGGGCAGATACTCTTTCAGCTGCAGTTTGACTACGGAAGGCAACGCTGTGCCCCTCATGAGGAAGGCAGTACGTTGGTAGAGCTAAGACGCCACAACGACAATTACACCTTTTACAAGACCATACGCAACTTGGCAAAAGAGGAAGCCATACTCCGTAGTTTACGCGAAAAGGGCTTAGTGCTCAAAAAAGGCAGGGCTATTTGGGAGGCGGGAGCTGCCCTCGCTTGGATAGACACCCACCGCGAAGCATTGCTTGACGAAGGCTTTGTGCTGGAGCAAAAGACAGGCGAAGGAAAAGCCTACTTCTTAGGAAAGCCTTCCATTTCCATTGCCATAGAAGAGGCACACGACTGGTTCGATGTGAAGGCAAAAGTGTTTTTTGGCGAGTACGAAATTCCTTTCCTTAAACTTCGAGAGTACATACTATCCGGGAAACGGGAATTTCTTTTGCCCAATGGGCAAATAGCCGTAATTCCCGAAGAGTGGTTTGAGCGTTACTATGACCTGTTTCACTATGCACAACCCAAAGGCGATGCCGCCGCTTTGCGAGCTCATCACGTGCAACTGATAGAACACCTGCATAAACACCGCCTGGCAGAAGTGCGCTTGTCAGAGCGGCTGGAGCGCCTGCGCTCTTTCGAAAGAATAGAGGACTACCCACTGCCTAAAGGCTTTCGTGGCGAGCTACGCCCTTACCAGAAAGCGGGTTACAACTGGCTGCGCTTTTTGAACGATTATCAGCTGGGCGGCTGCTTGGCTGACCATATGGGCTTGGGCAAAACCATTCAGACGCTGGCACTGTTGCAAGCCGAAAAAGAAAAAGGGGCTAATATGCCTTCCCTGGTGGTCGTGCCCACTTCTTTGATTTACAACTGGCAGCTGGAAGCAGAGAAATTTACCCCTGACTTGAAAATATTCGTTTACACAGGTACCTATCGCAACAAGGATACCGCTCAGTTTCAGGGATATGACGTCATACTTACCTCTTATGGCATTGTGCGCCTCGACATCGACCTGCTCAAAGACTTCCCTTTTCATTACGTGATTTTAGATGAAGCACAAGCTATCAAAAACCCTTCATCCAACATATCGAAGGCAGTCAATAAACTGAAAGCCAAGCACCGTCTTATTTTGACAGGCACGCCCATCGAAAACTCTATTCTTGACCTGTGGTCACAGATGAACTTCGTGAACCCCGGCTTGCTGGGCAACCAAGCCTACTTTAAACGCCATTTCCTTTACCCCATCGAGAGGGATGGCAATGAAGCCAAGAAAGAAAAGCTCTACTACCTCATTAAGCCTTTTGTGCTGCGCCGCAACAAAGCACAAGTAGCCAAAGAATTACCCGAAAAAATAGAGCAAATTATTTATTGCGACATGAGCGAAATGCAAGCTAAGGTCTATGAGCAGGAAAAGTCGAAATACAGAAATGAAATTCTAAAGCGCCTTGAAAAAGAAGGTTTAGGAAAAACCCAGTTCTTCCTGCTGCAAGGACTTACAAGACTGCGACAAATAGCCAACCATCCCCGTTTGGCTTTCCCGGACTACCGCGGCAATTCGGGCAAATTGGAAGAAGTGCTCGATAAGTTGGCGATGATTGTGCAAGAAGGCGCAAAGGTGTTGGTGTTTAGCCAATTTGTAAGCCATCTGCAAATAGTGAAAGAATATCTGGATTTGGTAGAGTGGGATTATGCTTACCTCGATGGGGAAACCAAAGACCGGCAGGCAGAGGTAGAACGCTTCCAGAATGATGAGCAGGTGAAGCTGTTTCTTATCTCATTGAAGGCTGGAGGCTTGGGGCTGAACCTCACGGCAGCAGAGTATGTCTTGCTTTTAGACCCTTGGTGGAATCCCGCTGTGGAAGCCCAAGCCATAGACCGGGCTCATCGTATCGGGCAGAAAAGCACCGTCATTACCTATCGCTTCATATCTAAAAACACCGTAGAAGAAAAAATACTGGCTCTTCAACAATCCAAGAGCCGGCTTGCCGAAGAGCTAATTACTGTGGAAGAAGGCTTTATGAAATCGCTTTCTCCCGAAGACATTATGATGTTGCTCAATTGATGCGTTCGAGAGCCATAATGCCGGTGGTAACTGCTGCCTGCGCCTCTTCATACATCTTCCAAATGCGGAGGCGCTCTTCTTCTTCAATACGACGCCTTTCTTCCTCTATCTGGGCAAGCCTTGCCTTCGATGTCAAGGGGACTATTGCATTCAAACGGACGGTGCTTTTAATTGCTCCCACCTCTATGCGTATCGAGTTGGGCTGATAATTCGTTGCTGTACCTTTTACAAAATAGCTTCCCGATAAGTCATTGATTACCAAACTGAACTCTCCTTTGTTTGTAGAGCGTCCTTGGGCAAGTACTTCCCCTTTGGCATTGGTTACCACCACACTGCCCTCAATGGCTGCCTGCGTGTGTGCGTCTATGAGCTTACCGGCAAGCAGCACCGTGGGTTGGGGTTTTAGTGCCGGATTGGCTTTCTCTACATTGGCATAGAACAAATCGCCATTGCGCGTGAAATAAGCTTCTGTGCCATCAGCAGTGATGATAAAACATTCATCATCGCCGGCGGTGTTGAAAGGACTTCCTATATTGACTACTTCACCAAATTGCTCTTCGCTGTACATAACCACCTTGAATATATCGAGCCCGCCAAAACCGCCATAACCGTCCGAAGAGAAAAAGAGGGTTTTACCATCGCCGGCAATAAAGGGGTGTCTGTCGTTGCCCGGTGTGCTGATGGGCAGCTTACGCAGGTAAGACCACTTACCGCGGGCGTCGCGCCGGCTGTAATACAGGTCCATGTTGCCATAATAAGGACCCGTGGCAACGATGAACAGATTGCCATCAGGCGAGACGGTCATGCCGTCGGTAGCCAGCTCTCGTCCCATGGCTGCTTGGTCTAAAAAATACTTTGTTATGCCATCGCCAAGCCCTACGGGGTTTATCCATTTGCCATTGATGATTTGTGCCATTTGGTAAGGACCTTTCTTGATTTCCCACCCTTCCCAGCTTTGAAAATACACACTGTTGCCGTCGGGCGTTACCACTGGTTCATCTTCTCCATTCCATGTATTGATAGGAGGAGGAAGACAAACCGGCGCGCTCCAAGTGCCATTTTCTTTGAGCGAATAATAAATATCGCCGTCGTATTCATAGCTGCCATCTGGGCGGCGACGAGCCTCAGACCACGGTTTCCCACCTCGAGTGGACATGAAATAGAGATAACGCCCGTCTGGGGTGATGCTCGGGTTGGTTTCTCGGAAGGGAGAATTGAGCCGATACAGGCGTTCTATACGCACGTGCTGCGGGTGGGAGAGAATACGCGCAGGTTTTTGCGCCATGCCATAAAAAGTAACGCATAGCAACAAAAACAAAGAAAGGCTACATGCAGATGACAGACGTTTCATCGGTGTAAACAGCTTGAGGTTGATTTTAAGCCTTTTGATTAAGAAGTTACAAAAAAAAGAGGGTTTAAACAACAGAAGGGCTGCCAATGGGAGCCTTTTAAATTGAATTTTTGAAGAATTCACCCCAGTTGCCTTTTAACGTGGGATGCTTGAGTGCTTCTTGCAGCTCGCTTATGAACTGTTTGCGAGGGATGAGTTCGGCGCCTAAACTTTCCAAGTACTGTGTATATACTTGGCAGTCGATGAGGTAGAAGCCTTCGTTTTCCAAGCGCCGGCACAAAGTAATAAAGCCTATCTTGGAAGCATTGCTTACAAGCGAAAACATCGATTCACCAAAAAAGACGCGCCCCAACGATAAGCCGTATAAGCCACCTACCAGCTTGCCTTCTTGCCAAACCTCTACCGAATGGGCGTATCCTATGTGGTGCATTTGAACATAAGCCTCCCGCATCTCGTTGGTAATCCATGTGCCGTGTTGCCCTTTGCGTGGTACCTGCTGGCAGTGTGCTATGACCTCTTCGAATGCCCTGTCGTAGCTGACTTCAAAAAGCCCTTTTTTGAGTATCTGACGGCTGCTTTTCGATACCTTGAGCTTCGACGGATACAGCACAAAACGAGGGTCGGGCGACCACCAAATGATGGGCTCCCCCGGATTATACCAAGGAAAAATACCGCTACGATAAGCCAAAAGCAACCTTTCGGGCGACAAATCCCCTCCAAGAGCAACAATGCCTTCTTCGCTTGCATATTCTACCGGAGGGAAACACAAACGTTCGTCCAAAAAATATATTTTTTTCATCTTCTGCTTTCCAGTGCTTCTGCTTTCTGTTACCTTACTTTTCTGTAAGTGTTTTTTTTCCGCTGAAAATACTAAATTCGCTGTATAAAGGAAAATATATGATGAAATACCTTGTAAGTTTATGCTTATTAGCTGTGTTTTTCATGACAGCTTGTAGCTCACTAAAAAAAGCTGAAAGCCTATATGTAAAGGGGCAGTATGAGCCAGCTATTGAGCAACTGAAGAAAACAAAGGCAATTGACGGTAAGAAGGCAGTCCTACGCAATTTCTACTTGGCACAGTCTTACCGCAAATCCAACCGCCTGCATGAAGCCTTGCCCTACTACGAAAAGATATACAGCAAAGATATTCCCAAGCTCATAGACCCTGATGACCACCCCGACGACCCCATTTTTTACTATGCCTTGGCGCTGAAAAATGCAGGTAAGTACGAAGAAGCCAAGCGGCAATTTGAATCTTATGTGCGCAAAGGCAAGAAAGTAGAATATGTAAAGCGTGCACAGACTGAAATAGCAAATATAGAGCGTCTGCAGCGCCTCATGAAGGAAAAATCGTATTACGAAATAGAGAACTGCAGTGGCTTGAATTCGCCAGCTGCCGAGTTCTCGGTTTTGCCGCTCGCAAGCCGGGAATTGCTTGTGAGTGCCGCACGCAAAAAAAATATCTATGCTGCCAATGGGCAGCCTTTTACCGGCTTATACAAGGTGGTGTTGACCGATACCTGTCAAGGCGAGTATCAAGTGTTTAGTCCTAATTTATTTACCGAGGGCATCAATGAGGCTACAGCCACTCTTTCACCCGATGGCAAAACCCTGATTTTTGCACGGGGTAACCCGCAGCAAAAAAAGAATGCCAAAGGGCAAAAGAATGTCAAACTGTTTATATCGGAAAAAGTGAATGGCGAGTGGACTACCCCGCGCCTGCTGGAAGGGGTCAGCAGCAACGACGAAGAACGCTACTATGGCAAGCAGCTGCCAGATTCCAAGCCCCAGGCTTATGCGTGGGACTCGTCCCCGGCTTTCTCGCCCGATGGTGAACGCCTCTACTTTGCTTCCACTCGCGAATACGACGATTTCGGCAACCGCAACTTAGGTGGTAGCGACCTGTTTTATGCTGTTCGCCTGCCCGATGGCAGTTGGGGTAAAGTACGCCATCTGGGTGATGAAATCAATACGCCCGGCAATGAGATGTTTCCTATGGTTTCTGCCGATGGAAAACTTTATTTCGCCTCTGACGGGCAACCCGGCTTTGGACAACTCGATGTATTTGTAGCTACCCGCTCAAAAGGTAAAATTACGGTGCGCAACTTGGGAACGCCAATCAATTCGCCCTACGATGACTTTGGAATGGTTTTCGATACCGATACTACCGGCTACTTTAGCTCGAACCGCCCAGAAGGCAAAGGCAGTGATGACATCTATCGCTTTATAGACCGCACCCCAAAAACCAAAATAGTACGTTACTATTTGGCAATACGCACTTTGGGCGTTGAGCTCAACGGCACCGAAATCCCCCTGCCCAATACACGTCTGCGTCTGCTCGACAAAAACGAGCAGTTGATTCGCCAGATGTACACCAACAGCAAGGGCTGGACCGACACCCTGCCCATCCCCGAAAATGCTGAATTTATTGTATTGGCAGACCAGTTGGAAAGCAAAAAGCAATACCTCACCGCACGGGAATTTTTCACCATGGCAGGGCGGAAAATACCCCAAGAACTGCTCGAAAAACCCGAAACCGATACCGTTCTGGTCTTCGAGGTGAGGCTCAAAGCTTTCGAGATAAACAAAACCCGTTTTGTGTACAATATCCTGTACGACTATAACAAATGGAACATACGTCCCGATGCTGCAGCTGTATTGGACCGCATCGTTACCTTCTTGCGCGACAACCCCGACGTAACCGTAGAACTACGCTCGCACACCGACTCGCGTGGCACCTATGCCGACAATGAAATATTGGCACAAAACCGTGCACAGGCTGCTGTGGATTATATCGTATCGAAGGGCATAGACCGAGAGCGCCTCAAACCCAGTGGTTATGGAGAGCGGGAACCCCGTGTGATAGATGCAGACTTGGCAGCACGTTATCCTTTCCTTAAAGAAGGGGATGTACTGAACGATGAATTCATTTACAGCTTCCCCGATGAAGAAACACGGGAGCTGCTGCATCAGCTGAACCGCCGCACTGAAATCATTATCACGGGGGTTATCAATGTCAGACAGTAGCTGGGTATCATTTTTGATGTAGAATACCAAGTGATTTAGGATATGAATCAAAAATGTTATGAAAAATATTGTAAAGCTTCTGTTTGGGATACTATGCATGAGTGTCGGCGCTGCTTATGCACAAACGCCCTATTGGCATCAGATACAGGCGAGAACACTTGATTTGCCCGCTTCGGCGCAGCGCGTGCTTTACCCCGAAGAGTACGCCCTGTTCAAACTGGATACATCTCGTTTCTTGAACGAAGCCCAAAAAGTGCCTCAAGAGGTAGCCCGGACGGCATCGCAGGGGGCTATCCTTGTTTTACCCATGCCCGACGGGAGTCTGCAACGCTTCCGTGTATATGAGTCGCCAGTGATGGAGCCTGCTTTGGCTAACAAATATCCTGCTATTAAAACCTACGTAGCAAAAGGAATAGATGACCCCACTGCCACCGCTCGTTTGGGCTGGACTCCTACCAAAGGCTTTCATGCCATTATTCGCTCGGCAAAGGGAACTGTTTATATTGACCCTTATGCGCAAGGGCAGAAAGAGTACTACATGGCTTATTATCGTAGCAAGCTGCTTCTTACTAAGAACTTCTCTTGTGAAGTGGAAGGTTTTAAAAAACATACGGAAGACCTACAGCAGGAGCGTGCAGAGCGGCTGGTGTCCGGCGATAAATTGCGCACCTATCGTTTGGCCTTGGCAGCCACTGGCGAATACACACAACACCATGGAGGAAGTGTGCAGGGAGCCCTCGATGCTATGGTTACTACCATCAACCGAGTCAACGAAATTTATGAGCAAGACTTAGCAGTACGTTTGGTGTTGATTGGAAATACCGACCAGCTGATTTATACCAACCCAAACACCGACCCTTACTCTAACGATGACGGATTGGCAATGCTTAGTCAAAACCAAAGCAACATAGATGCTGTCATAGGCAATGCCAACTACGACATAGGGCATGTGTTTAGCACCGGCGGGGGAGGCATTGCCGGCTTGGGAGTCATTTGCCGTTCTGGACGAAAAGCCCGTGGCGTAACCGGCAGCTTTCCGCCCCAAGGAGACCCTTTTGATATAGACTACGTATGCCATGAGATTGGACACCAGTTCGGGGCAAACCATACTTTCAATGCAGAGGTGGGCTCCTGTGCAGGTAACAAGGTCGATAATGCTGCTTATGAGCCTTGGAGTGGTTCTACCATCATGGCTTATGCGGGTATTTGTGCCCCCTTCAACATTCAACCCAACTCTGACCCGTACTTCCATGTGCACAGCATACAAGAGATTCAATCAACCATTGCAAGTTCTTCTTGTGCTACTGTCCAAACGGTGAACAACACAGCCCCGGTAGTGAGTGTGTCCACCATTACCTACACCATACCCCGTTCTACTCCTTTCTTTTTGACTGGTACTGCTACCGACAACGAAGACAGAGGTTTGACTTACTGCTGGGAGGAATACGACCTTGAAAAAAACGGACTTCCACCTTTGTTTAGAAGCTACCCGCCCACTACCGTTGGCGCCCGTGTGTTTCCGGCTTGGAATCGCATTTTAAGTAACACAAACCAAGAGCCAGAGCTGCTGCCTTCAACAAGCAGAGCCATGAACTTCCGCCTCACTGTGCGCGACAATCATCCTGGGGCTGGTGGGGTTAGCTATAAAGACCTGAGGGTGAATGTAACCGCTACTGCGGGTCCTTTTCGCGTTACTTACCCCAATTCTGCTTCTGTTACTTGGAACGAAGGGCAAGCGGTAACGGTTACTTGGGACGTTGCCAATACTAACCTTAGCCCGGTGAATTGTCAAGCCGTAGATATCTATTTGTCTAAAGATGGAGGGGCTACCTTCCCCAGCACCTTGAAGTTGGCATCTGCTGTGCCCAATACAGGTAGTTATACCTTTACTTGCCCTGCAGTAAGCACGTCGCAAGCGCGCATCATGGTGGTGGCAGCCGACAATATCTTTTTCGACATAAGCGATAACAACTTTACCATATTTTCGAATGTGGTGACGGCGCCAGATGAAAAACTGCAAGAGGAAATAGCCGTTTATCCGAATCCAAGCCATGGAATTTATGTTATCAAAGTGCCGGCAGAATTAAAAGGCGCCCGGGCGCGTGTGTTTAGTGCTCTGGGCAAGGAGGTAACAGTTTCGGTGATAGCCCAAGAAAGCGTGGAACTTGATTTGCAACACTTGCCGGCGGGGGTATATGTGCTAACTATTCAAACAGAGCGCGCACAAATACAAAAACGCTTGATTAAAGAACGTTAAAAAATTAACAGCTAAATCTATGGCAAGTTGGATAGACAAAACGGAGAACTTTTTTCAAGGCTTAAAAAGGCTTTCGCCCGAAACTAAGTACGAACTTGGCAACGCACTGCTCATTGCCGGCATTTGTAGCATATTTTTGCTTAGCTCTTACCCGGGTATATGGATTTCAATGCTTATTGTGGGAGGGCTCATAAAAAGACGCTTTCGCTGGGTGAAGAAGCAGCGCCGTGATTTGGGCTTTAACCTCAATAAATTGAAAAAAGGAGTACTTTCCGATGAACAAATTGTGCGCTTTGCCCGTATAAAGGGAGGCGTAATTACACCTGCCGAGCTTGCCTTGGAAACCTCGCTGACTGTAGAAGAAGCCGAAGAGCGTTTGATGAAATTGCACAGCAAGGGCTTCAATGAGATAAAAGTAAGCGACAAAGGATTTGTTGTATATGATTTCCACCACGTTTTACCTTCCTTAAATGATAAAATAAATGCAAAAAAATTGGATTTGCTTTGAACCGTAACACTTGGCAAGAGTTACTCGTCGAACTTCGCAAGATGGTTTCATTGAGTATGCCCATCATCATTGCGCAAATAGGCAGTGTGTTTATGGGCATCATTGACAATATGATGGTTGGTGACTTGGGGGAAGTGCCATTAGCAGCCGCCGGAGTAGCCAATCCTATTTTTTTCTTGCTTGCCAGCATAGGTATCGGCATTTTTTCTGCCATTTCGCCTTTGGTAGCGAAGGAATACAGCGAAACCGGCAGCAAAAAGAAATGTGGGTATATCCTTTTTGCCGGCATGAAGTTGTCTATTGTGGTGGGGGCATTGATTACTGCTGCTCTGCTGCTGATTGCTGCCAACTTCGATATTTTCCGTCAAAGTAAAGAGGTAGAGATAGAAGCTCGCCCTTACCTGCAGGTGATAGCTACCTCTGCAGTACCCATGATGTTCTTTTTGGCAGTAAAGCATTTTAGCGACGGGCTTTCCATTGTATGGCCTGCCATGATTATTACCATTGTGGGGTTGGTAGCCAACGTATTTGGCAATTGGGTGCTTATTTATGGCAACTTGGGTTTCTCGCCTATGGGCTTGTATGGTTCGGGCTTGTCCACCCTTATAGCGCGGGTACTCATGGCTTGCCTCATGATAGTGTATGTACTTGAATCAAAACACTTCCGCGACTATATACCCAATATATTGAAGCCCGTGCCCACCCGCGAGTGGAGCCGTCGTATTTTGCGCTTGGGCTTGCCCAGCGGCATGCAATATTTCTTTGAATTGGGAGCTTTTACCGGTGCTGCCATCTTAGCCGGCTGGATTGGGGTTACCTCTTTGGCTGCCCATAACGTAATTTTTAGCATCGCTACCTTTACTTATATGGTGGCTGCAGGAGTTTCGTTTGCCGGTGCCATACGTGTGGGCATTCAGGCAGGAAAACAATCCTATTATAAAGTACGGGTTGCCGGCTTTGCCAGCATATTGCTGGTGAGTATACTGATGCTGGTGAGTGCTTCACTGCTTATATTGTTTGCAGAACCAGTCATCAGACTCTACACGCATGAGCAAGAAGTAGTAGAGTTTGCTTCGGCTGTTATTTTCATATTTATGTTTTATCAGCTGTTCGATGGCATTCAGGCGGTAGGGGTCGGCATTTTACGGGGAATTTTTGATGTAAATGTGCCTACTTTTATTACTATTTTTGCTTATTGGGTAGTTTGCTTGCCGGTAGCTTGCTTGTTAGCCAATAAAATAGATTGGATAACAGTGCTTTCATGGGCGGGCGAAATCCTTCCACCTGCTGAGGTCAATAAGTACCGCCTGATGGGGCTTTGGATTGGGCTTACCGCCGGCTTGGGGGTTTCGGCTACTCTACTGACCGCCCGCTTTTATCTGCTGACGCGTGAAGATTACCTACCGTTGATAGAAAAAAAGACCGTTTGAATGCATCGGAAGTAAGCAACCCGAGAACCTTGATTTTTAGTTATGCCATAAAATCTTACACTATTGTCTTTGGCGCGGCTTGATTCCTGCTTGCTTTTTTTAGAAATTATGGCATCACACAAAATGCACATACAAAAGCTGCGCTTATGATACATCGTTTACTTCTTTTGCCCTTATTGTTGCTTGTTGCCATGGTGATGATGTCTTGTGAAAAAAAACATCAAGACACACGTCGTGAGAAGGTAGATATGCTGGTGGTGAATGCCACTATTTACACGGTCGATTCGGCTTTTGCAGTGGCAGAGGCGATGGCTGTTAAAAACGGTTTGATTGTGGCTACGGGCAGCCGAAAAGATTTGGAGCAACGCTATGATGCGCAAAATGTTTATGATGCTGGAGGACATTTTATCTTTCCGGGCTTTTATGATGCCCACTGTCATTTTGTAGGCTATGCTCAAACACTTGCACAAGCCGACTTGGTAGGTACCACTTCGCCGGACGAGGTCATTGCACGCCTGAAAGCCTTCAGAGAGCAAAACTCCGGTTTGTCTTGGTTGCTGGGGCGGGGCTGGGACCAAAACGATTGGGAAAGCAAAGCTTTTCCCGACCGTCGTTTGTTGGATGAGGCTTTTCCAGATATACCTGTATTTCTGACCCGTATTGACGGGCATGCGGCTTGGGTCAATACCAAAGCGCTGCAAGAAGCTGGTTTGCTGCAAGCCAAGAAAGTGGAAGGGGGAAGTGTGCGCTTACGCCCCGATGGCAGCCCATCCGGCATTTTGATAGACAATGCCATGGACTTGGTAAAGCGCCAAATTCCCCCCATGAGCCGCGAGTCGCTTACTAAGTTGCTTATGAAGGCAGAGCAAAATTGCTTTTCGGTAGGACTTACTACTCTGAGTGATGCCGGTTTGCCTTTGGAGCATATTCTTCTGTTAGACAGCCTGCATAAGGCAGGTAGCCTGCGTATGCGTTTGTATGTGATGGCAAGTGCCACGCCAGAAAACTTGGCTTTCTTTCAAAAAAACGGACGCATAAAGACGGACCGCCTGCATGTGCGTAGTTTTAAGATTTATGCAGACGGTGCTTTGGGCTCGCGGGGCGCCTTTTTGTTGGAGCCTTACCACGATGCACCTACCGAACGGGGCTTTTTACTAAAGAGCGAGGCGGCACTCGACAGCCTCTATTCCCAGATAGCAGCTATGGACTTCCAAGCCAACACACACTGCATTGGCGATGCTGCCAACCGTACGGTCTTGCGCCTGTATGCCAAATATTTGAAAGGGGGGGAACGCTGGCGCATAGAACATGCCCAAGTGGTGCAGCCCCAAGACCTGTCTTATTTTCGTACCCATGGCATCATCCCTTCGGTGCAGCCTACGCATGCCACTTCCGATATGTATTGGGCAGAGAATCGCCTCGGAAAAGAGCGAATTGCCTATGCCTACGCCTATAAGAACCTGCTCGAAGCCGCCGGTTTGCTGGCACTGGGCACCGACTTCCCCGTTGAGCAAATCAGCCCTTTCTTGACTTTTTACGCGGCTTTGAGTCGTAAAGACTTGAACGGCTTCCCGCCCGAAGGCTTTTTGCCCGAGCAGGCATTGAGCCGTCGCGACATACTGAAAGGAATGACCATCTGGGCTGCCTATGCCAATTTTGAAGAGAAAGAAAGAGGGAGTTTGGAAGCCGGAAAACAAGCCGATTTTATCGTGGTGGACCGTGATTTGATGAAGGTAGAAGTAGCGGCTATCCCGGAAGCAAAGGTGCTGGCTACTTTTATTGCCGGTGAGCAAGTGTATGATGCTAAGGGAAAAAAATAAAGACTTGTAGTCAGGAGAGTAAAGACCGCAAGCGTTGCCACCACCGTTTGAATGGCGCATGTTGTGTTTGACGAGACAGCAGCAGGCGCATTTCTTCCACCTCTGCCAACAGGGCTTTGTGTTCTTCCTTCAGCTTTTCGTGGCGTGTTTTAAGACGTTTATATTTGGCTTCGCTGCGTCGGTAAAGGGCTTCCCACTCATGAGCATCGGTAGCTTCTTTTACAGCAGCCATAAAGGCGCTATGCGAATAGTAGCGCTCTTCGTTGCATACGATACAACGCTGGTCGTTGTCGAAGTTATACGTTTCACAGTGAATGCAAATCCAACCCATAAGCATGATTACGCCTGACATCAAAAATACAATAAATATTTTCTTGCATGGAAACAGATATGCTTGCCGTTTGTCGCAAACTTTCGGGAGAGCCTTGTTCTGATAAATGATAGCTTGACTAAACGAAAAACTTCATAAAGTGTATGTAGTCAATAATATACGCCAAAAGACTTTTGTTGCTGCTGATGAAATCAACTGCAACAGCTCAACCGTAGGACATGCCACATGGCGGTGAGGTAGTCAAGGAGCTTGAAATACAAATATTTGACAATAGCGCTAACTACAAGGTGGAGTACCAGCAGTTGTCGAAAAGTTTATATTTTTGCACCCTACGTAAGTAAAACTATCTCAATCATGAAAAAGTATGCGATGGTTCGCTACATGGCTTATGCCATGGTCGTGGCTTTGTTGTTGGGGGCTTGTCAAAAGCGCTTGCAGTATCAAAGCAAAGTAGAATTTATACCTATAAACAGCGAACTGCTTGCCGATGCGCATATCGATAGCATCATAGCACCCTATAAGCAGCGATTGACAGCAGAGATTAGTCGTGTCCTTGCTTATTCAGATACAGCGGTGGACAGACCCAAAAGCAGCTACGAGCACCCCTTAGGAAATTTTACTGCCGACCTGATGTTACAAAAAGCGCAGGCACTGCAGCCACAAGCATCTATCAGTGTCATCACCTTCGGAGGATTACGCACGGGCTTTCCGGCAGGGGCTGTTACCGTGGGCGATATGTTTGAACTGATGCCTTTTGAGAACGAGCTGGTGATACTTACCGTCGAGGGTAAAACCCTTGCCAAGCTTTTTGATTATATGATTCGTAAAAAAAATACAGCTTTGGGGGGCATACGCCTTGAAATAGCTGACGGCAAGGTGCGCAATGCATGGATTGCCGGAGAAGCATGGAATCCCAAGCATACCTATCTGGTGGCTATTTCTGACTATCTGGCAAACGGTGGCGATGAGATGGACTTCTGGAAAGAAGCCAAGAAGCGTGAAGAAACGGGCTTGAAAATCAGGGATATACTTATCGAAGGAGTAGAAAAAGCAGGTAAGCACAATGCCATTCATCTACATCTGGATGGTCGAGTGAAGTTGCTGGAGTAGTGCCGTCGCAAAAGTTTATTGCCAAAAAAGGCTGCCTTTTGCAGGTAGCCTTTGCTTTTTGAGTGATGCCTACGTTTTTATTGGCAATCTTTGTTGACGCTTGCTTCGGCATACAGGCTCACCTCGGACCACAGCACCGACTTGCCGTCGGGACCAGTATGCAGCTCTTTGCAGACTTCATTGAGCGCTTTGATGCCGCTGCCTGCATTCCATTCTTCCACGTTGATCGTGGCATGGAGGCTTACCTTCTCTTCGCTTAGAGAAAGGTTAACAGGGACTTGCTTGGTGATACCGTTCATTTCTATGCTCAACAGGGCTTGGCTGTCATTGATGATAGAGTCCACGCGGGCTTTCAGCACTACCTGATCGCCTTCCGTCTTGGCAAAAGAGCCAAAGAAGTACTGGGCTATCTTGGCGTCACGTTCAGGATTTTGGGTATCTACGCTATTGGTTGGGATGCTTATGCTCGCTCCTTTCAACAATGCTTGCAGAGAAGACGCTTTTTCTTGTGCCAACTGCACCGTATATTTTTTGAAGCTGCCACTTACAGCGGCTTTCTCGGTGAACTTATAGGCAGTCCATGTGAGGGTAGTCTCGCCTAAGCTGTAGCGGCAATCAGTGGCTGTTTGGGTGGTTTGAGTGCTGTCGGTGGTGCTGCTTTCTTGTTTTTCTTCTTGCGAACCGCAGCTCCATAACAGCCCAAGCAGTCCAATGGATAAGATGACTTTTCATAGGTTTGTTTTTTTGATTGAAAAAACATTTGATTAATTGTTTTGTTCGACAATATCGCCCCGGCTGACACTTAGTATAATGCCTATTGCCAAGCCGGTAAAAAGGAGGGAGGTTCCCCCCATGCTTACCAATGGAAGCGGCAAGCCGGTAATTGGCACCAAGCCTACGGCTACCGCCATGTTTGCCATGGCTTGTACTACCAAGCTAAAAGAAAGCCCGGCAGCGAGCAGCCCGCCAAAAGCCCGATGACTGCGCGAAAGAATCATCATACCACGATAAAGGAGACCCAAGTACAGAAATACAACGAAAGCCCCGCCCACTAAACCATATTCTTCTACAATGATGGCAAAGATGAAATCAGAGAAGGGGTTGGGCAATATGTTACGCTGCGTGCTGTTGCCGGGTCCTTTGCCGGTAAGCCCTCCCGTGGCAATGGCTATATAAGATTGCTCCGCCTGAAAGGGCACCTCTTCTTTATTTAAATAGCTTTCTATACGACTCTTTACGGTAGCGGCTCGCTCACCGAAGGAAAGGGCTATAAACAAAGCTGCGGCACCAATCAGCAAAACGGTGAAGAAGTAACGTAAGGGCACCCGCCCGATGAACATAATGAGCAGGCTGGTCATGAACAAAATCAAGGCGTTGGAGAAATTGCTGAGCCCTATGAGCCCGCAGATTAAGCCTACCCAAAAAAGCATGGGCAATAATCCCTCTTGGATATCGTCGATGCGATGTTGCCGTTTAGAAAGCATGGCAGCCAAATGCGAAATGAGTGCCAACTTAGCCAAGTCGGATGGCTGAAAGGATTGATTAATGAAAGGGATGGTAATCCACCGGCTGGCTTCGTTGATGCTGGTGCCATACAGTTGCGCAATGAGGAGTAAGGGCACCGATACCCACAAAGCAAACAACGACAGACGCGCATAATAGCGGTAGTCGATGCGGTGGGCTATCCACATGACCAATAGTGCCAACAAAACCAAACGGGCATGCTTGAGTAGATAATACTCCGTATCTCCTTCCAAGTACTTAAATGCCAATGACTGCGTGGCGCTATACACTACCAAAATACTGATGAGTGAGAGGGCAGCCACAATATACCATATGACTGGGTCACCTTTAAAAAGAGGGTGCTCTTTTTTGTTTAATGCATCTGCTTGAGAATTCAAAAAACTCATAATCCTGATTTCTTTGTATCAAAGATAAAAAATCCTGTGGCATGGATACAAACAAACGAAAACACAGAGGAGTTTGCGGCAAACAATACTTGTGTTTTTAGAAATATCCCATAATTTCGTGGCAGAAACCAAAAACACTTAAACCAATGATACAAGCCAACGACCCGAAACTCCGTTCGTGGATAGACATTCCTGCCGATAGCGACTTTCCCATTCAAAACATACCTTTTGGCATTTTTTCTCACGACGGACGTACCAAACGCGCTGCCAGCCGCATCGGGGACTATGTGATAGACCTGAGTGCGCTGGCAGAGCTGGGTTATTTCGATAATCTGCAGATTCCTGACCTCTCGGTTTTTTACAACGATACACTGAACGACTTCATCCGTTTGGGAAAGGAGACCACCCGTCAGGTACGTAACCGCCTTGCCGAGCTTTTCGCTGCCGATAATCCCACTTTGCGTGAGCAAACAGAGCACAAAGAGCAGGTGCTCTTTGATGCTCGCCGTGTGTATATGCACATGCCTGTAGAGGTAGGCGACTACACCGACTTTTACTCCAGCTTAGAGCACGCCACCAATGTGGGTAAGATGTTTCGTCCTGACAACCCTCTGCTGCCCAATTGGAAACACCTGCCTGTTGGGTATCATGGGCGTTCGTCTTCCATTGTAGTTTCCGGTCATCCGGTCATCCGTCCCAAAGGGCAAATTATGCCTGCGGGTGCCGACAAGCCCATTTTCTCTGCTACCCAGCGCCTCGACTTTGAACTGGAAGTAGCCTTTATTGTAGGCAAAGACACCCAAATGGGAGATAGCATCAGCACTGCCCAAGCCGAAGATTATATCTTTGGTTTGGTGCTCTTCAATGATTGGTCGGCGCGTGATATACAGCAGTGGGAGTACGTGCCTTTGGGACCGTTCTTAGGTAAAAATTTCGCTTCTACCATCTCTCCATGGATAGTTACCCTCGATGCCTTGGAGCCTTTCCGTGTGGAGTCGCCCAAACAAGACCCCGAGGTACTCGATTACCTCAAGTTTGAAGGAAAGAAAAGCTTTGACATACACTTGGAGGTATATATTCAACCCAAAGATGCCGAAGCCTCTTTGGTGTGCCGCAGCAACTTCAAATACATGTATTGGAACATGAGCCAACAGTTGGCACATCATACAGTGAACGGTTGCCCCATGCGAGTGGGCGACATGTGTGCGTCGGGAACCATCAGTGGACCTACCCCCGACAGCTTCGGTTCTATGCTTGAACTGAGTTGGGGTGGCAAAAATGCGGTGAAGCTCCAAGGGGGCATTGAGCGCAAATTTATTGAAGACTACGATACTGTGATTATGAAGGGATATGCACAAGGCGAAGGCTACCGGGTAGGCTTCGGCGAATGCGTCGGGCAAGTACTGCCTGCTAAGCTGTAAAGCAGAGACAAAATAAAAACTTCATGGGCGGAGAGAGGCAACTCTCCGCCTTTTGGCTTATTTTTATTTTATAGCTCCTTCTCGTCGGATGCTTCCTCTTGTTGTGTGGGCTCTTGTTCTTCAATTACGGTAGGGTCCTTTGGTTTTGATTTGCTCTTTTTCTTGCGGGAAAACAACTCTAAAAATGAGCTGAAATCCCGGGTGTATAGGATGCTGAAGCCCGCGGCAGTGTTGGTACTGTTGCTGAGCGCTGTAACCACTCCGTTGTTCAGATTTTTATTGTACATCTTCAAGCGATAACGTCCGTCGGGCGTGAGTATGTATTCTACTGTCCATTCACCTACAATATTGGCAGTGGCACTTTGATTTTGGGTATCTATCAGCCCGTTGCGCGTCACACGCAGACGCCCGTTCATGAAGGTGTAACTTAGTCTTACATGAAATACATTGTTGGTTTGCCGGTCCCATCCGGACAGGTCAACGTCTATTTGAAGGTTTTCGTCCACTTGCGACATCCAATGGCTCAATTGATTGGAAAGCAATTCACTCACCGTGTTGCCACCGGCACCGCTGATGCCGCTGAATGAGTTTTCGGCAGAAAATTTCTTGAATAAAATCAAGCTGAATACTTGGCGGTTACGCTCTTGCTCGTCGCCTGCAATGCGTCCTTTGAAACTATATAAAACAGAACGCAGGGTGGGGTTGGTAATGCTGCGCTCCACTTCGCTGAAGTCAATGTCGAAGCGAATGTCCGGGGCAAGCATGGGACCGGTCAGGTGCAACAATACTTGCACCGGATAGCGGCGCGTGTATTCCGGAGAGTTCAGCTCTTGATTGCTGCTGCTGAGGAGGGGCAGCAAAGGGGTGATGGTTTCGTAGTAGGCTTTGATATCCAATTCTGCACTGTACACATCACCGATGAAGTAAATGGCGCTGCCTTGCCGCACTTTGAACTGCTTGTTTACGAGGTTCATCATGGTGAAGTTATAGCTTCCTTCTTTGATATAGAAATCGCCCCATATACTAAACTCGCCGCGGGAGTCGATGTTCATCTGTACTTTTCCTTCCCCGTTTCCTCGCATAATGTCGCCTGCCCGCGGGTCAAAGATGATTTCAAAGTAGGCATCGGGGGTGATTTCCAAGTTGAAGTCCATGCGCAGGTTTTGCAGCTTCACTTCCTTTACTTCACTCTTGTTGCCTGCTTCTTTGTCGAAGTCCTTGAAAACGATATAATCTTTTTGGGCTACCTGCTGACTACCATAAAGAGGGATGTAGAGCTTGGTACCGTACGCTGTGCGTGCATTGGCTTGCAGGTATAGATTTTCTGGGGTGCCACTGATGCGGGCATTGCCGCTTACCAAGGCATCGCCATAGTAGAGTTCGCCTTCCCGTGGGGGCACATTCAGCACCAAAAAATTTTTAAGCTCGCCTTGTATGTCTAAATAAAAATCTTGAAAGTAGCGATGATAAATGTCGCCGGTAAAGACAGCATTTCCTTTGCGGTCGTCAGTCAGGTGCAGGCGCCGCATGCGGATGGCATCGGGGGTGATATACAGCTTGTCGCTGAAACTGTAGGTTGTGCCTAAGTAGTTGACCTTGAAACTTGCTTGTTTGAAATCAAGGATGCCGGCAAGGAGTGGTTTTCCGAGACTGCCCCGCAGCGCCAGCTTGCCGGATACTGTTCCACCGATGTTCGACAAATAATCCTGTAAAAAGGGGGTAAGTACTTTTAACTCTGTTTCTTTCATTTCTGCTACCACATGCACCTGCTCCGTGCGGTACCGGTAGTGTCCACTGGCGAAGAACACATAATCTACGCGGTTGTATAGGTCGAGGTTGAAGAGGACACTCTCTGTTTGGGCGTCCCACCCAACCATACTACTCAGGTATCCCACATATATATTCTGAAAGGTAAGGTCTTCGATTTCAGCTTCGCCTTCAATAATGGGCAAGTCTGTATAGAGATTACGCAAAGCGAAGCTTCCCACGAGGGTGCCTCCTATAGGTACGCTTGCCAAAGCCGTGAGTGGGCGTAAGTCAACCATGTTGAAGTCTACCAGTAGTTGGTGTGGGTAGGTAGCCTCCGTCATATTGCCATCAATGACAATAGATTGCCCGCGATGAGAGAGCATGAATCGGTCGAAGCTGATTTGTCGGCTGTTGCCCGTATCGAACAGTATTTGGCGGAAGGGTTCAATATTCCACTCAGCCCCGCCTAAGGTAATATGCGAATCATAGAAGTAAAGTTTCTGCTGGGCTTCGTCTAGTTCCAATGCTCCTTGCAACTTCAATTCCGAAAGTAGCGTATCGTTGTCTGCTTGCAAGTACTGGGTGAATTCTATGGCATCATTATACCAAGAGGCATGGATTTGTAGTTTTCGGGTAGGGATGCCGACTATCTCTTGCCGCGCAGAGGCGAAGTCGAGCTGTGCCAGTACCTCCGGTTCATAACGGGCTTTGTGTATTTCTATATCCAAAGCGGATTCATAGAATCGCTCGCTGCCCCATAGTAGAGTGTCTATGGGAGTTTGGGTTTCTATTTTACACACAGTAGAGTCGATAGACTGCATAAAATTCCCCTTAAGACGGGTGTTGTGGCTTAGGTAAGCATTGGGGGCAAATAGCTGCAATAAAGGGTTTAGATTGGTGAACACCGCAGCTATTTGTATGTGCAGGCTGTCGGCGCTGGCTTGTTGTTTTTTATTGGCATAATACTCTTTTTGTTCTTGTGGTTGTTTGCTCAATGCAAGCCATAGTTCATAGGGCACTTCTTGCAAATAACGAATCAGTTGAGCACTGCTATAGTGCCCAGAAAGGGTTACATCTACATAATCGGAAGTAAGATGTATTTTTTCTTCGCCGCCGGTTTCTTGCTGTTGGTAAGAAATGCCGAGGGTTTGAGGGGTTAGAGTATGTGTTCCGTATAAAAAATAGATTTTGCGAAAATCCAGACGTGCGTCTGTACTTTGGTATTCTGTGTATTCACCTTCTATCTGTGTAGACAGTCGGGCGGTGGTGTCTGTCCAGTAGGTTGCTTGAAGGTCTATATAGTCAATGCTCCCTTTCAACTTGGCAAAGCGCAAGCTATCTTCCCCAAAAGTGCCTTCTAAAAGCAGATGCAGTTGGGCATTGGGGTCTTCGGAATGCAAGGTGCAGTTGAGTAGGGCATTGGTGGAATTGCTTGAAAGCGTCAGTTGGCGGTAAGGGTATTGGTTGATGACAAGTTCTTTAATCTTAGCAGAGAAACTAAGGTCGTGCCGGTACAGTTCCAAGCCCTGACCTGCCAGCTTCATGCTGCCTGTCAGGTACCCCAGTATACTTTGCTCCAAAAGATAACCTAAGCGAAAGCCCGACAAGTCAACTTGAAAGTTATAGTGTGGTACATCAGGCGCTTCTTCTTTGTAGAAATAATTTCCTTGACTTTTTATTTCGCCCAAGCCTGTATAAAGGTGGGTGCTGTAGCTGAAGTCTTTGACGTAGCCGTCGAGGCGCAGTTCGCCGTCGATAAAATCTATCTTTGAGAGCCATGGATGCAAGGATGGCGGCACATACTGCAGGAGGTCTTGTGTTTTAATCGAGAGCGAGGGGAGGTCTGCTTCTACAACAGCCTCTTCTATGTCGGGCAGTCCCTGTATGCTGATGACTCCTTGTAAGTAGCTGTCGTTTCCGAAGCGTAGATGAGCGTCTTCCCACAATAGCTCTCTGACAGTGCCACTGATTTGTCCGTTGATTTGCCACTCATCTTGCCATTGGGCAAAAGCCTCGTCGAATGCAGCCAAATCGGCGGGGTGGATGCGCGTGTCTTCGAAGTGTATATCAAGCAGCACAGAATCAACAAATGCGCTCATAGCGTCTATGCTTTCATAGGAAAAGCGCACTTGGTTGCCCACATAAGAATTGTTTAAATAAAGATGCAGGCGGTCAAAATACATGTGCTGGGCATCGAGGTGGAAGTCGGTGTCGAGGCTTTTTACATGCAGTGCACTCTTGGGTTCGTGAAACTGAAGTTGCTGGGTGCTGAGTTGTATGGTGTCGGCAATGGCGCGGAAATTCAGCACCGTGCCGTAGATGTTGTGCAGCTGGAAGTGGGCGTAGTCAAAGAGTCCTTTGGGTAAGGGGGCTTGCCTGTCGTCATGATAAAGGAACTGCATGTTGTTCAAGTAGGCTTTGTCGATGACGAAGGGAGCTGGTTGTTGGCTACTACTCTGTCCGCCGAAGCGCTCGTTGATTTCTGCGACGAGTAAATTGATATTGAAATCTTCATGCTGAATGTCGTAGTGCATATTGAAAAAGCCGTTTGCCAAGTAGGCTTCTTTGATACGCACCTCGCCTTCAAGCAGATGAGGCAGGCTGAAGGTGAGTCGTAGTTCTTCAACTTCCACTAAATCTACGAAGTGTTCGTCATATACGTGTAGCTTGCGCAAATGTACGCTTTGGTTTGGCAGGTTGATAAGCAGTCGCTCGATTTCGGCGTTATAGTGGCTGTCTTGGAAGAGATAGTTGACTGCCTGCTTTGCCAAGAAACTTTGCACTATGGGCAATGCCAAGACTGCTGCCAGTGTAAAGAAAAAAAGCAAAGCATAAAAAAGAGGAAGAGTAAACCACCGATGCAGTAGCCTTTTGAAAATCCTCGAAAAAGGCGTACTTTCGTTTTCTGAAACGTATTCTTTTTCTACTTTTTCTCTCTTATTGAATGCCAAGGCGTATGCAGATTACGATTTTAGCCATTGAGTCTTCTTGCGACGATACATCGGCAGCCGTTATTCAAGATAGCAAAATTCGTTCAAATATAGTTGCCAATCAAGAGGTTCACAAAGAATATGGGGGGGTGGTGCCCGAGTTGGCATCGCGAGCCCATCAGCAGCATATTATACCGGTGGTGGACCAAGCTCTGAAGGTGGCAGGGGTGCGTCCTGATGAGTTGAGTGCCATCGCCTGCACCCGCGGACCCGGTTTGCTGGGCTCGCTGTTGGTGGGAGTTTCTTTTGCCAAAGCCATGGCGTTGGCGTTGGATATACCGCTCATAGACGTTCACCACATGAAAGCCCATATCTTGGCACATTTTATTGAGCCCCCTGTGCCTTCATTTCCCTTTTTATGCCTGACGGTGAGTGGGGGGCATACTCAGCTGCTGCGGGTAGATGCTCCCTTGCAAATGACCGTCTTGGGTGAAACGCTTGACGATGCTGTGGGGGAGGCATTCGACAAAACTGCCAAGCTGTTGGGCTTGCCTTATCCGGGTGGTCCGCTCATTGACCGCTATGCCCGCCAAGGCAATCCACAGGCGTTTAGTTTTCCCATACCACAGGTAGAAGGGCTGCATTTCTCTTTCAGTGGATTGAAAACTTCTATCCTGCATTTTCTGCAGAAGCAGAGCCGACAGGACAGACAATTTATTGAAAAACACCTGCCAGATATTTGTGCCAGCGTACAGCATACTTTTGTGCAGATACTTATACAAAAGTTGGAACAAGCCGTAAAGCAAACGGGCATCACAGAGGTTGGCATTGCCGGTGGGGTGTCTGCCAACAGTGCTTTGCGTGCCGCCCTGCAGCAAAAAGCAGAACAAGCCGGGTGGCGTGTTTTTATTCCGGCTATGCAGTACTGCACCGACAACGCTGCTATGATTGCCATGGCGGCTCATTATCAATATATGGAAGGCAAATTCGCTTCATTGCAGATGCATGCCACGGCACGTTGGAGTATTTCCTGAGTTATGCCTAAGTAACAAACTTATTTATGAATCCAGAGGAATATCACGAGAAAATAGAACGACTCTATGAAGAGGTAGGCAAGGTGATAGTGGGGCAGCGCCTGCTTATCAACCGCCTGTTGATTGGTATTTTCACCGGTGGGCATATCCTGCTGGAAGGAAGCCCCGGGCTTGCCAAGACCAAAACTATCAGCGTATTGGCATCTACTTTGCGGTTGCGTTTTCATCGCATTCAGTTTACGCCCGACTTGCTGCCTGCCGACATCATAGGTACCATGGTATATAACCAAAAAGAAGCACAGTTCTTTGTGCGCAAGGGACCTGTGTTTGCCAATGTGATATTGGCTGATGAAATCAACCGGGCACCGGCTAAAGTACAATCTGCCTTGCTCGAAGCCATGCAGGAGAAACAGGTAACCATAGGCGAAGAGTCATTTCCTTTGGAGCGTCCTTTTTTCGTCTTGGCAACCCAAAACCCTTTGGAGCATGAAGGCACCTACCCTTTGCCCGAAGCGCAATTAGACCGCTTTATGATGCGTGTGCAAGTGGGCTACTTGTCAAAAGAAGAGGAGTTGGAGGTCATGCGCCGGATGGCTTCGTTTCGCCCACTGCCCTCACCCGAGAGCGTTTTGGGTCCGGAAGATATCTTTGCCATAAGAGAGCTGCTCAATGAAGTGACACTTTCCGAAAGCCTGGAGCGTTATATCGTAGAGTTGGTCTTTGCTACGCGTTATCCCAAAGATTACGGCATAGAAGAAGGGAAATACATAGAGTACGGAGCTTCACCGCGCGCTACCATTGCGCTCAATGTGGCAGCACGTGCTTATGCTTTTCTTCAAAAACGTAATTTTGTGCTGCCCGACGATATCAAGGCGATTGCCCCGGATGTGCTTAATCATCGCCTGATATTGAACTATGAAGCCGAAGCGGACCGTGTGTCTGCTTATGAGGTGATTCGGGCTATTCTCAATCAAGTACCCATTTCGTAAAAGGGAAAGGTCATGAGCGTGTTGTCCTTAGTAGGAAAGCCGTTTGTAAAAAAGAAAACGCACGAAGAAGTAACAGCTTATGAGTTTGATTTTCGCCTGATTGGACGCACATTTTTGACTGTCCACCTGTTTTATGTAGATGGGGTGTTGATAGATACGGCACAAAGCAATGCAGAAAGTTTGGTGTTGCGTACCTTGCGCCCTTATGATATAGAAAAAGTGCTGTTGACACACTGGCACGAAGACCATAGTGGCAACTTGGTTGCCATTTACAAACAGCACCGCCCACAAGCTGTTTATGCCCATCCGCTGACTGCGCGTATTGTACGTCGGGGGTTTTCCATTCTACCGTACGAATATTTGATGCTGGGCAATACAACCCCCTTTAAAAAAGAAATATTGCCATTGCCTGATAAAATCCCCTCGCGCCGCTTGACCTTTTTACCGATGCATACTCCCGGGCACAGCGACGACCACACTGCCTACTATGTGCCGGAGCGTGGTTGGCTGTTTTCGGGTGATTTGTTCGTTGCAGAGAAAATTAAATTTTTTCACCACGGCGAAGACATAGCTCAACAAATAGATTCTTTGCGCAAGGTGGCTACCTTAGATTTTGATACTTTGTTTTGTGCCCACAACCCGCAGTTTACCCATGGGAAGCAGGCTATACTGCGCAAATTACAATACTTAGAAGATTTCTATGGGAAGGTGGCTGCATGGTATCATAAAGGCTTGGACGAAAAAGAAATCATAAGACGGTTGCCGCTCGAAGAGAGCGCTTTCATCCGTCTCGTAACCTTTGGCGATGTGGGTTTGGTATATATGGTTCGCTCTGTGATTCGAAACGAACGGAAAAAGGAGCTTAGCGAGTCGATAACTGCGTAGGTATCAGTTCGAAATCGAGCTTGATGATGTCGCGGAAGTCGTGCCCCGCCTCTTCCATGTCCTCATCTTTTTCATCGTAATACCACTTGACAAACACGGGTTTGCCCGTGTCTTGGTGAATCTTTTCGAGCTTTTTCAATATGTCAAGAATAAATTTGGAAGAACTGGTATTAAAGTATTCAAGCTTTAGTATCAGGTTGAATGTCAAAATGTCGGAATTGGCAGCTTTATCCAGCCAATCCAAGATAGGTTGGTAAAATTCAGCAGAGTTTTCCGGAATGGAACGTCCGGCTATTTCGAGCACGCCGGTACGGGCATCAAAGTAAACTTTTGGGGTGCGGTTGGTACGTTCAATACTGAGGTTTTCCATAGGTCGTTTTCATAAATGGGAACTTTGAAGCAAAACAACAAAATCAGACAGCTTGTTCTAAGACTTTTACCTTTAATGTAAAAAAAGCACTTTTACTGTTCAAAGGTTTGAAGTCGCATTCTAGTTTAGCACCTGAACGGCGGGCTATATCTATAAAACCCAAGCCAGCGCCTTTGTCGGGCATGAAGCGGGCGCGCTGCCACGCTTGCAAATATAGTGCATCTAAGTCAATTTTCGATAAACTATTGATGCGTTCTATTTGATCTTTGATGCGTGCCACCTTCATGCGGTTTATAGGGTTGGTTGTTTCAATCAGATAGCCTTCCTGCAAGCGAACAAGGCGCATCTTGTGTTGAACCTCTTGCTCCTCTTCGGCAGGGTTGAGGCTATTGCGGTAGGCGTGCAAGTAAATGTTTTGCAAACACTCCACGAATATGGAGAAAATGCGCTTTCTTATTTTTTTGTTGAGCTCTACTTCGCTGAGCTTCTTTTCAACAGTTTCCAATATCTGGTCGATGGTTTCTTCATCGATTTGCCCTTCAAAGCAAAACAACGTTTGATGTTCGGGGAATGTCATGGATGCACAATTCATAATCCTTTTTCGAAATATTCTTGGCTGCTTTTACGAAACAGCTTGCATGGTGGTTAATTGTTTGTAAGCAATTTAAAAAAAAATATAAAATTTCAAGCCAAATGTTTATTTTTTGAAATGGTAGTGCAAATGAGGTAGCTGGCATTCATGGGGAACAAGCACGCGCAGCTCTCCTTGGGTCAGTATGCACTGACAAGCCAGCCGTTCGTTGCTGCGCAGGCGTCCTTGAGTCATAAAGCGCTGTTCCTGTGGGCTGGGTGGGCTCAGCTGTTCGCCTCCTGACACAATTTGTATTTTACAGCCGGTGCATCGCCCCTTTCCACCACAAGGGTGCATCCAATCGACGTAGGCGGCTTGTATGTTCTGCAAAAGTGTTTTGCCTTCTTGTATTTCTACACTCAAGCCGCCCAAGTTTTCTATCACCAGTTTTGGCATGAATTTTTTATCTTTAAAAACAAATTTTAAGAACTCAAACAAAGTTATGAGCGAGGAGCGTGTAAAACAACTACAGCCTTACTGGGAGGCATGGATAGCATCCTTTATAAAAGAGGTTTATAGCCGCAAAGAGTACGTGGAGGGAGAAGAGTTGCTGCGGCTCACCCCCATAGAAGCACTCAATAAGCTGCTCATCAAGCAACTGTTTGACGAGTGGCGCCAAGCCATAGAGCAAAGCAAAAGTGCTTATTTCGACTATGAACACCCAAGAGTAAAAGCTGCTCTGCAAGAGTATGCCAATGTACTGTCTTACCATATCAAAATAGATGCGGAAGCCATGCGTCGCCTCTTGCACCGCACACTGCCGCTCTATGTGATGCTTTTGTTTTCGCCCTACCATTTCTTTGTCCACTTCTTCGAACACAACCCCGTGCCTATTCTGGGGGTAGAAGAACTGAAAAAGCAGCTGAAGTATATCAAACACTATGATTTTTTGTTGCAGGCACTCATCGAGCGCATGGAGCAGCAGCGTATGCAGGCATTGCCTCCCATCGCCCTTTTGGGCTTGTTCAAAGTGGTGTATGAACAATTGGGCAACCGGCTAGTCTTAGATTCCGAAGCTATAGCCGCCTTTTTGGATATGATAGGATATACCGACGAACAAGCACTACAAGAAAAACCCGGCATGGAGCAGCCTACAACTGAAAAACTATACAGTCCGGAGACAAAGCAGACAATGGAGGCAGACCGAGAAGCCGTAAAAGAGAGGCAGGAAGAGCCAGCACCCATACAACTAAACGAAGATGAGCAGCATGATGCCGGAGCAGAAGAGGAAGATGATTATTATGGCGGTCTGAATGAGCGCTTCAAACAAAGGGTTTCGCATAACATCAATTTGAAACTACCTCAGACGCAGCACCGCAGCCTTCGCGACATCATCAGCCTCCACGAGCGCTTTATGTTTGTCGAGCAGTTGTTTGCAGGAAGTTACCATGCTTATCAACAATTGATTCAAGAGATAGAAAAGGTAGATGACTTGCAGTCTGCCATGAAGCTACTGCGCCGCTGTGCTCAAGAAAAAAACTGGAAGCCATCCGAAGCCCTCGATGCGCTGGAAGCGGCAGTGAAGCGGGCTTTTGGGTGAATGTCGCCATTGGGCAAGTGGTGCTCCTCAAATAAAAAGACGGGCAAAGGAAGCCTTTACCCGTCTTTGCTGTTTCTGAATGAACGTTGGCAGAGTTCATTAGCTGGCTTAAAGAGCTTTTACAACGGCAAGAATGAGACCATCTGCGCGCTGTCGGGCAGTGTCAAAGTCTATTTCGCCGGTAGTGTATGCTTTCTCTATCTCGAGAAAATGTTTATACAAGGGCTCACCTTGATGTGTTTCTACTATTTTAAACACCCTTTTGTCTTTGAGGTGCCGTTCCCAGCTTTGGCGCACCATCTGCCAGTACGCTTGGTGCTTTTTCCACCACTCTTGGGCAAGGCGGCAGCGTTCATCGCTCACCTTTCTGTATTCGTTCCATCCTTTTTCTTGGGCAATGAGGCGGTCGCCGGCTTCGGTGCGCAAAATTTTGTGGTTGTCTTGTTCATGTACCCAGCCATAGGGGGTAATTTCGTGGCGATTGCGTCGCAACATGATATTGTAATCCTTGCGCTTGGTGAACTCGCGGCGTGGTAAGGGAGCGTAGGCTTGGCTTTCCCAATAGTGACGCCCGTCAAGATGTACCCAGCTGGCAATACCTGCGTAGCGGGGGGCGTCGTCGATTTGTGTCACCAACTGTACCCACTGCCCTTTGAGAGGGCTTATGTTTTGTTTGCGGAACTGCTGTGCGCCTTCATAACTGAGAAGCTCCGAAGGTTCGTAGAGCCAGTCTTGCCGCCAGTGTTTGACAATCATGCTATCGCCGACAATGAGCAGATGCTGCAGTACTATCTTGCCTTTGCTTTCTTCTATGACCTGCACCCATTCTAAACCACCACTTTGATAGTTGTCGTGGAACTGATAGTTTTTGTCAGGAGAAAAGGTTTCTGCAAAATTGAAGGTTACTTCATAGCAGCCGCACATGCTTTTGATAGCTTCGATGTCTTCTTTTTTTTGTGCGAGCGCGCTGCTGCCATACAATACACAGGCAGCCGCTAGTGATGTTTGTAGCCATGATTTTAGCATAGTCCTATTGTTTTTGATGGGTTTACAAAGGCAAAGTTAATCTTAATTTAGACTTAATCCAAATAATTTTTAAAATTTATTTGGACTAAATAAAAATAGTCTTATCTTTGCATCGTCACTCACGACACAAACATCGCTCAACTTAACTGTAAAAAGATGAAAGAAAGATTATGGGTGGTAGGCATGCTTGTAGCTACTCATGTTACGCAAGCGCAGCAGCTCGATTCTCTCATAAAAGAATATGAGCTGCAAGAAGTGGTAGTTTCTGCTAGTCGTTTGCAGCGAGAGCTTCACACTGTATCGGTACCCATACAAACTATAAACGCAGAAGATATTCTTCGTGCGGGCTATTTGCGCTTGCAAGATGCCCTGCAGGAGCAAACCGGCTTACAGCTTGTTTACGACCATGGGGTAGGCTTGCAAATGCAAGGCTTGGATGCCGATTATACGCTCATTATGATAGATGGCGAGCCTCTGATTGGACGTACCGCCGGCACCTTCGACCTCTCGCGCTTGAATATTACCGACATCAAACGCATAGAAATCATGCGTGGACCTTCGTCGGCAGTTTATGGCTCGGAGGCATTAGCGGGTGTGATTAACATCATTACGGAAGAAGAGGAAGCGCTGCCTTGGCGATTGTCGGGTATGGCTCGTTATGGCAGTCGAAATACAAGCAATTTTCAGCTGAAAGCTACCACTACATCCACCAAGCTGAGTACTTCATGGTCTGCCAACTACTACGGTAGTGCTGGTTATGACTTTACGCCGGAAACTTATGGACAAACCGCCCCCCCTTTCATGAACTATACGCTTAGGGGCGGAGTAGCTTACGACCTTTCGCCGGCATGGCGTGTGCACACGCGGGTGCGTCTCTACGAAGACTTTGTAAAAGACGCTTACGAGTCTTTCGGAGAGCGCTTCGATGGCAAGGGTTACGTGGCAGATAAAAATGTATATACTGCCGTAGAGTGGACGCCTACCGGGCGCGCCTTTTGGCAATTCAGAAACTATTTTACGACCTACCACACCAGCGCCTCATATTGGCAGAAAGACAGTGGGGAGGAAACAGACCATTCTTTCTTTCGACAGCTGTATTGGCGTCCTGAGCTGTTTGCTAAATACGACTTAGCACAGGAGCACACGCTTTCCGGTGGGGTAGGTACCAACCGTGAGCAGGTAAGTGCCACGCGTTACGAGGGAACTCGTCGTTTGTATAACCTCTACGCTTATGCACAGCACGAATGGAGCCGAGGTCGGTGGCATATGCATACGGGGGCGCGCTTCGACCATCATAGCATTTATGCAGGGCAGTTGTCGCCCAAGTGGGGGATTCGCTACAATCAAGACCGCTGGAGCCTGCGTGCGTCTGTGGGGCGGGGCTATAAAGCACCTGATTTCAGGCAGCTGTATTTGAACTTTACAAATAATGCAGCCGGTTACACGGTGTTGGGCACCGAAGAGGTGCGCCAAGGAATGGAGCGACTATTGGCGCAAGGCTTGATTGCTGAAATACTATTGCCTCCTTCACAGGTGGCAAGCTTGAAGCCCGAGCGCTCTTGGGCGTTGAATGTAGGAGGGGAGTGGAGACCTCTGCAAAAGATGAAAGTGGATGTCAATCTTTTCCGAAACATGTTACAAGACATGATAGACACGCAGCCTGTGGCAAGAAGAAATAATGGGCAGTTCGTTTACAGCTACCGCAATTTGCAAGAGGTAATCACACAAGGCGTGGAACTCAACGTTACATATAAACTAAGCACCTATTGGCGCTTGAGTGCAGGCTATCAGTATCTCGATGCTTTTGAGCCTTCGGTAAAGGAGCGCATTCGTGCCGGCGAGATATATAAGCGTGATGCTCAAACGCTGGTTTCACGACGCGTAAAACCCGAAGAGTATGGGGGTTTGTTCAATCGTTCACGGCACAGTGCCAATTTAAAAGTGTTTTACACGCATCCTCGGTGGGAGGCTACTATGCGTTTGATTTACCGCGGGCGCTACGGCTGGGGCGATGCCAACGGCAATTTGATTTTGGACGACAAGTCGGAGTATGTAGATGCTTATGTGCTTTGCAACATGAGTTTTATGTACCACCTGCGGCGCTATACTTTGCAGGCAGGAATAGACAATGCTACTGATTTCCGTAATGAGGCTTTTGTGCCTGCCTTAGCACCACGCACTTTCTGGTTTGCTTTTCAATTTGACATTACCAACCATAAAAAGTAGTTCTCTATGATGTTAAAACAACGTTTCGATTTGCCCACGCTTTTATTGTGGGGGGCGCGCTTTGCCCTAGGTGCCCTGATGATTTGGGGCGGCTTGCATAAGTTTGAGCCACAGCCTACCGCTCAGGAAGCTTTGCAGCGTATCATGGAAGTAAGCCAAAAGCATCCGGACAAAAGCTCACTGATGCTTTATATCTATGGCATGAAGCAAAGCGGCTTTGCTTGGCAACTTTTGGGGTTGGCTGAACTTATAGGGGGCGTCCTGCTTTGCTTGCAAGGCACCGCTTTGTTGGGGAGTGCCGTGCTCTTGCCTATTACCTTGCATATCTTTTTGTTCCATCTGTTCCTGGAGCCAGATGAGCCGGGTGAGGTGCTGATGTCCGGGCTTTACTTCTTAGCAAACCTCCTGTTTATAGGCATACATTACAAGCAGTGGAAGCACTTGCTTTGGATTAAGCCATGGAAGTCAGCAAATGAAAAGCAGGAGGTAAAAGTTTAGGCTTTTGAATTTCAACCAAAAATAAACGTAAGTACTATGACTACAAACATCACAAAAATTGCAGGGATTGTGCTGGTAGCCGTTGCGCTCACTGCCTGCAAAAAAGACGACGCCCCGGCACCTGTCAGCAAAGCCGAGGCAAAGACCATTACCAATTTACATGCCCCCAATGACGTGATAGATCGCCAGACGGGGCAGGTGGTAGAGAAGAAGCCCTTTGTAAAGTTCTCTTTTGCCAAAGGGCAAGCCGTTGCCGACGGTGAGGCATGGGATATTGCTTTTAAGGGAACCACCATCATCGTAAATGGTGGCAGCACCACCTTGGATGAGGTAACAAGAAACGGGCAAGCTGCTGCCGCTATATTAACCGCTGTCTTCGATGAGGTGAAAGCAGTACCCGAAGCGACTGAGTGGAAGCAAGACAGCAATGAGAATTACGCCATACCCAGGGGGGGTGGCAACGGTTGGTATAACTATAACCCCCAAACCTATGTGATTAGCCCTATCCCTGGGCGTGTCTTATTGTTTAGAGATGCGGCGGGCAAAGGATATGCCAAGGTGGAGATTTTGAGTTACTACAAAGATGCGCCTGCCAATCCTAACCCTTTCCAAAACGAGTCGGCTTATTATACATTCAGATATGTATATCAGCCTGCAGGGGTACAGTTTGAATAAGGCTTAATGATGAAGAAGTAAATACAAAAGGGGCAGCCTCTTGGGCTGCTCTTTTTTATCCTTTATGCTGTATGCTGTACAAATACACTTCATTTCACCCCACGCCACATGCTCTTGGTTGGTCATTTTTTGGAAGTTATGTATATTGAATGGCTGATATTTTTCCTCAAGAAAGCTACTTAATAGTTATGCGCACACTGTTGATTGGGATAGTCCGTTTTTATCAGGTGGCTATTTCGCCTTGGTTCCCGGCGGCATGCCGCTATACGCCCACCTGTTCACAATACATGGTAGAAGCAATTCAAAAACATGGTGCATGGCGTGGCGTATGGCTTGGGTTGAAGCGCATCGGGCGCTGCCATCCTTGGGGAGGGTATGGTTATGACCCTGTGCCCGAAAAAGAAGACAAGACAGGCAGCGGAAAAGGCTAAAAGTTTTGGATGGAGTGCCGGCTGTTGTCATCAATATAAAATGCGATATCAGGACTAGTACCCTTATCAGTGTTGCCCAATAAGTCTTGTCGCATGGATATAGTGAGTTTTGCCAGCTCTTCTGATAGCTTGTCTGCCTCTATGCTGCTTATGTTTTGGTCTTTGAATATAAAGGCTACATTTTTTAGAAAAGAATTGTAAGCCTTCAGTACAGGCAAAGAGGCAACAATAGATAACTTATGAGTAATGAACTCGAGGCGTTTTAAGTCTTGAGCAGAAAGATGCTCTTGTATAGAGTACTTTTCCAGTGTGTGGATGATTTCTTTATACACCTCCGACTTCATCTCCAGGTATTTTGTCTGCTGCTCTTTGGACAACTCAAGCTCTGTTTGTTTGTTTAACAGCAGTGCCGTGATGGAAACTGTTGCCAGTGTGCCCAAAATGATGAGGATGAACTCCTGCAAGAATGGATTGGTTATGTGTGTGTAGCCATAGCGCAAAAACAAATAGGCGACAGCGAATAAAAATATGTTCAGCGCATAGTATCCGAGGGCACTTTTTTGCATAGCCTTAATACCTTATATAAATAAAGGTTTAAAAATCATAGCCCAAAGTGAAATAATAGCGAGGCTTATCCGATACAATGAAATCGTTTACACTCCACGCGGCATCTACTTTTAAATAGTATCCCAGTAAATAGGTGCGCACTCCCCAGCCGAAGCCCATGAGATAGGGGTTTTTGTAGTTGCGTACAATGACCTCAAAGGTTTGTCCGTCGCGTACAATATAGGTGTTGATGTCGTTGTTGCGCTCCCATGGACCTCTGTCGTTCCATGTGGCACCAGCATCATAAAAGCCTATGAACTGCAGGTTGCGGAAAAATCTGGACTTCACCGTTTCGCGGAAGATATATTTTATCAAAGGCAGGCGCAACTCAGCATTGAATACGAAGAACTGCCTGCCAGAGGCGGCGTTATAGTCGAAACCGCGCAGGTTGGTAGCGAACTCATGGAAAAGCAGGTCGGAATTGCCTATGCCGGGTTCGACCCTTAGTGGGTTGCCGCTTAGGCTACCGCCACCGGTTTGTGCTCCCATCCAGTTGTCCATGCCGCCCAGCATGAATTGTTTCGGTGCTTTGCCGCCAAAATGCCCATAAGCAAAGCGGGTAGCCAAGACAATTTCACGGTCCAGAGACTGATAGTGGCGCAGGTCTACAAACAACTTATCGAAGCTTTTTTCTATGTTGCCTCCCATACCCAAGTTCTGCTCGTAGCTTACCATGGCGCGGCTTCCTTGCAACATGTTCATGCCGGATGAAACGGTATTGTCGAACACCAATTGTCCTTTCAGGTGTACGTAATCGTCGCGCACATCGGGGTTAGACAATACGCCTATGTCGGTAAAACGCGTGTTCATGTATCCGGCAAAACCTTCCATGCGCAGCGCATTGGTAAAGGGTAGGGCGATGCGTCCCACGATTTTATTTAAAGAATAGCGGTGAATCAGGTCGCTGTTCGATACAAAAATGCTTTTTCTGTCGTAGCGGGCGCCTACATCTATGCGTTTGCCCAAATAGTTGTATTCAGCAAAATAGTTGCTGCTTTTCAGGTCGGTGATGCCCAGAATGCCCGCGTGGAAGTTGTGGTTTTCGAGCATATCGGCAAGGCGCACCTCAAACAACAGCCCGAAGCCCCGCAGAGGGTCTATAAGAGGGGTGGTTACGGTTTGTTCTGCCGTAAAGCGTGGCTCATAGGGAAATACCCCTTTAATGGTAACCTCTTTTTTGGAGCTTTGTGCTTTCTTTATGAGGCGGCTGATTTGATTTTGTTCATTTTGACGGTTGCTTTGTTTGAATTCTTTGACAATCTGTGGGTCAAACACATAATTGTCGAAGGACCAGTTTTCTGGGTCATAAGCAGGTAGCGTGTCTTGCGCGATTTTTTGAAGACTATCGGCGGAGAAGTTATTGACAGGGGGCGCGTCTTTTTTCTTTTGGGGCGTGCTGGCACGGTAGCCTTTGCTTCGGAGCAACTGTAGGCGGTAGGTCTCGGGAGCAGCTGCTTTGGGCGAGAGTTCGGCATTACGGTCCAACACCAAGCGCTCTTTGAGTTTACGACTGCCGAAATAGCGGATAGCAAGATTGCCTTGCGCCACACTGAAAGCACGCAGGTCGTGCAGGCTGTTGGTCAATATTTCTTGTTTGCCATTTTGCAGATTGAGCCTGTACAGATTGTTGATGCCATTCTCATTGCTTAAATAATATACCCATTCCAAGTCGTGGCATTCTGGTTGTGTTTCTTGGGCATTGGAATAGGTAAGTTGCGTAAGCAGTTCTTCCGATATCTTGGGGTTGTAGAGGAAAAGATTGTAGTCGTCGTTTAGGTCTTTGTAAGTAGCGGGCGGCAGATTGAGCGTATCGTTGGGGCGGTTCGAAGAAAAGATGATGATGTCGTTGGAGTTGCCTACAAATACGGGGTCACGGTCGTCGTAAAGGTCGCTTGGAGTTACTTTTTTCAAAAACTGTTCCTTAGTGTTGTAAATATACACGTCGTTTACCCCCGATTCTATGTTGGCAACCCCGCGGCGGTCGGCGCTGATGGCAAAGTGGGTGGCATCGGCAGAGATGTCAAAGCCCACGATTTGGTTGAAGAACTCGAACGTTTGCGCATACACGGGTTTCTTTTTGCGGCGTTTGTCTAAATGAAAGACCTCAATACGCGACTTGCCTTTTTTCATGAAAGCCACTCCCAGCTTGTGGTTGTCGGACCACGCAATGAGGGGGATTTGTTTGTTGAAACGTTGAGTATATACTTGAAAACCACCCCGCATGATTACTTTTTTGCGTTGGCGGCGCAGGTCGCGCACCACTACCTTATAGCGTCCGCGTTGGTTGAGTGTGTAGGCTACATAGCGCCCGTCGGGGCTAAGTTTCACTTGCCATAAGGCATATTTGTTGTTGCGGTTGCCATTGAGCACCTTATCGTATTTTATGGGCTCGTATTGCTTGCGGGCTTTGTCGCTTATTTCGGTGTAGAAGTTGCGCCACTCTTTGACCAAGTCGCGAAAGGGTTTGCCCAAAGTGTTTTGAAACGCCAGTTCCTCGTCGCGAGTGATGCGTGTCAGGTTTAAGATGCTTGCGATGTGGTGCTCGCCGTATTTTTGTGCTATAAAATTCCAAAACGACTGCCCCACCAAGGTAGCGTCATCGCCCACGCTGCGGTTGGGGTGCCTTATTTTGTTGCTGCGGATAGCCGTACGCATGTAATCATCCATTTCTTGACTCCAGCCGTAGGCAGCATAGGCACTCATGCCGCTCAAATACCATTCGGGCAGGTTGAAAATCTGTGCCGATTGCAGCATTTCGCGGAAACCGGTGCCGTACATCATCTCATTGAGCAGCACTTGGGCGATGCCCTTCGATATCTCTTGTTTGAAAGCGTAGAGACTGCCCGTAAAGGGTACTTCTATGATAGGACGTATAAAATTGACTTGCCCACCTATAGACAGCAGCTCGGTATTCAGTCCCACATTGCTTTGCATCAGGTCGGTAACCGAGTTGTAGATAAAGAGCCGTATTTTTTGCGTGGGACTATAGCCTATTAGGTCGGCAATGCGATTGAACTCTTCCTCTGCGTATAGAATGGCGAAGTCGGAAAGACGGCTGCCATATTCGTAATAATAAAACTCGAGATTGGGCGAGGTCTTGAAGCGCCATTCGAAGTCCTTGAACTGCACACGATTTTTATTGAAAGGGCGTTGGGTCATGCCTTCGATAAACTGCGCTTGGCTGTGCCACATTGGGCAAAACAAACAAAGGGTAAGGCAAATGATAAGCAAAGGATAAGTGATGCTTGTACGCTTCATTGCTTTGAAAAATATTTGGATATGTTTACTTCTTCGTGCAAAGGTTTTCGATTTTCAATATACTCATAAAATTTTTGAGCAAAAAAAGGTGCAAGTGAAATTCCTTTGCTGCCCATGCCATTGAAAATGCCCAAGGCAGGATATTGCGGATGCAGCCCCACAAAAGGGCGGCGGGGACGTGTCGCTGGGCGTATGCCGGCTTTCTGCCCTGTGATTTGAAAGGATACAGTAAGCAGATTTTGCGTCTTTTGACATAGCTCTTCGCGTGCTTGTGCGGTAGGTATTTCATCCAGAGGGTTCCATTGATAGGTAGCTGCTACGCGGGCGTGCCCTTCTTTGGCAGCAGGAATCACCGACACCCCTTGGTTGATGATGAAAGGTAGGGGTTCGGCTAAGGCGATGTCCAAAATTTCGCCTTTCACGCAATTGAAAGGCAGCTTTTGGAAGAAAGGATTGAACCGTCCGTGTGCTCCTTCGCAAAAGATAAGGTAGCGCGCTCGGTACTGCCCATAACGCACCCCTTGCCCTTCAGCTAAGATTTCCAAGCGGCTATAATCGAACACCTCGTCGCGCAGCGCTTCCCTTTGGCGCAGATAGTCGGCATAACGGTCAAGCAATAAATTGGTATCTACGTAGCCAGCGTGCAGGGTCTCGAGCCCACCGTAAGGCGCCGGCGTATAACGACGGTAAAAAGTATCATCCGTATCGGTGCGCAGCCACGTTTCCAGAGTCGTGCTGCGTGCCATCCAGTCGTTTTGTTCCTGCACGCTGCGGTAGGGACGGTAAATCACCGTAGGATAGAAGAAGCGCATGCCTAAGGTTTTTTCCATTTCCGGATAAAAACGCTGTAAAAAAGGAAATAGCTCTTCTGCTAGCCATGTTTTTTTGAGTTGTTTGCCCGTAATAGGATTGAACAAACCTGCCGCTACTCGTGTGGCAGCCGAATGCCGGGGGCTTGCTATGACCAACACGCGTTTGCCTTTTTGGAGGAGTGTGTAAGAAAGTACCGTGCCTGCAATCCCTTGCCCTACAATCAGAAAGTCGTATGCATTTGCCATAAAGCGCTGCTTTTTCGAAGGTGAAGTTACAAATTTTACTTTCTTGTCTTATATTCAAGCAAAGCATGGATTCGTGATGAAACAAATAGCTGCTATTGATAACTGCCTTGACAAGGCACTGGTTAAAAAACTTTTGGAGAAACAAGCCCAACAAAAAGCCAAAGGGGATGAGGTGATTTTCTTGCTGCCTACCAAGCGCGCCGTGATTGAAATGAAAAAAATAGCAGGCGACGACATAGAAGCCTATGCATGGGAAGATTTTATGTTGCAACAAGCCGCCAAAAAGTTGGGCGTAAAAACCACACAGGCAGGCGGTGTGCCGGGACCTGCCCCAGAGCCGCAACTGCTCATTTTGCTGTATAGTTGTCTAAAAAATCAGCTGAAAGAGCAGGTGTCTGAACTATGGCATGACGAGGAGGAAAAGACACAGGCAACCGAAGAAGAAGCGCAGCAAGAAGTGCAACAGGTTTTGAACGAGCGTATTGCGGCTTTCCTTGCGCTTCTCTTGAAAGACCTCATCGCACTCGACGAAGCCCTGATGGATGTCCATTCCGTCTTGGACAATCTGAAAGATATTAAAAACCTCGAATATTTGTCGCTTGCATGGAACGACCCCGCCAAGTTGAAAGAGGCGCCCCCTTCGGTGCGGCGGCAAGTACTGCTCTATCGTAGCTTGCCTGAGGTATATGAACAATTTCGCAAGCAGTGTGAAGCAAGAAAAATCGCCCATAAAGGGCAGCTGTGGCGTGCATGGGCAGAAAATGCCTTGGAATGGTTCGAGGCTGCCCCCGGCGATTACTGGATAGTAGCCGGCTTGAGTGAATTGAGCCGCGCAGAAATAGAGGTGTTGAGAAAGCTGCAAAAAGCCCAAAAATTGCAGATATACTGGGAGTCGGACGTCTATTATCACGAGCCCGAGCCAGAAAGAAAACTACCTGCCTACAAAGATTGGCATCCGATTGGTGAGCGTCTGAGGCACTTCTGCAACAGCACCGGCGCCGGTGAAGAAGCTCTCATCCTCGGCAACAGCTTGGCACAAGGTACCAAAGACTTTTACTTTGTGTCTGTGCCTATGGCTTCTATGCAAGCCCATTTGGTGTGCAATTGTTTGCGGGGAAAAGATGAAATTGCCCACGCCTTGGGCTTGGACCCTTCCCTGACAACGGGCATTGTGTTGGTCGATACCTATTTACTGCCTGTTTTTGCCAGAGCTTTGGCACAAGAAAATCCTTCGATATCGATGGGGATAGCCCTTACCAGTACCCCCGCCTACCAGCTTATGCAGGCGATATTTCAGCTGCATTTCAACGAGCAGTGGCGAGTACACAAAATAGAAATGCAAAAGCAAACCGACGAAAGCCAGCAGCCACTGAGCAGCCAAGCGTCGTCAGCAGTGTCAGACATCGGAGCAGAAGAGATGAACGCCAAAGAACCAAAAGAGCGCCGTGTGCTCTGCTATTACTATGCCGACGTCAGCGCTGTGCTCACGCATCCCTACATATACAGCCTTTTGAATACACGCCTCGCAACCGAAGGGGTAAGCACTCATGTTCATGCGCAAGACCTCATACAGCTGTTTTTGAAACAAATGACAGCCGCGCGCCATGCCTATATCAGCAAAACCGAGCTGACGAGGTTTGCAGAGGCAGCCATTGAAGCTGTCAAGGCAAATAAACAACAGCTGTCTGACGCAGAGTGCGAAAAAACAAAAGACATATTTACTACGCTTATCAACGAATTGTTCGACTATTGGAAACAAGGCACAGGCACCGAACGGGCACTGCAAATGCTCAAGTCGCTGACAACACAGCTGCTTGAGGTGATGAAACAGGAGGAAAGCACCTTGGCTCAATTGAATGCAAGCCACCTCGAAGAAATACAAAAGATATTGGAAGAAATGGAATACCTTCTCGAAGAGGTACCTGAAGATACGGTAGCCGTCTCGCTGGGCTTCTTCCGTGGTTTGTTTCAACAAATGACTTATGACCGTTTCATTTATTCCGATATTTCGCCCGATAGCAACACCAAAATCCATTTGCTGGGCTTATCTGAATCTCGCCTGCTCAGTTTCGACCAGTTGATATTTGTAACTGCCAATGAAGGTTACCTGCCGGCAGAGACAAAATTCCATTCTCTGCTGCCTTATAGTTTTCATGCAAGCAGCGCTTTGCCCCTTCCCGAAGAGCAAATCCTTAAAACTACACAAGATACCTATCGCTTGCTGCACCATGCGCGCAAAGTGGTTATGATATATGTAGATGACGAAAACTATGAACCCAGCCGCTACCTCTATCAGATAGAAGACGAACTGCAGGTCTATAACAAGAATATTCAGTTGACCAAAATAAGAGTTGCGCCACCTGTTGCCAAGGCAAAGCCTGAAGAACAGCTAATCATCGAGAAGCATGAGGCTATCATCCACAGCATCAAAAACTACCTCGAAAACAAGGGGCTTTCGCCTACAGCGCTCGATGCTTATTTGTCTTGCAATCTTCGTTTTTACTTTTCTTATGTTTTAGGTTTTCGCAGGGAAGAGGAAATAAACGATGAGCTGGAAGACAACGAATTCGGAACGGTATTGCACGCTGTGCTTGAGCGCATTTTTGGCTACTACAAAGGCAAAGAAGTAACTCAGGCAGAGCTGCACAAATGGCTAAGCCCGACAATAGAAGACGAGTCAGAAGGTGGTAAAGGAAAGCCTATCATCGCCAGCTTCGTTGAAGAGGAACTACACAAAAGAGGGCAAAACAACGAAGGCAGTGGCTTATTGGCAAAGGTGGCACTGGAAGCTTTGATTGAGCGTTTCTTGAAACTGCAAATACAGGAGATGAACAACCAACAGTGGAAGATAGAGGCGCTGGAAGTAAGCATGGAGAATGAAAATAGCATTGTGTTGCCGGTAGATGTACCGGGTGTGGGGCATGTAAAGGCGCGCATCAAGGGAACCATAGACCGAGTGGACAAGCGCACCGACCTTCTCACCAAAGAAGATGCTTACTACGTGATAGATTACAAGTCAGGACAGGTAAAAGCTGAGAAGTTAGAAATTCCCAAGAACAAGCCATTGTCATTAAGAGATATTTTTTCCTATCAAGAGGAAAAGTCAAACATTGACTACTCTAAAATCCGTCAACTACTCATCTATACCTATCTTTACCTTCATCACTTGCGCAACCACGAGGGGAGGGAAGAACTACCTGCACGAGTATATGCCGGTATTTACTCATTCCGAAATATGACAGAAGGACTGCTGCTGCTGAAAAAGCAATCTGTCTGGGATATACAGCAAGAAGAAAAAGAGCTCAAAGAGTCTCTTGAGGCAGTAGTTAAAGACATGTTGGATACGAGTAAAAAAATTAAGAAAGTAGAGGACGAGCGTCATTGCAAATACTGCGACTACAAGGTAATCTGTCAAAGAAAGATAAAAGAAAGCAGTTATTAGCCGTTGTCATGTTTGGTCTTTGTTCTTATTTTGCAAAGTGTTAAGATGAGTGCAAAATGGACATGAAAGAAAAAGAAGGGGCTCAATTGCCCGTTGAGAAGCTGTCTGGAGGGGCAGATACCGTAGCAGAGAATGCCCATGTAGAAAATGTGGAGCCCTTCATGGAAGAGGACCCTTGGTTGGAAAAAGAAGCATCAAACACACATGCAACCGGAATCGGCGATGAACCTTCGGAGCCCGTGCCCGGTTTTCCGCCTATGGAGGTACCGGAGCAATCCCCCTTGCCTGCCACCGACGAATACAAACAAGGTTTTTGGATAGGCTATTTGCAGCTCGACAAGCAGAACTACGAGGGGTGGTTTACTGAGCAGATGCGCATCGCCGCCCTTGAAAAAGAGCAAGAACAACTGCAGCAACGCCTACAACAACTGCAGCAACAGCTGCCACAAGCCAAAGAGGCTTGCCTGAAGCTGCAAACAGAAATAAACGGAATAAAACACCGGCTGGAGTACGAGCAAAAGCAGTTTGAGCGCCGTAAGCAAGCCTATGAGCGTGTGTGCGAAGAAGAAGAAGAGTATCTGAAGGAACGGGCAAGCTTACGCCATAGATATTCTTTACTTGCTGGCATCCTGTTTTTTATTGCCGGTTTCATATTCATTGCCGGCGACCTCATCATTTCGCACGAGATTGTAGCCTATGCGCTCAACATCAAAAACAGTCTGGAAGCATGGAGCTTTGCTGTAGGCTTGGCTATGGTTTCTGTGCTGTTGAAGCCCGCCTACGACCGCTTGATTGAAATCCCCTACAACCAAAGCAAAAGCAAAAGCGCCAAAACCATTTATGTAGTATTCAAACTGTTGATGGTAGCTTTTACGGTGGTTACCCTGCTTGTATTGGGCTTCTTTCGTTACGAAGCCTACAAAACCGACCGCCTAAAACAAAGTTTAGCACAGCGCATCCTGCAACTGCAAGCCTCGGATGAGTTGACACCCGAGCAGCTGCAAGCGCTCGACGCCTTGTCGGCACAAGCCGGCGAGCTGGACAACCGGCTGGTAAACAGCGAAATGGGGCTTTTGTCTTTCGTCTTCTCGGGAGTACTTTTTGCTATTGCCGCTGCGGTGTGTTTAGGTATTAGCTTCCCGGTCTTGGTAGGTTATGCACGCCTTTGGTTTCAGATTCCATGGCGTTTGAAAAAGTTGCAAAAAGCCAAACAAGAAAAGCAGGCAGTAGTAGAGCAGATGGAACAGACCGTGAGCCAAACCCGTTCTCAGTTGGATGCTTTGCAGCAACAGCTACAAATGACTGACCGCCCCGAACAACTGTTAAAGGAAATCAAGGATATAGAAGGGCGTTTGGCGCTTATCGAAGAAGAACTACACCGCCACCGCCTCGAAGAGCGCATCTATCGTTTGGGGCATGGCTATGAGCAGGGGCAGGTGTCGTTGAAGCAAGATAATCAGCGTGTTCAATTCAAAATAAACCACCTGCATAAGCAAATCGCTGAGCTGGAAGATAAAATAAAACAGCGCGAGCAGGAGCTACGCAATACCCAAGCGCTTTTGCGTCAGTGGGAGCAAAAAGAGCAAGCATGGGAAGCAGCCGACCGGCAACACCAGGAGGAAAGCGAGGCTCTCAAAGCACGTATCAAGCAGTTGGAAACCGCGCTGTTTGCTATGGAAGAAAAAAAGCAAATCTTGGAAGCTTCTCTTACAACACGTGAGGAAACAATCTACAGGCTGGAAGAGCAACTGAACAGTATGCGAAAAGAGTTGCGCTATGCCCATGCCGTTGCCGAGAAGGCAAGAGAAGACGCAGAACGCCTGCAAAACGGACAGCAGCCCCAAACACCTAAAAAACCAAGCCAGCGCAGCCGTAAAAACAAACTGCAAACACAGGTTACACAAGAACCGCCGGCAGCACAACAAGAAACGAAAGAAGTCCCGGAAAAGAAAACAACTCGCAAACGCCGGAACATTAAAAAAACACCCAATACAGCAGAGCAGAACCCGGACTTGACTAACGAAGAAACCAATTAGAAAAACAAACTGCATTTATGAGGAATCTTTGCGATGCTTATATCTTTGGCGTGTTGTTGTACTTGCTTGCGGCTTGTGGCGGTGCGCAAGCCCCGCAAACCCCCCCTTCGCCGCCACCAGTGAACTATACCCTGGTGTTTATCGATAAGACTGTATCGGTCAATACCGACGACGACTTCGTGAAAAATAAGTATGAAAAAGCATTGGAGTTGCTGGTTCGTCGCGGCATACAGAAGCAGGGCGACAAGATAGATGTCTATTTCCTGCATGAAAATACCATCCGTGGGAAAGTCTTTTCTTACACCTGCCGGACAGCCATGCCCGATACCACCACTATGAACCCCACCGACGCTGCAATGGCAAAGACCAACTACCACCTTCTGTTGCGTAAGGAGCAAGATAAAGTACTGAAGCGCTGCTTAGAAGCCTTGGCTACGCCCAACGAGAATTACAGCAAGTTATACACCGATTTGTGGACAAGCCTGCATATCATAGACAAGCGGCGTGCGCGCCTGCCACACGATGCCCGCGTGCGCGTCTGTTATTTAAGCGATATGGTGGAAAGCATGCCGGGGAATGGGCGTCGCGACTTCTTCAAAAAGCCACCGTACTCACAAATGCAAGCCATTCAGTATGCAAAAGAGGACTTGCAGCACTTTGCCGATTTAGACCTCTCTGGTGTAGAAGTGTACTATGTACTTCCCTTTTCACCTACTACATCGGCTACACAAAGCAACCCATGGATGATAGCCTACTGGGAGACCATCTTTCAGGGCTTGGATGTAGAGGAATTTGCCGAACTGGAAGAAGAAGCGCAGCTGCCGTAATCAAAAATGATTTTGCACTATTCCCACAGCGGATAAAGCTTGAGCTTGGCATGCTCGCCAAAGAAAATGTCGGTCATCTCTTCGAAGGCAGGCGTATAGTCCGATACAAAAAATTGCGCTTCTCCGCTCAAAGCCCCTGTTTTCTCCAGACCGAAGCTGGCGAGCTTCTGCTTTACGGTCTTGGCTACGATTTCCGAAGAGTCCAAGATGGCTACTTTGTTTTCAAAATAGTTGCTTATCATCTCTTTGATGAGCGGATAATGCGTGCATCCTAAGATGAGGGCTTCGATGTCTTCAAAAGCAGCTTTTTGTAGATAATCGCCAATGACTTGTGCCATGATGGGGTGCCCTGCGTAGCCTTCTTCTATCATGGGTGCCAACAGCGGGGTTGCCATAGCCTGCAGTTGAATGCCTTTGCGCAGGTCGTCTATTTTCTTTTTGTACACGTTGGAGCGCACCGTCTGTTTGGTGCCTATGAGCCCTACTTTTTTTCCTGCATAATGCGTTGCCACATACTCTACCATGGGGTCAATCACGTTGATTACCAATGCCCGATTGCCCACATATTCGCGAAGGAGTTTATATGCTGCCGAAGAAGCCGAATTGCAGGCAATTACTATGGCTTTGCACTCTTGACTCAACAAAAAGTTGACTATTTTGATGGAATATGCTTGAATGGCTTCGGTGGACTTGTCCCCATAGGGCATATGCGCAGTGTCGCCGAAGTAAATAATATCTTCTTGGGGCAGCAGGCGACGGATGGCACGGGTAACCGTTAAACCGCCAATGCCGCTGTCAAAAATGCCAATGGGTGCGTTTGCTTGCATGTAGATTTAAGCTTACCTTTATGCTAATAAAATAACAGGACGTAAACTAAGCAAAAATATGTTAAAAAACGCATGGGCTGTGTGTTTGTTCATAAGCACTTTGTGCGGGGGGCATGTTGCTGCCCAAAAAATGCCCGCCGATACCATATGGCGCAAATACAGTAAAGACAGTGTAGTTTGCGAGTTTTATGCCGGTGAACCTTTTCGTATCCCAAAACAAGAATTTTATCTCACTTTCGACGTAGGCGCAATCGCTTGGACAGGCGCTTCGCTTCCTGCCGACTTCTCAATTAAGCCGCTCAATTCGGGCTTTTATGCCCTAGGCTGGCATAGCCGTTGGCGCTTGGGCGGCGAAGAGGCTCATCATATGGTTTCACTGGGCATAGAAGCGGCTTGGTACAATCATGTCTTTGAGAAAGACCTGCGCATGGAAGTGCAAAACGAAACGCTGCTCATGCAGCCCTTGGGTTTGCCTCTGAAACGCAGCAAGTTTACCATGTTTCAAGGAAGCCTTCCTTTCAGTTATCAGTGGCATGGTATAGACAAAAACAATAACCGCCGGGGATGGAATTTTTCTGTGGGGGGCTTCGTAGGCTATGGGCTTGCCGACTACACCAAAGTAGTATATGAAGACACCAACGGTTACAAACGGAAAGAGAAGCGTACGGGCGAATATTTTACCAAGGCGTTGCGTTATGGAGTGGCTGCATCCTTCGGCAAAGGCGATTGGCAGCTGTTTGCCCGTTATCATCTGCAGCCAGTATTTGAGTCCGGACACGGAGCGCCCGAAGTCCAAACCTTTGTGGTAGGTTTACGCCTGCAAAGGGCAGAATAAAACAACCGATGGCGCTATGTTTACCATAGATTTGTCCACACAAACAGTGCTGCTTACCGGTGCGGGGCGTGGCATCGGCAGGGCTATCGTGGATGCACTGCTTGATGCTGGTGCTTGGGTAATTGCTCACTACCACCGCACCCCCATTGACTTTGAACACCCCAAACTCTGTACCTTATCTTTTAACCTAAACCAGATAGAAGAAATCCCAGCTTTCTGGAATGCCTGTCTCGAGCTGCAGCAACAACACCGCATGCCTTCCATACAAGGGCTTGTGTTGAATGCTGCGGTGGCTTTGAGTGCCCCGCTGGACATGCCCTATGGGCAGTGGCTCGATGCTTGGCAGCAAACCTTGCGGGTGAATGTAACTGCAGCGGCTGCTTTGGCAAAAGAGGTTTTAGCCTATTTCCGTCTGCAGCGCAAAGGGCGTTTTGTGTGGATTGCTTCGCGTGCTGCTTTCCGTGGCGATACACCCGAATACTGGGCTTATGCAGCTTCTAAAAGCGCTATGTTGGGCGTGAGTCGCTCTATTGCCCGTTTTCATGGTAAAGAGGGCATACGCTCTTTTGCTTTGGCGCCTGGCTTCACCATGACCGACATGGCGCAAGACTTTATAGACGCCTATGGTGAAGATTATGTGAAAAACGACATTGCTTTGGAGCACATCACACAGCCGCGGGATGTGGCGCTGTGGGTGCCGTGGCTGCTTAGCGGTCATGCCGACCACGCCACCGGCGCCACCATCGACGTGAATGCAGGCAGTTATATTCGCTAATGATGACTTTACGGTGATGATATACGAATACTTACTTTACAAATACCTGCACTTTGTGGCAGTATTTATGATAGTGGCAGCCTTGGGCATAGAAGCTTTTGCGGTGAAAGCCGTCATGACACGTGCCTGTTTGCGCCGCTTGGCTCTTATAGATGCCATCTACGGCGCAGGTGCCATCTTATTGCTTTTTGCTGGCATGATGCTCTGGTGGAAGGTGGGCAAGCCGGCTGCCTATTACAGTAACAATTATTTGTTTCTGCTCAAAATAGGCTTGTTTGCGCTTATGGGGGTGCTTTCCTTATATCCCACCGTGTTTTTCATAAAACAGCGCAAAGGTGCACAAGAGGAGGAGGTTGTTGTTCCCCGAGCGCTGCGTTGGTGTGTTTATATGGAGCTGCTTCTTTTGTTGGTGATTCCTTTGCTGGCGGTGCTGATGGCGCAGGGCATTGGCTACCTTGTCCCATAAACAAAAAAGCCGGACAAAAGTCCGGCTTTGGTATTTTGGCGGAACGGACGGGGCTCGAACCCGCGACCTCCGGCGTGACAGGCCGGCGTTCTAACCAACTGAACTACCGCTCCTCCGTTTGGGTGATGCAAAATAACAGCATTTCTTTGATACCACCAAAACGATGAAGCACTTTTTTGTGTCGCCCGATTCAGTGCCTTGATTATGAGTGCTATTGGTTAGCGTTTTTTATTGGGCTAAGATGGCGAATGCAGTTGCTCGCCAAGCTCTGGAAAACGAACGAATGCCGTTTAGGTAGGAACGGAAAGGGTAGAGCAGTTTCCGAAGCAGACGACATGCAGGCAGTGTCTGCCTTGTGCGTTTTGTGCTCGGAGCGGTCTTACGCTTGCCGTTGACAGGAAATTACCCAAAAGCACAGGCAAGCATGTAGCAAGTTTTTCCACGATATTGGAAGGCTAACTTAAAAGTGCTGCTATGTTTTGAGACCATGAAAGATGGCGCACCTACAGGCAGTTAAAAAAAAAAGCCGGACAAAAGTCCGGCTTTGGTATTTTGGCGGAACGGACGGGACTCGAACCCGCGACCTCCGGCGTGACAGGCCGGCGTTCTAACCAGCTGAACTACCGCTCCTCCGTTTTGGCGATGCAAATATAGAATGGTGTTTTGAGCTCTGCAAATTTTTGAAAGCTAAAAAATAAAATAATTCTCCAAGCCCTTGATTTTTAAACAAAAAGAAGTTGAAGGGTGAAATATTTTGTGTGCCTTGCAGGCAGAAGGTCTGTACAAAGCAATATATTTTTATCTTTGAGGACATATTTGATTGCTCTATGGCAGTAAAGGAAATAAAATACAAAAAGAAGCGCTTGGGAAGCTTTCCTTTCCTCAATGTGCTGTTGAGTGTTACCATTGCTCTTTTTGTTTTGGGGCTGCTGGGGGCACTTATTTTGCAGGCAAAACGCTTGGCTGAACTGGTAGCACAAAACATAGAGGTGCAGGTGTTTTTGAACAGTGGTGTGGATGAGGCAGAAAGGCAAAAAATAGAAAAAATCATTGCAGCAAAAAATTATGTAGATGCCAATAGCCTTCGTTTTATTTCCAAAGAAGAAGCTGCCAAAGAGCTTATCAAAGAGCTGGGGGAAGACTTTACGGAAATACTGGGCGAAAATCCACTGAAAGACTCCTATGCGCTTCGCATCAAGTCTGGCTTTTACGACGAGCGAAAGCTTAAAAAGATAGCCGAAGACCTCAAGAAAATAAACGGGGTATTTGACGTATCGTATCCACAGTCCATTGCTGCTATCATCAACCGTAATATTGCCACCATCAGTTTTGTACTCTCCTCGCTGGCGCTTTTTCTGACTATCACAGTAGTGATATTGATACACAGCACCATTCGTTTGGCTTTGTTTTCGCAGCGCTTGCTGATTCGCAGCATGCAACTGGTAGGCGCCACCGACGCCTTCGTACGCCGTCCTTTTGTGCGCAATGCCATGCTCATAGGGGCAGTAGGCGGAGTGCTTGCCTGCGCTTTGGTTTATGCCCTTTTGCAATATTTCATAGGTCAAGTGCCGGAAATAGAAATGCTCATGGATTATCGCCTCTTAGGGATTCTCGGGGGCAGCATTGTGCTTTTCGGTGCGCTCTTGTGTGGTTTCAGTTGTTATCATGCCGTAAACAAATACCTCTACAGCACTTTGGATGAGTTGTATTAAAGCAGCCGCAAAAGGCGCTTTCAACGAGGGAGTCCCGCTCCAAAGCCTGCTGCCAGTGGTGCCCAAGCACTTTTTTCTGGAGCTGCTTTCAGATGGGTAATTTCTTGGGCTTGTAGCTTGCTTGCTTCCATGCCGCAGAGAGCGGCTTCCGAGCTATCGGCAACACCGTTTCACAAAGCATAAATGCCGAAATATCGGATTGATTGAAAAAGTAGGGGCTTCCTGACAGGGGAGCCCCGAGAGGTAGATGCTGTGAGGACTACTCATTTTGCATTTGATAGATGATTTTTCAAAAAGGGAGCGGTGGGGCTTTCCTTTACTTGCAAAAGCCCTTCGGGAATGCCTTCGTAGAGCAGGTAGCCACCCGCTTCGCCTCCTTCGGGACCCAGCTCTATGAGCCAGTCTGCCGATTTGATGACTTCTACGTTGTGTTCTATAATCAAAACGCTGTTGCCTTGCTCAATGAGCGCCTGCAGTGCTTTGAGCAGCTTGTGTATGTCGTGTATGTGCAGTCCTGTGGTGGGTTCGTCAAAAATAAACAGCGTGTGCCCTTTATGGCTGCCGCCACCATCGAGGAAAGTAGCCAGCTTGAGGCGCTGTGCTTCACCGCCCGACAGGGTAGATGCCGACTGCCCCAAACGCACATACCCTAAGCCTACTTCATGAAGCAGCTGCAGCTTCTGTGCTATTTTCTTTTCTTCCTCAAAGAAACGCAGGGCTTCCTCCACGGTCATGTCGAGCACATCGGCGATGCTCTTGCCTTTATATTCTACTTCGAGCACCTCGGGCTTGAAGCGCTTCCCGCCACATACCTCACAGGTGATGTGTATATCTGCCATAAATTGCATTTCAATGCATATTTCGCCTTCGCCCTGACAGTTTTCGCAGCGCCCGCCCTCTATGTTGAAAGAAAAAGTGCCCGGTTTGTAGCCCCTTGCTTTTGCCAAAGGCTGTGAGGCATACAACTCACGGATGGCGTCGTACGCTTTGATGTAGGTTACGGGATTGGAACGCGAAGAGCGCCCCATAGGACGTTGGTCTATGAATTGTACGTCTTTGATTACGGCTACATCTCCTTCCAAGGCTTTGAACTTACCGCTTTCTTCCTCCACTTTTATGTCGAGGCGACGTGCCAAGGCAGGGTACAAAATGCGCTTGACCAAGGTCGATTTTCCCGAGCCGGAAACACCTGCAATGACCGTGAGCACACCCAAGGGGATGGTAACGTCGATTTTTTTGAGGTTGTGTTGGGCAGCTCCCGTAATGCGCAGCTTTTGGGTCCATGGGCGTCGTAGGGTGGGGGTAGGTATTTGCAGTTGTCCGTTGAGGTAGCGTAGGGTGTAAGAACGCGCTATGGCGGCTTCATCTGCTTCTTCTATTTTACCTTGAAAGACTATTTCGCCACCGCCACTGCCGGCTTCAGGTCCTATGTCAATGAGGTAATCGGCAGAGCGAATCACTTCTTCTTCATGCTCTACCACAATGACCGTATTGCCTATGTCGCGCAGTTTCTTGAGCACGCTCACCAGACGGTGAGTGTCTCGCGGGTGAAGCCCAATGCTTGGCTCGTCGAGTATATACATGGAGCCTACCAAAGCACTACCCAGTGAAGTAGTCAGGCGCATGCGCTGATACTCGCCCCCTGAAAGGGTATTGGCGGCACGGTTGAGGGTCAGGTAACCTAAGCCTACTTCCTGCATGTAGTGCAGACGGTTTTTGATTTCTATGAGCAGCCGTCGTGCCACTTGTTGTTCGTGTTCATTGAGCTGCAGCGAGCCGAAGAAAGCGGCTAATTTGTCTATGGGCATCAGCACTAGTTCTTGGATGGAAACTCCTTGTATTTTTACATAGCTTGCTTCCTTGCGGATGCGCGTGCCTCGGCAGTCGGGGCAAAGCGTGCGCCCGCGATAGCGCGACAAAAACACGCGGTATTGTATCTTGTGCGCTTGGGAAGCGATGTAGTCAAAGAAGGCGTAGATGCCTTGCAGCTCCTCCTTGCCATACCACAGCAGCTCTTTTTCTTGTGCAGAGAGGTCTTCATATGGTTTGTGAATGGGGAAACCGTAGCGGTGCGCCTGTTTGATAAAAGCTTGCTTCCATTCGTTCATGCGGGGCGTGCGCCAAGGAGCTACGGCATCGGAATAGACCGAAAGCGAGGGGTCGGGGATGACCAACTCTTCGGAAATGCCCAGTGTAGTGCCAAAGCCTTCGCAGGTAGGGCAGGCACCGTAAGGATTGTTGAAGCTGAACAAAGCCACGCTCGGTTCTTCGAAAGTCATGCCATCCAGTTCGAATTTGTCAGAAAAGTGGTGCATGTCATCGGGCAGGAGCAAGACATAACACTCATCGTGCCCTTCAAAAAAGGCAGTTTGTACCGAGTCGCTGAGCCTGTAATAGAGTGTTTCGTCGTCGCGATTGCGCAGTGCCAATCGGTCGATGAGCAAATACACCAGATGGCTTTTTTTGAACTTGATTTTCTTTGGGTCCTCCAGCAACTGGCTGATATCTTTGATTTCGTTTTCATAGAAAATGCGGGAGAAGCCCTTCTGAAGAATAATACGCAGTTCTTCTTCCCAGCTGCGCTCATTGGCTTTGTGGATGGGTGCCAGTATGCATAGCTTAGTGCCTTCTGCTTGGCTCAAAATAAAGTCCACCACATCTTGTACAGTATGACGTTTGACCTCACGCCCCGAAATAGGGGAGAAGGTGCGTCCGATGCGAGCAAAGAGCAGCTTGAGGTAATCGTAAATTTCGGTGACGGTACCCACCGTGGAGCGGCTGTTGCGGCTGCCGGTTTTTTGTTCTATAGCAATAGCTGGCGATAAGCCGTAAATGGCTTCCACTTGTGGTTTTTCCATACGTCCTAAAAATTGACGCACATAAGCGCTTAGACTTTCTACGTACATGCGTTGCCCTTCGGCAAAAAGCGTATCGAAAGCAAGCGACGATTTGCCCGAGCCCGACAAGCCACTGATGACGGTGAAGCTGTTGCGCGGAATGCGTACGTCAACGCTTTTGAGGTTATGTTCGGCAGCCCCTTTTACAATGATATCTTGTTGCAAATGTTTTTCTAAAACGTCCATACCTTTTTTCTAAGCAGTTCATGGTATTTAACTAAACAAAGATATCGAATGTTGAACGATAGGCATGCCATCGGCGCTTTTTTTGCTGCCTTTCAGGATGTATTCATGCAAAAATGAAGACAGAGCCCTTCATCAAAACTCTTACTCATTCATCGGTATTGGCAAGGAGCGCAAGGTAGTAGCCCCTACCATAGACAACTCCCGCTTTTTTGCGCGGGAAGGCATATATATGTCCGAGAACAGCATGAGGTGGTACATGCTGCGGCAGAAACAGAAATCATTACACGGTGCAGCAAACATTTTAATACAGTGCAGACAAATAACTTCATATACTTATCTTGCGTACTGTGTAAAAACTGCTTGTATTATGAAGAGAACGCTGATTTTATTGATTTTTGTGTTTGTTAGCCTTGCTTGTGCGCCTGCTTGGGCTCAAAGCGATTTTTTTGAAGGTCTCGTTCGCTATCGTCATTTTATTGAGGTGAAAGACAGCTTAGCCAATGAGTGGGAAGCGATGAACCTTTATGGTTCAGGCGCCGATTTCTACATAAACAAAAACGGGGCGTATCGCATAGAGCCTAAAGGCACCCCTGTGGAGTGGCAGATATATGACCCTGCAAAAGCTCGTATTTATTTTAAGTTCACTAAGCGCGACACCATCTATTGGCACTCTGCTACCATACCTACCGAAGAAGTCGTAGAAGTCTATCCGGTGAAAAAAGAGAAAGATTATCTGTTGGGTTATACTTGCCACTTATTGATGATGAAAGTAAAAACAAAGGGCAGCCATCCCGAAATTTTGGGCAAGATGTATTTCTTTGCACCGGAGTTGAAAGTTAATGCGGCTGCTTTTGCGCACCATAAAACCAACTCACAGGACCGCGTGATGTCTATCATGCAGGCGATTCCCCTGCGTGTGGTGGTGCTTCAGCGCCATTACCGGGTCATTATGGAAGCAGAAGAGGTGGAGGAGCGTAACTTAGCTGCCGATTTATTTCAAATTCCATCCGGTTTACCGCAAAAAGAACTCCATTTTTAGGTGCAATAAACACAGCTGCTTGGTCTTTAATATGGACAGGGCAAAAGGAAACAATCCATAGGAATGCACATCTTTTTTTTGAACAAAACTCCTTAACTTTGGGTCATATTTGCCAAAAAGCTTTTTTATAATCCAAAGAATATGAAACAAGACTGGTACCGCCCTGTCCCCTTTGTGGAGCGCCATATAGGCTCCGACGCGGCAGAGCAAAAGGAGATGCTTCGTACCATCGGAGTAGAATCCATCGAAGAGCTGATTGCCCAAACCATTCCCGCCTCGATACGTTTGCAACAGCCCATGGCATTGCCCGATGCTGTGGATGAGCGCCACTTCTTGGAAGAGTTCAAAGCACTGGCGCAAAAAAACAAGGTATATCGCTCCTACATCGGCATGGGGTATTATGGCACAGTAACCCCGTCGGTTATCCTGCGAAATATACTTGAAAATCCCGCTTGGTACACGGCTTATACGCCCTACCAAGCGGAAATTGCTCAAGGACGCCTCGAGGCTTTGCTGAATTTCCAAACCATGATTGCCGACCTCACCGGCATGGAGCTGGCAAACGCTTCGCTGCTCGATGAAGCTACTGCAGCAGCAGAAGCCATGAACATGCTTTATCAGACTCGCCCCAAAGAGCAAGAAGACTGCCACCGCTTTTTTGTGTCGAAATATTGTTTTCCGCAAACTATAGATGTGCTGCTTACCCGTGCTGAACCTTTAGGAATAGAGCTTGTGGTAGGGGATGAAAATAGCATCAATTGGGAACAAGAGTCCTTTTTTGGCGTGCTGGTGCAGTACCCGAACGTGGAAGGAGAGGTGATAGACTATACCGCTCTCTTTGAAAAAGCCCATGCCCGAGGCACTCGTTGCGTGGTAGCTGCCGACCTCTTGAGTTTGTGCCTGCTAAAGTCGCCTGCTGCCATGGGTGCTGAAGTAGCTGTGGGTTCCACTCAGCGTTTTGGGGTGCCTATGGGCTTTGGCGGACCTCATGCAGCTTATTTTGCCACGAAAGAGGAGTATAAGCGCCACATTCCGGGGCGCATCATTGGCGTTTCGAAAGATGCCGAGGGCAAACCTGCCCTGCGTATGGCATTGCAAACCCGTGAGCAGCACATTCGCCGCGAGCGCGCTACTTCCAACATCTGCACATCGCAGGTACTGCTGGCAGTCATGGCAAGCATGTATGCCGTTTATCATGGACCACAGGGCTTGCGTCGCATAGCAGAGCGTGTGCATGGTATGACGGCGCTTTTGGCAGATACCTTACAAAAAGCGGGCTTCAGCTTGCGCAACAAAACCTATTTCGACACGCTGACCATCGCTTGCAACAATCCCGATGCGGTACGTGCTGCCGCCGAGAAACGTCAAATCAACTTGTATTACGGAGAAGATTACGTCCGTTTGTCGATAGATGAAACCGTAAGACCACAAGACCTTGAAGACTTGCTGGCTGTGTTTGCTGAGGCAGGTGCAGCCTCGCTGGCTTTGTCTTTACCCGACACGCCCCCTTGTACTGTGCCCCCCGCTCTGCTGCGTTCGGTAGATTACCTTCAGCATCCGGTATTCAATACTCACCATACCGAGCATGAGATGCTGCGTTATATCCGCTCTCTTGAAGAAAAAGACCTCTCTTTAGTGCATTCCATGATTTCGCTGGGCAGTTGTACCATGAAGCTGAATGCCACTACCGAGATGCTGCCAGTTACTTGGGCAGAGTGGGCAAACATCCATCCTTTTGCGCCTTCTGCTCAGACCGAAGGCTACCGCCTCATGATAGAGCGCTTGTCGCAATGGCTGTGTACCATCACTGGCTTCGATGCTATTTCTATGCAGCCCAATTCTGGGGCTCAGGGCGAATATACTGGATTGATGGTCATCAGGGCTTATTTGAAGTCGAAAGGCGAGGGGCATCGTCATGTAGCGCTCATTCCGGCTTCTGCGCATGGTACCAACCCCGCCAGCGCCGTTATGGCGGGCATGAAGGTGGTTGTAGTGAAAACCGATGAGCGTGGTAACATAGATATAGAAGACCTGAAAGCAAAAGCGCAGCAGCATGCCAATGATTTGGCTTGTCTGATGATTACTTATCCTTCTACTCACGGGGTGTTCGAAGAATCGGTGCAGGAAATATGCGATATTATCCACCAATATGGCGGACAGGTGTATATGGACGGTGCCAACATGAACGCCCAAGTAGGTTTAACCAATCCTGCTATTATTGGGGCTGATGTGTGCCACTTGAACCTGCATAAAACCTTCTGTATTCCGCATGGTGGTGGTGGTCCCGGCATGGGACCCATTGCGGTGAAGAAGCACTTGGCACCTTTCTTGCCCAACCACGTGATGAGCGGTGAGAAGCATGCCCAAGGCATCCATGCCGTAGCTGCGGCGCCTTTTGGCAGTGCCAGCATTTTGCCTATCTCGTATGCCTACATTGCCATGATGGGAGCAGAAGGGCTTACCGAAGCTACCAAAGCTGCCATTCTACATGCCAATTACATTAAAGCGCGTTTGGAGAAGGCTTATCCTATCTTATATACAAATGAAAAAGGACGGGTAGCTCATGAAATGATTATCGATTGTCGTGCTTTCAAGAAAGTAGGCATAGAGGTAGAAGACATCGCCAAGCGCCTAATGGATTATGGCTTCCATGCACCTACGGTTTCCTTCCCTGTGCCCGGTACGCTCATGATAGAACCCACCGAAAGTGAAAGTAAAGCCGAGTTAGACCGTTTTTGTGATGCACTGTTGGCAATCAGGGAAGAAATTGCCGAAATAGAGCGTGGAGAGTATCCAAAAGACAACAACGTGCTGACGAATGCGCCGCATACGGCAGCTATGTTGACTGCGGCGGAGTGGAATTATCCTTACAGTCGTGAAAAGGCAGCTTATCCCTTGCCTTATTTATATCAGCGCAAGTTTTGGGTACCGGTGCGTCGTGTCGATAACGCTTATGGCGACCGCAATCTCGTATGCAGCTGTTTGCCGGTAAGTGCTTATGAAGCGGTGTAGGAATGAATGACCAATCGTAGCCAAGTGGTGATACAACAAAAGGGAGCTTTGGCGGCTCCCTTTTGTCTTTCGGTTACAATATTTTTTTGCTTGAAGTGCATTTTTTATTTTTTCACCAGAACGTAGGTCATATACAGCAATTTCTTTTCATCTATCTCTTCCACATTGATGCTGATATCCTTTAAGTGCCATCCTTCTTTGACAAGTGCGGTAATGTCAGAAATATCCACACTATTTTCAGAGAGCAAATTGACAATTTTCACTATCTCTTTCTTTTCCATATGAATAGTTTTTAGGATTCGCTGTTTTTTCTATTGATTGGTCAATATATGAAAAAAAGCGTATAAGAGGCAATTTTTTTAGAAAAAACGACAGCACAAAATGGTGCAGTCGTCGTGGGGTTGTACCTCTTGGCAAAAGGTGTTGAGGTCGTTCAGCAAGCTTTGTATAAACTCATGAACCGGCAAGTGATGGTTGCGTTGAATAAATTGCTCCAGTTTTTCTATTCCATATTGCTCCGATTGTGTGTTGTGTATCTCTACCAAGCCATCGGTATAAGCCAGCAGCAGCGCTTTTTCGACTTTTTCTATCGTAGATATTTCTAAAAAGGGCAAAGGGCAAAAACAGCCCAAGACGGTGCTGCCCCGCGACAGCTGCTGAATCGGGCGTCCGGCGCTGTACAAAAAAGGCGGATGATGTCCTGCATTGATGTAAGACATTTGTTTTTTGCCAAAGTGATAGTGCGCCAGAAAGACCGTGATGAAGTTTTCGCCTTGTGTGTTCTCATAAATCAACTCGTTGAGTTGGTGGATGATGTCGGGTAGATGATGTGTGTTTTTCACAATAGCACGGAGTGAAGCCTGAAAGTTTGCCATCATTAAGGCGGCACCTATGCCTTTACCGGATACGTCGGCAATACAGAGCAGCACTTCTTCTTGGCTGATACGTATGACATCATAAAAATCACCACCTACATTACGGTGGGGTTGGTAAAAAACGGCTAAATCAAATTTGTCTTGGTGGGCAATCTGTGCGGGCAACAGCATGCGTTGCACCCTTTGAGCCAACGCCAGCTCACGCTGCAGGGCTTCCTGTTCTATTTGTTTACGGACCAAACGCTTGTTTTCTATGGCTACCAGCACAATATTGCTCAGTGTCTGTACGAATTCCAAGTCTATTTCTTCCTCGCCATAGGTACTCAGAAAAACATGGGCAAGCGCTTTGCCCTGATGAATGACCGGCACTATCCAATCATATACCTTAAAAATAGAAGGCAGTTGTGTTTGAGAAAGGCGGATGGGATGCTGTATGGTCGATAGTATTTGCTGGCTTTGTTCATCTATGGTTGTGGGGAGCTGGCTGCGCTGACTCTGTGGTATTTTGCGCAGGCACTCCTGTGGGCTTTCCCACGCATAAAGGGCTGCCTTGGAAAAATGCAAGTAGCCTTGTAGTGTGAATTGATAAATACGGTACAGCTGTTCTTCGCTGAGGTTGGCATTGATAGCTTGAGTTACCTCCAGCAGTGCTTTGAGTGCAATATCCTGTTTGTCTTTCACTGCCATCTTTACCACTGATGTTGAGTATTGGACTTGGGGTCGATGGCATCGCGCATGGCATTACCTAAAAGGTTGAATGCCAATACTGTGATGAAAATACAAATGCTGGGCGCCCATAAAAGGTGTGAGCCCGTAGAACTTGCTGACAAGCCGATGACTTCATATCCTTCATTGACCATCATGCCCCATGAAGGGGTAGGGGGCTGCACACCTAAGCCAAGGAAACTCAAGCCTGCTTCTGTTAAAATAGCGTAGGCAAAGTTGGCACTGGCTTGCACCATAATTACTCCCAATACATTGGGTAGCATATGGCGCAGCAGTATGTGGCGGCGGGGGACGCCCGTTGCACGGGCAGCTTCTATGTAAGGGGCTTTTTTGAGTGCTATGATTTGCCCACGTACCACTCGTGCTACTTCCACCCAGTTGGTAAGTCCCACTGCTAAGAAGGTTACCCACAAGCTTTTGGATTGCAGCGCCAGGCTGATGGCTATCACCAACATTATACTAGGAATAGACCATACCACGGTCGTAAACCAAACAATAACACGGTCGAGGGAGCCACCTACAAAACCGGCAATGGAACCCAAGCTTACGCCTACCAAAAGAGCTATGAGTACGGCAAAGGCTCCTACAAAAAGCGATATACGGAAACCTATAATCAGGCGGCTGAGTACATCGCGCCCTTGGCGGTCGGTGCCCAGCAAAAAGAAGCGCTCTTCTACTTGTTTTTCTCTGAACTGCCTGATTACCTCTTGCAAACTTATTTGTTTAATCTCTTCGTGGGGGTCCAGATAATACGCTTTCTCACCACAAACAACGAAGTTCCCTTCGCTGCTTTTTTGACAGCCAGCATGCGCAGAAGAAGAAAGAAACTGTTCAAGCTTGGGACTATCACCGACAAAGAGTGCATGAGTGGCACTCAAAAGATGCATCTTTTCAAAACCTCGCGCACTACCGTTCGCTTTATGGTAGGGTTTATAATATACATACCAGCCGTCTATGTAGAAAGTGTCCACCGGTATGATAGCATAAGGCGACTCTTGCCCGAAAAGCATGCGTTTGAACCAGTTCTGCTCTTCTATTTCCACATGGCGGTGCCGTTTGATGAGTCGAACGCTGCTGCCCGGCGGCAGCAGTTTTATCTGTACGTTGCCATCGTTGGCATTGGGGGTGGAGTCAGGGGCTATGAGATAGCCCAGTAGAGCGATGAGCACAGACAGCACTATGATTATCAGACTGCTTACCGCTTTAAAGTCTTTGCGTAGCCGTGAGCAAAACTGCGAAAAGGGGCTTTGTGTTGGACTAACTGCCGATGGTATATTTTTCTGTGTTTTGGTTGTCATAGTAGGGTGTTACAGATTATGAGCTAAAAGCCCTTCTTTACTAGCAAGATAGCGATAGTTGCGGTATTCTTGTGAGAAATTGCTTACGTCTGTAATTATCTCTTCACGGGAGGCGTGATAACAGTGTACCCACCCTTTGTCTATCATTTTTTTGAGTGTATCCCTTATTTCCTCTTCCGAGTAGGCACTTTCACGCAGCAGTTCTTCAAAACTCACGAGAAAATACAATTCATCGAGCAGGTCAAATTCTATGCGTGTCATACTTTCATCCTTCTGTTTTTCCATTCATAGCTTGTTGTGCGACTGCCTACCCACACAAAGTAAGCTGCGTAGAAAGGGTATAAAAAGAATAGCAGCAATACGTCAAATAAGTTCACCGCATGGCGGTGTGGCTTGGACAGTGCATACAAAAATACAAATTCGAAAGAAAATTTAACACAGCCCTGCAGGGCAAAGTGGGTGCTGGCATAGTGCCCTGCCAACAATAAGCCTGCGGCTGTGAGCCATGTGAGGTACAGGATACCAACCCATGCGCCCAGCAGCTTGTGCATGCCTGTGCGGTGGTACTTCCATTTGCTTATCCATCGCTTGCGTTGTGCTATCCATGCTTTCCAAGTGCTTTGTGGGGGAGTATATACCACTGCTCCGGGATGGTTTAGAAAAGCAACGTGTGCGCCCGGTAGTCGAGCTATCTTTTGCAGCAGAAATTCATCGTCGCCGGTGGGAATATGCGCATTGCCTTCATAGCCACCTACTTGCCAAAAAGCTTTTTTATCGAAAGCCAGATTGGCACCATTGCACATGCCCGGAATGCCTCTGTGTAAAAGGGCTGCGCCTATCCCTACTAATGCAATCATCTCTAAATTCTGCAGGCGCTCTATGAGGGCTTGAGCAGGGGAGAGCCGCACCAATCCCCCTATGAATGCCGCACCGCTTTTCTTTTGGAATGAGCGCATGAGCTCCAGCCATTGTGGTGTCGGTTGACAGTCGGCATCGGTGCAGCAGATGAAATCGTAACGGCTCTGCTGGATGCCATAAGTGAGTGCTGCCTTTTTGCCATGCATATGAGGTGGCAGGGAAAATAGTTTGATGCTCAATTGTGGGTGTTGCTTAGCCCACCGCTCGGCTATCTGTTTGCTGTTGTCATCGGAGTGGTCGTCTACAAGGCATAGCTCCCAATAGGCAGCAGCAAGTGTTTGCTGTGCCATGCAATTCAGAAAAGCTTCTATGTTGTCAGCTTCGTTGCGCATGGCTACCACCACCGACAGACAGCCATTAGGATAAGAGGTCTTTGAGCGTTTGTTTATCTGCTGACAGTAGAGCGCGTTGCGTCTGTATTGAACCAATATCCACAGCAGCAGCAGGCAGTAGGGGAGCAGTATTGCCCAAAGAGCTGCTTCCATCATGTTTTTTTAGAGTTGAAGTTGGTCTATAAAACGGCTGATGATTCTTTGGTAGGTGGCTGCATGCTGTTCGAGCATTGCTGTTTCATCGCCCGGGAAAGTGTGTAACTTGTGGTGGGGTCCCAAAGCTTCTTTATATAGCTGCAGCCCATGCCATAGGGGCGTATGTGGATGCGCTTCACAAAGCAAGAAAAGTTTGGGGGTGGAGCTTTTGTTAAGATAAACGGCAGTGTTGAAGGGAATATTTCCTCTTCTGAACTTTTCATACAAACCAGTGGGCATGAAGGGGTGCAAGTCGTCGATGAGTTGTTTGAGTGAGTACACCGGATTGTCTAAGATGACAGCACCGGCAGTCATTCCTTGCGCGCTCAGATGCAAGGCGACCGCTGCGCCTATGCCTTCGCCATAGAGTACAATATGGGACGCCTGCGCATCGGTATTGTTCAGTAAAAAATAATAGGCTTGTTTTGCTGTCTCGTAAAAAGCTGCTTCGCTGGGCTCGCCTTCGCTTAGCCCGTAGCCGTTGTAATCGAATACCAATACGTTGAAAGACAGTCTTCGCCATATCGCAAGGCGCTGGTAGGTCTCGGGATGCATAAAAGAATGGCGGGCATCGCCAAAGTAAATAAGCCATCGCCGGCTGGGGGCGGGTGCCGGTACTATCCACCCATAGAGCTTTTCTTTTGGGTTCACAAGTTGCACTTCTTGATATGCTAAATCAGAAGGGGGAACTATGGGCTTTTCCTGCTTGCCCGAAAACAAGAGCGTATGAAGATTGTAGTGCATGTATAGCCCTATGAATATGGAGGCTAACAGGGTGAGCGATAGGGTAGAGAAAGCAAAACGAAACATGATAAAGTAGCTGTTTTGTACAAAGTTAACAAAGGGCTGGTGATTTTATTGCTAAAACTTCTGTTGCAAAATCAAGCATTTTGGTAAAAACATTTTACCTACCCATTGACTTTGGTTTGGTGCCTGCCGATTCTTGCCATGGCAGCCTTCTTGGCGCTAAAAAAGGCACAGAACTAAGCGAAAGGGTAAAACAAAAGCCGTAAGACAAAACAAAGATGTTAAGAAGAAGCGCCGGATGTGTTTGCTCTGCTGTGGGGAATTTACATGCTGCGCTACATTCGGGGCGATATAAATGGAAAACAGACGCTTGATGGTCGAATAAAAAGGAAGGAAGCAAAGCCACAAAAAAGCGGGATGCCCTGCAAAGCACCCCGCTTGATTTTTTCTATATGAATTTTAATAGTCGCCCAGCGTTTCTTCGAGTTGAGCCAAGGCGCGGGCTGCTTGCTCGTCGTTGGGGGCTACGCCATGCCAGTGGTGGTCGTTCATCATGAAATCCACACCGTAGCCCATGATGGTGCTCATGACAATCAGGATGGGTTTTCCTTTCCCGGTGAGCGTCTTGGCATGATAAAGGGTTTCTACTACCTCTTGCATGTCATTGCCGTTCATTTCAAGTACTTGCCAGCCGAAGGCTTCGTATTTGTTGCGCAAGTTGCCTACGTTCATTACTTCATGAACGGGACCGTCTATTTGTTTGTCGTTGTAGTCGATAATGCCGATGAGATTGTCTACTTTGTGGTGGGCAGCATACATGGCAGCTTCCCATATTTGCCCTTCCTGCTGCTCGCCATCGCCCATAAGAACAAAAACTGTATGCGGGTCATGGTTTAGCTTCTTGCCTTGGGCAGCCCCAATAGCCACCGAAAGCCCTTGCCCCAGTGAGCCGGAAGCCACTCGTATGCCCGGCAATCCTTCGTGGGTGGCGGGGTGTCCTTGCAGGCGTGAGTTTATTTTGCGGAAGGTAGCCAGCTCTTTGATGTCGAAATAGCCGCTACGCGCCAATACGCTGTACCATACCGGTGATATATGCCCATTGGAAAGGAAAAAGAGGTCTTCGTTTTTTCCTTCCATGTTGAAATTCGGATTGTGTTCCATCACTTCAAAATAAAGAGCGACCAGCAGTTCGGTACACCCCAGCGAGCCACCCGGATGCCCCGACTGTGCACCATGAACCATGCGGATGATGTCGCGCCGTACTTGTGTGGCGATGCGCTCGAGCGTTTTTATATCGTTTTTCATAATCAAAGGGTGCGTTAAAAAGAGGACTTGACTCTTGTTTGATGTTGCAAAAATAGAAAAAGCCCTTCGTATTGAAAGGCTTTTTCTGTTTTTATGAGGGGCTTATCTGCCGCGCGCATCCAAGCTGCTATCTGCTGGATATGCGTTGTTGCTGCGGTCTATGTCTGCCATATACTCTTCCGGGTCAATGACGATTTGACGGATGTTGTCGATAGGGAAGGGAATTTCAAAGGTATAGGTTGGGTAAACCCAGCCCCAATCGGCTTCTACATGATAATTTTGGGTATTGCCTTTTTTAGCGCCGCGCATGATTTGCAGCGGAATGTGGAAGATATGTTTTTCACCTGAAGCAAGTGTTACGTGCAGGTCAATGGGCATGGGCATTTCTTTCACCCTGCGCAAGGTGATTTCCGTTTTCGTGCCTTTACTCACGACCTTGTCTATGGCATAGTCTATGTGTTTGGTGCTGTAAATCCAGTATTCTTTGTACCAGTCGAGTTCCAAGCCGGAGGCTTTTTCCATAATGCGGATAAAGTCATTGGGGGTGGGGTGCTTGAATTTCCAAGTGTTGAAATAATCAAGCATGCCTTTACGGAAAGCTTCTTCGCCGATGATGTAAGACAGCTGTCGCAAAAAGATAGCGCCCATCGAGTAACTGGCTATTGAATAAGCCATGTTGGTGTTGTAGTGGTCGGCATGGGTGCTGAGCGGTTCCTGTAGCCCGTACTGCACCAAGCGGAAGTAGCTGTCATAGCTGCTTTTGAATGGATTAGGCGAGTGAATGCCCATGATTTTGTCGAACACATAATCTTCGGCAAAAGAGGTGAAGCCTTCGTCCATCCAAGGGTAGAGCGCTTCGTTGGTACCCAAAATGCCATAATACCAGTTATGAATGAACTCGTGCGTGGCTACGCCTACTAAGCGGTCGAGTGAGCCCCTGCCCACAATCAGCGTGAGCATAGGGTATTCCATGCCGCCGTCTCCTCCTTGCACAAAAGAGAATACAGGGTAAGGGTATTGCCCGAACTCGCGGTTCATGATTTGAAAGGCTTCTATCATATAGCCGGGGAGCTTGTCCCAGTTACCACTTTGGTTGGCATCGGCTTGAAAGAAAAAGTGTAGGGTAGGTCCACCGGGCACTTGTGCGGTAGTATGTTGGTAGTCGGGGTCGGCAGCCCATGCAAAATCATGCACGTTCTCGGCTTTGAAGTGCCAGTGTAGTTTGTTGCCCTTAGGACGTTTCAGCGCTTGGTTTTTATCTTCATAGCCGTGCCCTATCTCTTGCGGGTTTTGCAACACACCCGTGGCGGCTACTACGTAAGAAGAGTCGATGTGTATGGTTACGTCGAAGCTGCCCCATACGCCGTAAAACTCGCGTCCTATGTAGGGGTGTGCATGCCAGCCTTGTTCGTCGTATTCAGCCATTTTGGGATACCACTGTGTCATGGAGTAAGCGATGCCTTCGGCATTGTTGCGTCCACTGCGGCGAATTTGCACTGGCACTTGGCTTTCAAACTCCATTTCAAAGACAGCCTTTTTGCCGGGTTTGATGGGCTCGGCAAGTTGTACTTCCAACACGGTGCCCACAACTTCGTAGTTGAGAGGCTTTCCGTTCTGTTTCAAGCTCAATATTTTATGATAGCCGATTTCGTCTGCTTTGAGCTTGGCAATGCGGTCTCGTACGCGCGGGTCGGGGTCCATGATGGTACGCGAGCGCACGTCCATCATACTGCCCGGTTGAAAGGCATTAAAATAAAGGTGATAAAATACACGGTCGAGCTCATCGGGGGAGTTGTTGTAATAGATGAGTTTTTGTTTTCCCTTGAAGCGGTGCTTCTCCACATCGAAATCGATGTCCATGATGTACTCAGCGCGCTGCTGCCAATAGCCGGGTCGTTGAGCAAAGACATTGGGCAGGTACAGAATACCACTGAGTAGAAGTAAAAAGATATGCTTTTTCATAGATTTTTGTTTTTTTACCATGAACGGTGAATATAGCGGTTTTATTGAATCTGCTAACTTTGCATGCATTGAGCAATAATACTTACATTTTCTTAAATTGACAGAAAAAGAAGTTTATATGGAAAACCGTCATAATGCCATCCAGCAGCCTACGGAGGTGCTTATCAAAGAGTTGGAGCTGGAGGAAGCCATCCGTCGTCAGTTGGAAGATGCCCGCATTTATTTTGACTATAGCTTGATTCAAAATCCCGAAGATGCCAAAAATCCGTTGATAAAACTTGACCTGATTACCATCAACCCGCAGCACAACCAAAAATTCCTGTTTCACTCGGTGCGGGGGCACAGCAAGATAGACTTGCTCGAGCAAATGATAGATTACATAAAAAACTACAAGAAGAACCTTGAAAGCTATGAAATAGAATGGATGGACGCCCAGTTGCCCGATAAAGTGCAAGTGTCATGGTTTCGTGGCAACGATATCTTTGATGTTCTGAATAAGTTTTATTACGACAAGGAAAAAAGTCGCTTTCGTATTTTAAAAATCAAATTGATGCCGGAGGCATAGCGAAGCGAAACATATCCAAAGAAGTAAAAGCAAAGCCCGGACTGTCGGGCTTCTTGCTTTTTTAAATGCCTGTGTCTGCTTTCCGATGCTTCAAGCTACTTTCTTTGATGTTTCAGGAGGGCAAAAAATGAAGTTGTGTTTTATTACTTCTGGATTTCCTTTTCAGCAGCATTCAGGCGGTGAATGAGCGGGTCGGTGGTGGGGTCGGGAGGAAGCACCATGCCTTTGAGGGTATGCCACAGAGTGTCGGCAACTTTTATGTAAAGGGTATCGTGATATACCCAACGTATCCAGCCGTCTTTTTGCTCATCGCCCACCCGTAGCCATTGTTTGTACACTTCCTTCACTCGGAAGCGCTTATATTGGGGGCTATCCCATACTGCTGTCATGGCAGCGTCTTTGGGTGATACGCGTACAGGGTTTTTTTCGAACGAGAGGCGCTCTACTTGTCCGGCGTTGTTTAGCAGGTCTTTCCAAGGAATGAAGCGGAAGCGTGCCGTATCCAAAGCGATGTATGCTTTTTGATTCCACTCGTCATGATTGAGGCTTACAACATAATGATGGCGGTTCCAGCCTAAACATTTCCAGTAGGCGATGCTGTCCTGCGGGTACAGCAAGAACGGGTAGCTTTGGGCAATGGAATCCAGGCTGCATACGAGCAGGGTGTCTTGCAGTGCGCGGTCTTTAAACAAAACGAGAGGCGTGGAGTCAGTAAATGCCTGTTTTTTTAGCGCAAGCACTCCAATACCCGCGCGCAAGGCGTCGCCTGCTTGCATCTGCTCTTGTGTAGATGGGCTGCAGGCAAACAGATAGGGAGCGAACAAAATCACCGATGTCCATTTTATGAGCCTTCTTTTCTTCATTTTTTATGCTCTTTTTTGTGTATTGCGAAGGTAAACAGTCCCCTGTTTTGCCTTATTAAGCCATTGTTAAGAAATTGTTGAATATACTTGATGTTTTACCACTGGTGGGATGTTTAGTTAACTTTTTTTTAATGCACTTTTAATAATATCTTGCGCCCCGCAACCTACGTAGCCGCTACCTTTGCAACAGTCAAAAAACAAACATTAGCCATGAGAAAAATTTTAATGCTTTCAGCCGTTTTTGCTTTAGCACTTTCGGCTTGCAAGAAAGACAAAAAAGATCCCCTACCGGCGGATGCTACAATTTTTGAAGTAACCCGAGACCTGTCAGGCAATGTAGCTGTAAAAATCACCGACAGAGGAAGGGGCATCGGCACTCGCACGCTCTACAAAGACACGGTGTACATTTTAGATAACAGGGTATTTGTAAACGAGGGGCAGGTACTTACCATACAACCGGGTACTGTGATTAAAGGCGAAGTAGGTACCGGTGAAGAAGCCAGCGCTTTGATTGTGGCACGTGGCGGCAAAATCATAGCCAAAGGCACTGCCAGCCAACCCATTATCTTTACCACTATTGCCGATGACGTAAATAACCCTGCAGATGTACAAGCCGACGTTCGTGGACTGTGGGGGGGCTTGATTATCTTGGGTAAAGCTACCATAAACGACCCTACTGGTCAGAGTGCTATCGAAGGAATTCCCACCAGCGAACCACGTGGCTTGTATGGCGGCAGTGATGACAACGACAACTCAGGCGAACTGAGCTACATCTCTGTGCGTCATGGGGGTACTGAAATCGGTGCAGGAAATGAAATCAACGGCATTACCTTCGGTGCCGTAGGCGCTGGTACCAGAGTGGACCACTTGGAAGTGCTTGCCAACTTCGACGACGGTTATGAGTTCTTTGGTGGCACAGTATCTGCCAAATACCTGATTTCGGCTTACTGCAACGACGATGCGTATGACTGGGACCAAGGTTTCCGTGGCAAATTGCAGTATTTAGTAACCATACAAAAGCCTAATGAGGGTGGACGTGGTTTTGAGGCGAATGGGGTAGTGAATGATGCCCCTTTCAGCTATGACCGAACTCCCCGGTCTATTCCTTTGGTTGCAAACGGTACCTTCATTGGGCATGGGCGCAATAGCGGTGATAGGCAAGCCGTTATGTTGCGTCAAAACTCGGGAGGTAAGTTCTACAACTGTATCTTCTATAACTTCGCTGCAGGTATTGTTATTGACAACGTTAAGCCCTCAGAGCCTATTGAAAGTGAAACACGCTTGGACGAGGGTGACATAGTGTTTGCCAACAACTTGTTCTCTAAAATAGGCAGTGCAACAGACCTCAGTGGTGTAGGTGCTTCAAGCAGTGGCGATGTCCCTAATAAAATCACTACGCATCTGCAAAACAACAACAACGTCTATAATAATACTCCCGGTTTAAAGAGCCTGACTGTAGGACCAGAAACCCAAGGTTTGGACTTGGGCTTGACCACCGGCGGAGCTGCTGACAATGTCCCTGCTTTCAATGTGAGGAGTCTGGACACTTTCTTCGATGCAGTCAACAAAATAGGCGCTTTTGTGGACGGCACCAACTGGATGAAAGGTTGGACTGCCCTCGATACATACGGATTCTTGAAGGAATAAAACACACCATCACATCCATTAACACAAGCGGGGGCTTTGCCCCCGCTTTCATACAAAGCAAAAATGAAGAAGTAGTTTTAAAAAATAACAACTAAAAATGAAACGATTATCCCTTCTACTCCTGAGTTTCTGCCTGTCTGTCTTGACAGTATGGGCGCAAAATACTGGCACCTTGCGCGGTAAGGTCTATGATGCTGAATCAGGCGAGACCCTTGTTGGGGCTACAGTATTCGAGCCCACTACCTCCATAGGTACAGCCACCGACCTTGACGGACATTTCGAACTGCAGTTGCCAGCAGGTGTTTATACCATCGAAATCTCTTATGTGTCGTATCAAACCAAAAAGATTGAAGGGGTAGAGATAAAAGCCAGAGAGGTAGTTACACTCAATGTGCCCATGACAGGCGCATTGACTGCCTTGCAGGAGGTGGTAGTTACCGCCAAAATGGAACAAAACAACGAGTCGGCTATCCTGCTTCAGCAAAAAAACTCATCTAGAGTACTGGATGGCATTTCTGCCGAAACCTTTACCAAGACTGGCGATCGCGATGCCGGTGCGGCTTTGCGTCGTATTACCGGCGTGTCAGTGGAAGGTGGACGTTATGTGTATGTGCGTGGCTTGGGCGACCGCTATTCTAAAGCCACCCTCAACAGTGCCGAAATCCCCAGCTTGGACCCCAGCCGCAACGCGGTTCAATTTGATATTTTCCCTAGCAATCTACTTGACAACCTCATAGTATATAAAACATTCTCTGCCGACTTGCCCGGTGATTTTTCCGGCGGCTTGGTCAATGTAAAGACGAAAGAATTCCCTGAATACTTTACCTTGAGTGTCAATTCTTCTTATGCTTACAACACGCAAGCCACCTTCAATCCCAACTTCCTGACCTATCAAGGAGGCAAAACCGATTGGCTCGGATTTGATGATGGCACTCGTGCCGTACCTGCCGTAGCTGCCGGTCAAATCCCCAGTGTTGCTTTTGCCAGCAATGCCCAAGTGCGTCAGCAGCTGACCACCATTTCGCGCAGTTTCAATAAAGTGATGGCACCTTCTACCCAAGCGCCCTTCTTGAATCAACGCCATAGTTTCTCTCTTGGCAATCGAATCGACTGGAAAGGACGTCCTTTGGGCTACATCATAGCTTTGAGCTACCAAACTGACAATAATTACTACGAAAATGCACAGATGGGGCGCTATGCCTTCTCGGGCGGCGCCTTGCGCGAGCTGCTCTATGCCGACAACCTTCGCTACGGCGAGCAAAATGTACTGTGGGGCGCTTTGACAAACTTGTCCTACAAGCTGAGCGACAACCATAAGTTGAGCCTGAACCTGATGCGCAACCAAAGCGGCACCCAGTCGGCAACCTACTTTGCTGGACGCAACCTTCAAAACTTCGACGAATCGGTAGTCTTTGAATCACGCGTACTCGACTATATGCAGCGCTCTCTAACCAATGCCCAATTGAAAGGAGAACACTATTTGCCCGGCTTGGCAAAAGCCCGTATCGAATGGCATTCGGCTTATACGCTCAGCAGCCAAGAACAACCCGACTTGCGCATGTTTGCCGATGACTATACAGAAAGAAACGGTGTAAGAGAATACTCAATTTCTCCTTCTGTATATACACAGCCCACCCGTTTTTATCGCGACTTGAACGAAACCAACATAGACAACAAGTTCAATATAAGTATTCCTTTCAAAGCTTGGGGGAATGAGTCGAAATTCAAAGTAGGGGTCTCTTCACTCATGAAAGACCGTTCTTTCCGTGAACGTCGCCTGACCTATCGCATTCAGAATATCTCAGATTTCAAGGGCGACATAGACCTCTTCCTTGCCGATGAAAACTTGGGTATCATCGAGGAAGGAAACAGCTATACTATTAAGACCGTTGTTCAAGACGACAGCGAGAAGCGCAACCAATATGACGCGCAGCAGCAAGTGTGGGCTGCCTATGTGATGACCGACCTGCAACTGAGCCCCAAATGGAAAATAAATGCCGGCTTGCGCATAGAAAAAACCTATATGACTTTGGAAAGCTTAGACCCCTCGAAAGGAAAAGCCAAGCTGGACAATCTGGACCCCTTGCCGGCAGTCAACGTCATTTACAGTTTACGCAACGACATGAATTTGCGTGCAAGCTATAGCCGCACTTTGGCACGCCCCACCTTCCGTGAGTTGGCACCCTTTGCCTCTTTCGACTTTATCGGAGATTTTGTCTTGACAGGTAACCCCAACTTGCGCCGCACGTTGATTGATAATTTTGACTTGCGTTGGGAGGTGTTTCCGCGTGCCGGTGAGTTGATTTCGATAAGTGCTTTCTATAAACAATTCGACGGAGCCATTGAACGCGCCTTGGTGCCACAGGCTCAAAATACCGAGTTTTCCTTCCGCAATGTGGACCATGCTTTCCTTGTTGGTACAGAGCTTGAAATACGCAAAGCCCTTGATTTTATTTCGCCTGCTTTGCGTCACTTCCAAGCGGCGGTCAATACCAGCTATATTTATTCGAGGGTAGATATCCCCGAACAAGAGTATGCTTTGATTAAAGCAGTAGACCCCTCGCAGCCTTCTACGCGCCCCTTCTTTGCACAGTCGCCTTATCTGGTAAATGCCATCCTGAACTATAACAACGAGGACAAAGGCTTTGATGCCAGTGCCAGCCTGAATGTGTTTGGTCCCCGTTTAATGGTGGTGAGTGCAGGGGCTACCCCCAACGTGTTTGAACAACCGCGCCCAGCTTTGAATATCACCTTGCGCCAACGCTTCGGCGCTCAAAAACAATGGGCAATCACTGCCCGTGGCACCAACCTACTGAATCCTGAATATCGTATGGTGAATACCTACGATGGTAGGGAATACCCCTATCTGTCCTATCGCTTAGGACAAACCTTTACTTTGGGTGTAAGCTACACCATAGAATAAATCAAAACTACTTTTGCCAAAAAGCCTGCTGCATTTTGCGGCAGGCTTTTTAATTTTGTGCGCTTCGCTAAAAGCAGCAACTAAAATTTTGCCCGCATCTCTTAGAAAAAGACATGCAGACAATACTTCCACCTTGCTTACTTTTAGCGCTTGGCTCACATGCTGCCGGGCTACTACGACGGCTTCTTCGGGAGTTAATGAGTCTTTGGGAGCACCTGTGCGCGCATGATAGAGCTTTTCATTATTGATGAAGTAATAAGGCGTATTACCAATGTGAATCAGTTGCAAATCATACACAGACGAAACTATCTGCGTGGGGGGAAGCAACTGTTGAAAAGTCGGCGTTTGCTGCTCTTGTTTTAATTTTAAATGATTACCACGAATGTGGTCTATGTCTGACCAACTGAAGTACAAGCCACTGACCGTCCAAAGCAAAAACTGGATGCCTGTGGCTATGCCTAAGTAGCGGTGCCAAAGGCGTATTTGTCTTGCTCTTTTCCCTCTGAGTGAAGGTTTTATCATACGAACTTGCTGTTTTTTTGAACGCTTTAAATATAGCCAGTTCGGACGGTAAAAAGATGGTTTTTAAAAAAAGTTAAAAAATGTATCATAAATTACTTGCGTGCTTTTTTTCTATTTATTATTATTGCAGCATCGATTGAATGATAACAGCACCTTATGGAATTGAATTCTTATTCAAAAAGGAGTATCCCACCCAAAGAGCGGGAAGAGTGGAAAAAGATGATAACCGGTGAGATAGAACACAATTACCGCAACTTTGTTCTGAAGTTGATGCTTACACAGTTGCGTCGTGAGGTAGCTTTTGGAATGACGACCATGCCCGAAGCCATAGATAGGCTCTATCAATTGTGTGAAAAATATTCTTTGGCAGTACAACCAGATTGTAAAGAAATATTTAAATCTTGGTAGTTGAATGAAAGGAAAACTATACGATATTACAGAAGCACGTGCTTTGATAGAAGCAGGACGCTTGCTCGTGATTGCTGGCGATGACAGCCTGCTGCGCCGTTTGCCTAAAGGCAACTGGATTGGTGGCAGCAACCCTTATCTTTTAGACACAGACGGTGGCAAACACAGCCGAGAGTTGTTGTATGTGAAGGATTTTACGGAGCTGGCACAGCAATACAAATTCAAACTATATGACTCAGAAACCATAGAGCAAGTGGCTACCGATGCCTATGACAACGGGCTTATCCTGTTGGTACTTCCTTTCTTCACCGACGTGCATTTTCAATTCGCTCTCAAGGCACCGTCTCTGCCCAATCAATACATCAACCCTTTGATGGGCTGGGTGGCAGGCGTCGATTTCGACAAAGTAGGCGTGGAACTACCCGCTGTGTACTTGCAAGGGCAGCGTTATCAAGATAAAGGCGTGGCTTTGCATATACAATTGCCTGCCCATAAGGTGGGGCGTGTCGAAATCATCAACGTGTATGAGCAAGGCGATGGCGACCTTATCACTTTCGAAGAGGATGGCTTTTTTCATACGCACTGTTTGGTGAACGGCGAGCGCCGCCATCTCTATGATTACATGCTCACGCAAAACAGCTTTTTGCCGTTGGTTGCCGATTATACCGGCGCCAAAATCAACGTGGGCATGATAAAAGATGATGCCAACCGACGGATGATTTTTGCAGCACCTACTTTTCGGGGAGTAGAATACCGTTTGGCAAAGCCGGTAGAAGGCGATTATACGAGCCGCTTTTTTGAAGAGCTGAGCAAAGAGAATGGGAAGGAAATAGAATATTCCTACAGCTGCCTCTATAACTATTTTAATTTTGAGCTGGAAGGGAAGCCCCTACCCGGTTTCACCGGCGTATTTACCTACGGTGAGATAGGGTACCACCTTTTGAATGTGACTTTCGTTTATTTAGTCATAGAAGATATGCTATAAGAGCGTTTTGCTGATGTGTTAAGCCTAAAAATGAGCAAAATCGATAAGAGGCATTCCCTTTGGGTTTGCCCCTTATTTTTTTATTGTTAATGGTGTAACAAAAATAAAAAGAAAAAGTCGGAATCTTTCAATAGATTCCTATCTGCATTGTATCTTTTGAAGATGCTTGGGCAAAAAGTTTGTTCGAAATTTTGCAATTTTGCGAAGACAATTAGCTTCTCTTTACCAAAACCGAGTGCAATGGGATATTTAGATTATGCCGTATATGTGGATGAGGCTTTCCGTCTTTTGGGAATAAACCCCGAGGATGCTCGTGCAGCCTATCCCGGCTGTTGGTCTTTTGAGCGAGGCAGCATCAAGATGATGGTCATGCTCAACACAACCCCCACAGCCGACGAAGATGACGAAAAGGGGGAGACCATCTCTTTTATTTGTAAAATCATGGATGTTCCGCGTCGTCGCAAGCGCCAGTTCTTTCAACGTCTTTTAGAGTTCAACCATTCTTTCGTCAATGAACGTTTTGAGTTGTTTGCCGGGGAAGTATATCTGGCTGCCTGTCGCTTTCTCAAAGGATTAGACCCCGTAGAGGTGGCTTCTATCATGGACGAAATGAGCGCTACTGCCGACCAAGTGAAAGAAATGCTGCTCAAGGAGTTTGAAGATGCCATCGACAAGCGTACGACCAAATCAGCATAAAGCAAAAATAGCGTTATTGTGCTTTTTTATTGTTTGAGCTGCTTCTTGGGATAGGCACACTGTCCGGGAAGCAGTTCCATTTTTTCCAATCATAGTATTCCAAGGCATTGAATTGTTTTTTGTAGTCATAGTGCGAAGGCACTGGATAGGCATAACCTAAATAGTGGTATTGCTTGCCCTGCTGGCGGGCATAGTCAATTTCTACAAGAAGGGTGTAAATTCCCAAGCTGAAAGAAGCATAATCAGGGTCAAACATGGCATAAATAGCCGAGGTAGCCATCTGCCCGATGTCTATGAAACTGGCGGCAATCAACCGCTCCTCGTCGTAAACACATACTTCATGGATGCGTGTGGGGCGCTCTGGATGTTCCGGTAAGAAGTCGAACAAATGGGATGGAACATGCTCTTTGAACCGCTGTTTGTGTTTTTCGAAAAGCAACTGTTTTTGCATACCAAAGCGAAAGGGGCGTATGAGGGTCAAAAAGCGTTGGTTGCGTCGCCATATTTTTTGCTGCCGTTTTTTCATTGAAAAATCACAAAGCCTTATGCGCAGGGGCATCACATCTACTTCCACACCGCAGTGGAGCTCGGTAGTGTGCCGGAAAAAGTAGGTACCAAAGTGGCGCCAGCCGTCAGCCAGTAGCAGGTCAAGGGTGTTGTCCGGCACGTAAGCGGCAATAAAATACTCTCTGCTCATCGTAGTCTATTTGAGGTACGAAGCAAGGAGTTGCCTTGGCATGTGTCATTTATGTGATGATGGGGAGCAGACCGCTTTTACCCCTTGTTGTACCAGCTGTATGTCTGCATCCAATTTCCCCCAGTCTTCCATCTGCTACAATAACATCGAAAAAAACAGCCTTGTCCCCCTTGCCTTTGGTTGAATATTTTAAATTTAGCAAAAAAGCGTTTCAAACCTCTTTTATCATGGATGTGAACATCAAGTTTTTGGGCGGGGCACGCAGTGTAACAGGCTCCAAGTATTTGTTAGATATAGGCGACTTTCGTTTACTGCTTGACTGCGGTCTTTTCCAAGGTTTAAAAGAACTGCGACAGCGCAACTGGCAGGGCTTAGGGGTGGAGGTGAATACCATAGATGCCGTAGTGCTGACGCATGCGCATATAGACCATTCCGGTTATTTACCCCGTCTTTGCAAAGAGGGTTATCAAAACCCGGTGTATTGCACCGAACCGACCGCCGCCTTGCTCGAATTGCTGCTGCCCGACGCAGCACAGCTGCAGGAAGAAGAAGCGCACTATGCCAACAAGAAGGGGTATTCCAAGCACAATCCACCCTTGCCGCTCTATACAGCAGAAGATGCACAGGCAGTCTTCCCTTTGCTTCGGGCGCAGCCTTTCGATGAATGGAGCAATATCCATGAGCGTGTGAAGATACGCTATCGCTATGCCGGTCATATTTTAGGCGCTGCCATTGTGGAAATGCTCATTCAAGGCGACGAACAACAAAAGAAACTGGTTTTTTCGGGTGATTTGGGGCGTTATCATGACCCCGTGATGTATCCACCCGTAGCAGTCGAGGAAAGCGATATTCTGCTTGTAGAGTCCACTTATGGCAACCGGAAAGTGGAAAAAGAGGAAGTGACAGAGCAGTTGGCTGATTTGGTGAACCGGGTGTGCCGCCGCGAGGGGGTAGTGCTGATTCCTGCTTTCAGTGTGGGGCGCACCCAAACGCTGCTTTATTTACTTACACGTTTGATGGACGAAGGCAAAATTCCGCGTTTATTCATTTATGTGGATAGCCCCATGGCTATCAGTGCCACTTACCTCTACAAGAAGTACCGGGTTTATCATAAATTAAAAGACGAGGACCTTAGCCATGGGCACGATGTGTTCAACCATCCTCAAATTCGTTATTATCGCACACAGCAGGCTTCTATGAGCTTGAATGATTTGCGTAGCCCGGCAATCATTATTTCGGCAAGTGGCATGTGTACCGGCGGGCGCATCCTGCATCACCTCTATCATCGTTTGCCCCGTTACGAGGATATGGTATTGTTTGTAGGTTATCAGGCAGAAGGTACGCGGGGTCGCGACCTGCTCGAAGGCAAAGAGATGATTAAAATATTTGGTGAGCATGTGCCTGTCCATGCCGAAGTGGCTATGTTGCCCGGACTTTCTGCCCATGCCGATAGCGAGGAGTTGCTGCGCTGGTTGAGTAACTTCCATTCCGCGCCCAAGTACACCTTTGTGGTGCATGGCGAAGCCCCCGCTGCTGCTGCTATGAAAGAACAGATAGAAAACCGTTTAAAATGGAAGCATGTGGTTGTACCAAACTTTATGGAGTCTTTTCGTTTGTTTGATGGAATATGAGGCAAGGGGCGCCCTTTGATTTTTGAGTAAGTAAACATATCTTCTCGGTAGGGAGCTTAAAGAGGAGTTGGGGGGTGACTTCTAATCTTAGGGTTTTGTTTTTCTTCTTGCGCTTCTTTATAGTTTACTTTTTTCATTCTGGGTGCCCCTTATTTTTGTTATTTCGAGTGTCTTTTTCTTTGTCATCGCTTCATCAAGCATAGCAGAAAATTTATTTGCTACTCATTGTTTACCATAGGTTTTTGGGCTTGTTGCGCTTATGCTTCGTTCGAAAATACATACTTCAGTTGCTTTTGAGAGTAGTGTGAAGCCGAAAAGCCTAATGAGACCTTCCATATCCATTCGACAGTACAGCACTTCGCTTATCCAAATAAGTGGACTTCCACATTTGGTTTTTTTGTAAAAAAAGCTATATTACTACATGCATACCTTTAACTCTTTGTAAAATCATAAAACAAACAAAATTATGAACTTTATACCAAGTATCTTGTTGAAGCAGCTCTACACCCATGGAAGCCTTAAGAACGTAGAAGGCGGTGTGAGTTTGCGCATTAAAAACCGCCTCAAAGACGCCGACCTGGTAGCCATCAAGCGCATGAAAATCGACGACCGGGTTTTTGATGCCAGTCAAATTATCGTAGACCTGCTCGATGGCAGTCCCACTTTCAAGGCATCAGAAATGAAGGAAAAGATTCATTTCCCCTTGCGCAAGCAAATTGAACTGATGGTGCCCTGCCAGCCCTTGCCCGAAGGTATGCACCATATTGAGGTGGAATTCAAGGCGTCGCCTTTTGGCAATTTGACCATCAAAACGGATGATGCTATTAAAAAAGAACCAGAAGACCTGAAAAGAATACCCCGCGACCCCAGCGACGACTACAGCGAAAGCATTATTAAAGCTCGACAGAAGTTTGTGGAGGAATTCACAGGTAAAAAGCTGGAGCACGTGCCTCACTACTCTTTCGACCCTCATATAACACAGGGCAACTGCGAGCATTTTATAGGGGTGGCACAGGTACCCATGGGTATAGCTGGTCCCCTGAAAATCAATGGCGAACACGCGCAAGGGGAGTTTCTTATCCCACTGGCTACTTCAGAGGGCACTCTTGTGGCTTCTTATAACCGCGGCATGAAAGTGTTGAACCTGAGTGGGGGAGTTACCTGCACTGTCATTGGCGATGCCATGCAACGTGCACCGGTATTTATTTTCGAGAATGCCCGTGAAGCCCGTGAATTTGCCAAATGGGTAGAAGATAACTTTGACCACATAGCGCGTGAAGCAGAGGCTACCTCCAGTGTGGCAAAGCTCAAAGAAATAGACACTTATCTGTCGAATAAGTTCGCTTTTATGCGCTTCAACTACTACACCGGCGATGCCGCCGGGCAGAATATGGTAGGGCGTGCCACTTTTGCCGCCTGTGGTTGGATTTTAGATAACTACACCCCCGGTAAAATCAAGCAGTTCTATCTCGAATCGAACTTCGCTACCGACAAGAAAGCCTCGCAAGTGAATGTCATGCGCACTCGTGGCAAGCGGGTAGTAGCCGAGTGCACCGTAAAACGTGAAGTGCTGCAGCAAATCATGCGCGTGGATACGGAAAAGCTGTTTTATCATTACAATGTAGCCAATGTGGGTTCCATCCTTTCGGGTGCCAACAACAACGGGCTACACTCGGCTAATGCCATTACTGCCATGTTTATCGCTACGGGGCAGGACGTCGCCAATGTGTCGGAGTCCTCGGCAGGGGTGCTCTACTGTGAGCTCACGCCCGAAAAAGACCTTTATATGAGCATTACCATCCCTTCGTTGATTGTGGCTACTTATGGCGGAGGCACGGGCTTGGCTACCCAGCGCGAGTGCTTAGAGCTGTTGGGCTGCTATGGCAAAGGCAAAGTGAACAAGTTTGCCGAGATAGTAGCGGGGGTGGTGCTTGCCGGTGAGCTGTCGCTGGCATCGGCTATTTCTACCTTCGATTGGATTTCGAGCCACGAAGAATATGGACGTAACCGATAAGCACCATAGTTTTTTACCTGAAGCCGTCCCTTGTGGCGGCTTTTTGTTTTTTAACTGTATTGGGTACTTGATTTTTGGTTAATTTTGATGAAAAATATGAGAAAATCATGACAACATCCACCTCTGCTTTGACCGATTTTCAAAAAGCTATCTTGCAGGGCATCCCCCAAGAGCTGCCCCCACCAAAGCCTTACGACCCGAACGTAAACCATGCCCCTAAACGCAAAGACATACTCACCAAAGAAGAAAAGAAATTGGCGGTGCGCAATGCTCTGCGCTATTTCCCCAAACAGTGGCATGCGGTGCTGGCAAAGGAATTTGCCGAAGAGCTGGAGCGTTATGGGCGAATTTACATGTATCGCTTCCGTCCGGATTATCCCATGTATGCGCGCCCTATTGACGAGTACCCGCACCGTTCTAAGCAGGCGGCTGCCATCATGCTCATGATTCAAAATAATTTAGACCCCGAGGTGGCGCAGCACCCGCATGAACTCATCACCTACGGAGGCAATGGTGCCGTATTCCAAAACTGGGCGCAATACCTGCTTACTATGCAGTATTTAGCTACCATGACCGATGAGCAAACCTTAGTGATGTATTCGGGGCATCCGCTGGGACTCTTCCCTTCACACCCCGATGCGCCGCGCGTGGTGGTAACCAATGGCATCATGATTCCCAACTACTCAAAGCCTGACGATTGGGAACGCTTCAACGCTTTGGGGGTTACCCAGTACGGGCAGATGACCGCCGGCTCTTATATGTACATTGGACCGCAGGGCATCGTACACGGCACTACCATCACAATATTGAACGCTGCCCGCATGGTGAAGCCCGATGGCGACTTTGGCGGTATGTTGTTCGTGAGTGCAGGATTGGGGGGCATGAGTGGTGCACAACCCAAAGCAGCCAAGATTGCGGGAATGGTGTCGGTGGTAGCCGAAGTAAACCCCAAACCGCTGCATACGCGCCATAAGCAAGGCTGGGTTGATGAAGTCATCGACAACATGGAGGCGCTCATACGCCGGGTGCGCCAAGCCAAAGCCAACAAGGAAGCGGTGTCGATAGCCTATTGGGGCAATGTGGTAGAGGTATGGGAGCAGTTTGCCGAAGCAGGCATTCGCATAGACTTGGGTTCTGACCAAACCTCATTACACAACCCCTATGCCGGAGGCTATTACCCCGTAGGTTTGTCTTATGAAGAAGCCAACCGCATGATGGCAGAAGACCCCGAACGCTTCAAAGAGTTGGTTCACGAGTCGCTGCGACGTCATGTGGCGGCAGTCAATCGACATGCAGCGCAAGGCATGTACTTCTTTGATTATGGCAATGCGTTCTTGCTGCAGGCATCACGCGCTGGTGCCGATGTGTTGAAAGCAGACGGCACCTTCCGTTATCCTTCTTATGTGCAAGATATTATGGGACCGCTGTGCTTTGACTATGGCTTTGGTCCTTTCCGTTGGGTGTGTACCAGTGGCGACCCGCAAGACCTTGCCACCACCGACGCCATTGCTTTGGAGGTGATGCGCGCCATGTATGAAGAGGCGCCCGAAGAAATCAAACCTCAGCTCAAGGACAACATCCTTTGGATAGAGCATGCGCAAGAAAACAATCTGGTAGTGGGTTCACAAGCCCGCATCCTCTATGCCGATGCCGAAGGGCGCATGCGCATTGCAGCGGCGTTTAACCGTGCCATTCGGGAGGGGCGCATCAAAGCACCCATCGTCTTGGGGCGTGACCATCACGATGTATCGGGCACAGATTCGCCCTTCCGCGAAACTTCCAACATATACGATGGTTCGCAGTTCACTGCCGACATGGCAGTGCACAATTTCGTAGGCGACGCTTTCCGTGGCGCTACTTGGGTGAGTCTGCACAACGGTGGAGGGGTAGGCTGGGGCGAAGTCATCAATGGGGGCTTTGGCTTGGTGATTGACGGCTCTGCCGATGCCGAGCGCCGCCTGCATCAAATGCTCTTCTGGGATGTGAACAACGGTATTGCCCGCCGTAGCTGGGCACGCAACCCACACGCCATGAATACCATACGTCGCGCCATGCAGCAAGAGCCCAGAATGAAAGTAACCATGCCCTATCTGGTTGATGATGACCTGCTGGATGCGCTTTTTTAAAAAGCAACCAATTGCCTCCTCTGCATTGAAGGCGGGCGGAGTTGAGCCAGCGTTGCCTCTTTATTAGAATTGACTGAGCATGTTTCAGCTTAGCAATATCGATTCCCGGAAGGGATAGCGCCCACAGAGGCGCACAAGACAAAAGCGGCAGACAGGGCGTTTGCCGCTTTTGTTTTTTTCCTTAAAAAGAATGGGCACAGTAAGTAAAAGCTGTCAAGAAGCAGCATCAAAAATCTTACGTTTGAACTCATACAACTCGCCCAAGTAATACTTGCGCACCTCTGGGTCGTTGACCAGCTCTTCGGGCACGCCCGAGCGAAACACCTTCCCTTGCGACATCACATACGCCCGGTCGGTGATAGAAAGCGTTTCATCTACGTTGTGGTCGGTGATAAGGATGCCCAAGTTTTTGGCTTTCAGCTTGTACACTATCTTTTGTATCTCCTCCACGGCAATGGGGTCAACGCCTGCAAAGGGCTCATCTAACAACAAAAACTTAGGATTGGAAGCCAAGGCACGAGCTATCTCGGTGCGGCGGCGTTCGCCTCCCGACAATACCTTGCCCAAGCTTTTGCGTACATGCGTAAGACTGAACTCCTCGAGCAGCTGCTCGGCACGTTCTTTTTGCTCTTTTTTCGACATGCCTGTCATTTGGAGCACTGCCAGCAGGTTTTCTTCTACGCTCAGGTTACGAAATACCGAAGCCTCTTGTGGTAGGTAGCCGATGCCGCGCCGCGCCCGCCTGTACATGGGCAGGGGCGTAATGTCTTCATCACCCAAGTAAATTTTGCCTTCATTGGGTTTAATCAGCCCCACAATCATGTAAAAAGAAGTGGTTTTGCCTGCCCCATTAGGACCCAGCAGCCCCACGATGCTGCCTTGCTCTACCTCTACCGACACGTGATTCACCACCTTACGCTTGCCGTATTGTTTGAGTAGATTCTCTGCCCGTAAAATCATATGGAATTCTTTGGTTGCTGCATGAAGACGCAAATATATAACAAAGCTCGGGAAAGGATGTGTTTAGCATTATGGCAGCCGGCGGTAAGCAATGAGGCGGTCGGGGCGTCCCGGGGCTGCGCTGTAATACAAAAAGCCCTCATATACATTGCGGGTTTCTTGAAAATTACCCTCCCAGTATGCTGTTCGGCAGCTGCCGCTGCTGTCCGGGGTAGCATAGGCATAATCATAAACCCCTTGTTTAAGTCGCAGCGAGGCGCTCAATACCTGACGGCTGCTGTCGTAGTGCATGCGGTTTGCTTCTGTGCAACGGCGTCGGTTGAAAGCTCCCACCACATACACCCCTTGCGGCGGGGGAGGACCGTCTGTTTCTAAATAAAAGTGCACTTCTACATAGTCGCTGCCCGCATGTGGCAAGTCATTGTCGTAGTTCTGTACTAAGAAAAGCCCATTCATGTCGTTACGGCTAAAATAGGGAGTCAAACGGCGGCTTTTGTCTCGCCCCAGATGCACCTGTACGAGTGAATCGCTGCTTTCAGGATAGACCACTTCTGCCACGTGGAAACCCAAAAAACGCAGGCTGCCCGCTTCGAATCGCCGGTATTCGTTGCCCCCTTCCCATGACTGTTTGCCGGTAAAGTCTCTGTACTCCACGCGATTTTGCAACTCATCGACGCGAGAGGGGGAGTACAGGCGGCGATTGTTGGCATCGTAATTTTGCTGCACGTAGAGGTACAGCTGCTCTTGTGGATAGCTTATATTCAGCAACGAAGGGCTGTATTCTACTGTCCAACTTACTTGCTGATGACTGCGCAGCTCCGAAGGCAGTGCACTGTTTTGTATCTCGCCCTGAAGTATAGCAGGACGCGTTTCATACACCATAAAACGGCGGCTTAGCACTGGGCGCCCGTCCGGGCGGCTATAGACCGTCAAGAGGTAATTGCCCGAGTGCTTTACCGGCGGCACGTCGAAACGATAGTGCACATAGCGCTGCCTTGTCTGAAAGGAAAATACATAGTTCACGATGTTGAACTCATTGTAGCTGTCTAAATACTCATTCACGGGCAAGGAAGAGGGCGTCCAATCGTGTTGGCAATGCTGTATTTTTACATAAAAATCGCGCACATCTTCGCCCAAGTCGTCGAAGCGCAGCCGCAAGCGCTCGTTGCTTCCCAAGGCGATGACAGGCGGTTCGCCGAGCACTTCTTGCTCTCCGCGTAGCGGATACAATAAGTCGGTATAGATGTCGGCATGGTAACGGTGGTCATCATAAATCAAGGGTACTTCGTTTTGCTGTACCGGATAGCTGACTGGCATGCAGCCTGCAAAGAGCAGCAAGACTAAGGCGAAGCAGCAAGTAGCTTTTCTTTCCATGACTGTTGAAATTTTTCAAAAATATGGGCATTCTGTTGCCTGTCAACCATTACTTCCATGACCGCTATGCCCTCCTGGGAAACAAAAGCTTTCCATTGGCTTTCAAAATCAGCGGTACTGTACACTTCAAAGCAAGGGATGCCGTAGTGTGCCATCAAAGAAGCTGCTCGGCGCTGGTGAGGGGTTTCAAAGAAGGTAATGCCTATGGACTGTTGTTGACGGGGACCCTCTATCAAGCGGAAGATACCTCCTCCTTGATTGTTTATTAAAATAACTTTGAAGTTCAATGTTTGTGGTGCTTCCCAGAAAGCATTGCTGTCGTAGAAGAAAGCTACATCGCCGGTAAGCAGAAACACAGGGCGTTGTTCTACACGCGCAGCCCCCAAGGCGGTGCTGGTGCAGCCGTCGATGCCGCTTGTACCGCGGTTGGCACGTACGAGCACTTCCCGCGGGCTGCGTAGCATTTCCACATAGCGCACGGGGCTGCTGTTGGCTACATACAGGAGGGATTGCGCCGGCAGCCGCTTCAATACTTCTTGTGTAAGCCATAGTTCGTGTAATTCGCCAGCTTGCAAATAGGGGCTTTCATGCAAATAGCTTTCATAGGTAGCGGCAAGCTGTTCTATCTGCTTGCGGTATTGCACAGCCTTAGGAGCAAACAACTGCAAGCTTGCTTTAAAGAAAGCGGCTTCGTTGCAGCGCAAGAGGTGGGTAAGCGAGCGAAAAGGGTCAGCAACTTTGCCTGCGGTTTGTATGTGCCAGTGGTATTTGGGCGGATGGCTACGCAGCAGCAGCTTGAGTGGTTTCGATAACACGCTGCCTCCTGCCGTAATCAGCAAGTCGGGCGCCAGTGTATGGGGCAAGATGTTGGGGTAGGGCAGCCCCGAAGAAAAAGGGTAATTGGCTAAGCGCCCGTGTATGAGGGGCGTGTTGGTTCTATTGCAAAACTGCTCTACATCCTCATAAAAGGAGGCAAGGTAGGCGCTTTGCCCCAGCAAGATGAGAGGGCGCTGCGCCTGTTCCCACAAACTGGCAAGCAGTGCCAGGCTTTCTTTATCGGGGGAGTGGTTCTGTGCACTGATTTCTTCTATGGTTCGACAGTGCTCTTCGAAAGTGGGCTGGTCGTCAGGGGCAGGATAAAGCGGCTCGCGAAACGGACAGTTGACATGCACCGGTCCGCGAGGAAAACGCATTGCGTCATTGTAGGCTTCATTGATGCTACGCTGCAGGTGCCAGCGGGCATCTGGGTGTTCATAAGATACGGGCAATTGATAGCTCTTTTTCACATGAGGGGCAAACAAATGCTGTTGATGTATGGCTTGCCCGTCTTGCTGGTCTATCCATTCTGGGGGGCGGTCGGCAGTAAGCACCAGCAAAGGCACTTCCAAATAAAACGCTTCTACCACGGCAGGGGCAAAATTGACCGCTGCCGTGCCCGAGGTACATACCAAGGCTACCGCTTCGCACAGCGTTTGGGCTATGCCCAATGCTTGATAGGCAGCGCTGCGCTCGTCATGCACTACATAGGTATGGATTTTTGGATGATGTGCAAATGCCAAGGTGAGGGGGGCAGAGCGCGAGCCCGGACTAATAACCACATGGCGCAAGCCTCGGGCTGCCAGTATCTGCACAATTTGATATGCTGCATGATAGGCTTTCACTACTCTTTCTTCTTCGATTTACTGCTGTTTGTTTTGCGTTCTTTGCCCTTGTTTTTACTTTTTTTCTTTTCTTGATAATCGGCAATCAACTGTTCACATTCTTCGAGGCTCAGCGTGGCTGGGTTTTTGTCTTTGGGCAGCGATACATTCAGCTTGCCTTTCTTAATATAAGGACCAAAGCGCCCTTTGAGTATCTGTATGCCTGCCTCCTCGAATACTTTGATGCTGCGCTCTTGGTCGGCTTGCCGCTTGCGCTCTATGATTTCTATGGCACGGCTTTCGTCCACGGTGAGCGGGTCGTCTTCTTTTCCCAAGCTGTAAAACTTGCCGTCGTGCAGCAGATAGGGACCGAAACGCCCAATGTTGGCAACGATGGGTTTGCCTTCGAAATTGCCTATCTCTCGTGGCAGCTTAAACAGTTCCAGCGCCTCTTCGAGGGTGATGGTTTCCATTAGTTGCCCTTTGCGAAGGCTGGCAGACTTGGGCTTTTCGTCTTCGTTGCCCTCGCCTATTTGTACATAGGCACCATAGCGTCCCAGTTTTACGTACACCGGCTCGCCTGTTTCGGGGTGGGTACCCAGCAGGCGTTGGTTGGGCACCTCTTTGCGGTCTATAAGCGTGGTAGCTTCTACTTTGGGATGGAAGTGGTCGTAAAACTCACGCAACATTTTCACCCAGTTTAGCTTGCCTTGTGCTATCTCGTCGAAAGCAGCTTCTATTTTTGCTGTGAAGGAATAGTCCATCACATCGGCAAAATGCTGCATGAGGAAGTCGGTAACGACTATGCCTGTATTGGTTGGGAACAGTTTATTTTTCTCTGCTCCGTAGATTTCGGTTTTTTCTAGTTCTTTAATGGATTGCCCCTGCAAAACCAGTTCGTGGTAAGTACGCTCTTTGCCCGGGCGGCTTTCTTTCACTACATAACCGCGCTTCTGTATGGTAGAAATGATGGGGGCATAGGTAGAAGGGCGCCCGATGCCCAGCTCTTCGAGCTTGCGCACCAGAGAGGCTTCGGTGTAGCGTGCCGGCGGGCGGCTGAAGCGTTCTATGGCTTTCAGCTCTGCCAGTTGCAGGGCTTGTCCTTCTTGGAGGGGAGGCAGTGCCTTGTTGCTACTTTTGCTGTTGTCTTCTTCTTCGTCGTCACTCGATTCCATATATACCGTAAGAAAACCATCGAACAGAATCACTTCGCCTTCGGCAAAGAGTTGCTCGGGACGGGTTGAGATGTCAATGGTAGCGATGGTACGCTCTATTTGGGCATCGCTCATTTGCGAGGCGATGGCTCGGCGCCAAATCAGTTCGTAGAGCATTTGTTCGGCACTGTCGCTGCTCACTTCCATGCGGCTGAAGTCCGTGGGGCGTATGGCTTCGTGTGCTTCTTGGGCACCGCTTGCTTTGGTTTTGTATTGGCGGGGTTGGCTGTATTTTTCACCAAAACGCTCTATGATGGTTTGCTTTGCCATCTCGAGGGCCTCTTGCGAGAGGTTGGTAGAGTCGGTACGCATATAGGTGATGTACCCCGATTCGTAAAGTCTTTGCGCCAAAGTCATGGTTTGAGCTACCGAAAAGCCCAGTTTTCGCGAAGCTTCCTGTTGCAGGGTAGAGGTGGTGAAAGGGGGTGCCGGTGAGCGCTTCGACGGTTTTTTTACGAGCGCCGAAATGTGGAATGTGGCTTGCCGGCAATCTTCTAAGAAGCGACGCGCTTCTTCGAGTGAAAGCAGGTTCTTTTTTAGCTCGGCTTGCAGTTGTTTGCCATTGCCCAAGTCGAAAAGGGCAATGACTTTGTAAGACGAAGAAGCACGAAAAGCTTCTATTTCTCTTTCACGCTCTACAATCAAACGCAGGGCTACTGATTGCACCCTGCCTGCTGATAGCCCCCACTTTATCTTTTTCCATAGAATAGGCGACAGCTCGAAGCCTACCAGCCGGTCTAAGATGCGGCGCGCCTGTTGGGCATTTACCAAGTCAATATCTATTTGACGGGGATTTTTGATAGCGTTGAGGATGGCATTTTTTGTGATTTCGCGAAATACGATGCGCTTGGCTTTGTTTTCATCCAGTCCTAAGGTCTCTTTCAAGTGCCATGAAATGGCTTCGCCTTCTCGGTCGTCGTCGGTAGCGAGCCAAACGGTATCGGCTTTGCGTGCCAGCTCTTCGAGTTTTTTGATAATGTCCTTTTTGTCTTTATCTACTTCGTAGGTGGGTTGAAAGTCGTTTTGTATATCTACTGCCAGTTCCCCTTTGGGTAAGTCGCGTATATGTCCGTAGCTCGATTGTACTACAAAGTCTTGGTCTTTAAGATATTTTTCAATGGTTTTGGCTTTTGCGGGCGACTCTACTATCATTAAGTTTTTGGGCATTGCTCTTGGCTTTTGTTTTACAAGTAGAACTCTTATTCAGATTGCAAAAAAGAACAAATCTTTCAATTTAAAAGAAAGAGTTTTCTCTTTTTTTTGTGTAAGGTATTACAAGAAAAGCACTACAAATATATAAAGCTTGTTTGTCAAGTCTTCGAAAATGCTTAATTGCTTTACCTTTATGTAAGTGATTTTTGGATTTAAAAATACGAAAATGGAAAAAAGGTTGATTTTGATTCGTCATGCTGAAGCTGAAGCGGTGGCTTTGTCTGACAAGGAGCGCGCCCTCACTCAAAGGGGCATCCGTCAGGTGTATCTTTTGAGCGAATGGATGCAACAGCATCATTTTTTACCCGAGCATATCATACACAGCACGGCGCTGCGTTGCGAACAGACTGCACGTTTGCTTGCCGAGCGTCTGGCAACAGCCACCACACTGCAAGCCGAAGAACAGCTCTATGAGGCTTCTATGCGTCAAATAATAGAGACGCTGGTGCATGTGCCGGCTACTATCCACGAAGTGGCGCTTATAGGGCATAATCCTCATCTCAGCTATTTCGCCGAATGGCTCAGTGGGGAGCCTTTGGGGATGTTGGCACCGGCATCGGCAGTAGCCTTTCACTTGCCGGTTGACGAATGGAATATGCTCAGCGGGCAAATCGCTACCCTGCTGGGTCGCTTTGAAGCCACGCACTGAAAATGATAAAAATCAGCGCAGAAAATGAGTGGAATCATTTGAAAAGTTGCAAGAGGGGGGTAACTTTAAAATAGCTTAAAAGCGATAGGTTCAACCCACACTATCCCCCTTTTGCTATGATTACCACTTATGAAGCATGCCCAATCACCCCGCTTGATTATTCGCAAAACCCGACGACGGCAGGGAGCGTGGCTGCCTTGCCACAAAAGTCTGTTGATTTTTCAGTACGTCTCCTGCCTTTTGGAGCGGAAAAAATAGTGATGCTTTATCTGCCAAAGACACCTCTCGCATGGGATGTGTTGGGAGGGAATAAAGTGAATGTGTTGTTTGCAGGAGGGGCAAGCCTGCTTCTTCGAATCAGTGGGCATTATCTGATGGTTGAGCTAAAAGAGATGGGGCAGGAAGCCACTGTGGTAGCATATAAATTCACACAGCCACTCAAACGCTTTCAGGAGGTGGCTTGGGAAGACCATGTCTTATGGTTGTCTGCAAATTAAGAAGAAGAAACAATAACCGATTCAAATAAAGGGTATATGCAAAAGACATCTATTGACCATGTAGTAGTAGCTACTGATTTTTCCGACAATGCTGGGCAGGCACTGCTTTACGCCATAGAGCTTTGTCGCAGGCTGGGCGCTGACCTCTCGCTCTTTCATGTGCTTACTTTCGACAAATTGGACAAAGGCGAGGAGGCAGTGGCTGCCATAGAAGCCAAAATGGAAAGCCTACGTAAAAATTACCTTTACCATGAGAAAAGCGTACGCTACCGTACAACTTATGTTAAAATAGGCAGAGACCTGAAAGAGGAGTTGTTGTCTATCTTTAAAGAGGCGCCGGTGGACTTGTTGCTGATGGGTACCCGTGGGGCAGGACAAACCTCCCGTTTGTTTGGAAGTATCGCTTCTTTTATGTTGCACGCAGCACCTGCACCTGTATTGTTTATACCACCGCATACCGCCTTCTCGCCTATCCGTCATATTACTTTTGCCTGCGATTACGAGCAAATACAAAGTTTGGAGGAGGTGAAACCCTTGGCGGTTTTCGCCAAGCTTTTGCAAGCAGAGGTGCGTATTTTACATGTACATCCTCAGCCTGCTAAGATGCCTTTGGGCACTGCCATGAAAAGCTTGGCGATAGATAGCCTTTTTGAGGAAGTAGAGCATGAGATGGATTTTGTCCGTGACGACAATCCGGAAAGAGGGATTAAGCAATACTTGGAAACAACACCCACCGATTGCTTGGCTATCAAGCCCCGTAAGCATGAACGTAGTTTCTGGGAAAAAATATTGACCCGCTCGGTCAGCGATTCGCTCATTGGGCATTTGCCTATCCCGCTCTATACTTTGTAGTAGCCTTGTTTTTTTGTAAAAAGTATAAACCAAAATAGTTTTTGCTTATGAAACGTATCCTCGTACCAGTAGATTTCTCGCAAGAGTCTTTGTATGCACTCGATTTTGCCTGTCAACTGGCAAGAATCAAAGATGCTGAAATTGACCTTTTTCATGTGGTAGAGAGTTATTTGCACGTATATGCTGACATTGACGGTGTGCGCATTGTGCAAACCGAAGAAGAAAAAGCCTATGAGTTGTTCATGGTTAAGGTGGCACAGCAGAAACTGCATGCTTTAGCCGCACAATACAGCGACGTAAAAATAGAAATGTACCTACAAATCGGCAACTTCATGCAAAGCATTGCCGAAAAAATTACTAATAAACCCGTAGATAGCATCATCATGGGCTCGCACGGTATTAGCAATCATGATTATGCATATGTAGGTAGCAATACAGAAAAAGTAGTGCGCTATGCTCAAGTGCCCGTCTTGGTGATAAAAGACAAAGTGGCACCCGAAGACATCAATAAAATAGCCCTGTTTAGCTCTCTGTATGAAGAAGACATGAGCGATAAACTGATGGAGCGTCTTAGCAATTTGCAATCGCTACTGGAGGCTCGTTTGCATTTGGTGCGTGTGAACATACCCGGCGATGTGATGCCCTATCGTGAGGTGAAGCGTCGTGCCGAAGAATGGCTTGATAGGCATGGAGTAAAAAACTATACCATAGCTGAGTATGCCGATGTAGATGAAGAAGAAGGAATGCTGCATTATTCCGAAGACTTCGGCGTGGATATGATAGCCATAGGCACCCATGGGCGTCGTGGCTTGCGCCGCTTGCTGAGTCCGCGCCCCAGCATTTCCGAACAGTTAGCTCTACATGCCAAGTTGCCTGTGTGGACTTTCAACGTAGAAAAAGGGAAATAAACCTCATATAGTAGGGATGTCCAAATATGATTTTGTCGTAGTAGATTACTGGAAAAGTCTGTTGGAGGCGTTTCGTAAGGGCGATGAGGCTTCGTTGAGACTGCTCGACGAAGCCTTGCAGTCTGCTTGGACCAACCCTTGGGCGCTTGATTTTTTTATTACGCAACAACAAATTTACATGCACCGCCTGCGCAGGCACACGCGCGACGAAGCGCTGCGCGAGCAGTGTTTGCGCATGTGCCGGCAGTGGGAAAGTACTTATTATACACTTACTTTACCTAATGAAGACCTCTTGCGGCAGGTATATTGCCATCCCGACGCCCGTTTAAGCTGAGGGGGGGGCTTTGATTTCCCAGCCCAACATTTGATAGATATCATCCACATAACGGCGATGGTTGGCAAGGCGTGGCACCTTGTGCTGTCCGCCGAGCTTGCCTCTTCGCTTCATCCATTCTTGAAAAGTGCCTTCGGGCAGTGGGCGTATCAGAGGAGCTATCAAGGCGATGTTGTGCTGACGTTTTGCATCGTAGTCGGAGTTTATCTCGCGCAGGTGGCGGTCGAGGGCTTCACGAAAAGCTTCTATGTCATGGGGCGATGTGGCAAATTCTATGAGCCATTCATGAGCCCCTTTGTTGTTGTTGTCTAAATATACGGGTGCGACGGTATAATCTACGATGGCGGCTCCTGTGCATTGGCAGGCAAAAGCAATAGCACGCTCTGCATTTTCCACCATCACTTCTTCGCCGAAGGCATTGATAAACTGTTTGGTGCGTCCCGTAATCTTGATTCGGTGGGGATACAAAGAAGTGAACTGTACGGTATCGCCAATAAGGTAGCGCCATAGCCCCCCGTTGGTACTGATGACCATGGCGTAATTTTTGCCTATCTCTACTTCGTCTATCCAATAAGCTTTGGGCTGCTCTTTGCCCAACTCTTCCAAAGGTATAAATTCATAAAAAACCCCATAATCCAGCATGAGCAACATGTCCTCGCGGCTGAGGTCGTCTTGTAGGGCAAAAAAGCCTTCCGATGCGTTGTAAACCTCCATGAAACGCAAACCGGGGGCAATACGATTGAAGAGGGGACGATAGGGGGCAAAAGCAACTGCCCCATGAAAGAAGACTTCGAAATTTTGCCATATCTCTTGCACATATTGCTTGCCTTCTTGTTTGAGCAACTCTTCAAGCAGTACGACAGTCCAAGTGGGTACCCCCATGATAGCCGTAATGTTGGCTTTACGCAGCTCTCGTATCATGGCTTGTATTTTCTCCTCCCAATCTGAAAGCAGTGCTACGGGCAACGAGGGTGCCCGGAACCACTGAGCCCATGCCGGTAGGTTTTGCATGATGACCGCCGACACGTCGCCGACACGTATTTTAGGATTGCCTTCGAAGCGGTGGTGGCTGCCACCAATAGAAAGCGCCCTGCCGGAGAATATCTTGGTGCCGGGTGTATTCTCCAAATAGAGGGTAAGCAAGTCTTTGCCTCCCTGAAAATGGCAGTAGTGCAGCGAATCGGCAGGAACGGGGATGTATTTGCTTCGGTCGTTGGTAGTGCCCGACGACTTGGCAAACCAGCGCATACGCCCGGGCCATAGTACATCGTGTTCACCTTGCATCATGCGCTCTATGAAAGGATAGAGCTGCTCGTAGGACAACACGGGAAGACGCTCCCGGAAAGTGTCATAATGCTTAATATCTTTGAAGCCGTAACGTTTGCCCCATTCAGTGTCTTTAGCGCGATGCAGGAGGTAATGCAATTGAAACGTTTGTACCAAAGCGGGCTGCTCCATAAAGAAGCGGATGCGTCGCATGGCAGAACGAAACCACCAGGCTGCCAGTCGGTTAATGTTAAGCATGAAGCTAAAAGGCTTTTATTTGATATCGGCAAAATTAAAGATTTTTGCTGGTCTTGCTAATTTGTTTTTATATCTTTGCCTTGAAGCCTGCAAATGAGACGCTTGACAGGAGGTGTTAGGATTTCTGCAAGAAATCATAGTATTTTGGATTTGATTTTGTCCGAATAAATACATTTATTTGCAGCGTGTTTGACTAAAAATTAAACGACGATGTCAGAGATTGCAGAAAAAGTAAAAAGCATTATCGTTGAGAAGCTGGGAGTAGATGCTTCTGAAGTAACTCCCGAAGCAAGCTTTACCAACGACTTAGGAGCTGACTCCTTAGACACTGTTGAGCTCATCATGGAATTTGAAAAAGAATTCAACGTTTCTATTCCTGATGAGGATGCAGAAAAAATCTCAACAGTAGGTGAAGCAATCGCCTACATCGAAAAGCAGTTGGCTTCTTAATTTTATCGCAAAGCGATTGCCAATGAAGGTAAGAAGAGTAGTAGTTACAGGAATAGGCGCGCTGACTCCTATTGGCAATACGGCTCCCGCTTATTGGGAGGGTCTTGTCAAGGGGGTGAGCGGCGCCGCTCCTATTACCCGCTTCGATGCGTCGAAATTTAAAACGCGCTTCGCTTGCGAGGTAAAAGGATTTGACCCGCTGGATTTTATCGAGAAACGAGAAGTGCGCCGCATGGATGCCTTCTCGCATTATGCTATAGCTTCAGCCGAAGAAGCCATCAAAGACGCAGGTCTCGTGCCTGAAAGACTGGACTTAGACCGTGTAGGCGTGATTTGGGGCTCCGGTATTGGTGGGCTTCTTTCTTTTCAAGAAGAAGTGCGCAATTATGTGGAAGGAGGTGGCGAACCGCGCTTCAACCCCTTCTTTATTCCCAAAATGATTTCTGACATTGCCGCTGGTCACATTTCCATTCGTTATGGCTTCCGTGGTCCCAACTATTGTACGGTCTCGGCTTGTGCTTCTTCGACCAATGCCCTTATCGATGCATTCAATTACATTCGCTATGGAAAAGCCGATGTAATTGTAGCGGGAGGGTCTGAAGCAGCTATCACCGAAGCCGGTGTGGGCGGTTTCAATGCTCTTAAGGCTCTGTCGGAACGCAACGACTCGCCAGAGACTGCCTCGCGTCCCTTCGACAAAGACCGCGACGGCTTTGTGTTGGGCGAAGGTGCCGGTGCCATCATCTTGGAAGAATATGAGCATGCTGTGAAGCGTGGCGCTAAAATCTATTGCGAGATGGTGGGCGGCGGTTTGTCGGCAGATGCTTATCATATCACTGCCCCCCATCCGGAAGGCTTGGGTGCGGCTGCCGTAATGAAAAATGCACTGGATGATGCAGGCATACCGCCCGATGTCATCGATTATATCAACGTGCATGGAACTTCTACTCCTTTGGGCGATGTAGCCGAAATAAAGGCTATCCAGAAGGTGTTTGGCGAACATGCTTACAAGCTGAATATCAGCTCCACCAAGTCAATGACCGGACACTTGCTGGGAGCTGCTGGTGCCATAGAAGCCATCGCCTGCATCTTGTCTATAGTACATCAGACGGTGCCACCCACAATCAATCACTTCACCGACGATGAAGAGATTGACCCTAAGTTGAACCTCACCTTCAACAAGGCGCAACAACGCGAAATCAATTACGCTTTGAGCAATACCTTTGGCTTTGGTGGACATAACTGCTCTGTAATATTTAAAAAATTTGAGGAATAAGTGTGGCGCAACTTATTAGCCTATTTTTTTGGAATATATCGCGATGAAAGAGAAAAAAGGCTTGCTTCCTTCGTAAAAAGAATTACAGGACGCAAGCCTTTTCATATTGAGTTTTACGATTTGGCATTTCGTCACACCTCTGCGGCAGTGCGTTTGCCCAACCGTGCTTTTGTGCTGTCCAATGAGCGCTTGGAATACTTGGGCGATGCTATCTTGGGCGCAATCATAGCTGACTACCTGTACCATAAGTATCCTTTTAAAAAGGAAGGTTTCCTAACAGAGTTACGCTCGCGAATGGTAAGTCGCGACACACTGAATGCTTTGGGTGAGCGTCTTGGTTTCATGGACTACATACAATATGAGGGCAACCGGCATTCCGGCTCTTTTCGCTCAATGGTAGGCGACGCTTTCGAGGCTTTTGTAGGTGCTTTGTACTTAGACAAAGGCTTTGCCACTACTCGTCATATAGTAATTGACAAGATTATAAAACCACATTTGGACGTAGAGCATCTGGCACAAGCGCCGCGTAATTTTAAGTCTATGCTCATTGAGTGGGGGCAGCGCAATGGTAAAAGTGTACACTTCGAAATTGTGGAGGTGAAGACGAGCGGCAGTCGCCGTCAATTTTTAGTGCATGCTATGGATGGCGACCAGGTCTTGGGAAAAGGGCAGGGGCTTACCAAGAAGGAAGCAGAGCAAGAGGCAGCGAAGGCTGCATGCGAAAGCCTCAACTTAACTTGATATTGGTTTTGGGTACTTACTTTGCCAACAGTTTGTCCACGCCCATCTGTCGGATGATTTGAGTAGCTGCTTGGCGTGCCACCTCTTCATTGGCATTCATTGGCATGTCGGGGTGATACAACAAGCGCAGCAGTGCCCTGTCAATGGGGGCGTATTCGGTGACGTTAGTCCACGGTTGATAAAAAATACTTTCTTTGTATCGGTAACTGTCGCGCATGAGTCCCAGCAGCTGCGTCAGCTCTTCTCTTAGTATATGCTTCACCTCGTTGCCTTTGGCGCGGAAGACATCCACATACATGGTGGCGTTATAAATTTCGCCCAAGCCGTTATATCGACTGAAGAAGAGTCCCCAATTCTCATCGGTGTATTTTTTGGCTTGTGGCTCTATGTCGATGTAGTTTTCTGCCGAACCGAATACAATCACCAAATTAGCGTCTCTTCTTTTTTTGACTTCGGTGAAAGAGAGCCCCGTGAGTTTGTGCAATTCGTCTATCACACGTCCGAGCTCGGCGAGGTACTCCGGATGAGGATTCCCCATGATATGATAGCGTATCTCTTTCTTCCACTTTTTTATACGTTTGTCTTCGTTGCCGTATTCGCTTCCCAGTGCCACTTCCACAAAGTAATCGACAATTTCTTCTTGGGTGTAAGTCTGCGCTTTTGAAGAGGCGCAACAGTTTAAAAGAAGCAAAAGCCAAAGGAAAAAGGGAATTTTCATAAGTGGAAGAGTTTTACCATTGCATGATTTGTTTGATTTCTTCTTGCAAAGCCTGTGCCACTTTGCTTGCCACTTGCGCAAAATCTTGCCCGTTGCTTGCATAAATGATGCCTCGCGAAGAGTTGATGAGCAAACCGCCGTGTTCATTGCTACCGTACTGCAACACTGCCCGAAGGTCTCCGCCTTGGGCACCCACGCCGGGCACAAGAAGAAAATGTTTGGGAATCAATTGCCTTATGTGCCGTATGGCTTCGGATTGTGTAGCGCCCACAACATACATCATGCGCTCATGCGAGCTCCACTGGCTGCTTTTCTGTATGACAGCCTCATAGAGGTGGCGCCCGTCTTGAAGTTTGAGTTCTTGGAAGTCAGCCCCGCCGGCATTGGAGGTGCGTGCTAACACAATCACCCATTTGTCTGGGTATTCGAGAAAAGGGGTGATGCTGTCTTTGCCCATGTAAGGGGAAAGAGTAACGGCATCGAAGTGGAGGGTTTCGAAGAAAGTGCGCGCATAAAGTGCTGCGGTGTTCCCTATGTCGCCCCGTTTGGCGTCGGCAATACGGAAAACATCTTTGGGCATATATTCCATAGTGCGGGCTAAGCTGTCCCATCCACGGGCGCCCAAAGCTTCATAAAATGCCAAATTGGGTTTATAGGCAACGGCATAGGGGTAAGTGGCATCAATGATTTGTTTGTTGAACTCAAAGATGGGGTCTGGGCTGCGAAGCAAGTGTGCGGGGATGTGGTGAAGGTCGCTATCCAATCCTACGCAAAGCATGCTTTGCTTCTGCCGGATGAGTGCACTTAGCTGACTGTATTGCATAAGTTTTTTTGAAAAGGAGAGTGAAAGTAGGAAAACAAACCGTGGCAAAAATCTGAAATAATACCTCTGGAAGCAAGCTGGCAAATACAAAGTTACAGCAAAAGGCGCATTTTACTCCTTCCCAGCGTTTGCTTCAAACTTTTAATTTGTAAATTTGTTGTTAGATAAATCCAAAAACAGAATAGCGCTATGACTTATTATTACAAGCTGGGAGAAATTCCGCCTAAACGCCACATACAGTTTCGCCAACCCGACGGGAGCCTCTACAAAGAAGAGCTGGTGAGCTCAAAGGGTTTTAGTGGCATCTATTCGAATCTTTACCACATCTATCCGCCGACCCGGGTGGAAAAAGTGCTTGACACGGTGCCTTACAAGGTGAAAGCTTTGAAAGACCGTCCTTTGTTGCAAACCCACTTGAAAACCTGCAATGTGGGCATTACGGGCGAGGACTACCTCGAAGCAAGAAAAATGCTTATGGTCAATGACGACGTGCACATAGGCATTTGCAATCCCTCAGGCAAGCAAATGGATTATTATTACAAAAATGGAGAAGCCGACGAGCTGATTTACGTGCACGATGGCAGCGGATGGCTGTATTCACAATTTGGAAAGCTGCGTTTCAAAAAAGGCGACTACATAGTAATTCCCCGTACGACCATCTACAAAATGGAGTTTGATGAAGGCGAGGTGCGTTTGCTGGTATGTGAAATATTTTCGCCTATTGAAACCCCCCGCCGCTACCGCAATGAACTGGGGCAGTTGTTAGAGCACTCACCCTTCTGTGAGCGCGACATCCATCCCCCGTCCGAGTTGATTACAGAACGTGAGCAAGGCGAGTATTTAGTGAAAATAAAGAAAAACGGCTTTTTGCATCACTATGTGTACAAACACAGCCCCTTCGACTTGGTAGGCTGGGATGGTTTTCTGTACCCTTATACTTTTTCTATTTACGACTTTGAACCCATCACCGGACGCATTCACCAGCCGCCACCAGTGCATCAGACCTTCCAAGCCCACAACTTGGTAGTATGTTCATTTGTGCCGCGCCTTTTCGACTACCATCCTTTGGCAATTCCAGCCCCTTACAATCACTCCAACATAGACTCTGACGAGGTGCTTTTCTATGCCGAAGGTGAGTTCATGAGTCGCAAGGGCATTGACCGTGGCTCCTTCACGCTGCATCCGGGGGGCTTGCCCCATGGACCCCATCCTGGTATGGTAGAGAAGAGCATAGGCAAAAAAGAAACTCATGAATATGCGGTGATGATAGATACTTTCCGCCCACTTTACCTCACCGAAGAGGCATTGCCTTATGTAGATGAAAATTATCCGATGAGTTGGAAGGAATAGCACCTATCATAAGGCACTAAGACGGATGCGCCGAGTACAAAAGTCATACTCGGCGCTTTCGTTTGAGCTGATGATGACAATACGCTCTTGTATGGACTCCAACACGTGCCGCTTATACCAAGCGGCATTTTCTTTGTCTAAATTCATGGTGGGCTCATCTAAAAGCAGCAGGGGGGTGTCGCTGAATAGTGCCAGGCTGAGCTGCACTTTTTGACGCATGCCGGAAGAGAAAAAACGCAGTGCCTTGTGTCGGTGTGGGCGTAGCTGCAAGAGGTCGAGCCATGCTTCGTACGCAAGCCGTAGGGGCTTGAATCGACTGTGAAAGCGGTAGAGCTCGTCGAGGGTGAAATCCTGCGGAAGGCGCAAATAAGGCGCCACCCAGCTTAACAGGCGGGGGTAGTGGTCTATATCTATCGCCTTGCCCTGCAGGTCTCGGTAAACCACCTCCCCCTCATTGGGTGGGAGTGCTGCCGCTATTATTTTCATGAGGGTAGATTTGCCACTGCCATTGGCGCCTATGATGGCAGTGGGTTGTCCTTTCTCAAAAACAAAAGAAAAGTGGCGAAAAAGCCACTCTCTTTCAAATTTTTTTCCTACCTCAATAAGCTCTACCTTGCTCAGTTGCATGTTTTGTTTTATTCTTCGGTAGCATGATTGGCAGCATGATGCCCGGTTCGGATGATGCCACGTTCTGATTTGCGGATGAAGTCAAGGATGGCATCCCGTTCGGGTGTAGCTTGAAATGTACTTTCTATGACATTGAGCGCCTCGGTGGTATTGTAGCCTTTCAGGTAGAGGGTGCGATAAATTTCATGAATTTGGTAAATCTGTTCATTGCTGAACCCACGACGACGCAAGCCTACCCGGTTGACACCCAAGTAAACGACCGGTTCACGTCCTGCTTTTACGTAGGGCGGTATGTCTTTGCGTACCAAAGAACCGCCTGCTATGATGGCATGTGCTCCAATACGTGAGAACTGATGAATAGCCGACGTACCACCAATGATGGCGTAGTCGCCCACTTCTACATGCCCCGCCATCTGCACGGCATTTACAATCACGCAGTTGTTTCCTATCACACAATCGTGGGCAATATGTGCATAGGCCATCAGCAGGCAGTTGTCGCCTACGACGGTTTTGCCACTGGCAGATGTACCACGGTTTACCGTCACGCACTCACGGATGGTCGTATTGTCGCCAATGATGGCATAAGTCATCTCGCCGCCGAACTTCAAATCCTGCGGGATGGCTGAGATGACGGCATTGGGGAATATGCGGCAGTTTTTCCCAATGCGGGCGCCATCCAAAATCGTGACGTGAGGACCAATCCATGTGTTATCGCCAATTTCTACATCCCCATGGATGACTGTAAAGGGTTCGATGGTTACGTTTTCGCCTATCTTGGCGTCGGGGTGTATCCAGACTAAATCTTTATGCTTCATTTTTTTTCTTCGTCTTTGCGTACAATACTGGCGGTCATGTCTGCTTCGCAAACGAGTTCATGATTTACAAAGGCTTCCGAGTGCATTTTGATAATGCCCCGTTTGATGGGGGTAGTAATTTTACAGTAGTAGATGAGTGTATCGCCGGGATGTACCATCTTCCGGAAACGGCAGTTATCGACCCGCAGGAGGTAAGTCCAGTAGTTGGAAGGGTCGGATACTGTATTGAGCACCAAAATGCCACCGGTTTGTGCCATGCCTTCTATTTGAAAGACCCCAGGCATGACAGGGTTACCAGGGAAGTGCCCTTGAAAGTAAGGCTCGCCTATGCTCACGTTCTTTACCCCAACCACTTGTTCTTCATCTACGTAGATGATTTTGTCAACCAAGCTAAAAGGATAGCGGTGGGGGAGCATTTCGTAAATCTGGGCAGCGCTCAATACCGAAGGCATACCCGGATGAAATTGCTGAATATTGTTTCCTGGATTTTTATCCATATATGCTTTTATTTTCTTGGCAAACTGCACGTTGGCATAATGACCGGGGCGGGTGGCTATGATGTGTGCCTTAAGCGGGTGTCCCAATAGCGCCAAATCACCGATAAGGTCTAACAGCTTATGACGTGCCGGCTCATTGTGGAATCGCAGTTCTAAATTGTTCAGTATTCCATTGCTTTGGACTGCTACTTGTTCTTTGTTGAAGAGTGCCGCCAAGCGTTTCAGTTGGGCAGCTTCTACGGGTTTCTCTACAATCACGATGGCATTTTGCAGGCTTCCGCCTTGAATCAAACCTTTGTTGTAAAGATACTCTACCTCGTGCAAAAAGCAGAAAGTGCGACAGGGTGCTATCTCTTTGGGGTAATCGTCCCAGTTCAGGAGCAGGGCATGTTGGCTACCCATCACCGACGAGTTGTAGTCTACCATGACACTAAGGCGGTAGGTGTCGGCAGGTAGTGCTATGATTTCTATTTGACGCTCGTCGTCGCGGTAGTAAATGGGCTCATCGATGCATATGTATTTACGCAGAGCGTTTTGCTCTTGTCTACCGGCTTGTGTGAGTAGGTCTACGAACGGAGCCGAGCTGCCGTCAGCAATGGGGGGTTCCGGTCCGCTCAGCTCAATGCGTACGTTGTCTATTTGCATGCCCATGAGGGCAGAGAGTACGTGCTCTACGGTATGCACCTGTGCGCCGTTTTGTGCTAATACGGTGCCCCGTTCGGTGGCGACTACATTGTCTACATGGGCGTGCACCTCAGGATTGCCCTCGAGGTCGGTACGTACAAAACGGATGCCGTAATGAGGGGGTGCCGGGTGGAAGGTCATGACCGCCGGCTTGCCGGTATGTAGCCCTACCCCTTCTAAACTGACGCTCTGCTTTATGGTGTGTTGTTTTAAATTCATGCGTTTGTGTTCTTGAAAACAGATGGCACTACGCGCAAATTTACTACTTTTTTCTACTTCTTCAACTTCATTTGCTAAGCTTGCGCCATAACTCCGGAAGCTTTCGCAAGACCGCTTGCACGCGGTAATATTGCGACATGGGCATAGCTGGCGAGCCTTGCCATTTCGTACCTTCTTCGGTGATGGAGTCCAAGATGCCCGACTGCGCTCCTATGATGGTTTTATCGGCTATTTTGATATGCCCTACAAAGCCTACTTGCCCTCCTACCATGCAGTAGCTACCCACCTCGGTGGAGCCAGCAATGCCGGTTTGCGCTGCTATGACGGTGTGTTTTCCTATGGTTACGTTGTGAGCTACCTGTATGAGATTGTCGAGCTTAGCACCTTGCTTGATTAGGGTTTTGCCCAAGGTGGCACGGTCAATAGTGGTGTTGGCACCTACACGTACGTGGTCTTCCACGTGGACGATGCCCACTTGCGGGATGGGGCGATAGCTGCCGTCCTCTTGGGGGGCAAAACCAAATCCCTCGCTGCCGATGACAGCACCGGCATGAATCACACAGTGCTTGCCTATAACGCAGCCTTCGTAAATCTTCACGCCGGCGTAAATGACAGTATGGTCGTCAATACTTACGTTATCGCCGATGAAGGTGTGCGGATATATTTTGACTTGCTTACCTATACGTACGTTTTTGCCTATATACACGAAAGGTCCGATATATACGCCTTCGCCCAATTGAGCACTTTCTTCTATGTGGGCATTAGGGGCAATGCCTTGTTGTGCCTGTTGCCTCAACCGTTGGTATTGCTCTAGCAGCTGGGTGAATGCCAAGTAGGCATCTTTTACGCGAATGAGGTTGGTTTGTAGTGGCTGCTTGGGTTCAAAGTCTTGATTGACAATGACAGCGGTAGCTTGCGTGGTGTAAATGTATGGTTCGTATTTGGGATTTGCCAAAAAAGCGATGCTTCCGGCTTGGGCTTCTTGTATTTTGGCTATAGTGAATACTTCGGCGTCGGGGTTGCCTTCTACGGTTCCGCCCAGCATTTGGGCGACTTGTCCCAAGGTGAATTTTAGCATGATGCGGTTGATTTCTTAGTTGTATTTTGCCCAGCAAACATAATACTTTTTTACCATTTTTTTGAGTGCCTTGATATTGGGTAGGTCCGATGCTTCGGCTATGTCTGTGAGCTTTCCGTTTTTACGGAGTACGCGTATCGACCCGCCCCGGGTTTGATAGGCGGTATTTTCGGTAGAGCCTTCAATAAAGAAATAGGGGAGTAGCTTTGCGTTGGGCAAGTGAGCCAACACTTCTTTTTTCTTTTCTTCTACCCAGTGGGCAGGTAGTTTTTCAGGGCTTAGTTTTACTTTGAAAAGACGCCGTTCGAGCAGACGGCGGCTGAGCTCAGAAAGCACGTAGTCTGGGTAAGTAGTCCATTGTTTGATGGCAGCCCATATGTCGTAGTCGTCAAGGGAGGTGAAAGCCTCGAGGGCTGCTTCGTTCTCATAGAAATTGTTTTGTTGCACGGGATGCCTCAAAAAGAAAGCAAGTGCCGGGGTGCAGGGCAGGGCTTGCCCCGCCTGTGTGAGTTCTTTGGCGCGCCGCATGATTTGCACAATCATTTGTTCGGTGGCTATGGTGGTTTTGTGCAGATATACTTGCCAATACATGACGCGCCGTGCGGTTAAGAAGTTTTCTATGCTATAGATACCTTTTTCTTCTACGACCAATTCGTCGTTCACCACATCAATCATTTTAAGCAGACGGGCGGCACCGATGGTACCCTCTTGCACACCGGTGAAGTAACAGTCGCGTTGCAGGTAGTCGAGGCGGTCCATATCCAATTGGCTGCTCACGAGTTGGTGAAAGAAGGGGCGCTCATACTCGTTGCAAAAAATGCGAATAGCCAACTCAAGGGCATTATGAAACTGCTCGTTGAGCTTTTGCATGATGAGCAATGATAATTGTTCATGGTGTACCCCCTCTAAGATGGTGTACTCGAGGGCATGTGAGAAAGGACCGTGCCCCACGTCATGCAACAAAATGGCGATTTGGCAGGCGAGCGCTTCTTCGTCGTGGATAGGCACCCCCTTGGAGCGCAGGGTATCCAAGGCAATGCCCATGAGGTGGTAGGCGCCCAAAGCGTGGTGAAAACGGGTATGCAAAGCGCCCGGATATACATATTCGGTCAACCCTAATTGCTTTATTCGACGAAGGCGCTGAAAATAAGGGTGTTCTATGATGCGAAAAACCAGTGGGTGGCTGATGCGTATGAAGCCATGCACCGGGTCATTGATGATTTTGTATGACTTTTGTGGCATGAAAAAGGCATTTTTTCGTTTGAGTATTAAATTAAGGAAAAATAAAACGAGTAAATCTTATGCAGCAATACAAAATCCTATGGGCAGACGACGAAATAGATTTGTTGAAACCGCACATATTGTTTCTCAAGCAGAAAGGCTACGAGGTGGTGCCGGTCAATAGTGGCACCGATGCTTTGGAGCGTATCCGTGAAGAGGCATTCGATATTGTATTTTTAGATGAGAACATGCCTGGCTTGACGGGGCTCGAAACGCTCGTGGAAATTAAAGAGCTCAAACCAGACCTGCCTGTGGTGATGATTACCAAGGCAGAAGAAGAGTCCTTAATGGAAGAAGCCATTGGTGCCAAGATAGCCGACTATCTAATTAAGCCACTGAATTCCAGCCAGATTTTACTGGCTGTGAAAAAAATACTTGAAAACCGGCGCATCGTCAGCGAAAAGGTCAATTTGGCATATCAGCAGGATTTTCGCAACATCAGCATGGCATATATGGACCGCTTAGACTATAACGAATGGGCAGAGCTTTACAAGAAGTTGGTGTATTGGGAAATAGAGATTGAAAATACTGAGGAGCAAAGCATGGAGGAAGTGCTCGAAAGTCAAAAGGCGGAAGCCAATACCAATTTTGTGAAATTCATCAAAGAGAACTATGAAGACTGGCTCAACAAGCCGGACATCGAGCGTCCCTTGCTTTCTCATCAATTGATGCAAAAGAAAGTGTTTCCGTTACTGAAGAAAATGGGAGAAAACGACACGCTTTTTTTCGTGCTGATAGACAATTTGCGCTATGACCAATGGCGGGTGTTGGCGCAGGAAATAAGCCGCTATTTCTACATTGTGGAAGAGATTACTTATTACTCGATACTGCCTACTACCACGGCTTATGCCCGTAACGCCATATTTTCGGGTATGCTGCCCGATGACATGGCGAAGTTTTATGCCAAGTGGTGGGTAGAAGATACTGACGAAGAAGGGAAGAATTTGTATGAGGAAGAGTTTTTGCGTAACCAACTGGACCGTTTTGGCTTTCGCCACATCCGCATGAGCTATCACAAAGTACTGACCAATGCACAGGGGCGTTCAGTGAATGAGCAATTTGTCCAGATGAAAAACAACCACTTCAATGTCATTGTCTATAATTTTGTGGACATGCTGTCACATGCTCGCACCGATGTGGAGATGATTCGCGAGCTGGCATCCGACGAAGCCGCCTACCGGGCACTTACCCATACATGGTTTATTCATTCGCCCCTTTTTGAGCTGCTGAAAAAAATAGCGGAACATAAATTGCCTTGTATTGTTACCACCGACCATGGAACCATCCGAGTGCGACGACCTTTCCGTATTGTGGGCGACCGTGAAGTAAATACTAATCTGCGCTATAAGCACGGCAAAAATCTCAGCTTTAAAGACGATGGCAAAGTGCTGGAAACCCGCAAGCCCGAACGCTTTCATCTGCCCAAACAGCATGTATCGACTAGCTACGTATTTGCCACCGAAGATTACTTCTTTGTGTATCCGAACAATTACAATTATTACGTCAGTTTCTTTAAAGATACCTTTCAACATGGAGGCATTTCTCTGGAAGAAATGATAGTGCCATTTGTGTATTTGGAACCTAAGTAACCTCTGCTTATAGCGAAGCAGTTAAAAAAATAACGGATTGAATATCAACTTTTCAAGATAAAATATTACTATGCGCAGGTTTGAAGAGTTGAAATCCGTCCAAAAAGCTTGTATTTTTGGGGTTCAATCATGTTAGAATGCCCATGAAAAAAACACCCTTAAATCTGATTGCCGGTCTAATTTATGCGCCCTTTATGGGCTTGATATTGCTGTTGTTCCATCCTGTGAATGTATTGGCTACTTACATGGGTTACCGCATGCAGATGCGCGCCATTCATGCCATGATGTGGAGTCTGATGAACTCTTTGTTGATATTGGGCATTCGCTTCAAAGTGAATGGAAAAGAGCTACTCGAGCAGTTACCCGATGACCGCCCCTTGATATTGGTAAGCAATCATCAAAGCATTTTTGATATTCCGGCTATAGGCTGGGTGTTTCGTAAAAAACACCACGCCAAGTTTATTTCCAAAAAGAGTTTGATGTACAACATACCGAGTGTATCGTGGCATTTGCGTCATGGCAAACACGTATGCATCGACAGGAAAGATAAAGAGTCTTCTTTGGAAGCCATCAAGTCATTTGCCGAGGTGATACGTCGGGAGAAACTGGCAGCGTGTATTTTTGCCGAAGGTACCCGTGCACGCGATGGTAAGCTGAAGCCTTTCAAAACAGCAGGCTTCGAGCAGTTAGTGGCTTCCATACCCAAAGCAATTGTAGTGCCCATTGCTTTGGAGAATTTCTGGAAGCTCACCTACCATAAATTGTTGTACATGCCCATAGGCATTACGGTTCGTTTGCACTTGTTAGGCGCTTATGAGATAAGTGCCTTCGACAGTCCCAAAGCGCTACTTCAACGTTGTGAGGAGGATATCCGGCGATGCTTGAGGCAGCAGGCAGTAGCCTAGTGACTGTTGGCTCTTATTTGATGCCGCAGCTTTCTATCTGGGCAAGGAGCTGTTTTTCCTGTGCGCGCAACAGATTGATAAGTAGGCGCTCGTCGCCCGACTTCAACTGTCGTATGCGCTTGGTTTTGCAGCAATAGGCTTGGCAGTCGGTGTTTCCTATTGCCAAAAATATGCTTCCTTCGTTTAGCTTTGGAACCACCTTGATGAAGCCTTTGGTGAATTCTACCTGTATTTGCTTGCTTTCCCTATTGCATAGACTTTGCCGCTGGTCATTGTGCAGATATCAGCGCCCGATAAGTACGAAGGCAGCCCAATAATAGGGATGTGGATATTGCTTGCGTATGTTTTTTTGCGCATTGCGAAATGCTGTATGCGGGCTTTGCTCCTGAAGCAAATAGCCATAAAAGCGGATGAATAAGTCTTTGGTAGCGGCATCGTCTACTTTCCAGAGGCTCATCGCTATACTTTGGGCGCCAGCTTCGCGGAAGGCACGCTGAAAGCCATATACGCCCTCGCCGGCTTGTGTTTCGCCCAAAGCCGTCTCGCAGGCACTCAGGGCTACCAAGCGGGTGTTTTGCAGTGGTAGGGTGGTTACTTCATAGGCAGTGAGGATGCCGTTTTCTTCGCCCCGCGCCGAAAGCGAGAGGCTGTCTTGCGTAAAAGCACCTGCACAGTTGCTTAGTAGTAAACCCGCGCGCAAAAGAGGGTTGCTGCTGGCTTTTTCTGTTTGTATACCCAATATCTGTTCACTTTCTTTTTCCACGTCTTTTAGGAAATAACCATGAGTAGCTATGTGGACGATAGCCGGCTGCTGTTCTTTCAGCAGGCGCTTGAGATTGCCCTCGTTGGCTTCTTCTTTGCTAAGCAGTACACTTTGTATTCCACTTTGCTTGAACAATTGGTTCAATGAAAGCACTTCTTGCAAGGTGCCGGGCAGCAGGCTGATTGCCTCGGTTCCGTAAATAGGGTAGCCCAGCAGCAAGGCTTGCCGCAGCTGCTTTGTGCTGCTTTCTTTTTCCAATACTTCGGTAGGGTGTGAAAGATAAGTAATATCATACAGGTCTATGAGGTATTGTTCGCTGTTGGGGTGCCACAGGCTTGCCAAACTGATTTGATGGTAGATGCCGTCGGCGCTGATAAACAAATGCTTGACGCCATGACTATTAAGACTTTCTTCCAAAGGAGCAAAGAAAAAGCCGTAAGACTGCTTGTCGGTGCGCTTGAGTCTTATGTTGGCATGATAATAACTTATGGCTTTCTTTTCCAAGAAGCTGCTTTCGCCTATAGTGATAAGCTCGGGTGCTTGTGCCGAAGGGTAAAGTATAAAAGCATAGTATTTTGCTTCATGTGAGAGGGAGCGATTGAACAGCGGCAGGCGCACAAATTCTATCAAGGCACTGCTGGCAGGTATTGCAGCAGCCATTTGCTCGTAGCTGTATTTTTTCATTTGTATTTCTTCGAAAGCTTGTGAGCGTGAGGAAAGCTTCCTTTCTATATTGACTACATCCTTCTCAAGAGCTTCGATGTCTATTTTTTGCTCTTTCAACTCGCTTTTGCTGAGTGTATAGTAATAGGCGAGCCTTTCTTTCTTTTGGGTCCATTCATCGTATAGATTTAAAAGGTCGGGGTCTTGGGTTTTGGCAATGCGTGTTCGTATGCTCTCGCTGGTTCGTAATAAAATTCCTTTGGTAGATACCCATGCTTCATAGGCTTTGCGCAGGAGTTCAGGGCTTTTTTGTTCAAAAGCAAAATTGAAAAAACGCAGATAAGTTGGGCGCATCTGCTGCCAGTAGCGTTCTCGCTCGATGGTGCTCATAGAGTTGAAAAACTTGCCTATGAAGTCGGCATTCCATCCTATCACTTCTTCATAGATACTGGCGGCTTTATCTGTCATGCCGTTTTTCCAGTAGGCAATAGCCAACCACTCTTTGGTTTGATTGTAGGCAGGGTGTTGCTTGCCTTGTGTCTTTTCGCGTATGTTTAATACCTCGTTCAAAGAAGCGATGGCTTCCTGTTTGTCGCCATAGAATAACTGAAAGCACCCGAGCTGTTCAAGGGCAGTGGCATAAGCAGGGTGCTCTTTGCCAAATTTCCTTTCATAAATATCAAGTGCTTCGGTGAGCAGTTTTTTTACATTGGCGATATTGTCCAGTTGCAATTGCAGGGCGGCATAAAGCGTAAGCAGGTGGGCATAGTCTGGGTGGCGTTTTTTGCCCTGTTTCTCTTTTATTTTGATGGCATTTTCATAAAGGATAGCGGCATCATTCAGGCGCCCGGTCTCTTGATAAAGCATCGCGAGGTTGATGAGTATCCGTTGATAGTTGGTGTTTTTTTCTCGCGTGTTTTCTTCAGCAATGCGTAGGGCTTTTGCATAAAGCTCTTGGGCTTCTTTGTGTAGTCCCAGCGTATGCAGCATGTAAGCGTGATTGTTCAGCACAATCGCTTGAGGCATTTGTTGCCTGCTGCTTTGCAACAATTTCTGTTCGATGTCTTCAATCAGGCTAAGGGCTTCAGGGTAATAGGCTTGGTGAAAGCGTAGAATGGCGTAGTTGTTTTGTGTGGCATAGTACAGATAGTGCTCTTTGCTCAACTCTCGGGTAATCGTAGCAAGCGCTTTGTCAAAATATCTTTCTGCAGCAGAATAATCACCAAGTGTGGTATAAAGCAAGCCCAAGTCATTGTAGAGACGTGCTTTCTGGGTGGCTTTCGTATTGGAGGGCATGTTTTTTTCGGCATAAAGAAGCCTTTCTTCTGCCCATTTGTATTTGTTGGAAGCCAAAAGAATTTCAGCCAAGTTTACTGCCTCTTCGAACTCTTGTTGAGGTGTGCGTTGAGATTGGGCATTATTATTGCCGAACAAGGCATTGACTGCCAGTTTGTCTATTCCCAAATCATAGAAGAGGTCTTTTTCTTCATAAAATCCGGTTTGGTCGGCTACGGCAATGGCAAAACTAAAGTTCAGAGAGTCATATTTTGCCCGTTTTTTACCGAATACCCCTTCTGCAATGATGTCTTCCATGCTTTGGTCTGATACTTTTTCTACTCCTTTTTTTATTTTTTCTTTGGCTTTATGCCAGTCTATTTGTGCTTGTAGCAGGCATGGCAAAGCCAAAATGAAAAACAAGGTGCTTAGTTTAGCTTTCATGGTATTTGCATGCTTGGGTATTATGTTGAAAAATAATGAAAAAGGGGGCAAATGCCAAAAATGACATTTGCCACAAATCCTTTTTTTTGAAAAAAAGGTATTCAATATTTTCTGTAAGGAATGAGAGTGCTGCCCGCATGCTGGCTGCCATACACCGGCGAGGGTTCGGCTACTGCCGAAGCATAACGACGGCTTTCGTTGTGCAGACGGTCACAGGCAGTAACTACATAGATGGCAGGCAAGTCATGGGCACCAGTATCGATAAAGTGCTCATCCTTGCCTATGTAAACGATTTTATCCGGTCGGCTCAAATCGATGGGTTCGGCAAGCGAAAAGCGGTAAAGCACATAATAAGCGGCAGGCTCTCCGTCGGGGGCAAGCGGGGGCGTGGACCACTGCAGCTGCACGCCTTGCCGGCTCAAATGTGCAGTCAGTTTAGGGGGTGCCTCCGCTGCAATGCTGTCCTTCCATGGCATGGGGGGAGGCAGTGCTGGGTAACGATAGAAGTACTGCGCCAAAGAGTCCAAGATATGAAAGGGGTTGCGGTAAAGGTGCTTGGCAGAAAAGAATATACTGCCTTTGATAGCATCGTATGCCACTTTTTTTCTTAGCTGTCGCGGCAGCTCCTGCGGGTCATGCCATGTGTTGTCGCCTCCATCTTCCCCGTCAACCTTATATAAGGCGTGCCCTACGTACACATGCCTACCAAAAGAGTTTTTGTGCCACCAGGGCACCAGCACGTCGTAGTTGCCATAGCGCGAGCGGGTACTCCAGTAGAGTTGTGGCGCTATGTAGTCAATCCATCCTTCACGGAGCCACTTGCGGGTATCGGCATAGAGGGCATCGTAAGAGGCGTGCCATATTTTGGTAGCGGAGCCGAGGCTGTCTTTTGAAGCATTGCGCCAAACGCCAATGGGGCTGATGCCAAACTTTATATGCGGTTTGAGGCGTTGGAGGGTGTCGTGAATCGCCCGAATAAGCAAATCCACATTATGGCGGCGCCAGTCGTGAATGTTATCAAACTGCTTTTGGTTATAGCGCAGATAAGTGGCATAATCGTCTATTTTCTCCTCGGGCACCTGATAGGGGTAAAAATAGTCATCGAAGTGTACACCATCGATGTCATAGTTTTTTGCTACTTCTTTGATAAGCGTTACAATATAGTCGCGTACAGCTGGTATCCCCGGATTGAAGTATTTCTTTCCGTTGTAATCGAAAAACCAAGCAGGGCATTTGTTCGATATGTGTTCGTCGTGCAATTGAGCAGCCTGAAGGTTTGATACCGCACGGTAAGGGTTAAACCATGCATGAAACTCTATGTTGCGCTTGTGCGCTTCTTCTATCATGAACGCCAGAGGGTCGTAATAGGGGTAAGGTGCTTCGCCCTGTGTGCCGGTCAGGTAGGCAGACCAAGGCTCGTAGCGGCTTGGATAAAAAGCATCGGCAGTGGGGCGTATTTGCACAATTACGGCATTGAAATGGTATTTCTGCAGGGTGTCGAGCAAGGCAATAAACTCCTTGCGTTGTTCTTCGGGGGGAAGTCCTCGCCGTGAGGGCCAGTCGATGTTGTTGAGGGTGGCTACCCACACTGCTCGGAACTCATACTTTTGCGGAGAGTGGTGTTGTCCCTTGCTGGTGTTGAAAAAGGTGCTCGCGAACCATAAAAAAAACCAAAGAGTAAATCTCCCAATAAGCATAAACAGCACTGTTTGCATTTTCTTTTTAAAGAAAAGCATTTTGTTCGAAAAAAAGAAGCACCTGCCGAAAGTATGGACAGGTGCTTTATGATAATGAAGAAAGGAAATATTCTGTTATTTGAAAGCCGGTATGCCTGTGATGGCGGCGCCCAGTATCAATAGGTGGATATCGTGGGTACCCTCATAGGTTACTACCGACTCGAGGTTCATCATATGGCGCATGATGGGGTATTCATTGGTGATGCCCATCCCCCCCAGTATCTGGCGCGCTTCACGGGCAACACGCAGGGCAATCTCTACGTTGTTGCGTTTGGCAAGCGATATCTGTGCCGAGGTGGCTTTGCCTTCGTTCATCAGTTGCCCCAAACGCAAGCATATGAGCTGCGCTTTGGTGATTTCTGTAAGCATTTCTGCCAATTTCTTTTGAGTCAATTGGAAGGCGGCAATGGGCTTGTCGAACTGGATACGCTCTTTGGCATAGCGCAAGGCGGTGTCGTAGCAGTCCATGGCTGCACCCAAAGCGCCCCACGAGATGCCGTAACGCGCCGAGTCGAGGCACTGCAGCGGTCCAGACAAGCCATCGGCACCGGGTAACAGGTTTTCCTTGGGCACCTTCACGTTGTCGAAGACCAGCTCGCCAGTGGTGCTTGCGCGCAACGACCACTTGCCATGTATTTCAGGCGCGCTGAAGCCTTCCATCCCTTTTTCTACAATTAAACCTTTGATACGACCGGCTTCGTTTTTTGCCCAAACGACTGCCACGTCAGCCATGGGGGCATTCGAAATCCACATCTTCGAGCCGTTGAGCAGGTAATGGTCGCCCATGTCTTTGAAGTGCGTCTTCATGCCGCCTGGATTCGAGCCGAAGTCGGGTTCTGTCAAGCCAAAACAACCGAGCCACTCGCCCGATGCCAACTTGGGCAAGTATTTACGGCGCTGCTCTTCTGAGCCGAATTTATAGATGGGATACATCACCAAAGAGCCTTGCACCGAAGCAGTAGAGCGCATGCCCGAGTCGCCACGCTCAATTTCTTGCATCATCAAGCCATAGGCTATGTAGTCCAGTCCACCTCCGCCATATTCTTGTGGTATGGTAGGACCAAACACCCCCAGCTCGCCAAACTTGCGCACAATCTCATAGGGAAAATGCGCCTTTTCATACCAGTCTTCAATGTAAGGCGATATTTCGCGCTTTACGAAGTCGCGTACAGCTTGGCGAATCATTTTATGCTCTTCGCTGAGCAGGTCGTCTATGTTGTAAAAGTCTGGCGACTCGAAGAGGTCTGCTTTTACCTTTTTTTGAAATTGCATGGTTTCCTGAATCATAATTTTGGCGTTTATTCTTTAAATCAAAAGAGAGAGTATTATGTTTAGGCAAAGGTACAAAAAAAGCAGCTACCTTACACCCCCGAGCTTTTGATGATAAAACCCAAAATCAAGCCCATCACCACGATAAGCGGTGCAGGGATGCGGCTATATTGCAGCAGCAAGAAAGTACCTATCACAAAAAAGATGTTCCAAAAAAGGCGCAAATTGGGGCTTTCGACAAGCGGAAAGAACAGCAGAATAGCCGCTGCAATCACCAAACCGGCACTGGTAGCATTGATGCCTTCTAGCGAGGCACGTACAGGACGATATTTTTTCAGCTCATCCCAAAACTGTATGACAAAAAAGATAAGAAAGGTGCCGGGTAGAAAAATTCCGGTGGCTGCCAGAATCCCACCCCAGATGCTGCCGGTGGGTCCGTAATGGCGCATAGCCAGCGCTCCCACATAAGAAGCAAAAGAGAAAGTAGGACCCGGCATGGCTTGGGCTATGGCATAGCCCGTCAGAAATTCGTTGCCGCTCAGCAGGTGTTTGAACTTCACAAACTCACCATACATCATGGGTACCAATACCTGACCACCGCCAAAGATAAGTGAGCCTAAGCGGTAGAAGTTGGTCAGTAGGCGCAGGCTGAGTGAGTCGGTAAGGTCAGCTACCAATGCCAAACCGGCAAATAAACCCGCATAGAGCGTGAAATAACGCCAACGGATATGCAACGGGCGGTGCATTTCCTTGGGCTGCTTTTCAAACTTAAAAGCCGTTACTACTCCCCCGGCAAGTATAATGAGCGGAAACACCCAAGGTTGATATGCCCAAGAGGAAATGGCTGCTGAGGCTATCATCAAAAACAGGGCGGTTTTGGTCTTGATGATTTTCTTGCTGACGCGCAAAGCCGCATGTGCTATGAATCCCACCGCCATTGGTTGAATGAAACGAGTAAAGCTTAGTGAAATATTTTGTTCTTGCAGGTGGTTGAGCAGCAGTGCTGCTGTTATCATAAACGAAACGGTAGGGGTGGTCCACACAAAAAGGGTGAGCAGTGCCAGGGGAAAACCTCCTATTCTATAACCAATAGCCGTGATGGTTTGGGTAGAAGTAGGACCGGGCAAAACCTGACATAAAGCGTTCAGCTCTATCAACTCCTCTTCGCTGAGGTAGCGCCGCTTGTCCACAAACTGCCTAAAAAACAAAGAGATGTGGGCTTGGGGTCCTCCAAAAGAAGTGAGGGATATCCATAGTGTGTCGCGCAAAAAAATAAAGTACCGTAAATGGCGCATAGTTTCTTACACAGGGAGAGGCAAAGCAAATGCAAAAGACACGAGGCGCTTGCTTGCTTCAAGCAGGCGCCCCGGCATATGAAACCTACTTCTTCAACAAGCCTATTTCTATGAGGCGTTGACGCAAAAACTCACCGGCAGTGATGTCGGGATATTGCTTGGGATTTTGTTCATCGATGCAGCTTTCCAAGCAGGCAAGGCTCATCTCTGAGCGAGGATGCAAAAAGAAAGGAATGGAATAGCGGGGTTCGTGCATCTTTTCACGGGGTGGATTCACTACCCGGTGGATGGTCGATTTTAGTTTGTTGTTGGTCAGTCGCGAAAGCATGTCGCCTACGTTAATCACCACTTCGTCTTCTTTGGGTATAGCCGGAATCCACTTGCCGTCGTGGCGCAGCACTTCCAGTCCTTCGGCACTGGCGCCCATCAGCAGCGTGATGAGGTTGATATCGCCATGTGCAGCAGCTCGCACCGAACCAGGGGGCAGGGCATCCGGGTTTTCTATGGGGTAGTAGTGAATGGTGCGCAAGATGCTGTTGCCTTTTTCTACTTTGTCTTCGAAGTAGTCTTCTTCCAAGCCTAAATAGAGGGCAATGGCGCGCAGCAACTGGCGCCCAGCCTTTTCCAAAGTGCGGAAAGCATGTAGCGTTTCTTCCTTGAATTCGGGCAGTTCCTCGGGCCATAGGTTGGGCGGATAGTCTTCGGCAGGCAAATTGTCTTCTGGACGGATGTCCTCTTGCCCAATCTGGTAAAACTCTTTCAGGTCGGGCACGGGGTGGTCTTTGGCGTGCTCTTGGTTGCGGGGGGTGTAGCCGCGCTGCCCTGCCAACTCTGCTTTGTGGTATTTCATCTTTACTTCGTCGGGCAAAGCAAAGAATTTCTTAACCACTTCATACAAGCGCTGGCGTCGGTCGGCAGTGAAGCCGTGATTTTTCACCGCCACGAAACCTATGTTTTGAAATGCCTTGCCCAGCTCTTCTACAAATTTGGCTTTGCGGGTAGGGTCGCCTGAGCTAAAGTCTGCCAAGTCCACCACAGGGATGGAGTCATAAAGTATTTCAGCTTTGTGTGCCATAGGTTTTGATGGTTTTGAACTCGATTAGCAAGGCAATTTACAAAAAGCCGCGCAAGTGGACAAAGTAACCGCGTGATGTTAATATATTACATTTCTTTACCGGCAAAACAATTGCACATAGCACAGAATTTGCTTACCTTTTCATAAAAAGACTGTATTAACCTATAAGCTAAAAAATGAAAGGTTATGAAACAAACGAAATTCTTCCCAAATCATGCCTTGGCTCCACTGCTTTGGAGTGCATTTTTGGGCTTTTTTGTTGCCTGGGGTGCCCGGGCACAAGGAAGTTTCAAGGCAGCCGATGCGCCCCTCATCACAGCGGGCACGCATACGTGTGGCTCTTTTTCTGATGGGGGTTGTTCGGAAGCCGACTTGGATAATCCTGACGGAGGCGATGCCCCTACTTGCGCCAGATGGTTTAAATATACGGCTACTAAAAGTGTGTGGGTGGAAATAGACGAATGTGGCGGGACAGGAAACGTATCTGATGGTAGTATTTACAATATATTCTTCCTTTACGAGTACGATCCTGTAAATGACAGTAGAGTATATTTGGAAAATACTGAGAACGGCAGTGGCAATGAGCAGTATAATTATGACTACAACTGTAGCAGCAACACAACCGATGGGTATAGAGCTTATCGGCGCTTTTATGCACAGGCGGGTAAGACATACTATATACAATGGACCGATGAGTTTGGTGCACCGGGGGATTTTACATGGGAGCTCAGAGAAATTTTTGACATTACTACCTCCAACATCACCCACAACAGCGTGGACATCGAGTGGAACGCAGCCGTCGGAGCGGCTACTTACAAAGTCTACCGGGCTACTTCTATGAACGACGGCGGAACGCCCAACGATCCGTCGGATGACCTCCTGGGCAATGACTCTACAGAGGTACACAGCGCTACTGCTGCTGGCACTTATACCGACAACAATCTGCAAGAAGCCACTGAATATTACTACCGCGTGATTGCCTACAATGGAAGCGGCACCGAGGTGGGTAGAACCAGCATTGTGCGGGTACTGACCGATGTGTATAACAATGGGCAACCATTTGTGTTGCGGGAAGGATTTGAGGCTTATTACAACCAAGTAGGTGCTCTGTCAATTTCCGGCTGGAACAATGTGGACAATAATACTGCTGGTAATAGCGACAATACCCCCTGGGAGGTGATGCGGGGCAATGTGCCTTATTCGGGTTCGGCAATAAAAGGTTCAGACGTAAACTGGCGGGACACTATCACCATTGTGAGCGTAGGGGATGGGGGGGTTAATAATAGTGACAACTGGCTCATTACCCCTCAGCTTACTATACCCCCGAGCGGGGCAGAGCTGCTCTTCTGGGGAATGACCTTAGGTTCAGGGGCTTCAACCAATGCTATACGCGTATACGTCTCTACTACAGGCAATACGGTGGGGAATTTTACCGGTGCCCCGCTGCTTGAGCAAACAAACATATCGGGAGATGGTACCTTCAAAAAATTCTCGGTTGATTTGTCGACTTATGCCGGGCAGAACATCTACTTAGCCATTCGGCACACGTCAATAGCTACCGATGGTTTCACCATTGACGATATCGTGGTGCGGGCACTTCCCGAGCCTCAGTTCAACAGTGGATATCCCAATATCTCCAATATTGGTACAACTTCTTTCCGTATCAATGTGAGCGCCGATGTTGATGGCACCGCCTATGCTGTAGTGGTGCCTGATGGAGCTCCCGCACCTACTTCACAAGAAGCAATGAATGGACAGGCAAGTGGGGGAGGTGCACCATCTGCTTCTGGGAGTGTTTCTATTACTGCCAATACAGTGGCATATATAGACATTATAGGCTTGAGTAATACCACCGCCTACGATGTGTATGTAGTGCTGCGGGCGTCGAGTGGCGGTTTGCAGAGCAACCCCACCAAGCTGGATGTAACCACTTTGGCACCCGACACCCCCAACTGGGCAAGTACCTATCCTAAGATGGGAACTGTCACCGATGAAACTGCTACTTTGCTGGTAAAAATAGACCGCAATGGCGCTGCCTATGCCGTGGTGGTGCCCGATGGAGCCACCGCCCCCACAGCCGCCGAGGTAAGAGCTGGGCAGGCAGCCGGTGGCGCCGCGCCCGTAGCTAGCGGTAGAAATACTTCGCTGATACAAAATTTAGAGGGAAGCATTGCTTTCAGTGGGCTTTCGAGCAATACCGCCTATGATGTATATGTAGTAGCCGAAAGCAGCGGCGGCACCATGCAACCATCACCAACCAAAGTAGATTTTACTACTTTGCCGCCTCAGCCCCCTGTGTTTAGCAATGGTTATCCGACAATTACCAATGTAACCTATGAAGCCTTTGACGGAGTGGTGAGAACCAATAAGTCAGGAACTGCTTACTTGGTAGTACTCAGTGCAGGAGCCACCGCTCCCACAGCCGCCGAGGTAAAAGCTGGGCAGGCAGCCGGTGGCAGTGCGCCTATCAGGGCGGCTTCGGTGTCGATGACTGCCAACCAAGATGCTGTGATGAATGTAAGAGGATTGAACCCGGGTACCACCTATGACGTGTATTTTGTGGCAGAAAGCAATGCAAATGTGCTACAGGCTTCGCCTGTGAAGAGAACTTTCACCACGGTGGCAGAAGTAACAGCCCTGGAATCGCCCCTCTCTACTGAGGTGAAGTTGTATCCTAATCCGTCGAGAGGCGCTTTTATGCTGGATATAAGCAACCTCAAAGCTGAAGTGTATAAGGTGCATGTGCTGGACGTAAGCGGTAAAACCCTGACGAGCATCCCCGTGAAGGGCAAAAAGATGAACATTGACCTGTCTGCTTACGGCAGAGGCATGTACTGGATTCAGCTCGAAAGCAGCGAAGGCGTTATTCCGCAACGTGTAGTGATAGAGTAGAGCAAAAACTATAAAGAAAGGAAAGGGGGCTACGGAATGCGCCCCCTTTTTGCTTATTTGGCTACTTCGAAAGTGTTACTCAAAAGTCGATACCGTGTGTTATTTTAAATTTTGTAAAATCTGTCATCTTGTACGAAGCACAGGGCACAGGGTAGTAAAAAATCTGATTTCTTCAAAGGAATGTCTCGTTCGCTTCAAATGGAAAAGAAATCCCTTTTTATTAACCCGCTCTTGTGGGCTTTCTATGCTGGTTTAGGTTGGAAATAAGGTAGGAGTAATTCCTGCAATATAGAGGGGCAACGCACGGGGCGTCCGTTTTCTTTTTTTGCAAAGACCAGTGTTGTGTATCCTTCGTTGATGAGCTCTCCCTTTGGGTTAAATATTTCATAGTCGAAACGGAAACGGCTTGTGGGCATCTCCTTGATATGGGTGCGTATGGTGAGCTCTTCGTCGTAAAAAGCGGGTTTGCGGTAGTACACATATGCTTCCAGTACGGGCATCATAATGCCCTCTTCTTCTTCGAGGCGCTTGTATTGATAGCCCAAAGCGCGGAGTGTTTCCACACGTGCTACTTCGTAATATTCGAGATAGTTGCCATAGTAGGCATATCCCATTTGGTCTGTTTCGGCATAGCGCACCCGCAGCTTGGTGTCGTATGTGAACATATTTTTTACCTTTGCTGTTAAAGAAACCGCATCCTTTCTTATCCGACGTATGCTTATTGACGATTTTTTAGGCTTCATCGACAAAAATAAACTCTTCACCCCAAAGGATAAAATACTGCTTGCCGTAAGTGGAGGTATAGACTCGGTAGTGATGAGCCATCTGTTTGCCAGAGCAGGCTTTATGTTTGCCATTGCCCATATAAACTATGCTTTGCGTGGCAGGGAGTCGCAGGAAGATGCCGCTTGGGTGGCGCAATGGGCAGAAAGTTTGAAGGTGCCTTTCTTTCTGCATGAAGCAAGCCCGCCGGCTGCCGGTAACATACAGTCATGGGCAAGAAAGCTGCGTTATGATTGGTTCAAGCAACTGCTGCAAACAAAAGGCTACGATTACGTGGCAACGGCTCATCATGCCAATGATGTTTTGGAAACGGTTTTGTTTCGTTTGTGTCGTGGTGGAGGCATTGCCGCAGTGCATGGTATTTTACCCAAACAGGCTTTTTTGGTGCGTCCCCTGCTTTTTGCTACCCGTGCACAAATTATGGATTATGCCCGGCATCATGCCCTTTCATGGCGCGAAGACAGTTCCAACGCAACAGACAAATACCGTCGGAACTACCTCCGCCACCATGTGGTGCCTCATTTGCGGGAAATCAATCCTAAGATAGAGGCAACAGTATGGGCGACGACTTGCCGTATCCGGGAGGTTGAAGAAGTGTGGGAAGAGTATGTTACCCGTTGGCGCCAAAATGTATTTTACGAAGACGAGGCAGCCACTTTGCATTTTGCCTTTGAGCACTTGCCTCGCAAGGTGGCGCTTTGGCAAGCGCTTTTGGCACCTTACGGAGTTTCTTTTGACTTGGCAGAGCAATTGATAGAGGCTTGCGGTCGATCGCAAGCCGGCGCCGTTTTCTATACCGCTACGCATTGCTTGTTGCTCGACAGGGGAGAGCTGCTGATTCGTGCACAGGCAGAAAACGCCGCTTTATGCCATGAGGAGCTGCTTTTGTCTTCCCCAAAAGGGAATGCTTCGCTTTGCTTCGGCAGTTTGTATTGGGAGTTGTTGCCAGGGCGTCCTTCATTGCTCTCGGCTGACCCTTGTCAGGCTTATTTGGATGCAGATAAGCTGAATTTCCCTCTGAAGGTAAGACTATGGCAAGCTGGCGACCGCTTTTGTCCTTTCGGTATGAAAGGCAAAAGCAAAAAAGTAAGCGACTTCTTGATAAACATAAAGCTATCACGCTTTGAAAAGGAGCGCCAATATGTGCTTGCTGATGCGCAAGGGCGTATTGCTTGGGTGCTTGGGCGCCGCATCGATGAACGCTTTGCTTTGAATGCATCTACGCAAAATGTGTTATTTTTAAGCTGGACCCCCAAACCATAGATATGCGATGAAATTGCGCAATCCCTTTAAAAAAACATACTCTGCTGCCGAACGCAACTTGTTTCGTTTTTTACGACGTTCACAGTTGTTCTCTTGTCTGGATGAAGCAGAGCTGGCAGAGCTCTATCCTTATTTTTACCACCGCACCTTTAAGAAAAACGAAGTGATTTTCTTTCGTGAAGACCCGGCACAGGCAGTATATATCGTCAGGGAAGGGCGTGTGGAATTAAATATTGACATACAAGATACTTTTGAAGTACTGGCTTATGCCGAAGAGGGGATTACTTTGGGTAGTGAAGCCTTTTTGCCAAAAAAACGCCGTCTTTACAATGCCATTGTGGCATCAGAAGAAGCCCAAATCCTGGTTCTGCCACAAGTAAATATCCTTGAGGTATTCAGAAGAGAAACGGCAATGAAAGCCAAGTTGATGGAAGCGCTTGCTAGCATGTATGCCGACAATACGGGGCATATATTCAATGCTTACCGTAATGTATTTGGATTTTTCGATTTGGGTAAAGCTTATATGTACTCATTCCAAAAACGCACACAAAAAGAGGAGGATGAACATGAATATTAGTCAAGAAGAGCAGAAGCTCTATGATTGCGAATGTTTGTCGCCGCGTAGCAGCGGCTTATATCACGATTGGATACTAAGATACATTGAAAAAGACGAAGCCCTACGCTCCCTTTACGAATATGAGCCTACTGTAGAAGGTGTGCGGCAGTTTATCAAAGACAGCCGTTTTACCGAGCAGCGCCGGCGTCTTGTGTCGCAAGCTATCATGCAGCAATACAGCGGCATGGAGCTGCCCGCAAATGTACGACGGAACATAGAGCAATTGGCGCATCCCAATACCTTTACACTTACCACCGGGCATCAATTGGTGCTGATGGGAGGTCCTCTTTTTGTGGCGTACAAGATTCTGTCGGTAATTCGTATGGCAGAGCAGTTGAATGCCCTCATGCCAAACCATCACTTCGTGCCTGTCTTTTGGATGGCAAGCGAAGACCACGATTGGGAAGAGGTAAATCACTTTTATTTTCGTGGGAAGCGTTATGAGTGGCAGCCGGATTATGCGGGTGCCGTGGGGCGCTACGTGTTGCCCGACATGCAACATTTTGTAGAGCAGCTTCCCGAAGAAATACGCTCATGGGCGGCGGCATATCGCTCCGGCGATACTTGGGCTATGGCGACACGCCGACTCTTGCACCAGCTTTTTGGTGAACTGGGGCTTGTCATCATCGATGGCGATGACCCTTGCTTGAAGGCGCTATGGAAAGACGTCATATGGCAGGAATTGACCCAAATGCCCACCCAAGCGGCTGTGGCTCTTCAAAGCGAGAAGATAAGCCAAATGAACGGCATTGTGCAGGCACATGCGCGCAATATCAATCTATTCTACATAACTGATGGCGAGCGCTTGCGTGTAGAGCGTACGGCAGAAGGTCGTTGGCAAACCGTAGGGGGGGAGTTGCAGTGGTCTTTGACTGAGCTGCGCGAAGCAGTGGAGCAGCAGCCCGAGAGGTGGAGCCCCAATGTGATTCTACGTCCGGTTTATCAGCAGGCAATATTACCCAATGCGGTGTATATAGGCGGTCCCGGCGAGTTGTCTTATTGGCTGCAATTACGCCGTGCGTTTGCTTATTGGCGCCGTTTCGACGAACACATACAAATGCCAGTGCTTGGCTTACGCCACTCTTTGTTTGTACTTACGCCAGCGGATTTGCGCAAGATTGAAAAAAATGCTTTGCAGCCTATTCATTTTTTTCAACCGATAGAACAATTACTAAAAGCATGGTTACAGACCCATGTACACGAAACCGCTGTCTTTGACCAAGCCAAAGTCAAGACTAAAGAAGCCTATGCATTGTTGCTTCCGGAAGTAGGTGCTGTGGATGCGTCCTTGGATAAAAAAGTAAAAGCTTATGAAACCCAAGCGCTGAAGCAAATAGACGAGTTGGAGAAACGTTTTTATAAAGCCGTAAAGCAACGCGAAGAAACAGCCATACGGCAAATTCGTTCTGTACATGAAAGTCTGTTTCCTGCCGGAGTGCCGCAAGAACGCCACGAGTCTTTGTTTACCTTTTTTGTGTATCATCCGGAAAGAAACTACTGGCAGCAACTACTTTCCTTGCTAAAACCATTTGAAACAGAAGTATTGCTGCTAAAAGAAAACACCTGATGCCGATGAGAGGAGTACTGTCGAAACAAGCAGCCCGTGAATGGGCAAAACAGCAACGCCGGGCTTTGACAGAAGCCGAGTACGAGTGCCTGAATACAGCCCTTTTAGAGCGACTGAAAGCACTTTTCAACTGGCAATCCATCACTTATATACACGTTTTTTTGCCTATTCTACGTCAGCGCGAGCCCGACGTGCGCCCTTTGCTTGATTTTATCAGGCAGGAGGTGCCCGCTTTGAAGGTAATGGTGCCGAAGGTAAAAGATGCTTCTCTGGAGCATTACTACCTTTTGCCCGGTATGGAGTTGCAAATGAGCCCTTGGGGAGTACCAGAACCACTCGATACGGCACCTTTGGTTGCTCCTTCCGAATTAGAAAATATAGACTTAGTATTGGTACCCTTGTTGGCATTTGACCGCTGCGGCAGAAGGGTAGGCTATGGCAAAGGTTATTATGACACTTTTTTGAGCTCTTTGCCCCACGCCTTGCGCGTAGGCTTATCTTTATTGCCACCTTTGGAAAAAATAGAGGACATAGAGCCACATGATGTCCCGCTTCATTTGGTTGTTACCCCCGTACAGGTATATGATTTTAGGCTTGCTGCTGAAAAAGCCACGCACGCGCACTTAATAAAGACGCAAAGTAGCGTTCCTTAGCGATTTTTTTTTCCTGAGCTTGTTCTATCTTGGCATTTACCCTTTGCAGCCCGGTATCGCTAAATATCTTGGGGTTGAGCACATAAGCGATGAAATGAGGGTGAGGCAGCATCTCAGGGAGCTCTTTTTGCCACCACTCCGGCAGCCAATAGAAAAAATCGGTGGGCAGATTTTGGGCATGGCGTACGTCAATTAACCAGCGGAAGGGGTCGGTGGGTAAATACAAAGTAACAACGAAACGGATAGCTTTTTTGAGCTCAGGGCTGCTTGCTCGCTCTTTTATCTCGATGATAACAGCATGGATGATTTGGTCGTATTTGTGCTTTACGGCAGACGGATGGGCATCTACAATCATAAAAATGTATTCCGTTAGGATAACAATGATAATAAAAAAAGAGATAACCATGGTCGTCTGCACATGATTATCTCTTTTTTCTCTTGTAAGTTGCTGCCTCATGGGCGTAGTTTTCCGAAGAAGTGGTTGCCTATTTCTTCGGAAGAATTACTCAGATGGAACGCTCTGAAATGAGTAAAAACTTCGTCTTTTTGCAGCTTGTCGTCGCTGTTGAGGTCCATAGCTTCAAAAGCCGCATCCGCTTCTTCGTTGCTTTGTCCAAAACAGCGGTAAAAACGTCGGAACTCTTTCCGGGTCCATGCATTGTCTTGGTCACCATCAAGAATGGGGAAAAGCTTTTCTATGAAAGGAAAAACGTTTTCTTGATATGCTTCTTCACTGCTTAGGTTTTGAGTGTATGCTTGCAAAAACTCCTCGAGGCTTACTTTTTCGTTTTCATCTTCGTCGAAGCGAAGCACCAGCCTGCGCCATACCTGACGAAAAAGAGCGCGAAACTTCTTGTCTTGCTCTTCGCCGATACGCCACCTGAACTCTTCGGCAAATCGGTTGGCAATGCTGTCTATGTCATGAGCTTCAATAAAACCGCTTTCGTCTTGGTCATAAAAGCAGAACAGGTGCTTTATCTTTTGCTTCTGAAAAGTGCTTAGCATATTGGTTCATATTTGATGGAGCTTAAACAAAATATGGAATGCACAAAAACTATGCAACTGTATGCAAAGTTTTTATGCTGGAATTTTAATGTGTTAAGCAAGGGAGCAATGAAAAAGAGGCTGCTTGCTATCAGGCAGCCTCTTATATTGTATGGTAGCTGACGGTGTTTATTCAGCTACTACTTTGAAGGTGATTTCGTGTTTCACTTCTCTGTGCAAGTCTATAATGGCTTTGTACTCACCCAAAGCTTTGGCTTCGCCCACAATCAATATTTTCTTGCGGTCGATGTCAAAGCCTTTTTCTTTGAGTGCTTCGGCAATATGACCGGTGGTTACAGAACCAAATAGACGCCCGCTTTCACCTGCCTTAGCCTTGATTTCAAGCACCAAATTACCGATTTTATCGGCGATAGCCTGTGCATCGGCTTTGATTTTTTCGGCTTTGTGTGCTGCTTGCTTGAGCTGTTCTTGCAGTTGGCGAAGATTCGATTTGTTGGCAATCACAGCATAGCCCTTCGGGATGAGGTAGTTGCGGGCATAACCGTCTTTTACTTTCACCACATCGTTTTTATAGCCCAATCCGGCAATATCTTCTTTTAAAATAATTTCCATGACGCTTTACGGTTTTTTATTTTAAGTTATCTGCTACGAACGGCAACAGAGCCAAATGACGGGCACGTTTGATAGCTTGTGCTACTTTCTTCTGATATTTCAGGCTATTGCCAGTGATACGGCGGGGTAAAATCTTCCCTTGTTCATTTACAAACTTCAGCAAGAAGTCAGGGTCTTTGTAATCTACATATTTAATGCCGTATTTACGGAAGCGGCAGTATTTCTTTACCTTCTTGCGTTTTTCCTGATGGATAGGTTCGTTTATGAGTGTCATAGCTTATTCTTCGTTTTGGGGTTCTTCTACTCGTTTCAGTTCGCCTTTTCTGCGTTTTTCGTTATATTCTACACCGTATTTGTCGAGTTTGACGGTCAGGTAACGCATCACGCGCTCATCGCGGCGATATTCTGTTTCCAGAATATTGACAATTTCGGGACCGGCTTTAAATTCGAAAAGCTGGTAAAAACCTGTTTTTTTCTTTTGAATGGGGTAAGCCAACTTGCGCAGCCCCCAATTCTCTTCATGTACCAACTCCGCACCGTTATCAGTCAGGATTTTTCTGAACTTGTCAACGGCATCCCTCATCTGATCTTCAGACAAGACGGGAGTTAAAATGAATACCGTTTCGTACTGATTTTTGAATTCCATAGGTTAAAAATCCTTTTTTGTTTTGACAAGGCGCAAATTTAAAGATTCTGTTTTACTAATGCAAATAAAAAAGAGAGGCATTAGCCCCTCTTTTGGAAATATTTTGTTGTGTGATTTTTTATTTTACCACAAAAGAGCCTCGCCCAATTAGGTGTCCTTCGCAATAGAGCTCAACGACATGGGTTCCTTCGCGATACTCGCTGCCTTTGTCGTAGATGATGCTCACTTCTTGGCTGTTTTGGTCATACATGACTTGCTTGATGGTTGTGTAATTGAGGTTTTGTTGTTGTGCATCTTGAAAGCGTCCGCCGTCGGGTCCTACGAGCACCGCCCCGGAGGGTTCTATTAGGCGCAGGTAAATTTGGCGGGTTCCGGGTTTAGCGGCTTTATTTTCTGCCAAATTGAATACTATTTTCAGCTTGTCTATTTGGCGGGCGCGGTAGACATCGTCTTCTCGTTCGCGCCCACGTGAGTTGATTGCCAAAATGCGGATATTCTCGGCTTTCAGGATGGCGGCTTGTGCAAGGGTTTGTTCAAGCTTTTGCTTTTCTTTCTGCACACTGCTGATGGAGTCCACCAGCTTCATCTTTTCTTTCTTGGTTTCTACTACTTCTTCGTTCAGCTCATTGGCTATTTCGCGCCATTTTTCTAACTCTTTGTCTTTAGCTATGAGCAGCTCTTCGTAGGCTTTAATTTTTGCCTCATATTCGCGCAGCATGCGGGCATTGGCATTTTTGAGCTGCTCTTTGTCGCGTTCGAGCTGCTCTTTTACCTTGAGCAGGGCTTCGTAGTCCTGATTCAGGGCTTTGGCTTCCTCGATGCGCTTGTCGAGCTCTTGCGAGATGGAGTCAAGCTTGGCAGAGGTTTGGTTTATCTCTTCTTTGTATTCTTCAATGACCACCGCTTGTTGGTTGACATCTTTGTTACGTTGAACAAAGAGATAAAGCAAAATCAAATTGGTGAGAGTGAGCACTACTATAATGCCAATGAGCCACGCCTGGCGTTTTTCTTTTGACTTATTGTTTTGTTCCATAGTACGGCAAGTTGAGTTTAATTTTTAATTGTTTATGCTGCTAAAAAACATACGTTTTATACGGGATACTCGCAAAAATGATACAGGAAAAAATAACAACAGCCGGCAAAATGACGTCATATTTTTACATTATTCGTGCAAAATACCGGGCATGTTCAGTGCTTTGATGAGGGTAAGGTGGGCATCTTGTATGGAATCAGGCGGAAAAATGTACTTTTTGTCAAATATCTGTTTGTCTACATAATAACTCACCCAGTATTCGCTATATAGGCGGAATACATCCGGGTGGATGGGCTCTATCATGGCATAGCTGCCGGCGGGCAGCTCTTCGATGTGGTAGCGTAAGGTAGAGGTCTTTTTTTTCTCGCCATCTATTTCACCATACCCTTTTGCTGTAATCAAGATGGTATGAATAGGGTAGGGATTGGTATTCAGAATATAGACATACCACTCGTCTTCGGAAGTGAGGTTCTCTTTTTTTACGATGGCTACTTTGACTCCTTCTACACTTGGGAATTCTATATCTTTTTTCATGGTTTGTGTTTTTTAGGTAAAAACATCTTCTCTTGGCATAAAAGTTTTATTGTGCTTGGGCACCGATGCTCATGCTATGACTTTCATACAGATGGCATTCGAAGACTGTTTCAAAGTGGCGTTTTAGTTTTTCTTCTACTTCTTTGATGTCCACCTCATGCCCCATTTCTTTGGCAAGCGAGGTAACAGCTTTATCCTTGATGCCACAAGGTACTATGTAATTGAAATACTGCAGGTCGGTATTGATGTTGAAAGCAAAACCGTGCATGGTTACCCAGCGGCTGGTACGCACGCCTATAGCGCATATCTTGCGGGGCACTTCTCCGGCTTTGTAGCCGAGCCATACGCCGGTGAGACCTTCTATACGCCCGGCATCCAGTCCATACTCTGCCAAAGTGCGTATGACGACTTCTTCGATGCTGCGGATGTAGCGTCCTATGTCGGTGAAGAAGTTGTCGAGGTCCAAGATAGGATAGCCTACAATCTGCCCCGGACCGTGATACGTGATATCGCCACCCCGGTTGATTTTGTAAAAGCTGATGCCTTTGTCTTTCATCTGTTGCTCGTTGAGCAACAAATGCTGAAGGCTGCCCGTTTTGCCTAAGGTAAAGACATGAGGGTGTGAACAAAAAAGCAAGTAGTTGGGACAAAGCCGCTGCTCCTCGACGGGTAGAGAATAATTCGCTTTTTTTTGTTCTACGATGTCGTCAAAAAGGTGGCTTTGATAGTTCCATGCTTCTTGGTAGTCGATATTGCCCAAATGACGAAATTCTACGGTTCTATTTTGCCTGGCTTTCATATTTGGCTAAGCTGCTTTTCAGGTAGTTTATTACATCAACAGGGAAAGCGTCCACGCCGTTCAGTTCCGCCAGATAGAACGATGCCCAGTCAAAGAGGTGTATGACATACAGCATCTGTTCGAAGTAGCTTTGCCCATGAGTACTTACCTCATATACTTGCGCGGCTTTCTGCGCAAAAATGGGCTTACATATATCCATGCGTATTTTGACACGCGGATGGTCCAGATTGCTGCGCAGCATCAGCACGGCTATGTTCCGGTATTGTGCTTTGTCCAGTCCCCAGCCCACCAGTTCGTTGTGGTTCATCTCCGGGAATACATTCACATGGCACAACTGTTTGGCATTTTCGTTGATTTGTTGTTGCAACCGCAAGATGGCAGGATACCAGCGCTCATCGGCATAGACAATGGGCAGGCGCTTATGGAAAAGCTTTGCCAATTGCTGGGCTTCTTCCTGTATCTGTGTGCGGTAAAGCTCCAATTGGCGGCATACATGCAGCACTTCATGTTCAAGGTCAAAGTTCGGTGCAAAGTGTTTGAGTACAGCCATGAGCTGAATCAAAGAGTAGCCTAAAAAGGCGCGCGGGCAGGGCGATTCTTGTGGTATTTGTATGTAATCAAAGCCCTTTTCTTTGGCTATATTCAGCAGTTTACCGCCCGAGGTGATGCACAATATTTGCGCTTGGCGCTCTATGGCTTCTTGTAGTGCGTACAAGGTCTCCTCTGTATCGCCCGAAAAAGAGCTGGCAATTACTAGGGTTTGTTTATTCACAAAAGTGGGTAGATTGTAGGTCTTATTGACCAATACGGGTACCTGAAGTATATCTTGTGCAAAAAATTGTAGCAGGTTGCCCCCAATACCTGAGCCTCCCAAGCCGGTAACCACTATTTGCTGTATGCTGTCGGGCTTAAACGAGAAATTTACCTTTTGTGCTATAGCCAAGGCTTTTTGCAGCTGAGAGGCAAAGCCTTCAATCAACGCTTTCATAGAGTTTGTAGCCATCGTTGTTTGTTTTAAATTCAATAAAGTTTACCAAATATACGGGAAAAATGAAAAAAACAAGCCGCCAGAATGGGCACAGAGGCGAAGCTTTGGCTGCTGCTTTTCTGCAGCAAAAAGGTTACCGTATTGAAGCACGCAATTGGCGCTATGGGCATTATGAAATAGACCTCATTGCTCGCACGGGCAATTTATTGGTGTTTGTGGAGGTAAAAAGCCGGCGCAGTACAGCTTTTGGCTTCCCCGAGCAGTTTGTCAGCCATGCACAGGCAGCGCGCATCATGGAAGCGGCAGAAGCCTACATCCTCGAACGAGCGTGGTGTGGAAATATTCGCTTCGATATAATCGCCATAAAGCTTGTATCTTCGGGGCAGCATTTGATTGAACACTTCGAAGACGTTTTTTCATAAGATGAATGCTTTTTGGCAACCAATAGAAGAGTGGGATGTTCACTTTATCTTGTGGGTGCATCGCCACCACCATCCTTGGGCAGATGTATTGATGACTGCCGCTTCTGCCACATGGACTTGGCTACCACTGTATGTTTTGTTGTTGTGGGGGTTATGGAAAGAGCAGCGTGCCACAGTAAAGCTGCTTTGGCATGTTGTAGCAGTAGCCTTGGTGGTGCTTTTGGCAGACCAATTGACCTCTACGCTGATGAAGCCTTTTTTTGAGCGTTTGCGTCCATGCCATCACCCCGATTTGCAGCCTTACCTCTTGCTACCTGACGGCTGCGGAGGGCGCTTTGGTTTTGCCTCTTCTCATGCAGCCAATACCTTTGGGGTTGCTACTTTTTTTGTGTTGCTTTGGCACAAGCAAACCCCCTGGGTGCACGGCTTGTGGCTATGGGCTGCAGTAGTGGCTTTTAGCAGGGTGTACTTAGGCAAGCACTACCTGAGCGATGTGATAGTGGGCGCCATGGTAGGAAGCTTGGCGGCTTATGCAGTCTTCTACGTTTTGTCAGTGGTCTTTAAAAAAAGAGCCTATCCCGATGAGGGTTGAGTTGTTGCCACTGAACGAAGCGCGCCCTTTGTTGCACACCATGCCCATTGCCTTCTTGCCTTCACTTTTCTGCAAGGAAGCATATGCACATTCTTATACCGAAGGCAATGTGTTTGTAGGTGTTGCACATGACACAAAGCAAATACATGCTCTGATTTACTTATATGAAGGGGAGCAAAGATGTTTTTTTAGCCCTCGCTTCCTTACCTTTGGAGGTTGGGAAGGAAGTCGTTGGTTCACTACCAAGCAATGGGGGCTATTGCTTGAGTGTACTATACGCTTCCTGAGACAGCAACAGGCGTCATGCTTACGAATAAGCTTGCCCCCAGACTTTTATCCTATATGTACGCCACCGCAACAGATATGGCGCAAATTGTCCCTTGGAATCAAAGAAGTTAGAGAAATAGAAGATGTATGCCACTATATAGAGGTGAAGAACACACCTTTGCGCGTACGCATGAGCCGTGGGCAGCGTCGCTATTTGAGCATACCTTGCCGGCAGGGGTGGCAGTTGCGTAGGCGACCTGCCACCGAAGTGGACTGGCAAGAGTTTTATGCTCTACTGCAACTAAACAGGCAGACAAGAAATATTCCATTAAGCATCTCTTTTGAGCGTCTGTGCCGTTCGGTTACTATAGCAGGCGATGCATTGCAACTGTTTGAATTGCGCGACACCCAAGGCACCCTGCTGGCAGCATGCATTGCCCTTTGGGTGCATCCGCAGGTACTCTACTATTTTTTACCTTGCAACCATCCGCACTACTACGTCTTTAGTCCTATGGTGCCGCTTTTGAATGCTATGTATGAATATGCCCAGCAAGAAGGAATTTCTTTTTTGGATTTGGGAATTTCTTCGGTAGAAGGCATCATAAACGAGGGACTGAGTGCGTTTAAGGAAAGGATGGGCGCCAATCGTGGAAGTAAAAAAACATTGATAATCAGCCTGTAAATGCTTTTTTGTAAAAAAATACACTCGTTTTCTTGCATGTAAGAAATGTATTTCTTAGCATTGCAACAGGTAAACAGAAAACATTGTTTCGGTAACAATTAAACAACGCCTACTACGGCACGCTTGCATTAAACTTTGTTTATTTCTTTCATTGTATGCAGAAGCAGTTTGTTCATATCGTAGCACGTTGGTGGTGGCACAGCACTAAAAAAGCTGTGGGCAACGACGTGCTATGTTTATGGAACAGCTGACCAAATAAGAAATTACGGATTTGGTGCACAAAAAACGGCTCGTTGCTCACAGCAACGAGCCGTTTTCGTTTACACCCCTCTTTGAAAGTAAAAAATCAAAAGTTATGATGCCTCTTTCATCAGTCAACACCCCCAAAAAACACCGTTTGCGCACGCGGCTACACCGTCAGCTGGCAGATACACACACCCCTGTGAACTTGTACCTTAAACTGCGCGACAAGTTTGTGAATACCTTGCTGCTCGAAAGCTCGGATTATCACGGCGGCGAAAACTCTTATTCCTACATCTGCGTGGCACCCATTGCCCGCTTTGCCGTGCACAACTATGAAATACAAACCACCTATCCCGATGGTAGCAGTTACAGGCAAGTAGTGGAGCAGCCTGAGCAGGTACTGCAGTCTCTATTAGATTTTTTAAACAGCTTTGAAGTTCAAAGTTTTAATTTACCCTTCGTTACAGACGGTCTATTTGGCTACATGGCATATGATGCCGTGCAGTTTTTTGAAACCATCCGCTTTCGGCAGCCTTTAGAAGAAGCCCGCCGCATCCCTTTGATACTGTATCAGAGCTTCCGTTTTATGATAGTCATCAATCACTTTAAAGATGAGATGTATGTGCTGGAGCATTGCCCCGAAGGCGAAGAGAGCGACTTAGAACGCTTCCTCGATATCATAGAGAATCGCAATGTACCGAGTTATCCGTTTTATACGGTAGGGCAGGAGCTTTCCAACTTTACCGACGATGAATTTCGGGCGGTCATAGATGCGGCAAAAGAGCACTGTCAAAAGGGCGATGTGTTTCAGCTGGTGCTGTCGCGCCGTTTTGAACAGCCCTTCCGTGGCGATGAGTTCAATGTATATCGCACTTTGCGTTCTATCAACCCTTCGCCTTACCTCTTTTTCTTTGATTACGGTTCTTTTAAGCTGTTCGGTTCGTCGCCCGAAGCACAGATTGTCATCAAAAACCGCGAGGCAACCATTTACCCCATTGCGGGTACTTTCCGCCGCACCGGCAACGACCAAGCCGACTACGAGCAAGCCAAGCGCCTTTTTGCCGACCCCAAAGAAAATGCCGAGCATGTGATGCTGGTCGATTTGGCACGCAACGACCTTAGTCGCCATGGCAAAGACGTAAAAGTAGAAGTATTCAAGGAGATACAATACTATTCGCATGTGATTCATTTGGTATCGAAGGTAAGTGCGCGTCTGAAGTCTGGGGTGCCTTCTTTGCAGCTGGTGGCTGACACCTTCCCAGCAGGGACCTTGAGCGGTGCCCCCAAATACCGGGCAATGGAGCTCATCGATACCTATGAAAAAGGGGCACGCGGCTATTATGGCGGTTGTATTGGCTATTTGGGCTTTAATGGTGATTTCAACCAAGCCATTATGATTCGCTCTTTCCTGAGCAAGGACTATCGCCTCTATTCACAGGCGGGGGCGGGTATCGTAGCGAAGTCCTCAACCGAAAGTGAGCTGCAGGAAGTAAACAACAAACTGGCAGCTTTGAAACAGGCAATTCATTATGCAGAAGAAATATTTAAAAAATAAACCGCTATGAAAATCCTTGTACTAGACAATTACGACTCTTTTACTTACAATCTGGTGCATTTGCTCTATGAGCTGGGCTTAGAAGAAGCCGTGGAGGTGTTTCGCAATGATGAAATTTCATTGGAAGCCGTGGACGCCTACGACAAAATACTGTTGTCGCCGGGTCCGGGCTTGCCTTCCGAAGCAGGCATCATGCCGGCGCTCATTCAACGCTATGCACCCACAAAGTCCATTTTAGGGGTTTGTTTGGGACATCAAGCCATTGGAGAGGCTTTTGGTGCCCGTCTGTTGAATCTACCTGAAGTGCTGCATGGGGTAGCTTCAGCTATGCATCCCTTAGTTGCCGACCGTTTGTTTGAGGGCGTACCTGCCCCTTTCCAAGCGGCGCATTACCATTCATGGGTCATTGACCGGGAAGGCTTTCCGCATGAGCAGCTGGAAATGATTGCCCAAGATGAGCAAGGGCATATCATGGCGGTGCGCCACCGTCTGTACGATGTGCGTGGGGTACAGTTTCATCCCGAATCTATTCTGACCGAATACGGCAAGCAAATGCTGCACAATTGGTTGTCTCTCAATCCTTCTTCCTTAAAAGCTATGGATGTGTCTGCCGGTAAACTTCCGGTTTGAATGTGTGTTTACTTATCCAGCTATGCTATTGTGAATCAACGACTTTTCAATAACTCCACTGAACAATGAAAGAAATACTCTCTTATTTGCTCGACTATAAAACCCTTACCAAAGCAGAAGCCAAAACAGTGCTCAAGAACATAGCACACGGGCATTATGCCCCTGCCCAAGTGGCAGCTTTCATGACCATCTACATGATGCGAAGCATTACGGTAGAAGAACTCGAGGGTTTTCGTGATGCCATGCTGGAGCTGTGTGTGCCTGTGGACCTGTCGGCATACGAGGTGATAGATTTATGTGGCACTGGCGGCGACGGTAAAAATACTTTCAACATATCTACGCTGGCATCTTTGGTGGTGGCAGCTGCCGGACAGCCCGTGGCAAAACATGGCAACTATGGAGTATCGTCGGTGTGCGGTTCTTCCAATGTACTGGAAGCCTTGGGTGTGCAGTTTACCAACGATGAGCAGCAGCTGCGCCGTCAGATAGAAGAAGCTGGCATTTGTTTCCTGCATGCCCCTTTGTTTCATCCGGCTATGAAAAATGTAGCGCCGGTGCGGCGCGAGTTGGGTGTGAAGACCTTTTTCAATATGCTGGGACCGATGGTAAATCCTGCCTTTCCTTCCAAACAGATGGTGGGGGTATTCAACATGGAGCTGCTGCGCTTATATGCCTATCTCTATCAGCGTAGCGGCAAGCAGTTTGCCATTGTACACAGCCTTGCTGGCTATGATGAAGTGTCGTTGACCTCTGCCTTCAAAATGATGACCCATGAAACCGAAGTGATTATGGAGCCCGAAATGCTGGGATTTCCCCGCTTGCAAGCCGAAGAGCTACATGGAGGGGCTACCGTCGAAGAAGCCGCAGCTTTGTTTTTACACATTTTGAAAGGCGAAGGCACGCCCGCGCAAGAAGCCGCCGTGGTTGCCAATGCCGCCGTGGCACTGCATGTAGCAGGTTTGTATGCCTCGCTCGACGATTGCCGCGCAGCCGCTTTCGAAGCCCTGAAAAGTGGCGAAGCCCTGCGCCGGCTTAAAAAAATTCAATCTTTAAATCAAAACAATACTAAAACTGTCCAGCTATGACCTCCACGATTTTAGATTTGATTGTCATGAACAAGCGTGCCGAAGTGCAGGCACGTCGCAAAGTACAAACCATAGAGCAACTGAGTCGAAAGCCGCTCTTTGGTAGAGCAACCCTCTCTCTGAAAAAGAACTTACTGGCGCAGCCATTTGGCATTATTGCCGAGTTTAAGCGCAACTCGCCTTCAAAGGGTGCTTTGAAGCCCAAAGCCAATGCACAAGAAATTGTCTTGGCTTATGAGCAAGCAGGGGCAGCGGGTGTTTCTATCCTGACCGACAAGCCTTTTTTTGATGGCGAATTGCTTGACCTTCAGGTGGGCAGAAGCGCCACCGCCTTGCCTATTTTGCGCAAAGATTTCATCATAGACGAATATCAGCTCTACGAAGCCAAAGCATATGGTGCCGATGTGGTGCTGCTGATTGCCAACATATTGAGCACAAAAGAAATACAATTCTTTACACAGCAAGCCCACGATTTGGGCTTGGAGGTCTTGTGCGAGGTGCACAATATGGAGGATTTGGACAAAGCCATGGAAGCCCCCGTGGACATCATAGGCGTGAATAACCGCAACCTGAAGACCTTTGAAGTAAGCCTTGAACATTCGAAACAGTTGGCAGCTTACATCCCCGAAGACACCGTGCGCATTTCTGAAAGCGGCTTACGTAGCGCCGAAGATTTGGTAGAGCTTATACAGTGCGGTTATCGCGGTTTTCTAATAGGTGAAGCCTTTATGATAAGCCCACAACCGGGCGACAGCTGCCGCCGCTTGATAGAGGCTACACGGCGTCGTTTGCAAGAAGTAAATGCGCTATGATGCCTTTAGTAAAAATATGCGGTATGCGCCAAACGGCGCAGATTATAGAATGTGAGCGCTTGGGAGTGCCTTATCTGGGTTTTATCTACTACCCCCGTTCGCCCCGCTTTGTGGGCGAGCAATTTGTGATGCCTGCACTTAAAAGGGTAAAAAAAGTGGGGGTGGTGGTGAATGCATCCCTTGAGCAGGTAGCGTATCTGGTGCGCCGCGATAGCTTGTCGGTAGTGCAGTTGCATGGCGATGAATCGCCTGCCTATTGTCAGGCATTGCGTCAGAGCCTGTCGGTGAAGCTTTGGAAAGTCTTTCCGGTGGGGGAGGCTTTGCCTTCTGTGCAAAGCTTGCAAGCCTATGTGCCTTATGTCGATGCTTTTCTTTTCGATACAGCAGGGGCGCAGCGGGGTGGCAATGGGCAGGTGTTTTCTTGGCAGCTTTTGGCTGGCTATTCGTTGCCTACCCCCCTATGGATAAGTGGGGGGCTGGGCTTGCACAACATGTCTGCCTTGTGCGATTTCTTGAGGGCACATCCTCATTTGCCTGTCGAAGGGCTTGACTTTAACAGTGCTCTTGAGTTGTCGCCGGGCAATAAGGATATGCAAAAAGTTTGTGATTTGCTAAAATACTTTGAACTTAAAAGTGAACAAATATGATTGCACAAACCAAAAGCGCCTATGCCGTAGATGAGCGTGGCTTTTACGGACGCTTTGGCGGGGCTTACATTCCGGAGTTGCTGTATCCAAATGTGGAAGAGCTGCAAAAAAACTACCTTTCCATCATAGAGAGTCCCGATTTTCAGCAAGAGTGGCGGGCGCTGCTGCGCGATTATGTGGGGCGTCCTACACCTCTGTATTTTGCCCGTCGCTTGTCGGAGCGTTACGGGGTGAAAATTTATTTGAAGCGTGAAGACCTGAACCATACCGGCGCACACAAAATCAATAATACCGTAGGACAGATACTATTGGCGCAACGTTTGGGCAAAAAACGGATTATAGCCGAAACCGGTGCGGGGCAACATGGGGTAGCTACTGCTACGGTGTGCGCCCTCATGGGTATGCAATGCGTGGTGTACATGGGCGCCGTAGATATGGAACGACAAAAGCCCAACGTAGAGCGTATGCGCATGTTGGGCGCAGAAGTGCGTCCGGCACTGAGCGGCAGCCGTACCCTGAAAGATGCCACCAACGAAGCAATTCGTGACTGGATTAACCATCCCACCGACACCCATTACATCATAGGGTCGGTGGTAGGACCACACCCTTACCCCGACATGGTGGCACGCCTGCAGGCAATCATCAGCGAGGAGATACGTAAGCAACTGCAGGAAAAAGAAGGGCGTGCGTATCCCGATTACGTAGTGGCTTGTGTAGGAGGAGGTAGCAATGCCGCGGGGGCTTTTTATCATTTTCTTGACCTGCCGCAGGTACAGCTGGTGGCAGTAGAGGCAGCGGGTAAGGGCATCGATTCGGGCGAAACAGCCGCCACCATTGCCCGAGGGCGCATAGGTATATTACACGGTTGCAAGACCTTGTTGATGCAAACCGCCGATGGGCAAGTAGTAGAACCTTACTCTATTTCAGCTGGCTTGGATTACCCTGGCATCGGTCCTTTGCATGCTCATTTGCATGATACTGGGCGCGCCCGCTTTCTGGCTGCCACCGATGACGAAGCCATGGAAGCAGCCTTGGAATTGAGCCGTTTAGAGGGCATCATCCCCGCCATAGAGTCGGCACATGCCTTGGCTGCCCTCAAAAAGATGACTTTCGAAGCGGGTGAGGTGGTGGTTGTGAGCCTTTCGGGGCGAGGCGACAAAGACTTGGCTACTTATATACGCTATTTTGGAGAGAGGGCTTAAATGAGCTTGCCCGTATGTCGTCTTCGGTGTAGTTGGTGTAATTGCCTGGTGCGATGCTATAGCCTTTGCCTATGGTGAACAGCTCGAACAGCTCTCGGGCAAAGTTTTCGTTGGGATTGCCTTTTTCATTCAGCCGCCCGTCCAAAAATACGAGCATAGCATTGTCTATGCATATTTTTTTGATGAGTTGGGTATAGCGGTTAAAGTTGGGGTTGACGTTGTTAAAGTCGTTGTAGAGGTAGGTGCGGAACAATTGCAGTTGGTAATAGATAGCCCGACTGCTGCCTACCGTTTCAGCTTTGGTCGTCAATACTGTATGCAGAAAAAAGGTAAGCCTTTCCAGGGCAGTATCTTCTTCGTACATCCGTCCCAGCCACCATAACTTAATCAAGTGGCGTTGGCGGTCTTCGTCTTCATCGATTTGAGGGGCTTGCGTGACCCATGGGGTGCCACTTTCATTTACTGGGGGTGGCGGAAGCGTAAAGCTGAACAATTGGTTTAATGCCGCAGGGGCATTCATGCCGGCAAAGGCAGCAATTCGTGCCTGATTGGCGCCATAGGTAAGGCGGCGCAACAGATGGCGTGCGCGCCGCTCGCCTAAGTTCCCCGTAATAGGATCCAAATAGGGCATAATAAACAAGTTTTTTAAATAAATACGTTATTATAGGCTACGTGTTAGGCAGTGTTTGTAAACAATCATGTAAGATTGACTGTAACTATGGATATAAAAGTAACTTTTTTGGGAACGGGCACCTCGCAGGGAGTGCCTGTGATTGGCTGTGATTGTGCTGTATGTCGCTCTTTGGATTTCAGGGATAAAAGGCTGCGTTCTTCGGTGCATGTACAAGTAGGCGATTTAAGCATAGTCATAGATACCGGACCAGACTTTCGTCAGCAGATGCTGCGCGCCAACATACGTCGATTGGATGCCGTTTTGTTTACTCATGAGCATAAAGACCATACCGCAGGCTTGGACGACGTGCGTCCGTTTAACTTTAAGCAACAGCGCGACATGCCTTTGTATGCCCGTCAACATGTAATAGAGCAGTTGAAGCGTGAGTTTGCTTATGCCTTTGCCGAACACAAATATCCGGGTGTGCCACAGCTGAAAGTGCATGTTATCGATAACCAACCCTTTACAATAGAGGGCGTTGAAATTATCCCTATTGAAGTGATGCACTATAAGCTGCCGGTTTTAGGCTATCGCATAGGTGATTTCGCCTACATTACCGATGCCAATTATATTGCTCCAGAGGAAAAAGAGAAGCTTAAAGGTTTGGATGTGTTGGTACTGAATGCCTTACGTAGGAAAGAGCATATCTCTCACTTTACACTTGAACAAGCTTTAGCAATTATAGAAGAACTTAAACCGCAGCGGGCATACTTGATTCATATCAGCCACCAGATGGGGTTGCATCGCGAGGTGGAAGCTGAGTTGCCCCCAAATGTGCATTTGGCTTATGATGGTTTGTGCCTGTCAATACCCTGTGGTGAATCGCAATACACTCATGTACAAAAGGGTAGCCATTAAGTTGCTCACAGCGTTTACGCCGTGGTTGTCAAGCAATCCCTTTTTTTGCAGGGTAGCGCCCAGCAGTGAGTCTAATAGGTTGCCCGCCCAGCTGAGGAGTACAAGCAGTGCTATTTTGAAAGGTGCAGGTACAAAAAAAGCAGTGTAGATGGCTATGACTAAACTGCCGCCCAAGCCGGCAAGCAAGCCCATGAAGCTGATACCGCCGTCGCTGCCCGGAGGGATTGGTTGTAAAGTAAGAATAGAGTAGCAACTTTTGCCGTAGCACTGTCCCAGTTCTGACGACAGGGTATCGCTGAGGGCTGTGGCTTGCGATGTAGCTATGCACAAAATGACTGTTTCGGAAGAAAAAAAGTCGGGAAGCAGCAAATGCAGCACTGCAACAACTAAAGCGCCGGCAGTATTGCTCACCACATTGGCTATGCCTCTTTGCTCATGTACTTTGTTTTGCTTTTTTCTTCGCTCGTGCAGGGCAGTGGCAGCTGTGCCTATAAGGAAAAAAAGTGCCATGCAGCCGAGCCCGCTCCAACCGCTGGCATAAAAAAGCAAGCAAGCAATGAGCCATCCGGCGATGCTGCCACCGGCAGTTAGTTTTTTTAAAACATATGCACCCGCTGCCGCTGCGGCAAGCAAGCTGTAAACTATCCACGCATGCATAAAAGTTACACTTTGGGAGAGCGATTTGAAAAGATAAAATAACGCTTCCTTTGCTTTTTTAGCAAAGGAAGCCGGTAGTTGTTGTTTGCAAAAGAGATAAATGAAGGGCAATACTGGAAAAGAAAGTGCGTATCACTGAGCACAGTTGCCAATAGGCAGTAACCCTTAATTCTGGAAAGAGGGCGTTTGTTTTTGGAAAGCAGCTATCATAGCTGATTCTATGTCTTTGGAAAGTAGTTGAGCAGCATTCCACAGCGCCACATACTCCAGTCCTTCGGCTACGCTGTGGTCTCGGCTGTAGTTCATAACTTGCTTGGTGCCACGTACAGCCAAGGGCGATTTGGCGGCAATGGAGCGAGCCATCTCTATGCCGGCTTGCAGTAAGTGTTCGCTATCTGGTTCCACCCGATTGACCAGCTTGCATTCGTAGGCTTCTTGTGCGCTGATGTTGCGTGCAGTGAATGCCCATTCGCGGGCAATGCCTTCGCCCACCAAGTGCCGTAGGCGTTGCAAGGTACCCAGGTCGGCAACGATGCCTAAATCCACCTCTTTGACCGAAAAGTAAGCTTGTGCGCTGCACAGGCGAATGTCGCATGCCGAGATGATATCGACGCCGCCGCCTATGCATCCTCCTTGAATGAGGGCAATCACCGGCTTACGGCAGTCTTCGATGGCTTGTATGCAAGCCTGCAACTCTTTGATAAATGCAAGCAGGTGTTCGCGTGCACGCCCGGGGCAGTCCATGGCATCAATTTCCTGCTTGATTTGCATGAGTAAACTAAGGTCTATACCTGCTGAAAAGTGTTTACCTTCGGCACGCAGCAATACGCAGCGCACTTCTGCGGTGCGGTCTGCTTCGCGGAAGGCATCGCGCAGGGCGTGCCAGGTAGCCAAATCAAAAGCATTGGCTTTGTCGACACGCTGAATAATCACATGACCGATATGGTCTTCTACCTGTAACTTTACAACTTTTTGCATGACTTTATTCTTGGTTTTTCAGTTCGTTTAAAGGAAGTAACATCACGTCGGTACGGCGCATCAGACGGCGCGCCACGCTGCTGTCTTGTCTCTGGTTACCCATACCTTTGTAGCGAATACGCTTGGGTTCTACGCCGAATTCCACAAAAAAGTCATATACGGCTTTTGCGCGCTCTTCCGATAGAATTTGGTTTTTCTCACTTTCACCTTCCGGTGAGGCATAGCCCTCAATCCATACACCCACTTCGGGGTGTTTTTTTACATAATCAATGAATTTGAGTAGCTCGGCTTTGGCACGGTTGTCGAGTCGGGCTTCGCCCACTGGGAAGTACGCCACATATTTCTTTTTCAACTCTATCTTGCCTTGGTTGCCGGAGTAGTCCTCTTCAAGCGAAGCGACATCGGTGCGTATGCGTGGCATGGTTTTTAGTGTTTCGTCGCCTACTTTTATCTCTTGCATTTGCCCTTTGGCGTCTTCGTAAAAGAAAACCACCTCCACAGACTTTTTATCGACTTTTTCATTCTGAACGGGCTCCATCAGGGGGGCATCTTTATACATGATAGACAAGAGGTAGTTCATCGCTACGCTATCTTCCGAGGCAATGATATCTTCCATCAGGTCGTAGAGGTCCAGCTTTTGTTCACCAAACTCATCGGGGTTTCGTTTTTCTTCCGGAACGTCTTTAAATACGTTGGTGATGGAGATTTGCTCGGCTATCTCCCTGTCATCTACTACTTTTTTTGAGAGGCGAATCTCTTGGTACAGCTCGTAGAAATACTCTTGATTGGGTACATTGATATTGACCAGATAGGGCAAGTAACCTTCTGCCTCGATGACCATGTCATAGTCTTTCCCGGGAGGGAATATCATCAAATAGTAGCCTGTGCCGGGGTTGGGATTATAAACCCAAGGCAGATACTCATTCTTCTCTTTGTCTATGACTTTGATTTGCGCCTTTACTGGAAGGGGCGGGTCGCCTGCCAATATACGTCCGCGTATCATGGTCAGGGGAATGACCTGTTTGCTTTCATCCGGAAAGCCTACGATATATAGGTCGGCTTGTCCTATGCCTTCGGGGCGGTTAGAAGAGAAGTAGCCTTTTTTGCCATCGGCAGAGAGAACAAAATAACCATCGTCGAAGGGGGTATTGAGCGGGTATCCCATATTTTGCACTTTGCCCCACACATTGCCGGAACGCTCGGCGCGGAAGATGTCCTTGCCACCGAGTGTAGGATGACCATTGCTGGTAAAATACAAATGGCGTTTGTCGGGATGGATAAAAGGTGCTTCTTCGTCAAAGGGGGTATTGATTTGGGGACCTAAGTTCTCAGGCTCGCTCCAGCTGCCGTCTGGGTTTTTGTAGCATACATAAATGTCTTTTCCACCATAGCCACTGGGGCGGTCGCTGGCAAAGAAGAGCCAGTTGCCGTCGGCGGTGATGCTCATGCTGCTTTCCTCATAAGGCGAATTGATGGGTTCGGGTAGTGGGGTGGGGGTTGTGAAAGTGCTGCCATCGAAACGACATTCATACAGTTCGCCTTTGCGCTCTAAGTCATAAATGTAAAGATAAAGGTGCTGTCCGTCGGGTGAAAGTGCCGCTGTGCGTACACTGCCGCTAATACCCGGAAATGCAAGGGGTATGGACTGTTTCCATACATATTCTTGTTTTACCGCCATATATACTTGTTCTTCCCATACGCGCAGGCGGTTATTGAAAACTTGTCGGCTGTATATCAGGTGGTTGTCGTCGGTGGCAACTACCGGTGCCAAGTCGTTTTCTTTGGAATTGATGGGCTTGCCAGCGTTTTCTATAAAAATTTCTTCAGGAGAGGCATAACATTTTTTTGCAAGCAAGGCGCCTTCATGTCTTTTTTGTAGCTGTTCACGCAGACGTGCTTCTTTGGCATGTGCTACCCCTTCTTTGGCTATCTGTGCTGCCTCGTCAAAGCGTTTATGTTTCATCAGCGCTTCGGCGTAATAATATGCCACGTTGGCTTCTTGTGGGGCGATGCGGTGGGCAGTTTCAAGATATTCAAGCGCCTTCTGTTGCTTGTTTGCTTCGTATTGCATCAAAAAAGCCTTCCCTATGCGCAGCAGCAGCTGTACGTCGTTTTTTTGATTGCCCTTGTATTGTCGGAGATAGCTTTTTAAGGCGTCGTCAATAAGTCCTTGTGAAAGCAGCTTATCCCCCTCCTCATATTGGGCGAGGGCACTCATGCAACAAAAGCAAAGCAGCAGAAGGCTGAGTATGGGTTTTAATCGACTCATAAGCAAGGTGCTTTAATGAAGATAAGACACTGCTTTTAACAAAGCTAATAAAAAAAAGTAGCACATGCCGTTTCTAAAGAAACTCTATTTCCTTGATGTTGTACAAATGGGCTTTTGCCCGAGCGACATGTTCCACAATTAAGCGCCCGTAGGGGTCTATCCCCCGGATGATGCCTTCGAAAATCCCCTGTTTGTCGCGATAAGATGCCGGTTGGTGCAGGCGCCACAGGCGTTGCAGGTAGTTCTGTTGCAGTGCTTCCATTTCGCCGCGACGTAGCTGTTCATAGCGCTGAAGCAGGCATTGGCGTAGGCGTTCGTGCAGTGGAGTCAAGTTGTAAAAACGCCCGGTGATTTGGTGTAATGATACTGCACCGGGGGATTCGAAATGGGCTTGGTTTACATTGAAGCCCACCCCCACAACGGCGGCTTTAATACCCTGTTGCAATACACATTGCACCAAGATGCCACTTAGCTTGCGCCCCTGGTATAGCAAGTCGTTTGCCCACTTGATATAGAGCCCTTCGTTTTGCAGATAATCGACAGCAAAGTCATACACCCCTAAGGCTGCCACTATGCTCAGCATGAATTGTTGGGAGGGAGGCAAAAAAACAGGTCGCAATATCAATGATGCCGTGATGTTCAAGCCGGGAGCAGCCTCCCAGCGGGTGTTCATCTGTCCGCGCCCGGCAGTCTGGCAGTCGGTGTAAACATAGGTGCCTTCACTAACGCCTTGTTCTTCAATCAGTCGCAAGGCTTCGCTATTGGTAGAGCGACATTCTGGCAGATAGATGTATGACATAGGGGCGTTCTGGGGCTTTATGGCATTAGGTTTGTGAAATGCTTTTTTATACTTTTGTGTTTACAAAAGTAAAGAAGTATTCTAAATAGAAAAGGCGCATGAGTATAAAACCTGTGGATGTAGATTCTCAAACACTTGCTCAAGTCGTAGTAAAAGGGTTGCAAGAAAAGAAAGGTGAAGACATCGTGATTTTAGACCTTCGGGGGGTACCTCAAGCAGTAGCCGATTTTTTTGTGATTGCCACAGGCTCTTCGGATACACATTTGCAAGCGTTGATGGATTCGGTAGAAAAAATCGTGCAAAAAGAAGTATGGCAATCCCCATGGCACATCGAGGGGCGGGAGCGCAAACTGTGGGTGCTGATGGACTATGTCGATGTGGTTGTACATCTCTTCCAGCGGCAAACCCGCGAATATTATGCCTTGGAAGAGTTGTGGGCTGATGCCCCTATGATAGTTGTCGAAGACTAACCTTAAATTTAACAACCATTTTGTTCGATAAGTGGTTTTATAAGTAAACAATTGAAAATCGATGCAAGACAATCAAAGAAAAAACAAACCCGGTCGTTCCGACGGAGGCATGCAGTTCTGGTGGGTCTTATCCTTCATTCTCGGCATTTTGCTGATTACCTACCTTTCACAAGGACCGGCTACGGTAGAAGTAACCTATTCCAAGTTTGAACAGATGCTTCGCGAGGGCGACCTCGTCGAGGTGGTGGTTATATCCAACGAAAAAATAGTAGAAGCAACAATCAGTAAAGAAGCCATCGAAAGCGGTAAATATGCCAAGTTGCTCAATCAGCGCTCAGCTTTGTCTTATGGTGGTCCGCACATACGTTTGCGGGTAGCCTCCATTGACAACTTCCTTGAGCGTTATGAGCAGCTTCAAAAAGAACTGCCTGCCGACAAGCGCATAGACTACCGTGTGGAAGAGCGCTCCGATTGGGTGGGCACCCTTCTTAACTGGCTGCTGCTGTTTTTAATGATTTTCGGATTCTGGTTCTTGATGCGCCGCATGTCGGGTGGCGTTGGCGGTGGCGGTCAGATTTTCAATATCGGGCGCTCGCGTGCAGCACTCTTCGATGCCGATAACCGCGTGAATGTTACTTTCGATGACGTGGCAGGGCTCGACGAAGCCAAAGAAGAAATAAAAGAAATAGTGGAGTTCTTGAAGAACCCTGCTAAATTTACTCGTTTGGGTGGAAAAATACCCAAAGGGGCTTTACTGGTAGGACCTCCCGGTACTGGCAAAACCCTGCTGGCAAAAGCCGTAGCAGGCGAGGCGGGGGTGCCTTTCTTCTCGTTGTCGGGGTCGGACTTTGTGGAGATGTTTGTAGGGGTAGGGGCTGCGCGTGTGCGTGACCTCTTTAAGCAAGCAAAAGAAAAAGCGCCTTGTATCATCTTCATAGACGAAATAGATGCCATCGGGCGTTCGCGCAGCCGGGCTTCTATACCCGGAGCCAACGACGAGCGCGAAAATACGCTTAACTCTTTGTTGGTAGAAATGGACGGTTTTACGACCAACTCCGGCGTAATTATTTTGGCAGCGACCAACCGTCCCGATATTTTGGACCCTGCTTTGTTACGTCCCGGGCGTTTCGATCGTCAAATAGCTATTGATAAGCCCGATATCGTAGGGCGTGAAGCTATTTTTAAAGTGCATTTGCGCCCCCTGCGCTTGGCTGAGGATGTGGACCCCAAGAAATTGGCAGCGCAAACTCCCGGTTTTGCCGGTGCCGAAATCGCCAACGTATGTAACGAAGCTGCTTTGATTGCCGCCCGCAAAAACAAAGACCGCATCGACATGCAGGACTTCCAAGACGCCATAGACCGCGTGATAGGCGGCTTGGAGAAGAAAAACAAAATCATCTCACCCGAAGAGAAACAAATAGTAGCTTATCATGAAGCGGGGCATGCCATTGCGGGTTGGTTCCTCGAACATGCCGACCCTTTGGTGAAAGTGAGCATTGTGCCGCGTGGCGTGGCTGCGCTGGGGTATGCGCAATATCTGCCCAAAGAACAATACCTCTACCAGACCGACCAATTGATGGATGAGATGTGTATGGCATTGGGTGGGCGTGCCGCCGAAGAAATCGTCTTTGGTAAAATATCGACAGGTGCCCTCAGTGACCTGGAACGCGTAACCAAGATGGCTTATGGCATGGTTACTATCTACGGCATGAACCCCACCTTAGGACATATTTCCTACTATGATTCTCAGCCCTCGGAAATAATGGCTACCAAGCCCTATTCCGAAGCCACGGCGCAGATTATAGACCAGGAGGTGCAAAAAATCGTGCGCCAAGCCTACGAGCGCGTGAAAAACTTGCTGCAGGAGCGCAGAAAAGAATTGGAAACCATAGCTCAAGAGCTCCTCAAGCGCGAAATATTGTTCCAAACTGACTTGGAAGAGCTTATAGGCAAACGTCCTTTCAATAAGCCGACGACTTATCAGAGTTATCTCGAAAAAAACAAAGAGAAAACAGACGCCGCTGACAAACACGAGCAATATCCTCTCAATGGCAACGAGACAGCTTCACCGGAGGATGTGGCTTCGACGGCAGAAAAAGAAGATAAGACCTCATAAGCAAAGCGGTACATGCGAGAACAGATTTTAGCCAAAATACGTAAAGCTTTGGCACAGCCTGCAGAGAAGTCCCTTCGTAAACCGGACTTCTCTGCGTCTGTTTATCATGCAGTGGAAGAGAATGACTTGGCAGTGCTTTTTGCCCAAAATTTGGTAAAATCTGGGGCAAAGTTTAGTTTTTGCATAGACGAAAAAGAGTTCATTAGGGAGCTAAGCCCCGTGCTGGAAAAATACTTTGCCGGTGAAATATGTGTGGAAGACCCGCATTTGCAGGAGGTGCTGAAAGTTGCCGACTTGCCTTTTAGCAGTGGGCGGCACGCTCTTATGGATGCCAAGGTAGGCATCACCACCTGTGAGGCACTGGTAGCACGCACCGGTAGTGTGCTTGTGTCTTCGCGGCAGGCAGGGGGGCGGGCGCTTTCTGTCTTCCCCGAAGTGCACATCGTGGTGGCTTTTACTTCGCAATTGGTTTATGATATACACGATGCTTTTGCGCTCATGCGCAAGCGTTACAACCAACAGCTGCCATCCATGTTTTCATTGATTACCGGACCCAGCCGCACCGCCGACATAGAAAAAACTTTGGTGTTGGGGGCACACGGTCCTATGGCTTTGTATGTCTTTTTGATTGAAAGTCCTGTATGAGCCTGACGTTGACACTGGATAGTGGCAAAAAAGCCTTTTTTGTTTCTGACTTCCACCTGGGGGCACCTTCTTATATTGAAAGCCGCAAGCGGGAGCAGCTGATTGTCCGCTGGCTTGACGAAGTGGTGGCGCCCCAAGCTCATTATTTGTTTCTACTTGGCGACCTTTTCGACTTTTGGTTTGAATACCGCCGGGCAGTGCCCAAAGGCTTTGTCCGTTTGCTTGGAAAACTCGCTGAAATCAACGACAAAGGCGTAAAACTTTGGTTTTTCCCCGGTAATCATGATATGTGGGTGGACGACTATTTCAGCGTGGAGTTGGGCATGCGCATCCATCGCCGTCCATTGTCTTTGCAAATAGCTGGCAAGCGCTTTTACATAGCACACGGCGACGGCTTGGGACCCGGCGACAAAACCTATAAAAAACTGAAAAAGGTGTTTGAGAGTCGTTGGGGGCGTTGGATTTTTCGCCAGATACACCCCGACACAGGCATCGCACTGGCTTGTTATTTTTCTTCGCGCAGTCGGGCACAACATGCCGCCGACGACAAACATTTCTTGGGAGAGGATGAATGGCTGTGGCAGTATGCACAAGAAATAGAAAAGCACAACCCGCACGATTATTACCTCTTCGGGCATCGTCATTTGCCGCTTGACTTGCCCGTAGGGGACCGCGGCGCCCGCTATGTCAATACGGGCGAGTGGCTGAGCGATTATACCTTTGCCGTCTTTGATGGTGAGTCTTTGTCTTTGGAAACCTATGAACCGCAGCCTGTATTGTAGTTTACTGGTATTGCTGCTTTTATTAGCCCCCCGACTGCATGCCCAAGACACTTTAAAGCTTTTTGCCGAACTACCCTTTGGCTCGCTTGCTGCCTGGGGGAGCCTGCGCCCGGGACAGCTGCTGCTTGCCGACTTAGACGCTAATCTATACCTTATCGACCATCAAGGGCAGCGGTTAAGTGCCCAAAGTTTACCGTCTCGTGTCGTGCTGAGCGAGGTGCACAGCAGGGGAGGAGTGCAAACGCTTTTGTTCTCTGTAGATGCTCAACAACTCTTTTTTATCGACCGTTTCTTGCGTCTTACCCGCCAACTGCAAATCCCCTTCGCTTTTGGTAATATCACTGCTTTGGCTTGGGCGCCTGATGGCAGCCTGCGTTTGTGGGACAGCCAAGCCCGCCGTCTGCTGGCATGGGATATGAGTTCAACAGCACCGCAGCAGCTTTACTATATGCAGGAAAACTTGCCCCCCGTCAGGCAAATGCATTTTGTGCAAAACTATCTGTTGCTTACGGATGGAAAAACGTATATTTTATTTTTTGACTTGCTTGGAAATTATATAGACAAGATTTATTTTCACGAACCGGTGGAAATAGGCTTTTGGCAGGAAGGGTACTGGTTGTATGAAAACCATCGTTTGCGTGGGGTGCGATTGCCCAGCCGTCTGCAGGCTTTTGATGTGTACTTTGAGCAAACAAGCAGAATATTGAAAATATTATGCTTGTTTCCTTCGTTTCTATCATGGGACGGAACAAAACTGTTCTTTTGGCTGTTCCAAAATTGAAAATGGCAAGAAATTTGAAATATTGAAAACAAAAAGGAAGCATACATCGCTTATGGGAAAGTTCTCTACATATCTTTTATTGGTCATTGGTTTAGCTGGTGTGGCGCAGGGGGGTGTCATCGTGCGTAATCATATCAAACACTTGCCGCCGGTTTTAGCCAATGTGTGGGTAGAAAAAAATGCCGGCGAAACGCTCGATATTTTTGACCCCGTGGATTTTGAAGTGCAGGCTATAGGAAATCGTCGTTTTATTGTACGTTTTTACAATGATACAGAGGGGGTTTTTTTGCGTATCTACGACGTGATTGGCAACTTGGTGTACCAAGAACGGATAACGAAAAAAGGCAATTACGTCAAAGAGTTTGATATGTCGCATGCCCGCTCCGACGTGTATATTGTGGAGGTAGGCAACACAAAATACAGTACCACCAAACGGGTCTTTTTGAAATAATCCGTTTCATGAGTTTCTACAGCCGTTGGGGCAAAACATGCTTCGACTACTTGCTGTCAGGGGCATTGGTCTTTATGCTGATGCCTTTATTTTTTTTGCTTGCCTTTTTCTTGACCCTCTATTGGCGAGGAAACCCTTTTTACAAGCAACTGCGCATAGGTAAAGGGGAACGCCCTTTTTATCTTTGGAAATTTAAGACCATGCGCCCGCCACGTGCCGGCGAGGACCCGCATGACGAGACAAGAGCGCCTGCAGTAGGACGCTTTCTGCGCTATACCGGCTTGGACGAGCTACCGCAATTGTGGAATATATTGCGAGGTGAGATGTCGTTTGTAGGACCACGTCCTTTATTGCCGGAATACCTGCCGCTTTATACCTCTCTTGAAAGGCGGCGTCATGCTGTCAAGCCCGGTATTACCGGCTGGGCGCAAATACAAGGAGGCAAAGTCTTGGCTTGGAATGAAAAGATGCACTACGACATAGAGTATGTGCAGCACCAAAGTTTCTGCTTCGATTTGTATATTTTATGGCGCACTCCCTTCTTTGTATTGCGCCAATGGATGAACCGTCATGAGTACATATAAAATTTATTTGTCGCCTCCGTTTTCTGCCCCCAACACCAAGCACTACGTGCAAGAAGCCATAGACAGCGGATGGATGGCGCCTGCTGGTCCTTTTGTTGACCGCTTCGAATCACTCTTGCGTGCTTATCACGGAGTAGCAGCGGTGGCGCTCAGTAGTGGCACTGCTGCTTTGCATCTGGCGCTGAAAGCTGCCGGCGTGCGTGCCGGCGATGTGGTTTTGTTGCCCTCTTTTACTTTTGTGGCTACCTGCAATGCCGTGTGCTATTTGGGAGCGGAGCCGGTGTTCATAGACAGCGACCCTACCCATTGGCATATGAGTGTGAAGGCAACGGTTCATGCCATGGACACACTCAAAAAGCAAGGTAGGCGCATAGGTGCTTTGCTTTGTGTTCATTTGTATGGTGCCATGGCACCAATGGAAGAGCTACGCAGCGTGGCAGAAAATCATGGGGTACCTCTGGTAGAAGATGCTGCCGAAGCTTTGGGCGTACGATGGAAGGGGCAACTGGCAGGTACCTTCGGCTGTTGTGCTGCCCTTTCTTTTAACGGCAACAAAATCATAACCACTTCCGGAGGGGGGGCTTTTTTATCGGCAGATGAAAACTTGGCAAAAAAAGCGCTTTACTGGGCGACTCAAGCCAAACAGACAGCAGCAGGAGACTGGCATCATGAAGAGGTAGGCTACAACTACCGCATGAGCAATTTGCTGGCAGCAGTAGGATGTGCACAAATGGAGTATCTACCCAATTTCATTGTGCGCAAATATGAAATAGCCCAGCTTTATCGGCAACTGCTCAAAGAGGCGGAGCAAAAGGGCTATATTCACTGGCAGCCCCTGCTGCCCGAAGTACAGCCCACGTATTGGCTTAACTGCTTGCTTTTTGCCACTCCCGCCATGCGTGCGCGCGTCATGGAGCAGCTCATGCGTCAAGGCATAGAGTGTCGCCGTTTATGGAAGCCGCTGCACCAACAACCCCTTGCCGCCGGCAGTCTGTTTTTCCAAGATGGTAACAGCGCTGAATACCTCTACGAGCATGGTTTGTGTTTACCTTCGGGCTACACCCTCACCACACCGCAACAATCGCATATTGCGGAGCTAATCATGAAGGCTTTGTGTACCTGAAGTGCCTTTGCTCATTGAGTGTCTTTTTTTTCTTACGTATCTTGGGCAGCAAAAAGAGATGAACAGCACCATTTATCTACCTTCGGAACTGATAGTTAATTCTGATGGTAGCATTTATCACTTGGGCTTGCGTCCTGAACAATTGGCAGATACCGTGATTGTAGTAGGCGACCCTGAGCGGGTACCTATGATTTCCCGCTATTTTGAGCATGTGGAATACCGCTTGCACAAACGGGAGTTTGTAACGCATACGGGTACTTACCGGGACACTCGCATGACCGTGATTTCGTCGGGTATGGGTACCGACAATGTAGAAATTCTGATGACTGAACTGGATGCTCTGGCAAACATAGACTTGGAAAAACGGCTGCCTAAGTCAAGTCCGAAGCGCCTGCGTATTGTGCGTGTAGGTACGTCGGGAAGCATACATGCCGGGGTGCCAGTGGGTAGCCTGTTGGCATCGGCAGTGGGGGTGGGTATCGATACGCTCATGTGTTTTTACGATTACGATACACCGCAAGAACAAGGCTTGAAAGCAGCGATGCAGCAGCTGAAGCAACATTTGTCATTGCCTTTCGAGCCTTATGCCGCCACTGCTTCGCCTAAGCTGCGCGAGCTTTTTTCTGATTTGTTGCAGGGGGTTACGCTCACCTGCCCCGGTTTTTACGCACCTCAAGGGCGGGAGTTGCGTGCGCCGGCACGCTTGAAAGATTGGTTACAGCGCCTGCAATCTTTTGAGTATGAAGGCTTGCGCTTGACCAACCTCGAAATGGAAACTGCTGGCTATTATGCCATGGCGCATATGTTAGGGCACGACATGATTTCGCTCAATGCCATCTTAGCAGACCGTATCAATGGCATATTTGCAGCAAAGCCCCAAGAGCTGGTGGAAGAGTTGATTGTTTATACGCTCAATAAGTTAGCAACCTAAAAAGCAGACCTTCTTTTGCCTAACAGCTTCAAAGAGTAAAATCACCTGAGTAGCTTCTTGCGTGCCGCTACTTTTGCTTATTGAGATACCTCAAAAAAGAAAAGCGGCTGTTCTATAAAAGACAGCCGCTTGATGTTTTTAGTAAACAAGAGGGTTAGAAGGTATAGCGCACGCCTATTTGCATACGCCACAGCGAGCTGATGTTCGCAGTGCCATATTTGTCAAACTCCAAGCGCACTTTGGTTACGTTGCCTTGGTTGTCGTATTCTACGGGTATGGCACGGCTTTGATTGAAGCGGTAGCGTATATTACCGGTGGTGCTGTTATACGAATTGGCAAGTAACACATTGCCACGCCCGAAGCGTATTTTTCCCCAATCAGGATTTAACAAGTTAAGCATATTGAATATGTCCAAGGTGAGCTGCAGGCGGTGGTTAGTACCCCATGCTTGGGTGTTCAAGTTTTGGGTGATGCGCATATCTAAGCTTTGATTCCACGGGGCATTAGCGCCGTTGCGCTCGGCAAACTGACCGCGGCGGTCGCGCAAGGAAGGCTCGTTCTCTATGAATGCGTTGAATGCTTCCCACTGCTCGGCAGCTGTTACTGTATAGCTTACCCTTTGCCCGTTGGCATTGGTAACGGTGGTCGTATAATTCGCAAATTCTATTTCATTAGCATTGCGCGGTATGTAAATTAGCTCGTTACCAATCACACCGTCGGCATTGATGTCTTGCAAACCTCCATTACCTACGGTGAAGGAGTAAGGACTTCCTGATTGTGCTGAGTAGAATAAAGTGATTTGGGTAGAGGCATGTTTGCTGTAATTGAAAGTATAGCCGCCAGCGGCAATGAGGCGGTGTTTCAAGTTGTATTCACTAAAGCCCAAAGTGGGGTTGTTAGGGTCGCTCGAGATGGGGGTGTTCGCAAAGTTGGACTGTGCGCGTGAAGCGCCCCCACTGGCAATGGTTTTGGCAATAGAGTAGGTATAAGCCACATTGGCAAAGTAGTGCTTGCCTCTTTTCTGTAGCTGACCGGTGAGGCTGTACTGATAGCCGCCATCAGTGTTTTCGAGCGAATATACGCCGGTGAATTGATTGGGGGCTACCAATACGGGACCTTGACCGGGGGTACCATATACTGGGCGCCCTTCATTGTTGAGTATCCCTTGCTTACCTGCCAAGTTCAGATTACGCACATACAGGTCGTTTAGTGTTTTGGAGTATATGAATTCGGCAGTAGCCACAATGCCATAAGGCAGTTTTTGATCCACGGCTGCATTGAAGCGTGCCACTTGCGGTAGGCGCAGGTCGGGATTGCTGATGTTGATGAGCGAGGTGCCTTGGTTACCACCGGCATTAGGAGGTAAATAGGCAGGGTTCGAAATGATGGCATCCCGTTGTTGTGGGCTCAAGCCTGCGAAGATAGCGTTGAGCTCGGCTTGTGCTAGCTGGATGGCACCGAAAGTAACCCCTGTGTTGCTGTACTGGTTGGAGAGCCATACGAAGGGCGGGCGTCCGGTGAAAATACCTGCACCGCCGCGCACTTGTGTCTTGCCTTTGCCTGCTACATCCCAGTTTACACCAAAGCGTGGTGACCACAACACCCTTGTTTTGGGTTTTTCGTTGTTGGGAAAGCCAAACACCTCTTCAAAAATGGGGTTATAGTCGATGTCATTGACCATGAAAGGTATATCGGCACGTAAGCCCATTGTCAGGCGCAGGTTGGCAGTGGGCTCATAGGTGTCTTGAATATAAATAGCCGGGTTGATAGCACCCCACTTAGCTCCTTGTTTGGGGTCACTGGTGCGTGAATATTCTTTTACATAAAAGGTAGGTGTTCCCGATTCAAGGCTGTAGTCAGGTGCTTCGGGGTCAGTGGGGGCAAATACGCTGTTGAAGCTCCATTCGCCGGTAAATGAAGGAATAAATTTGTTGTCAAAAAAGTAAATTTCAGTTTTGGTACCAGCAAGGAAGGTGTGTTTGCCCCGCACGTAGGTAAAGTTGTCGGTAATTTCAATCAAATCTTGTTTGAGGCTGTTCAAACCGGCAAAGCGGTCAGTGCCGATAATGACCGTACCAATACTGTTGTTGGGCACACGCAACTGAGGGAAGGGGCGTGCTTTGTTATCGCGTACGTCGTAGATATTACTGTAGCCCAAGCGAAACTCGTTGCTCATGCGGTTATTGAATCGGCTTTGCAATTCCAACACAGTAGTGTTGGTATAGTTGGTGATATCGTATCCTGAACTGGGGAAGGAGAAGTTGCTGCTGTTTCGGAAGATTTCTTGCGAATAGGCATGGATGAAGTTGTGGCGCAGCGTTAAGCGGTGCTTCTTGTTCAGGATGTAGTCGAAACGTATAAAGGCTTTGTCGTTATTCTGTATGTTGTTGTAGGTTTGGGTAGGGTCGCCGGGGTCGTAGCCAAATTTGTTGATGACCAGCTGCCGTAGTTGGTTCAGCTCATTGGTGAGTTGCTGCAGTTGAGTGGGGTCGTTGTTTACATAGCTACCTAAGTTGAAGGTGTAAGGTTGGGTGCGGCGTCCTATTTCACCGTTTATAAAGAAAAACAGTTTGTTTTTGATGACCGGACCACCTATGCGGAAACCCGCTTGGTTGTAGGTAAACTGTGTAACGTTTACTTTATTGTCCCCCACTTTACGTCCTACCATATCGCTGTTTTGCCCATAAAAATAGGCAGAGCCTTCCACTTTGTTGCTACCGCTGCGGGTGATGGCGTTCACGCCGCCACCTACAAAATTACCTTGACGCACATCGAAGGGGGCTATAAGCACTTGAATCTCTTGGATAGCATCTAAGCTGATAGGCTGTGAGCCGGTACGTCCGCCGGGAGTGCCTTGGTCGTTCAATCCGAAGACGTCGTTGTTTACCGCACCGTCAATCATCACATTGTTATAACGGTTATTTTGCCCGGCAAACGAAAGACCGCCATTGCTTTGAGGAGCAAATTGAGGGGTCAGTCGCACGAAGTCTTGCAGACCACGTGAGAGGGTGGGCATGTTTTCTACCTGGTCGCGGGTAATGTTGGTAGAAGCTCCGGTGCGTGAGGCATCAAATACCAAGTCACGCTCGGCGCTGATTTCTACGGCTCCCAGCTGCATGTCTTCGGGTAATAGCTTTATGTTTAGCTTCAAGTCTTGCCCTAGTGATAGGTAGATATTTTCCAAGCGCTGAGTTTGATAGCCGATAAAGCTTACCTCGATACGGTAAGGACCACCTGCCGGAAGATTTACAAGACGAAAGGCGCCACTTTCTTCGGTTATTGCACCATATTCAGAGCCGGTGGGCAAGTGTACGGCTAGCACCATAGCTCCTGGGAGTGGCTGTTTCTGGTCATCGAGCACTACTCCGCTCATCGAAGCGGTGGTTACCTGTGCTTGCGCCGTGATGCCCGCCAAAAACAAGACACACAGCGTGCATAAGTAAGTAAACGTTACTTTCATAAGTATTTGTTTTTTGGTTATGACAACTGGAACGAAATTACCAAAATAGCGTTCAAAGCTACAACATACTTACCTGAATGCCAAGCTACCTTATGTTAAGAAACTGTTAATAAATCGCTTAACATAAAGATAATAGAGAAAATTACTTTCTTTGCAGAAACGTACTTATAATTGTAGCCGCTTTCTAATAATTTATTACTTAATGAGGCATTTTTATCGCTCTTTCTTTATCCTTGTTGCCGTATTTCTGTGGGCAAACAGTGTGGCAGGGGCACAACCTGCCAACTACTACAGCTCTGCCGAAGGCAAAACAGGTTATGCGTTAAAAACAGCTTTGCATAACATTATAAAAAACCACCAAGTGCAAAGCTACAGCTCCTTGTGGAACCATTTCCAAAGCACCGACAAAAAGCCCAATGGCAAAGTATGGGATATGTATTCCGACGTGCCGGGTGGTACCCCTGCTTATGAATATAGTTTTGGTAGTGACCAATGTGGTAGCTACTCTAAAGAGGGAGATTGTTACAACCGAGAGCATTCTTTCCCAAAAAGCTGGTTCAACAATGCCTCGCCCATGTATAGTGACCTCTTCCATCTTTATCCGACCGATGGTTATGTGAACCAAAAGCGCGGCAATTATCCTTTTGGTGAAGTAGCCAATCCAGAGTGGGTATCTACCAATGGCTCTAAGTTAGGTCCATGCAGCTTTCCGGGCTATTCGGGTAAGGTATTCGAGCCTATAGACGAATACAAAGGCGATTTTGCCCGCACTTATTTTTACATGGCTACTCGCTACCAAGACATCATTGCCTCATGGGAGAACTACACCAGCTATAGCGACGCCGTCTTGGATGGGTCTTCTGACAAAGTGTTTGAAGATTGGGCGCTGAACCTACTTTATAGCTGGCATGTGCAGGACCCTGTCTCTCAGAAAGAAATAGATCGTAACAATGCTATTTATGCTATTCAAGGCAATCGCAATCCTTATATAGACCATCCTGAATGGGTGTCAGCCGTATGGGGAATTACCCAACCCACGCATGTGTATTGGGCAAAAGCAGCTGCCATTGCCTACGAAGCGATTGGCAGCCCAGCTACCTACACCGTAGAGGTATTGCTCAACAATGACTTGTTAAATAATTGTAGCGTAGACATACAGACCGCGGGCACTGCTACCCTTGGCATCGATTACACACTCAGCACCACGCAACTCACTTTTTCGGGCGGTCAAACAAGGCGTACCTTGACCATTACTCTACTTGAGGATGCCATCATCGAAGCAGATGAGACCATCGTCTTGACCCTTACAAGCCCGACCAACGGGCTGAACGTGGGGCAGCCCGCGACCTTCACACTTACGCTCAAGGATGCAACGGCACGCCCCACACTAAATTTTGCCAAAAGCAGCGACAGTTTCAAAGAAGGCTTTGACTACCCGCTCTTGTTTAGCCTGAGTGCTCCCTTGACCGAGCCCCAGCAACTAATTCTTACTCTTGATGGTACCGCCGTTTACGGTGTCGATTATGAAACCCTGCCCGCTGCCAATTCAGGAACAATCAGCCTGACCCTGCCCGCAGGCGTGCAGACCTACAGCTTGGGTGTGCGTCTGGCAAAAGACAATGTGCTTGATGATGGTGAAACTATTATTTTCCACTTGCGTCAATTACCCGATGGTTTGCAAGCTGGCAGCCAAACCTCTTTTACGCTTACTATTCTCGAAAATAGCGAATATATTACTGCTATCACCACTGCTACGGACAACAGCGTACGCTTCTATCCGAACCCTGCTCGCCATGCTCTTTATGTGGAAGGCTTGCCTGAAGGTACTACTTTGCAACTGCTCGATGCTCAGGGGCAGGTGCTCGCCATATGGCAGCATCGTCTTGGAGCGGTCTGGCTGTTGCACTATACCAAGGGGTTGTATTTTGTGCGCTATATGCTTATGAATCAATGGAATACGCAAAAAGTCATCATTGAGTAAATAAATTAGAACCAAAACGCTTCTTCCTATGAAACGACAATCTTTACGCTTTTTCCTTTGGGCGCTCTTTGTCTTGTCCACTATTGGACAAGCGCATGCGCAGAACTTCACAGAGGATTTCACTGGGTGCAACAATTTAAACAGCTTCTCGGCTTATAATGTATTGGGTGCACAGACGTGGGGGTGCACTACATTTGGACAAACTGGGGATGGTGTTCAGATGAATGGGTATGCTGGTGGTGCTCCTCAAGATAATGAGGACTGGTTGCTTTCACCTGCTTTGAACACTTCTGCCTCATCTACACTTTCGTTTGCGTATAGAACTAAGTTTTCCGGTCCTGATTTAGTAGTGAAGATATCTACAAATTATAGTGGCGGTGCCCCTTCGAGTGCTACATGGACGGACCTGGTAACCCTTCCATCTAATAATTCTGATACTTGGGTTACACAGTCTCCCATTGATATAAGTGCCTATGCTAGCACCAACACAGTGATTGCTTTTGTATATACCTCTTCTACTTCGGGTGGGGCTGCTCGCTGGACTATCGATAATTTTGTAGTAACAAACGCCAGTGTAACACTTCCCACTCTTACTACTTCGGTGAGCAGCTTGCCTAGTTTTGGGCAGGTGAATAATGGTCAGGTATCGGCTTCGCAGAGCTATACCCTTTCGGGCAGTGGCTTAACGGGAAATGTAATTATCACGGCACCTGCCAATTTTCAAGTGTCTTTAGACAACACGAACTTCAGCAGCAGCATCACTTTGGTGGCAGGTACTGATTTTACCTTGCCTACTTTGAATGCTACTACTATCTATGTACGCTTTGCGCCTTCGTCGGGTACCGATGGTGTAAAGAGTGGTAATATCACACACAGCAGCGCGGGCGCCACTACCGTGAATGTGGCAGTTAGTGGAGAAGAGAGGGGCAATATAGTTCAGGTAGCAAACTTGGCAGAGCTGCGCAGCAAAAACGCTGACAACAGTACTATTTATGAAGTAATGGGCGAGGTGGTGCTGACCTACAAGCAGACTTTCCGCAACCAGAAGTTTGTGCAGGACAACACGGCTGCTGTTCTGATAGATGATAATGGGGGTATCATTACTACATCCTATAACGTAGGCGACGGCATCACCGGTTTGAAGGGCAGATTGAACGTATTTGGCGGTATGCTTCAGTTTGTGCCCGTTGCGGACCCGGGTCCAGCCACTTCTACGGGCAACCCCATCGTGCCCACAAACATCACGATGAATGATTTTATCAACAACTTTGAGCAGTATGAGGCGCGCGTGGTGCGTATCAACGAGCAGGTAACCTTTACCACTTTGGGCAATTTTGCCAATGGGCAAGTATATAATTTTACCAACGGTACTTTGACCGGTAGATTCCGGACTACTTTCTTCAATGAGAATTACATTGGTCAGCCGGTGCCCTCAACGCCTGTGATTATCACAGGTATTTTGAACGAGCGCAGCGATGGTAAATACATCACTGCCCGCAACAGCGCCGACTTCGAAATTGTAGCACCGTATGTATACTACGCTACGGTGTCGGGCACCGTGTTAGAAGGCAAAACCAAAACCCTTCGTATAAACTTCTCTGAGCCTGCCGCTGCTGCTTCTACTGTAAAAGTAACCTTAGGGGGCACAGCCGCAGTAGGCGTGAGCACTACGCCAGCAGCTAATGCTGGTGTGGTTTCCTTGTCTGTGAATGCAGGGGATACTTATGTAGAGTTCAATGTCTTGGCTGTCAACAACTCCAACAACGACGGCGACCGCATCGCTACCTTTACCATCACTTCGGCAACGGGTGGTTTGAAACTCGATACCGGAAAAGACATTGTATATACCCTTACCATTGCTGACGACGAACTGCAAGTGCGCGAAATAGCCGAAGTACAAACCCTTGACAATATGGGGGTATCTATCTTTGACGGTGCCACTGTGGAAGTGCGTGGCGTGGTGCATGGTATCAACATCAACCGAGTGTCAGCTACTTCTTTGCAATTTGCTTTGATTGATACCAGACCTTTAGCTGGCTTGCAAGTATTTTACAACGGTGCTACCAATTTGGGTTACACCGTTGCTGAAGGTGATTCGCTACACGTGCAAGGAGTAGTTGATAATATCAATGGAATGACCGTAGTAGTACCTTCTTCTATACAGAAAAAGGGTACTGCTGCCACCATGACGCCCGTGGAATTGTCTGCTGCCAGTCTGCTTGAAGAAAGGTACGAATCTCAACTGGTGCGCCTCAATAAGTTGCGAGTAGTATCAGGTTGGGGTGAAGTAGTCAGTGGTAAAGACTATTGGGCAGTAGTGGTTACCGATGGTAATCGTGACTACGTGATGCGTATTGATAATGACAGCGACTTGTTTGGCACCGAAGCGCCGACATATACTTTTTCTCTGACCGGATTGGTGATGCAGGACGACCCCACCGCACCTTATGATGAAGGCTATCAAATCATGCCGCGCAGAGCTGCCGACCTTGAAGTTGACCCTGCCACAGCCGTAGATGCCGCTTTCAGCGCGCAAGTGAAGGTATATCCGAACCCAACATCCGGTAACTGGACCGTGGACAACCTGCGTGGCGCATGGGAGTGGTCGCTCTTCAACCTGCAGGGTAAACGCATAGCAGGCGGAACAGCCGAAGGTACTACCCACATGCAAATGAACTTGCCTGCGGGGGCTTACTTCCTGCAAATACGCCAAAATGAACGCGTAGCTGTGAAGAAATTATTAGTGGAATAAGCTATCTTTGTCAGCCGGTGGGTGCTGCCTATGCACCACCGGCTTTTACCTAAACCAACACAACAACTATGAAACAACGATTGACACTTCTTATCGTATCGCTACTTTGGGCATGTGCCGGCTATGCGCAAACTGTCATGAGCATTGCCGAGGCACGCCAACAGTCGTTGGGTACGGTCGTGACCGTGGAAGGGGTCGTTACCAACGACCAAAACTACGACAACCGCAACCGCAGCCGGGCAATACAAGATGCTACCGGCGGTATCTGGATTTTCGCTCCGGGCAATGCCACCCTGCAAGCTCTGAAGGAAGGCGACAAAATACGCATCACCGGTGAGTTGGGCGACTTTCGTACCCTCCTGCAAATTGTGAACCCTTCAGCAATAGAGGTCATCGCTACTGGCGAGCCTTTACCTGCCCCCGTCGTGTTGACTGTGAGTGACCTGAGCAATGCCGCTGTAGCTGAGCAGTATGAAGGTATGTTGGTGAAAGTCGAAGATGTAATCCTCGATACCAGTGACGATGTTTTTGGTTCGGGCTCGTCGGGGCGCAGCTACGACATCGACGACCCTAACAACCCCATACCCGGTAACTGTTTCCCTATCTCTTCCGATTGTGGTCCTGTATACCGTATCAATCCGGGCAACAGCTTAGTGGGGGTAGAGATAGCCAGCGGTTTGGTGACGCTTTCCGGTCCTTTGGGCTCTTTCGACGGCGTATATCAAATAGTACCGCGTGGAATCAAGGACTATAAAGTGGGGCTGGCTGTAACCAACTTGCAGCAGAAAAATGTGTTTTCCACCCGCTTTACTCTTACATGGACAACCAACATCTCTGCCAAGCATACCGTAAAATGGGGCAGACTGACCCTCAATTCTGTAACCAATGACGTGGCTATCTACGATACTACCTTTATTGGCACTATTGAAGGTACCAACTTCGTGAAACAACACAGCGTAGAAATTACTGGCTTGTCGCCGGCATCTTTCTATTTCTTTAGCATACTCAACGAAACAGAAGAAGGCAAAAAGGTAACTATTTATGATTTCTTCGCTACGGCATCGGAGTCAAGCGGTACCATTCGTGTGGTCTTCAACAAAGCCGTAGATACCCAACTTAGTCGAGGTAGCAATGCCGAAGTCAGCAGCAATATAGCCAATATCATAGCTTCCTATATAGACATGGCGCAGGTATCGGTAGATGTGGCTATGTATAACGCCAATACTGCTGGGGCAACTCAAATCATCAATGCCCTGAACCGTGCATATCAGCGCGGCGTGCAGGTACGCTATATTTATGACCACAGCCGTCCCAACTCCGCTTTGACCAACTTAAATCCCGCTATTCCCCGTTTGGGCGATAACAGCCGCAGCGGAGGCATTATGCACAATAAGTTCGTGGTTATCGATGCCGACAGCCGCACCAACAGCTACGTCATTACCGGCTCGGGTAACTGGACCAACAATAACCTCTCCACTGACCCCAACCACTTTTTGTTTATTCAAGACCAGACGCTGGCACGCGTCTATCGTGCTGAGTTCGAGGAGATGTGGGGCAGTGCTACTGCCACTCCAGATGCCTCTAAAGCACGCTTCGGCTCTAAAAAAATAAAAAACACACCTTCACAAGTAATGGTAGGAGGTAAAAAAATAGAAGTTTACTTTGCACCTACCGACAATACCAAATCGGCAATTCAAAACGCTATTTATTCTTGCAACAACGACTTGCGCTTTGGGCTTCTGCTTATCACTGACAGCGACCTGGCAGCTGCCATCGATTCTATGCAAAACGTAGGATGGGATGTGAAAGGTGTGGTAGATGACCGTAATGAAGATACTGGGCAGCCTGTGACCGGTAGTATGGTGAATTGGCTGATAACTCGCAATGTGAACGTACAGCGCTACAGTCTGCTCAATGCTGCTCAGCTGCACCATAAGTATTTGATTGTAGATGCGGCGCGTCCTTCCTCAGACCCCTTGGTGGTCGTCGGTTCTTATAACTGGAGCAACACTGCTAATACTAGCAATGACGAAAACACACTCATCATTCACGATGCGACGGTTGCCAACCACTTCTTACAGGAGTTTGGTCAGCGTTACTTTGAAGTGACGGGTATTCGCGATGCTTATCTGACGCCCACAGAAGACCTGCAGGCAGTAACCGTAGAAGTATATCCTAACCCGGCAAGGGGGCGTTTTACGGTTCAGCATTTGCAGTCGGGTGCCCATCTGATGCTCTATGACATGAAAGGGCGCGTGTTGTGGAATGCTACAGCTGCCTCCCCCTCCATGGAAGTGGAAGCAGCCTTGCAAGAAGGCTTGTACTTGCTTCTGATAGAGCAAAATGGAAAGCAGTTTGTTCAAAAAATAATGATTCAACGTTAAGACAAAAAATAGAAAACCATGATGAAAAAAGTGCTATATACACTCCTGTGGGCAGCTCTTATTGGGCTGACTGCCTGCTACAAACCCAACCCCTTGCCATCGCCTACTCCCAAAGACCTGATTCAAGGGACTTGGTTACTGGGCTCAGTGAGCATTACCGAAAATGGTTTGCCTGTGCAAGACGTAACTGCCTACAATGGCTTCCTTTTGAAAATAGAGGGTTTCAAGTACTATGTAAATAATGGCAATGAAGCTTTTCCGCAAGACAGAGGGGAGTGGGGCTTTGTAGATGAGACGTACAAGCAAATCCGCCTTGGAGATGGTACAATTATTGAGGTAACTACTTTGAATGCCGACACTTTTAGCTTTACTTTTGAACGTAAGGGAAGTAGGGCAGCAAGAAATAATATTGTACCAACTCGGGTGTTTACCTTTACGTTAAAGAAGTAATTAATAAAAAAATAAATCTTATTCTTCCAAAAAAAGAGAAAATAAGTTAAGTTTCAAAAAGTACTAAACGATACAAGTTATGAAAAAGTACGTTTTCAATTTCTTCACACTGATTGCTATTCTTTTGTTTGCCGTTTCTTGCAAAAAAGACAAAGGCGACAGCGGTCCTTCGTTCAAATCCTATAAAAGGGTATCGGACGTGACCGTGCAGACCGGTAGCTTGCCTGCTGAGTATCAAGCTATCAAAGGGAAGCCTGCTGCTTTCACCGATACTCAGTTCACCATAGGTAGTGCATCGGGCACCTACACCTACACCCCTGGGCAAAACAACAATCCCGGTAAAGTTGTTTTGAACCCTGATATTTACAGCGGCGGTGACAGCGAGTATAAGGTTACCTTCAGTAACAACAAAATGATATGGGTGAAGAACATTGCCGACCCCAGCAAAGGTATTCCTAATGAAGTAACCATTACTTTCACCACAGAATAATTGTAACAGTAACAATCAAAAAGGCACTCTCGTAAGGGAGTGCCTTTTTATTTGCTTTATTACATTTTCTCTGACTTATTGAATTGGAACCACTCGCCTTTTGGGTTACGAACTGTAGAAAAGGTGGCTCTCAAAGTGAGGGGATAGTAATCTCTTTAATCATATTCTGCACAGCAACTTGCTGAAGCATAGACCGGTGAACTGCGATATGCCGTGTAGTATGGTGCCAAGATACTGCCTTCTATTTCTTTAACTTATTTTTTGGTTCGGAAAAAAAATATTATGCATGCATTGCATTTTTTAGTAGAATATTCTATTTTGTACAAGCGTTTATGTGCTAAGTACAAAAACAAAAATGTAAAGCTATGCTAAAAAAAACACTCCTCTCACTCTTGAGCGTTCTGCTGAGCAGCGGCTTGCTGTTTGCTCAAAAAGACATCACCGGGGTTTGGGAAACCATCGATGATGAAACAGGCAAGCCGAAGTCTCATGTTGAGATTTACGAGACCAAAAGCGGCAAATATGCCGGCAAGGTCGTGAAAATCCTTGACCCCAGCCGTCAAGATGCTGTTTGCGACAAGTGTACTGATTGGCGCAAAGACAAACCCGTCATGGGCATGGTCATTGTAATGGACATGAAAAAAGATGGGAATGAATACACCGGCGGCGAGATTCTCGACCCTAAAAAGGGAAAGGTGTATCGTTGCAAGATGTGGCTGGAAGATGAAAAAACCTTAAAAGTGCGCGGTTATTTGGGACCCTTCTATCGAACTCAAACTTGGTACAGGGTAAAATAGCAGAGTGTACTCTTTTGGTTGAACTCTCAAAGCGCCCTCCAGGGCGCTTTTTGTTTTTGAATGTCTTCTAAGAAAGAATGAAACGCAAGCAAATGCTTTTACTTTATCCAAGCTTCTTTTGTACGATATCTATTTTTGCACTAAAATTGCTCGTATGAAAAACCATTGTTCATTATGACTTATCAAGATTTAGACGAGAAAGTATTGGAGCAGCTGCGCCAATTGTCCCGTCGCTATGCCCAGACAGGGCAGGACCTGGCTTCCAACTTAGAAGGCTTGCTTTATACAGACTATTTGAAGTACTGGGACTATATCGCCTTGGATACCTTGATGACCCTGCAGCGTCCGCGTACTTCTTTCCCCGATGAAATGATTTTTGTGGTGTATCACCAAATTACAGAGCTTTTTTTTAAGCTCATTCAGTGGGAGATAGACCAACTGCTTCAGGCAGATGAATTGCCCTTGCCTCTTTGGATAGACAAAATGCAGCGCATCAACCGTTACATGGATATATTGGTGCGCTCTTCCGATATTATGAGTGAGGGGATGGAGCGTGAGCAGTTTCTTAAATTCCGTATGGCTTTGTTGCCGGCAAGTGGTTTTCAGTCGGTACAATTCCGTGAAATAGAATTGAAATCTACCACCTTGTGGCATCTGCTCGACAAAGACCAGCAGCAGCATCAACAACGTAGTGAGCCAATTGAAGCTCTTTATACCTCTATCTATTGGAAGCGCGGGGCTATTGAATCGGAAAGCGGCAAGAAGACCATCACTCTGCAGCATTTCGAAGAAAAGTACGACGCCCATCTGATGCAGCTGGCGCAGCGGCACCTTCAAAACAACCTTTACATTTTGTTGCAGGAGAAGAGCACTGTGTTGAATGAGGAGGAGCGGGCTGCCTTGCATCGAGAGTACCGCCGCTTCGATAACTTATTTAATGTGGGTTGGCGTTTGGCTCACCTGCGAGCAGCAGCCAAGTTCCTCATGAAAAAGCGGGGTGAAGCAGTGGCATCTACCGGCGGCACCAACTGGACCCAATATTTGCCTCCTCGTTTTCAGAAAATCATTTTCTTTCCCAACTTGTGGAACGAAGAGGAAAAATCGAAGTGGGGAACACAATTGATAGACTAAATGCTATATCCATATGAATGTAGAAAAAGACATACAGGATTTGCTGAACGAGTTTCCTGCCTATGACAAAAAACAGTGGGTGGCGCTCATCGAAAAGTCTTTGAAGGGAGAGCAGTATGCAGACCTGATAAGCCACACGGAGGAAGGAATAGCCATAGAACCGATTTATACGAAAGAAGATATTGACGATGCGTTAGTGCACCGCCGCCATGCTTTGCTGAAACGCCTAACGCCACGCGGCTGGAAAAACCGTGTAGTTTTGTATCCGCTCGAAGATGCCCAAGACCTTGAAAAAGAAGCAAAAGAGTGGGGGGCAGATGAGTTTTATTGGGAGCAACTGCCCGGCGCTACGCCAACGCCTGCACCTGCTTACTTGCTCGACTGGCAGCAAGCAAAACAAGCAGCCGCTTATTGTATTGACCCCCTGACTGAGAAGATAATTGCCGTAGGAGCTCCGTTGAGTGAGAAAGAATGGGAGCAGCTGGCAGCGCTTATGAAGGCAAACCCCCAATTGCGCCTGTCGATACAAGGGCGCAATTTTCAAGAAATTGGCTTGTCTTTGACTCACACCTTGGCATACACCATGGCAGCTGCCATTACTTACGGCATTGAGCTGCGCAAGTATGACATAGACCCCTACGAGCGTATGGAATTGTGTTTCTCGGTAGGAAGTCGCTACTTTATGGAAGTTGTCAAGCTGCGTAGCGCCCGCTTGATTTGGTATCGTCTGGCGCAGCTTATGAATGCACCAGAAAGATTGCCCATACAAGCACGTACGGCTTTGTATAATAAAACCACTGCCGATGCGCACAATAATATGTTGCGCGCAACCATAGAAATGACCGCAGCAGTAGTAGGGGGTGCCGATGTACTCACTGCCGACCCTTATGACTACATCAGCGGGCAGCACACAGCCTTTTCGAGACGCATAAGTCGCAACTTGCCGATTATGTTGAAAGACGAGAGTTATTTAAATAAGGTGCAGCTGCCGGCATCGGGCAGCTACTTTGTCGAGGCAGTTACCAGCGATTTCTGCAAGCAGACTTGGCAGCAGTTGCAGCAATTGCAAGCTCATGGCTGGTTGACTGAAGTGGCAGCTATAGAGCACTTGAAGCAAGAAGTAAATGAGAATGTAAGTAAGTTGAAAGAAAAGTTGCAGACAGGAAAGCAGGTGCTGTTGGGGTTGAACAAATACCCTAACCCTAAAGACCAACCCCTAAGGCTCAATGCCTCTTTGTTTAAAGGGAATTACCTGCGCTTTATCCGCTATGAAGACTTGGCATCTGCTGGGCAAAAACAAGGCTAAGTGTCTATATCCCCGTGTGTATCGTATATGGTTTTCATGTCTTAGCCCTCAAATGAGGGCTTTTCTTATTTTTTTATCAGTATTTATTTAAATAACTTTGTAATTCAAAGTAAAAAATTTATTTTTGAAAACACATACTGGGAAACGAAAGAAATGTTCTGTGTTTATTCGTATTTGCATCTATTACTTTTTGAATGTCTTTTGTTTAAAGTTAAAAGAGAGCTCAGACCTCCTTGCTCGCTCACCGGATAGAGCGGAGGCGCTTGTCCCGGAACAATGAAGGGACTACCAAAAGCAAAGCCAACTTTTGCATGGCTATTTGGGAAAAGAAAGTATCGGTATTGTCATTTGACTATGAGTAAGCTTAAAAAAAAGAACATCATGAGCTTGGACATTAAAACCCTTACTTTGCAACTGGGCGACCGCAACATAGCTAAACAGGCGCATCGCGTGCTTAAAAAGCTATTGAAAAAAGGGGTAACGGAAGCGCTTCTATTGCAGGAGTTACAAGCCTTACAGGAGCACCCCCAGCAGTACACAAACCACAAGTACTGGGGAAGCGTTGCTGCTTTGCTTGTTGAGGCAGCTGCTGCACAAAAGACAGCTCAAGACGAAGCGTTGGAGGTGTTGCGCAATCAGCCATTACCTTATGCTGTATTCGGAGAGCAATACATAGACACAGAGTCGATACGTCAGATGAACAATGCTATGCGCTTGCCTATAGCGGAAGCCGGCGCTTTAATGCCCGACGCCCACGTAGGTTATGGCATCCCCATAGGGGGAGTGCTGGCTACGCGTCAAAACGTGGTGATTCCCTATGCTGTAGGGGTGGACATCGCCTGCCGCATGTGCCTGTCGATATGGGATGTGGAGGGGACTTATGTAGAGAAAACAAGAGACAAACTGAAGAAACTCTTGGGTGAACACACCTTTTTTGGTATCAACGCTTCTAATCCGAACCCTCTGCCCGATGACATATGGGATAAGTCCGAGTGGAAGGCAACCAAGCTCATTCGTTCGTTGCGCAAAAAGGCAGAAGAGCAAATAGGAACCAGTGGCACGGGAAATCATTTTGTAGAGTGGGGTATCTTGGATGTGTATGAAGAAGACGAAGCTTTGGGAATTCCCAAAGGGCAATATTTGGCGCTATTGAGCCACTCAGGGTCGCGTGGTTTTGGAGCTTCTATTGCCAATTACTATTCGAAGCTGGCAAAAGAGCGCACCCGCTTGCCCAAAGAGTTGGCGCACCTTGCGTGGTTGTCGCTCGACACCGAAGAAGGACAGGAATATTGGATTTCCATGCACCTTGCTGGTGAATATGCTTCTGCCAATCATCACCAAATACATCGCCGCATAGCAAAAGCTTTGGGCTTGCAGCCGGTGAAGATGGTCGAAAACCATCACAACTTTGCGTGGAAAGAAACACTTCCCGACGGGCGCACGGCGATTGTGCATCGGAAAGGGGCTACACCGGCACATGCTGGTACCTTAGGCGTTATTCCCGGCTCTATGATACAAGCCGGCTTTGTGGTCAAAGGTTTGGGCGCGGCGGCTTCTTTGAATTCGGCTTCGCATGGTGCAGGGCGCTTGATGTCAAGAAAAGCGGCATTTCAGCAGTTATCACCCGGACAGCTGCGGCAGGTGTTGCAAGAGCACGGCGTAGAACTTATAGGCGGTGATTTGGATGAGGCGCCTATGGTGTATAAAAACCTGACCGACCTCATGAAAGTGCAAAAAAACATAGTAAAGCCTTTGGCAGCTTTTTACCCCAAAATAGTGCGCATGGCAGAGCCTGACCGCCGCCCCTGGGCAAGAGAAGATTGATGCGTGTTTTTTTGCCGAAAAATACACGCAATAGAATGTTTGGTAAAAAATTTTTTTAGAAGAATAAAAATTGAGCAGTGCGGTAGGTATTTGCATGTGCTTCGAGAATATCGGCGAGGCGGGGAGAATAGCCACCCCCCATGCTTACTACTACAGGTATTTGTCCCTGACGGCAATATTGGAAAACCAGTTCGTCGCGCTGGCGGCAGCCGTCGATGCTTAATGCCAGCCGCCCCAGTTTGTCGGTAGCCAATACGTCCACGCCTGCTTGAAAAAACACAAAATCCGGCTCGAAGTGGCTGAATAAAAAGTCTAAATGCTTTTCCAATTCGTACAGATAGAGGCGGTCGCCGGTGCCGTCGGGCAAATGCACATCGCAGTCGGACTGCTCTTTGATGCGTGGGTAATTGTTGGCACCGTGCATGCTAAAAGTGAATACGGCGGGCTCTTGGCGGAAGATTTCTGCGGTGCCGTTGCCTTGGTGTACGTCCAAGTCAATAATCAGGATGCGCTGCGCTTTTTGGTGGTCCAACAAATAGCGAGCTGCCAGGGCAATGTCGTTCAGTAAACAAAAGCCCTCGCCGCGATTGGTGAAGGCATGGTGGGTGCCCCCAGCTATGTTCATGGCAATGCCATATTGTAGGGCATATTCGGCGCACTGAATGGTACCTTGCGCGATGAGCCGTTCGCGCTCTATCAAGCGGGCTGAAATAGGAAATCCGGTTGCTCGAATTTCTTTGGGAGTCAAAGCAAGTTTCTTTAGTTTTTCCCAATACTCAGCTGTATGCACCCGGAGAATGAGCGGCTCGTCGAGCATCGAAGGCGTGAAAAAGCTTTCGTTTGTAAGAGTTCCTTCATAAAGGAGTTGTTCGGGCAATAAGTTGTATTTTTCCATAGGAAATCTGTGCCCTTTGGGTAGAGGGTGGCAATACAAAGGTGACCAAGCAACTTTTAACATGTTTATCTTGTGGTGAAGACAGAATGGACTAAAAATTGATGCTAAAATAAAAAAACAGCTTAGGGAGCTAAAAGTTTTTACATTTTCTATAAATTAACTTGGCGGTTTTATGAAAACTATTGCTTATTTTTTTAATTGAAGAAAGTTTATCGTCGATAAAAAAGGGAATTATGAACTTTATTGGAACTGTTCGCGAAGCGTACTTGTACAGCCTTGTGCTCTTTTTACTTTCTATGTTTGCGTTGGCTGTAATAAAGGTGATGCTTGTATTGGAGAATGATAGTGTGTTTACGCTTTTGTTGCTCAACACAGAATGGATACTCGTGGGTGGATGGTTTTTGCTGTGTTTTTTGTGTGCTTGGATGGTAGCAGTAATGCTTGCCAAATATCATACTCGGCGCCGTTTGTTTTTCCGGGTGCTGTTGGTAGGGATACTCGTTGAAGTAGTCTCCATAGTGTTGTTTGTTTTCTTTGCCTATGGGCTGGAGTGGCTGGTAAGCATGAACGATGTGTTGGGCTTGCTTACTAATCTGCTGGCTACTTACGGAGGCGCAGCTACCATTCCTTATCTGTTTGTCCTTTTCTTTATAGGACATCCTTTCCTTTACGTAGGCATAAACATGCTTTTGTGTAAGTTTTTGCCTCATAAGTTGTCTGCTATTACGGTATGAGTAGGCGTTCGCCGCTTGTCTATTACTGTTTTAAAAAGGGCTCGCCAAGGCGATGCCCTTTTCTTTTTGCTGTCAATGACAACAATCAATGAGCTGGGTAATTGCAGTCATTCCGTAGAGATAGCCGATGTGCTACTTTTATGCATAGAAAAAGGCTAAAACCAAACGGAATTATGACTGAAAAGTTTTATTATGACAACAAGATTGTGCGAGCCTTCCTCATCGCCACCATTGTATTTGGGGCGATAGGTATGCTGGTAGGCTTGATAGTAGCCATTCAGCTCTATTATCCTGCGCTGAACTTGGGGCTACCTTACACCACCTTCGGGCGTATTCGCCCCTTACACACCAACGCAGTGATTTTTGCATTTGTGGGTAATGCCATCTTTGCGGGGGTCTATTATTCTATGCCCCGTTTGTTGAAAACCCCCATGTTTAGCAAAACGCTGAGCTGGATTCATTTCTGGGGGTGGCAGCTAATCATTCTGTCGGCAGCCATCACTTTGCCATTGGGGATTACCACCTCTAAGGAGTATGCCGAGTTGGAATGGCCCATCGATATAGCCATTACCATCATCTGGGTGGTGTTTGGCTGGAATATGCTGGGTACCATTCTGCGCCGTCGCGAACGTCATATGTATGTGGCTATTTGGTTTTATATAGCTACTTTTGTTACCGTGGCGGTATTGCATGTGGTCAACTCTTTTGAGCTGCCGGTTAGCTTCTTTAAAAGTTATTCATGGTATGCCGGTGTGCAAGATGCCTTGGTGCAATGGTGGTATGGTCACAATGCTGTGGCTTTCTTTCTGACAACTCCCTTCCTTGGTTTGATGTATTACTATCTACCCAAGGCAGCGAACCGTCCGATTTATTCTTACCGTCTATCTATCGTACACTTTTGGTCACTGATTTTTATTTACATCTGGGCGGGTCCGCACCACTTGCTGTATAGCACGCTGCCCGACTGGGCACAAAGCTTGGGTACCGTGTTCTCTGTGATGCTGATTGCACCTTCGTGGGGAGGTATGCTCAATGGGCTGCTTACCTTGCGTGGGGCATGGGACCGTGTGCGTGAAAACCCTATTTTGAAGTTTATGGTAGTTGCTGTAACCGCCTACGGTATGGCAACTTTCGAGGGTCCGATGCTTTCGCTTAAAAATGTCAATGCTATTTCTCACTTTACTGACTGGACGATTGCCCACGTACATATAGGTGGTTTAGGGTGGAATGGCTTCCTGACCTTTGGCATGCTGTACTGGCTGGTGCCTAAGATGTGGAATACAGAGCTTTATTCGAAGCGTTTAGCCAATACACACTTCTGGTTGGGTACTTTGGGGATTATCTTCTATGCACTGCCTATGTATTGGGCAGGTATCACACAAAGCCTGATGTGGAAGGAGTTTACCCCGGATGGCATGCTGCAGTACCCCAACTTCATAACTACTGTGAGCCAAATCGTGCCCATGTATATACTGCGCTCGATTGGTGGAGCCTTGTACCTGACTGGCTTCTTTATCATGGTGTATAACCTGTGGAAGACAGCTGCCCGAGGGAATTTTGTGGCAGAGGAAGCAGCCGAGGCGCCTGCTCTGAAGCCTGTGTATGTAAAAAATGAATATTGGCACGCTATCTTGGAGCGCAAACCGGTGTTGTTTACTGTATTGAGCTTGGTGGCTATCTTGATTGGCGGTATAGCTCAGATGGTGCCTACCTTTCTGGTCGAGTCCAACATACCGACGATTGCCGCAGTGAAGCCATATACTCCCCTGGAGCTGATTGGGCGCGATATTTATATCCGTGAAGGATGCAACAACTGCCACTCTCAGCTGATACGTCCTTTTCGCTCGGAGGTAGTGCGCTATGGCGAATACTCCAAAGCAGGCGAATACGTGTATGAGCATCCGTTCTTGTGGGGCTCGAAGCGCACAGGACCCGATTTGATGCGACTGGGAGGCAAATATCCCGACAGCTGGCACTACAACCATATGTATGACCCCACCAGTATGTCGCCGGGTTCCATCATGCCGCCTTATCCTTGGCTTTTCGAGCAGAAGTACGATAAAGAAGAAGTGAAAGCCAAAATAGCCGCTATGCGCACATTGGGTGTGCCTTATCCAGAAGGCTATGAACAAGAAATGGCATTGAAGGATATAGACAAGCAAGCCAAGCGTATAGTTGCGAGTCTGAATAAAGACGGTATTCAAAATGTAGCGCCCGACGATGAAATAGTAGCGCTCATTGCTTATCTGCAACGTTTGGGTACAGATATCAAGAATGTGGATGCCGAAGCACAGACACAGGTCAATGTAAATAATAAATAGGACCCTTTAAACCCTACCATACTATGTTTAAGCATTATTTTGAACTCATCGACGGCGTGGCTAACTATCCCATCTTCTCTTTGCTTGTCTTCTTTGTCTTCTTTGTAGCCTTGGGTATCCGGGTATTTACTATGAAGAAAGAAGTCGTAGAGGAAATACGCCGTATCCCCTTGGAAGATTCTAAGGATGCTTAGTGCATGCATAAAAAACAACTAAAAAAATAAGAAATATGGATTTTGCGAATATGACACAAACCGACTGGATGCTGCTTGCCATCCTGATTTTGATAGGAATTATTGCCATTCTGGTTCTTTTGACCGGGGTATATGTGGCTGCCGTGTTGCGTATCATCCTTAAACAACAAAGCGGCGAAGAAGTACATGAATCACTGTGGAGCCGCTGGCTCAAAAAAATAGGAGGAACCGAGCAGCCTGTAGAAGTGCAAGAGCAAGTGCTCATGTTGGACCACAATTATGACGGTATCCGTGAACTGGACAATCACATGCCGCCATGGTTGAAGTTCCTGTATTTTGCCACTGTAGTCTTTTCGGTAGGTTATCTGCTGGCTTATCATGTATTTGAGTGGGCACCTTTGCAAGAAGAAGAGTTTGAAATAGAAATGCAACAAGCAACCATTGCCATTGAGGAATATAAGAAAACCCAAGCCAACCTCATAGATGAAAGCAACGTGGAGTTGCTTAGCGATGCCGCTGCCTTGGAAGCAGGCAAAGCCATCTTTGTGCAAAACTGTGCTGCTTGCCATGGCAACGAAGGGCAAGGCGGGGTAGGTCCCAACCTGACCGATGACGCTTGGCTACACGGCTGCAATATTAAAGATGTATTCAAGGTGGTGAAATACGGCGTGCCACAAAAAGGGATGGTGCCTTGGCAAAATAGCTTAAAGCCTCAAGAAATACAACAGGTGGCATCTTATGTGTTGAGCCTACGCGGAACCAATCCGCCTAATCCGAAAGAACCGCAAGGTGAAAAGTGTGAGTAATCTGTATGAATAGTAGCAGGTGGAGAAGCCAGAACGTGCTTTTCCACCGCTTTTTAAAAATAATAGAACTATGAGTAACAACATCCTCACTGACGTAGAATACGAAGAGCTGTATAGGGACCATGTCTCTTTTGTAGATAAAGAGGGAAAGCGGGTGTGGATTCACCCCAAAAAGCCCCAAGGGCGTTTCTATAAATATCGTACTTGGGTGAGTTGGCTGCTGTTGGCTGTCTTTTTCGCTATGCCTTTTATTTATGTAGATGGACACCCGTTTATGATGTTCAACGTGTTTGAACGCATCTTTATCATTTTCGGGCAGGTGTTTTTCCCACAAGACTTCATCATATTTGGGCTTACCATGCTTGCCTTCTTCGTGTTTGTTATTCTTTTTACAGTGATTTATGGACGCATATGGTGTGGTTGGGTCTGCCCGCAAACAGTGTTCATGGAGATGGTGTTCCGCAAAATAGAATACTGGATAGAAGGAGACCGTAACCAACGGTTGAAGCTCGAAAAGCAACCATGGACTAAAGAAAAGGTACTGAAGAAGGTAGCCAAGCACGGTATTTTTATCTTGATAGCCCTTCTTATAGGGCATACCTTCATGGCATATCTTATCGGACTTAAAGAAACAATTCAAATAGTAACCCAGCCACCAACGAAGCATTGGGCAGGTTTTTTGGGTGTTTTGGGTTTTAGTGCTGTTTTCTATTTTGTGTTTAGCTACGTGCGCGAGCAGGCTTGTATATTGATTTGCCCCTATGGGCGTCTGCAAGGGGTGCTGGTCGATAACGACACCATGACCGTGGCTTATGACTATAAAAGAGGGGAGCCCCGTGGCAAACTGAAAAAAAATCAAGAAACAGCTACCGAACCCAAAGGCGACTGTGTGGATTGTACCCTCTGCGTACAGGTATGTCCTACTGGTATCGATATCCGCAATGGCACTCAAATGGAGTGTGTTGGTTGTACTGCTTGTATAGATGCTTGTGATGCAGTCATGGAGAAAGTGGGCAAACCCAAGGGATTGATACGCTATGCCTCTGTGCGCAGCATAGAAGAAGGCGTACCTTTCCATCTGACCAAAAGAGCATGGGCTTATTCGGCGGTGCTGCTGATACTGCTGGGGGTTATCGCTGTGTTGGTGTTTGGTAGAAGCAGCACAGAGACCGTGATACTGCGTACCCCGGGGCAATTGGCTCAACTACAAGAAGACGGCACAATCAGCAATCTATTCAACGCTTCTATTGTGAATAAATCATTCGACACCTTGCAGGTTCAGTTGGAGCTAATAGAGCCTCGTGGGCGAGTACAGCTTGAAGGTGAAAAAAGCTCGACGATATCGTTAAAGCCAGCAGAAAAAAGAGAGTTGATTTTCTTCGTTTTTTTGGATAGGAAGAACATAACAGGAAGAAAAACTTTCTTAAAGTTCAGAGTAAAAAACGCAAATACCGATGAAACCATCGAAACGGTAGAAGCAAGCTTCTTTTCTAATTATTAAAAATGTAAAAGCTATGAGAATCAGTTGGGGATATAAAATAGCGCTGTTGCTCGGAGGCTTTATTGCCTTTATGAGCTACTTGGTGTTTATTTGTGTAGCACAAGACGATATTCATTTGGTGGATAAAAACTACTATAAAGAAGAGCTGGCATATCAGGCACGTATAGATGCCATTACACGTACAAGGGCACTGGAACAGCAGCCTGTGGTGGAGTACCACAAGACGGCGAAGAAGTTGTATATAAAGTTGCCATATAGCGGTATTCAGGAAGGGAAAATTAAGCTCTATCGCCCATCGGATGCGCGCCTCGATAAAGAAGTACCTATTCGACAAGACCAGCAGGAATATGAGCTGGATATGTCTGGGCTTTTGCCCGGCTACTGGGAAGTAAAAATGCAGTGGAGCATGGATGGACAGTCTTACTACATGGAGCAAAAACTGCATTTGTAGCATTATGATAAAGATAGGAGTTGTCTTATTGGCTTTGGGCGGAGCTTTTCACTGTGTAGGCATGTGCTCTCCCTTGATTGCTGCCTTGCATGCCGGGCGTTCTCGTAGCTGGCAGTTGCTGTATCATGGCGGGCGCATTTTTGCCTATCTTTTGTTGGGGCTTTTGCTGGGTAGTATCGGGATGGGCGGAGCTCTGTTTCTTACTCAACAGCAGTTGTCTGTTTTGTCAGGGGCTTTGTTGTTGGTTTATGTTTGGATAGAGTGGCGGGGGGCAAATAAAGCTGGCTTTCGATTGGCAAACTTCTTCCGAGAATTGGGGCAACGATACAACAAACAAGGAGGTGGCTTTTTTCTTGGAATTGCTAATGGTTTGTTGCCTTGTGGACTAGTTTATGGAGCAGCCTTCTTGTCGATGGCAGAAGGGGATATGGTCCGGGCAGTAAGCAATATGTTTATTTTTGGTTTGATTACTACGATTTTATTGCTGGGAGCGCATCGTTTGTGGCATTGGTTGTTGCAACGTTTTAAGCAGTTAGGGAGTGGAGTGCTTTTGCAGCGCTTCATGATGGTGGTATTGGCTGTTTTTTTAATAGTCAGAGGGCTGGGGCAAGGCGGATGGTGGAGCCCCGCCATTCAGATGAATGCCAATGCACAGCCCGTAGTAGAGTGCAAGTAAGCTAAAGCAAAGAAGCGACCCCAAAAAGGTCGCTTCTTTGCTTGTTGCGTGGCTGCGTCAGGAATCGAACCTGAATCTTGGGTTCCGGAGACCCACGTACTATCCATTGTACTACGCAGCCATTTGTGCAGCAAAAATAAAGCATTCCGGCTATATGTACAAGCTTTTTGCAGGCTTTATACTTCCAGCCACCCGGCGTAGGCTCCCCATACATATACTACATAGATAACTATGAGGGTGTAACCCAGCAGGCGGGTAGCATGGAAACGGGTGAGAACAAAAGCTAAGAGAACCAAAAGCAGAGAGGCGAACAACAGTATCACCGAGGAAGTGATGTTGGCGCTGCCTATACCACTGATGTCGCCATGCATGAGGGTATATATGAGTACGGGTAGCCCAAGGCTCATGAGTATGTCAAAAATATTGCTACCAATGGCATTGGCAATCGCCATATCGCCCCGACCCTGCTTAGCTACAATATAGGAAGAGATGATTTCGGGCATAGAGGTGCCACCTGCAAGAATCGTCAGGGCGATGATTTCAGTAGGAATACCTATTTGTAATGCCAATCGTTCGGCAGCCATCACCATCCAGTAAGAGGCAAGTGCTATGAATCCGAGGCACAATATAAAGACGGGGTAAGTCCATTGGGAGGATTTCGCAGGGTCGGGTATGATACGTATCAACAAACGTAGTGGGGCTGTTACTATGTCTATTGTCTTACGCAGGAGACCTCTCCGAGGCAAAACATCTTCTATGGCATATTCTTCTTTTATATAACTTTCGTTTTCAGCTGCTTTGCTTTCATTGTCAATATATCGCATCCATAGATTGAGAAATGTCAGATAAAGGATGTAGCAGCCGACCAATATTGCTCCCTCGAGCAGTGTTAATTTGTTGTCTTGAACAAAAACAAGCAGCAAGATGACAGAAAAGGCATAGAAGGCGCTGTCGCGTAAAATGGGCTTCCAGCTTAGTTTGCTTCTGTTGGCTATGCATGCAAAGCCAATGACTACCAATATTTGAAAAATAGCGGAACCTACAATGGTACCTACGCCCGTGGCGGGGTGTGCTTCAGCAAGAAATAGGGCAAAAAGGGCAGTAGCTATTTCCGGGGCACTGGTGCCAAAAGCCAAGAGGGTAGCACCGGATACACTTTCCGATAACTTTAGGCGCGCAGCAATGTTGTCAAGGCTCTTAATGAAAAGTACGTCCACGATTTCTGACATGAAATAAAAAGAAAAAAGGATGATGGCTACATCTCTAAGAATCTCCATAGGTGTGTATTTTGGGAAATAAAAACACTATGCTTACACGATATAATATAGAAAAAAAGTTTTCCCTAACATTGTTTTACTCACTTAAATGCACGATAAATTGCTTGATTGAGTAAATAACCAGCTTCTTTTATCTCTTCTTCTGTGATGGTAAGAGGAGGAGCAATGCGTATGGATTGGTTGTTGAATAAAAACCAATCTACAATGATGCCTGACTGAAGAGCGTGTTGAATGGTCTTTTGTAGTTTTTCCCATGAGCCTATATCTACTGCCATCATAAGTCCTTTTCGTCGGATTTCTCTGATATGCGGGTTGTTGCTTAGTAGGTCTTCTATGAGTTGCCCTTTGGCTTCTACTTCTGGCAGTACTTCTTTGATGATATGAAAAGCCGCCAAGCCAGCAGCACAACTTAAAGGGTGTCCTCCAAAGGTAGTGATGTGTCCCAATATAGGGTCGTGTGATAAAGTGTGCATAATTTCCTGTGGCGCTATAAATGCACCTAAAGGTAAGCCGCCCCCTAAGCTTTTGGCAGAGAGTAGGATATCAGGTGCTACTTCGTAATGCTCCAGCGCCCACCAAGTGCCTGTGCGTCCCATGCCGGTTTGTATTTCATCGAAAATAAGGAGTGTTCCCGTTTCTGTGCAGCGCTTGCGCAGTTGTTGCATCCATGTTTTGCTTGGAATCTGTATACCACACTCCGCACGGACTGGCTCGATGATGATGGCTGCGGTTTTTTGTGTTATTTTTTCTAAATCACTTTGACTTTCAATGTTAATATATTTCACAAAAGGCAATAAAGGACGAAACGCCCGCTTATATGTTTCACTACTCTGTAGGGACAGTGCACCATGCGTAGAACCATGATAAGCATTCTTAACAGCAATGATTTCATACCTGCCAGTATATCGTTTTGCCAACTTCATAGCGCCTTCTACTGCCTCGGCTCCGGAGTTGGTAAAATAAACTGTATTCAAAGCAGGGGGGAGGGTAGAGGTGAGTGCCTGTGCAAAACACACTTGCGGCGCCTGCACATACTCGCCATATACCATTGTGTGGAGATATTTTTGTGCTTGTTCGCAAATAGCCTTCACGACTGCCGGATGTCCATGCCCCACATTACTTACAGCAATGCCAGAAATCAGGTCTATATATTTTTTACCATCTGTATCGTAGAGGTAAATGCCTTCGGCACGTTCTATTTCCAACATAAGCGGTGCAGGGCTTGTTTGAGCAAGGTGCTGAAGAAACAATGCCCGGTAGTTGGCTATGTGTTTCATGTTTCTTTTGGGTTGTTTTTGCAAAGTAAAGAAAAAGCCCTCACTCTATCGGCATGAGGGCTTCAGGCTTTGTAGCTGCATAAACATGTTTATCAAGGCGATAGGCGGGCGATATGCCACACACCATTTTCTAAATGATAGCAAATGCGGTCATGCAGACGGTTGGGACGCCCCTGCCAAAATTCAAAATAGTCTGCTTCCACAGCATAACCACCCCAGTAAGGAGGGCGTGGTATCATATCTGCCCCCTCGTATTGTTTGCTCACTTCTTCCATACGAGCTTCAAGGAACTGACGCCCTGGTATCTCTTCGCTTTGCATAGATACCCAAGCGCCAATCTGCGAGCCTCGTGGACGGCTGTGAAAGTATTCGTCGGAAGCTGCTTCCGATAGCTTCGACACTTTCCCTTCTATGCGCACTTGGCGCTCCAGTTCAGCCCAAAAGAAAGTGAGTGCAATCCAAGGGTGTTTAGCCAATTCTTTGCCTTTATTGCTCATGTAATTGGTGAAGAAGATGAATCGGCTGTCTTCCACACCTTTTAATAATACAACGCGTCCTTTGGGGCGCCCGTCTAAGCCGATAGTGGAGGCATGCATGGCATTCGGTTCGAGCACTTCCGAACGGAGGGCTTCCTCAAACCATTGCAAAAACTGTTTGACTGGGTCTTTATGTACTTCGTGCTCGGACAATGCTCGACTGCTGTATTCTCGTCTGATTGAAGCTATTTTATCCATAATTATTAACTTTGCGTTAAAATTGCTAAATTTAACAGGCATATAAAAGGGATTTCGTCATTTAAAAAACGGAGCATATGAACTACGAAGAGAAAAGCCCGAAAATGGAGCAAGCGGCTCAAGAAGCCCCTCAAAGTCAAGAGGATGTGTTGACTAATCAAACAGAGAACCAAGAGGTGGAAGAAGAAATGGAAGAAGAGGTAAGCCACGAAGAGGACGAGCTGCCGGAAGAAGATTATTCCACCTACTCAAAAGATGAGCTTTATGAAGCGCTGCGCGCAGCTCATCCGGTCAATAAACTATCGAAAGAAGAAGTAGAGCAATATTACCGTCTACTTACCAAAATAGAACCCTTCTTCAAGTCCATCGTGCAAGATGAGCGCGAGCAGGCGCTAGAAAAATTCCTCGCCGACGGTGGAGAGGCTGATGGGTTCGAATACCGTCCGGACGAAAAAACCAAACGTTTCTTTGAAATAGCCAAAGCGTTGCGCCAACGCCGGCAAGCCATACGGCAAGAACTGCAGGAAGCACTGCGAAACAACCTGAAGCGCAAGCAAGAAATACTTGAAGCGCTGCGCCACATAGTAGAAAGCATAGAGACGGAAGAAACCATACGACATGTAAAACACTTGCAGGCTGAGTGGCGAAAAACCGGACCAGTGCCTAAGCGTTTTGCGCGCGATTTGTGGGCGCGATACAACGCGCTCATCGACATGTTTTACAATAACTTATCAATCTTCCACGAACTGAAAGAGCTGGATAGAAAGAAAAATCTGGAAGCTAAGGAAGAGATATGTGCCAAAATAGAGGCGTTGGTGGAGTTGCCTGTCCGTGAGGCTTTCCGTCAGCTGAAAGTACTTCAGCAGGAATATCGCCATGTGGGACCGGTACCGCAAGAAGCAAAAGCTGCTATTTGGGAGCGCTACAAAAAGGCAGTAAATGCCATTTATGAAAAACGACGCCGTGAAGACGAGTTATTCAAACAGCAGTTGCAAGAAAATCTTGCCAAGAAGAAAGCGCTGGTTGAAAAGCTTGCACCTTTTGCCGAATTTGACTCCGACCGTATCAAAGAATGGAATGCTAAAACAGATGAAATCAAAGCCATTCAGCAGGAATGGGAGGCAGTAGGACCAGTGCCTCAAGAAGAAGGCAAGGAGGTATCGAAGGCGTTCTGGAGTAAATTCAAACAATTCTTCAAGCGCAAAGGGGAGTTCTTCCAAAAACTGGATGCCGAGCGTCAAGAGCATCTTTTGAAAAAACAAGACCTTTTTGAGCAAGCGAAAGCCATTGTAGAGGGAGCCACCGAAGAAACCATAGAAGAAGCAGCTAAAAAACTGAAGAAACTGCAAGATGAGTGGCGCAAGATAGGCAGTGTACCCGAGAAAGCCCGTAAAAAGATAGAAGAGGGCTTCCGCAAGCTCATGAATGAGTTCTTCGATAAGCGAAGAGCCCTGCATAACAAAAAAGAAGAGGTTTTTGTAGAGAACCTTCAAAAGAAAGAGGCACTCATAGAGCAAATTAAGGCACGCACAGAGGAAGCATTAGCGGAAGTAAATCCGGAAGAAGAAATAGAGCAATGGATAGAAGCATGGGTTGCTATAGGACATGTGCCGCACAAGGATATCTCTCGCATCCAAAATGCTTTCATCAAAGCAATGCATGAGCTGGTATTGCGCTTCCCCGGCTTGGATGAAGAAAGACGCGAAGAACTTGATTTATCTATCACTATACGTCTTGCCAAACACAAAGCAGGCGGTGAACGTAAGCTGCACCAAAAGCGTAATCAAATCGCACAAAAGATACGCAGTATACGTGAGGAAATAGACACCTTGCGTAATAACATTGAGTTTTTTGGTGATTCGCCCGAAGCCGCCAAGATGCGCGAAGCCTACGAAGAGCGCATTGCCAAAGCGCAAGAGCAACTTCATGTGCTCGAGAAGAAGCTGGAGCTGATAAACAGTATTTAGTTCAATGAATACACCAAGCAAGAGAGACCGAGCATTTGGTCTCTCTTTTTGTTTATTTTCCTCTTATTTCCATGCAATATTTTTTATCTAAGTAACTTTGCTAAATCCAGATACTTAGAGGCTTAGATGCCCGACTTCCAGCATAAGCGATACCATCAAAGCAAAGTATGTTGGGAGCAATTACTTCAAACACACTTCAAACAAACAATATCATGCCTCTCTTTGATGACGAGTGGATATGGCACTTACTTGTGTTTGTAACGACCATAGCAAGAAAGTCAAAAGTATGCTGCAATAAATTATAGAAATTATCTGTCAAAGATGTTTACATGTGTACTATACAACTAAATAAAAAGTATAACTTTTGCCCATATTTTTACGTTTGCTTAACTAAATTAGATATTTGAACATGAAACTACTTTTGAAAAAAAATATAAACATACTGTTAACTTGTATTCTATTGGCGGGGACGAGTGCTTGTGCCAAGCGGTGTCAAGTGAGCGGTTGCATGATTGTTGACGATCACACGCACTTCTTTGGTGCGGAAAATGCTAAAGATGGTAGCTTGGTTGATCGGTCAAAGGTGAATACCAAAGATTTGAAAGTTTATAGTGGCACCGTTTGGTGGCGGAGGATATTCAAAAAAAGCTATAGAACCGACGAAGGAAAACGCTACAAAGTGTTTGATAAAGAAAAAAACACGGGTTTGGATAAGCATCAGATAAACAAAATATCGCTGCAAAAACAGAAGGGAGGTTTCGATAAGTAAGAAGTACCTTACCCAACAAAAGGGCTGTTTTGATAGGAGAAACAGCCCTTTTTTCGTATCTTGCCCCGGCTATGACCGTTTTCAATAGGACTTATGAAAAGTAGTATTTCTATGAATGAGCAACCCAATGTTATTCCTATCAATATAGAAGATGAAATGCGCACGGCTTACATCGACTACTCTATGTCGGTGATTGTGTCGCGTGCCTTACCCGATGTGCGTGATGGACTTAAACCAGTGCACCGCCGTGTATTATATGGCATGGCAGAACTGGGCTTGTACCATAACAAACCCTACAAAAAGTCTGCGCGTATTGTGGGAGAAGTACTGGGTAAGTATCACCCGCATGGCGATGCCTCGGTCTATGACACTATGGTACGTATGGCTCAGGAGTGGTCTTTGCGCTACCCTTTAGTGGATGGTCAAGGTAACTTTGGCTCTATAGATGGAGACTCGCCAGCTGCTATGCGTTACACCGAAGCACGGCTAAAACGCATAGCAGAGGAGCTTTTGGCTGACATCAACAAAGATACGGTTGACTTTCAGCCCAATTTCGACGATTCCTTGCAAGAGCCCACTGTCTTGCCTGCCAAAATACCTAACCTGCTCATGAATGGTGCATCTGGTATTGCCGTTGGTATGGCTACCAACATGGCACCACACAACCTTACAGAATTGGTTCATGGTATTTTAGCTTACATAGATAACCCCGATATTACCATTGAAGAGCTGATGCAACATATTCCCGCTCCTGACTTCCCTACGGGTGGTATCATTTATGGTTATAAAGGAGTGAAATCAGCCTATAAAACAGGTAAGGGGCGTGTGGTGATTCGTGGGCGTGCCGAAGTGGAAGAAACCAAAAACGGAAAGCAGCAAATCGTCGTTACAGAAATTCCCTATATGGTCAATAAAGCCTCTATGATTGAAAAGACGGCGGAGCTTATCAATGAAAAAGTAATTGAGGGAATTTCAGATTTGCGCGATGAATCGGACCGACAAGGTTTGCGTATTGTTTATGAATTAAAACAAGGGGCTATTCCGCAAGTGGTACTTAATAACTTATATAAACACACCCAACTTCAGTCTTCGTTTAGCATCAACAACGTGGCTTTAGTAAAAGGGCGCCCCGTAGTGCTTAATCTCAAAGATTTGATTTATCACTTTGTGGAACATAGACATGAAGTGGTAGTGCGTCGTGCCCGTTATGACCTAAACGAAGCAGAAAAGCGCATTCATATATTGAAAGGTTATTTGGTAGCACTCGACCATCTCGATGAGGTCATTCAACTGATTCGAGCAGCCATGGACCCCGATACTGCCAAACAGCAGCTTATAGAGCGCTTTGCCTTGTCGGAAATACAAGCCAAAGCTATTTTGGACATGCGTCTGCAGCGCTTGACAGGCTTAGAGCGCAACAAAATCATAGAAGAGCACGACAGGGTAGCAGCCCAAATCAAAGAGCTGAAAGAAATCTTGGATAACAAATCCAAACGCATGGACATCATTAAGGAAGAGTTGCGTGAAATACAACAAAAATATGGCGATGAACGCCGTACGGATATTGTCCATGCCGCCGGAGATATCTCTATCGAAGATATGATTCCAGACGAAGCGATGGTCATTACCGTATCGCATCAAGGATACATAAAAAGAACACCGCTTGCAGAGTACAGGACACAGAGCCGGGGAGGAGTAGGTGCCAAAGGGGTTTCTACTAAAGATGATGATTTTACAGAACACCTTTTTATCGCTTCCAATCACAACTACCTGCTTATATTTACCGAGTTTGGTAAGGTATATTGGCTGAAGGTGTATCAAATACCGGAAGGTAGCAAAACATCTAAAGGTAGAGCCATTCAAAACTTGATACAAATAGAACCGGACGACAAGATAAGAACCATCCTGAATGTCCCCAGCTTGGATGATGAAGACTACATAAATAATCACTATGTGATTATGTGTACTGAGCAGGGCACAATCAAGAAAACTTCACTCGAAGCTTATTCTCGTCCACGCCAAACTGGAATCAATGCCATCAATATAGTGGACGGCGATCGCCTGTTGGATGTAGAAATTACAGATGGCGATGCTCATATCATCATAGCCACCCGTGAAGGACAGGCAATTCATTTTCATGAGTCGGATGTGCGCCCCATGGGAAGAACCGCTACCGGGGTGAGGGGGATAAGCCTTGCCGAAGGTGATGTCGTAGTAGGTATGGTTTGTGTGTCTAATGAAGAGGAAGATTTGTTGGTCGTTTCAGAAAAAGGCTATGGTAAACGCTCCAAAGTGAGCGACTACCGCATTACCCGCCGTGGTGGTAAGGGGGTGCGCACCATGAATATTACAGGAAAAACCGGTAAGTTGGTTGGTATTAAAGCCGTAAGTGATGAGGATGAAATTATGATTATCAATAAATCGGGTATCACTATCAGAATGCGAGTAAGTGATATACGTGTAATGGGACGTGCCACCCAAGGGGTGCGTCTTATTAAGTTGACAAAAAAAGACGATATATCCTCTATTGCAAAAGTCGATAAAGACAACGAAGAAGGGGATACACCCAAAAGCTTTTCACAAGAGAATACACTGCAGGATTCAGTAGAATAGTTTAAATAAAAAATCGAACAAAGATGAAAAAAAGTGCTTTATCTATCTTTCTTTTCCTTGTGAGCATCGTTGTTGTACATGCCCAAGGAGGTCTGGGTAATGCCATTATGGCTTACGAAGCTGGTAAACTGAACCAGGCAAAAGCAGCCATCGATGAGGCTATCAAAAACCCAAAAGCCTCGACGAAATCAAAGACCTGGTATTATTATGGCAAGATATACGCAGGCATTGCTTCTGACCCCACTGGCTTGTTCATTAACTTAGACAAAGACGCGACCTTCAAAGCTTATGAAGGCTTCAAGAAAGCCATGGAATTAGAGCCTGAGAAGAAGGGGTATTATAATGACGCTAAGGCAGAAATGGAGCAGCTGTATGCCATCGCATTGAACCGTGCAGTTGCTTTCTACCAAGAACAAGACCTTGATAATGCTTTGAAAAACCTTGAACTCTCTTTGAATATACAGCCCAAAGACACTACTGCACTTATCTATTCTGCAGCCATGGCTTATGAAGCTGACAAAAAAGATAAGTATGTAGCTTATACTAAGCGCTTTCTTGAATTAGACGATGTGTCTTATGGGCGTAAGGCTGAGCATTACTATAATCTGATTTTGGTTCTGTATAGTGAGCTTAAGAAGCCAGAAGAAGCTATCGCCATTATAGAAATGGGCTTGAAAGAAAATCCTAAGGATGCACGCTTATACGAACTGGCAGCTGCTATATACGATGAGCAAGGAGATGCAGAAAAGGCATTTGAATACTACAGAAAAGGTGCAGACCTGTTTCCTGATAACTTTGTACTCAATGCCAATACAGGTTTTGCCTATTACAACCAAGCTGTTTTGGTGGCAGAGGAAGTCGAAAATATGAGTAAAAGCTTAAAGAAAGAAGAGACGGAAGCAAAACTAAAGCAAATGGATGAATTGCTGAAAAAAGCACTGCCTTATTTGGAACGTGCCCACAAAGCCAATTCTGAAAACAAAGATGTTATCACGGTTTTGAGCAAAATTTACTACCGCCTGAAAATGGAAGACAAGGGCAAAGCGATGGATGCTAAATTGAAAGCATTGGGAGCGAATTGATAAAATAAAAGTTAACCCAAAGCATAGGGGGCTAAATGCCCCCTTATCTTTTATGATGTTTTGTTCTACACACGCTCCACGATGATAGAAGTAGCGCCTCCTCCTCCGTTACAAATCGCTATTTGTCCATATTTGGCATTCTTCTGTTGCAATACATTGAGTAGAGTAGTCATGATTCTGGCACCAGAGCAGCCCAGAGGGTGTCCGATAGATACAGCCCCTCCAAAGATATTCATCTTGTCTATAGGCACCTCCATGAGTTTACTGAAGGCAAGGGCTACTACTGCAAAAGCTTCGTTCACTTCAAAGTACTCAATATCGTCTTTTGATAAGCCAGCACGCTGAAGCGCTTTGTTGGCAGCAGCTACCGGAGCAGTAGTGAACCACTGAGGTTCTTGCGCAGCATCGGCGTAGGCAACTACCTTGGCTATGGGCTTTACCCCCAGTTCTTCTGCTTTTTCTTTACTCATAAGCACCAAGGCAGCGGCTCCGTCGTTGATGGTTGAGGCATTAGCTGCTGTCACTGTTCCGTCGGGTGTGAACGCCGGACGCAATGAAGGTATCTTCTCGAAGATTACTTTTTTATATTCTTCATCTTCTTCAACAACTACACTACCCTTATGACTTTTCACTTCTACAGGTACTATCTCATTTTTGAAATAACCCTTTTCGGTGGCTTCTGCTGCCAGCTTATAGGAGCGTATGGCGTACTCGTCTTGCTCTTCTCGGCTGATGCCATACTTCTTGGCAGTAGCATCACCATAGCAGCCCATGGCACCTTTATCATAGGCATCTTCTAATCCATCTTTAGCCAAGCCGTCGATGAGTTCGGCATGCCCATATTTGTATCCAAAGCGGGCTTTGGGTACGTAGTAAGGTATGTTGCTCATACTTTCCATGCCACCAGCTACCACAATATCAGCATTGCCGGTCATGATGCTTTGAGCTGCAAAAACAATGGCTTTAGCGCCGGAAGCACACACCTTGTTGATGGTAGTGCAAGGCGTTGCTTTGGAAAGCCCTGCATAAAGGGCAGCTTGGCGCGCGGGTGCTTGCCCTAAATTGGCACTCACCACATTTCCCATAAATACTTCTTCAACGGAATCGAAAGCAATACCTGCTTTCTCTACGGCACCTTTGATGGCTATTGCCCCTAATTCAGTGGCTGATAGGCTTGAAAGGGAACCTCCAAAACTACCTAAAGGAGTACGAACAGCTGAGACGATGTAAACTTCTTTACCCATAAGAATATTTTTTTGATTGGTACAAATATACACTACCATTCTATATTTTCGGCATCTTGTTGTTTGCCTTTTCTCCTTTGTATGCGATGCTTTTCATTGTTTTGAATGGATTGTAGTATCTGTTTAAAATTGCTTACTTGTGGATTAGAGGAAGTAGGGCGCTCACTCTGCTGAGGGATAGGGATGCTTTGCTTACGCAGTAGCAATTCTAAATTATAAGCGGCATCGGGTAGTGGATAGGCAATAAGAGCCTGTCGAAAATGTTCGATTGCCACCGCCTGTTGCCCGTCTTCATAAGCGGCTACTCCTTTGATGAGCTGGATGTATGCCCACTCTTTCTTTGTGCACTTATCTGACGATGGAAGTGGTAAACTATTTATTCGTCCCCATGCTTTTATTTGATAATAACTAAACAAGCAGAAGATGTAAGCTTCTGGTGTAGGTAATACGCTATAGGCATTCCATGCCTTTTTGGCTGCTACGTCGTATTGTCCACTGGCAAAAGCTTCTTGCGTTCCCTCTATCAAATAGTTGTAATAGGGGGCTACTAAATAAGAATACAACAACTGCGTCCACAACAGTAAAGCTATCATGGTTTAATGTATATTAGAGGCAAGGGGAGTAGCAGGTCTAAAACTAAGCATAAGATGGAGACCATCAAAGGGAGGTAATAGATGTTTTCGGCAGCAACATGCTGCTCACTGGTAATTGTAGCACCACTTTCATTGATACTTTTGATTAAAGCCGCTGTATCATCTATCTCTCTTGAGATACGGAAAACAGAACAGTTGTTTGTTCTTTTGCACAATGCAGATGCCTTTTCGGGCATAGCTTTAGTTAATACAGCTTTGCCATCCTTAGTTAGTATGCCTGTTTTCCATGGGATGTGGTCGCCGGCAGAAGATCCTATGACTACGTGGTAAAAAGACAAGTTATATATATCCGCATCCTTGAACAAAGAAGTAGCAGGAAGGTTGTTACTTTCCCAGTCGCTGAAGCATATGATGGAATTTTTAACATCCTTTTTATGATTTTCTACTACTTTCTTTATAGCAAGCGTATAGGCTGAGCCTATGTTAGAAGCACCGCCAGAAGTGATTCCAAATGTCAATGATGGCAGGTATAAGTCCAATATAGCTTCCTTGTCGCGGGTCAGAGGGCAGTAAACAATGGCTTCATTAGAAAAAAGAATGATGCAATAGCTACCCTGGCTTTTCTGTACAATTTTGGATATGCTGTATTTAGCACGTTCGAGACGCCCCGGCGGTGTGTCTTGCGCACGCATACTATTTGACAGGTCTAAAAGAAAATACATGTGGTGATTGTCAGCATTTACTTGTTGCTTCATGATTCGCTTGAATGGTGCCAACAGGGCGAGTATTGCCGATACCATTACCAAGAGACGAAGTGTATTCTTAAATAAAAAAGTCCTGCGATGATAAGAAAGAAAAACATAGTTTTTTTCTGTTTTATACAGCTTATACCATGTGAACAGTACAATGAGTAGAAAAATCAACAATGAAGCCACTTCAAAGTAGGAAGGGGAAAACAGGAAATGCATAAATGCCTATGAATTTAATGCTTTGTACAAATATATGGAAGTATAGTTGTTTTTTTATATTTAAAATCATCACTTTTAATAGTCTAACTTTCAATATTTTAAATTTTCTTTTAAAAAAAATACTGCAATTTATTTGGACAATAGGGAGCTTTGCTCTATATTTGCCTTGCTTTTCAAGGAAAAGGAGAGGTGGCCGAGTGGTCGAAGGCAGCAGTTTGCTAAACTGTCGTACCGCCCAAAGCGGTACCGCGGGTTCGAATCCCGTCCTCTCCTCAAACGAGTTCGGGGCGTAGCGCAGCCCGGTTAGCGCACCTGCTTTGGGAGCAGGGGGTCGCAGGTTCGAATCCTGCCGCCCCGACTTTTGTTTCTTATTAAATTTTTCTCTCTGTTTTTTTGGTCCCGTAGCTCAACCGGATAGAGCAACTGCCTTCTAAGCAGTCGGTTGCAGGTTCGAGTCCTGCCGGGATCGCTTTCGAGTCCCGCCCTTCAATCAAGCGAGACTCTTTTTTGTTTCCTACCAAGTGTAAAACGTTTTTTCCTTTGCGCTTTTTCTTCTATCAAAGTAATAAAAAAGGGAAAGCTTTTACGCCTTCCCTTTTTTCAGGATAACCGTTTGTAATTCTATCTCTTTTCCATAGGTACGTACTCTCTTTCGGTGGCGCCTATGTAGAGCTGACGCGGACGACCAATGGGCTCGTCATTTTCGCGCATCTCTTTCCATTGAGCAATCCAACCAGGCAAACGTCCCAGGGTGAACATGACGGTGAACATGTTCACAGGTATGCCCATGGCTCTATAGATAATGCCAGAATAGAAGTCAACGTTGGGATATAGCTTGCGTTCTTTGAAATAGTCGTCATTGAGTGCAGCATGCTCCAACTCCTTGGCTATATCCAAAAGTGGGTCTTTAATACCTAATTTATTCAGCACATTGTCTGCTTGCTGTTTAATGATGCGTGCCCGCGGGTCGAAGTTTTTATACACACGGTGCCCAAAGCCCATGAGACGGAAATTGGAGTTTTTGTCTTTTGCCAACTCCACATACTTCTTCACATTGCCGCCGTCAGCTTTAATCATCTCCAGCATCTCAATTACTTTTTGGTTGGCACCACCGTGCAAGGGACCCCACAAAGCACTTATACCTGCAGAAATAGCAGCATACAGGCTTGCATGAGAAGAGCCCACTATGCGCACGGTAGAAGTAGAGCAATTTTGCTCGTGGTCGGCGTGCAGAATCAATAGAACATCTAAAGCGCGAGCTATCACTGGGTCCACTTCGTAGTCTTCTACCGGCAGGGCAAACATCATGTGCAGGAAGTTCTCGCAATAGTTAAGATTGTTTTTCGGATAATTTAACGGATGCCCTTGTGAGTTTTTATAAGACCAAGCAGCCAAAGTAGGAACCTTAGCAAGCAAGCGAATGATATTTAAGTCTGTTTGCTCTTCGAAGCTCATGGAAGATTCTTCGGGGCGGGGATAGAAAGCCGACAAAGAAGAAACTAAAGCCGCGAGCACTCCCATAGGGTGAGCATTGGCAGGAAACCCTTCAAAAATTTTACGTATGTTTTCGTTTATGAGTGTGTGACGAGTTACCTTGTTTACAAAGGTTTCATACTCGTTCTTGGAAGGTAGCTCCCCATATATAAGCAAATAGGCTACTTCCAAGAAAGTAGATTTTTCTGCCAGCTGCTCGATAGGATAGCCTCTGTAGCGTAGTATTCCTTTTTCTCCATCAAGGAAGGTGATAGCACTTTTGGTGGAGGCGGTATTCTTGAAGCCTAAATCTAAGGTAATCAGTCCTCCTGTTTCTGCACGTAATTTATTGATATCTAAAGCTTTTTCGCCCTCGGTTCCTGTAAGAACCGGTATTTGGTACACTTGACCGTTGTAATGAAGTTCAGCGTATTCAGACATAGGAATTATTTGTTTATGTTTTACCTCTCAAAAAAACCTCAGCTAAATTAGAAAAATTTAAGTAAAAGGTAAAAAAAGACGCTTTATTTATGTAAAAATCAATATTGAAACGATTCATTAAAAATGAGCTTATTTAACATAATATTTATTATGAAAAAGCAAAGTGTCTTCTAAGAGTTCATTAGTATTTCCACTTGCAGTAGCGAAATATCCACTTTACTCCGAATAAAAATCATGAGTAACATAAAAGTTCAAGTTAACGAACAGAAAAGAGAGCATACGTTCTAAGCTGCTTGTACTCACTGGCATGGGGGAGAGGAAGAGACGGCTCATAGCCTCTAACTTCTATTTTTGCATAAACATTCCAATCCAATAACATAGCAATAGCCCTCTAAGGGGGCAACCAATATTGTTTTCACTATCAAAAAAAGAAAGCTATTTGCCAATACAAAACTTCGAGAATATATTACCAAGCAAGTCTTCGGTAGTTATTTCGCCGGTAATTTCACCCAAAAAGTGCAGTGTAGCCCTTACATCCATGGCTACCAAGTCGCTGGGCAACTGCGACAAAAGACCATGCTCAGCTTGGCTCAGCGCTTGTTCTGCTTTCTCCAAAAACTCATAGTGTCGTGCATTCGTAACTATAATGTCTGTTTGAAGTGAAGCTTCCCACTGTTGTACTCTTTTCAGCAATTCGCTTTTTAGATTTTCTACATCTTTTTCATTTTTAGCGGATATAAACATGAAAGGCGCCTGACTTTCTTTTTTCAAGGCTTCTTGTATTGCAGTAAGCTTGGAGTGTTCGGAAAGCATATCTATTTTATTACCTAAAAGGATATAAGATACATTAAGATTTTCTATCTCTTGAATGGCATCTTGCACCTCTTCAATATTGGCTGTATTGACATCAAAAAGATAAAGAATAATAGAAGCTTCTTTCATCTTCTGTCGGGCACGCTCCACACCTATTGCCTCTATGGTATCGGAAGTTTCGCGTATACCCGCAGTGTCAATAAAGCGGAAGGTGATTCCTTCAATGGTTATTTCGTCTTCTATTACATCACGGGTGGTGCCGGCTATGTCGGATACAATGGCTCTTTCTTCCTGAAGAAGTGCATTCAATAAAGTAGATTTGCCGGCATTGGGTTTTCCTACTATCGCAACCGGTACCCCCCGCTTTAGTACATTTCCGTATTTATAAGATTCTTTTAAGTGATGAACCACTTTTTTTATTTCACTTAGCAAAGAAAGCAGTTGAGTGCGGTCTGCGAACTCTACGTCTTCTTCTGAGAAGTCCAATTCAAGCTCAAGCAAGGATGCAAAATGAATCAGCTGTTCCCTCAATTGCTTTATCTTAGAAGAAAAACGTCCGCGCATTTGTTGCATAGCAACCCTGTGTGCAGCAGAAGACTGGGAAGCAATCAAGTCAGCAACCGCCTCGGCTTGTACCAAGTCAAAGCGCCCATTCAAATAAGCCCGTTTGGTGAACTCGCCCGGTTCTGCTATGCGGGCACCTGCTTCGACCAATAGGCTCAGCACGCGCTGTACTATATATGGTGAACCATGTGTCGAAATCTCTATGCTGTCCTCCATTGTGAAGGAATGAGGGGCTCTAAAGATCGACAAAAGTACCTCATCGACAACTTCGTTGTTTGAATCAACTATTTTACCAAAGTGCAATGTGTGCGTTTTTGCATTATCTAACTCTTTTCCTTTCCATATTTTTTTTACAATCTGAAAAGCTTCTTTTCCAGAAATTCTAATCACAGCCACTGCCGATTGCCCATGAGGTGTCGCCGGTGCTACTATTGTATCCCAATTATTTTGATTTTGCATATAACCAAGATTTAAGCAGTCCTTTTTTAGGAGACACAAAAATAGCTAGAAGGAGGTACAAACCTATACTAAGAACGGTTGCCCCACTTATGGATACTCCCCACCAAGAAGCAATAAAATAACCAGATACTGCACTAACTCCTCCAAGCAATAAGCAATAGCTTATCATAGCAGAGAGGCTGTAGCTCAGTAGGTAGGCAGTGGCAGGTAGTGCCGTGAAATAGGCGATTACAAGAATGGAGCCTGCCATTTCAAAGGAAGCAACGGTAGTCAAAGAAATGAATCCCATGAGCAGGTAATGCAAAGTTCCAGTAGCAATGCCGATAGTAGACGCAAATACAGCGTCAAAGCTCATTACCTTAAGCTGCTTATAGTAAAAGATAACAAAAGAGGCATTAACAACAAACAGAGCTAAAAGTAAATAAAAAGCTTTAGGACCTAAATTATGCCCGCTGATAATGAGTGTATCAAACAGTGTGTGAGATACCTCGCCATAGAGCACGCACTCCTGGTCTAAATCTACTTTGTAAGCAAGCGATGAAATAAGTATGACACCTAAAGCAAACATTGAAGTATAGATACTACCTATGGAAGCATCCTCGCTCAAGTTAAATTTTTGAGCAATAGACTCTATCAACCAAACGGTAGCAAAACCAGACAAGCCGGCACCAATAAGTAACCATACAGACTGAAGTGACTCAGTGAATAAATAGGCAACTACTATGCCCGGCAATACGGCATGAGAAATCGCATCTACGAGCATACTCATCCTGCGCAGGATGATAAAACAACCCAGTATGCCACAACAAGCAGCAGTCAATGCAGAATTAACAATAATCCACCAATCACTCATCATGGTATATCTTTTTGGTGTGGGTCCTTCTTAGGAAAATTCATAATAGTAAGCAGATGTGCTTCTATCTCCGGCGTAATATAGTGTTCTATGTCTTCGGCACTTTCGTGCAAGTGGTCTTCCGGAAGTTGTAAGTATTCGCTAAGGTATAACTCCCACAAACGATGCAAACGAACGATACGTTTCGATGCAGCTTTCCCAGCAGGAGTAAGCACTATTTCATTTTTGGTAAATTTTATCAACTTTCTTTTTTGAAATTTATTACAAATCTTTTCTATTTTATAGAAAGGCATTTTCGTTTGCTTATGCAATGCGTAAATATCTGTTCGGTTTTCTCCACTCGCCTCAATAAGTTTATAGATGGATTTTAACACGTGTTCTTCATCTATTTTACTGGCGTGTTTTCTTTTATCTTTTAGTTTATTGTATAAACTATTATGCTTCCCGAAAGCAACACTTATTATTAGGATGAAAAACAGACTCACAACAATTGCCGGTCCAGTGGGTATATGAGGGATAATTAAAGAAAGCATGATGCCGATTGCACTTGCCAGAAAAGAAACAAAGCTTGCAGCAACTATGCCGCCAACGAAAGAGCGTTTCCAGAAATAAGCTATCGAAGGCGGAAGTACAAACATAGCAGACATCAGTACGATACCTACACTTTGCAGTCCTGCCATTGCCAGTACACAAAGTAGGACAACCAAAATACCTTCAAGCATTTTAAATGGAAAATTTAAGGCACTGGCAAATTGGGTATCAAACACCCATACCTTGATGGCGCGAAAACTACTTATAAATAAAGCAAGCACCACAATGCTTATGATAGCAATCACTTGTGCATCAAGAGAGGATAGAGTAGAAGCTTGTCCAAAGATAAAGCGGTCAATGCCGCTTTGATTGCCCCAAGGCAGTTGTTGTATATAGGATAGTAACAAAACGCCTATTCCAAAAAATACAGATAAGGTGCTTGCTAATAATACGTCTTCCGATAAAACCTTTTTTCTATGCAGGTATTGTATGAAGTAAGTAGCTAAAAAGGCTGTGCTGCTGCCACCTACCAAAAACCAAAACAAATTTTTTCCCTGAAACAGAAGAAAAGCAATACAAATCCCTGGCAACACAGAGTGAGCAATCACATCGCCAACGAGTGCTTGCCGGCGATGAAACAATATACTACCTAATATAGAGGAGGATATACTTAAGAACAAGGCACTAATGAGGATATACCAAGTAGAAGGAAGAAACTCCATCATAAACTTTGCTTTATAATTTGCGCAATTTTGGTTAATGTAGTCAACTTTCCACCGTAGGTCTTTTGTAGTAACTCTGGAGTAAAAGCTTTTTCAGTAGGTGCTGAAGCTACCAAGTGTCCGTTTAGCAATACCACCCAATCAAAGTAATCATATGCTGAGTATAAATCGTGATGAACAACTACTATGGTCTTGCCTTGTGCTTTCATGTCTTTTAGAAGAGAAATAATAGCGTGCTCAGTAGCAATGTCGATACCGGTAAAGGGTTCATCCATGAAATAAATGTCTGCATCTTGTGCCAATGCTCTTGCTAAAAACACTCTTTGTTGCTGACCTCCTGAAAGTTCAGATACTTGGCGGTTGGCTAATGTAGAAATACCTACACGTTCCATTGCTTGCGCTACGATGTCGTAGTCTTGTGTCGTTAATTTTTTGTATGGTCCTAAGTAAGGGAAACGTCCCATTTCAACAACTTCTTTCACAGTGATAGGAAAGTCCCAGTTTACTTCTTCTTTTTGAGGTATGTAAGCTACTCTTTGCTTTACCTTCTTCAAGTATTCGCCAAACAACTTGACATATCCGCTATGCACAGGAACCAAACCCATAATGGCTTTGATAAGCGTTGACTTACCTGCGCCATTAGGACCTATGATGCCTGCCAACACTCCGTAAGGAAGTGTAAAGTCAATATTCCAAAGTGCTGTTTTATTATGATAACGTACACTCAAATCGTGTACCTCCAAGATGGGGAATTCTACTTGTTGTATCATTACTTACTTTATATTATCAACTATTAAAGTTGTATTAAAAACAAGCATTTTTAAATAAGTGCTTGCAGGGGAAGAAGCGTCTCCCAAAGAGTCAGAGTATAGACCGGGAACCAATTTCACTTTATGCCCCTTGTTTTGACAGCTTTCTACCACACTCTGTAAGGCTTTTGGGGAAACCGTAGTTTCTGCAAATATGGCTTTTACATCATTTCCTATAATGAAAGAGACCAACGCTGCCACATCATACAAACCAGCTTCCGATATAGTAGAGATTCCCTGCAGTCCCTTTACTTGAATTTCGTAACGTCGTCCATAGTATTCGAATGCATCATGAGCAGTAACCAATATCTTGCGCTCAGTAGGCACTTCTTTAAATTTTTCTTTTATCATAGCGTGCACACTATCAATCGCTTCTTTATATGAAGCTGCATTTTGTTTAAAGTAAGCAGCCATTGTAGGATAATGTACCGACAACTTGGAGGCTACTTCAGCCACAATTATTTTCATTAACAATGGATCGAACCAAATATGGGGGTCATAGGTAGAGCTACCTACCTGAATCAATTGTTCTTTCGGTAGAGCATCACCTAATGCATAACAGGGTTTTTGTTGAGAAAGCTTGTTCAAGGCTTCACTTAGTTTTCCTTCTAAGTGTAAACCATTGTAAAAGATGATGTCTGCCTCTTTAAACAAGGTAAAATCTTTTTGTGTAGCTTTATATAGGTGGGGGTCTACACCGGGACCCATAATACTCGTCACTTCCATTGAATCCTTCACGATGTTACGAACAACATCCGCCATAATGTTGGTTGTAACTACAATGCGCGCTTTGTAACGCTGGGAACTTTGCTGTCTATCATTGGAGCAGGCAAGCACTATGCAAGCGCTTATAAATATTGTTATGTAAACAAAAGTTCTATTGAATATTGTCTTCATGATTTACAATAATTTGGGAAGCTATCAAATGGGATAAGTTCAATACTTTGTTGTTTATATCAACTTCTATACTTAAATCGAAAGAAATTCTGTCTATCACATAAATATGTGATCCAATGAATAGGTTTATCTTATTTAAATAGTTTAAAAAGTCTTTTTTATCATTCTTAACAGCTACTACTTTTAGTTTTTTCCCAGTGGGAGCTTGTGACAAAGGAAAACCCTCAACAGGCTGAAAATCACCGTTAGGAGAGGGGATAGGATCGCCATGAGGGTCATATTTTGGATAGCCTAAATACTCGTCTAAGCGACTAATGAGCAGATCACTTTCTATGTGTTCCAGTTGTTCGGCAATAGGGTGAATTTGTTCCCAAGTAAAACCAAGGCATTTTACCAGGAAAGTCTCCCATAAACGATGCTTCCTGACAATATTTATTGCAATTTCCCTGCCTTTTGAAGTTAACTGTATAGGTTTATATGGCTCATGCTGAATAAGTCCCTTTTTTGTTAATTTTTTTAACATATCACTCACGGATGCAGGTGTATTTTGAAGGGCTTGTGCTATACTCTGATTATGTACCGCCTCACTTCTTTCTGTTAGCATATAAATAGTTTTCAAATAATTCTCCTCTGTCAGCGATAGTTTAGACATACTTTATGGTTGTTAGAGAATAATAAGCGAATGTAAGAATAAGATTTGTAAAAATCAAATTTTAGGTTATTCTCAATTTTTTGTTAAAAATTTTAACAAAAAATTGAGAATAAATTATTTGTGATTTAAGCAAACACATATTGTTGGAAAGTTTTGAAAACAAGGCTTTCCTGTCATTGTGATTCTCCTATGTAGGTTCTTAGAAAAAAAAAGGGGGGGGGATAACAGGGTAGAATAATAGGAACTTCTTAACTCTTGTTTAGGAGTTAGGATTGTTGTCTCCTATCGAGAAGGTAAAGAAAGGTGTTGGCTCTTTGCCATATCGGATACATTCTTGTAATTGCTATTACGACAATATTCTTCTATATTCACGCTTAAGTGTACATCATTTATTGTTGTGCCAAATTTTATTTTTTATTTAATTGTAATTAATTGTTATTCAAACGTTTACACAACTTATATTAAAGTAAAACTTTATTTAATATGGATGCAGAAAACTTAGTAAAAAAGGCTTGGGACCAACGCGAACTTTTGCAAGAAAAAGAAGTGCAAGACGCTATCCGGCAAACCATTGACTTGCTGGATAAGGGGCAGTTGCGTGTGGCACAACCGGTAGAAAATGACACATGGGTAGTAAACGAATGGGTAAAAAAGGCTGTTATCATGTATTTTCAAATTCAGCCAATGGAAAGCATTAAGCTTGGTCCTTTTGAGTTTTATGATAAAATTCCTTTGAAGTCAGACTATGCACAGAAAAGAGTGCGAGTAGTACCCCATGCCATTGCCCGTTATGGTTCTTTTGTAAACGAAGGTGTCATTCTTATGCCCTCTTATATCAATATAGGTGCTTATGTGGATAGTGGTACTATGATTGACACATGGGCTACGGTGGGGAGTTGTGCTCAAATAGGCAAAAATGTCCATGTAAGTGGAGGGGTTGGCATAGGTGGTGTATTGGAACCACCACAAGCGGCACCTGTTATCGTAGAAGACGGCGCTTTCATTGGCTCCCGTTGCATCATAGTAGAAGGCGTAAGGGTGGGAAAAGAAGCCGTACTGGGGGCGAATGTAACTCTGACCATGAGTACCAAGATATTTGATGTCTCTAACGAAGGTGAGGTAAAAGAACTTCGCGGTTACATTCCACCACGCTCGGTAGTTATTCCCGGCTCTTATCCCAAAAAGTTTGGAAATCGTGAGTTCCATGTACCATGCGCCTTGATTATAGGAAAAAGAAAGGAGAGTACAGATCTTAAAACATCTTTAAATCAAGCGCTTAGAGAATTCGAACTAACCGTGTAAGATGTAACTTTTTTTGTTACTTTTCGTATATATTTATATTAGTAACTTGAATGCGTTATCAAACGTTTGAAATACGAAAAGTAATTATACTATGCGCAGGCTATGGACTTCTTCTCGCTATTGGGCAATGGGATTACTTCTGTTCTCATTGCCTTTTGCTGCATGTTCACCCTATAAGCAGGCAATGAAGGGAAGCAAAAAAGAGAGAATGGCTCAACAAGAGCAGCTACTTAGAGAGTACCAAACCAAATTACTACGGCTTAAAGAAGACTCTATGGAGCTTGCACGCCAAGCAGATGAATTGGTGCGTATGCTTGGAGAGTCTCAGCTGAAGGAGCGACGCAATGCACAAAAACTATACCGCTATTCTCAGATTATAGACAAAGCAACGCTTTATCAGCAACAACTGGAGTATATACGCCGCCAGATAGTCCACACTTTGCTTACTCATGAAATAGACAACATCCAAGTAATCAAAGAGAAAGACGGGGTGCGTATAACTATCTTGGATGAGCTGTTGTTTCCGACCGGTAGTGCTCGTATTAGTGCGGAAGGGCAAAGAGCTATCAAGTATTTGAGTGAAACACTTAATGAAATAGCTGGTATTAATATTACCATAGAAGGACATACAGACAATATCCCACTTCGTGGGCACCCGCTTTACAAAAATAATTGGGAGTTGAGTTTGGCACGTGCCTCAGAAGTAGGGCGTTATATGGCAAGTTGTAATTTTCCCCAAGACAAGGTGGCTATTTCCGGAAAGGGCGACCGGTATCCACTGGCAGACAATTCCACCCCAGAAGGGCGGCGTATCAATAGACGTACGGATATTATTGTAATCCCTGATTGGAGCGCAGTATTTAACCTTATTTTAGAAGGCATAGAAGAAGGGAACTCACAAAATACTATTGTAATGCCGGTCCGCTATCCTGCAAGCGAGGATAGCGAAAAAAAAAACAGAGCTTCGTTAAATGATACAAGTAGTACAGAATCCAAAGAAAAAGTACAAGGTGGAGTCATATACGGTACTCCCATCGGAAAGATAGAAAGGAAAGCCAATCATGTATCCGGAACAGATCAACAAAAAGAAGCCCCCAAGGTGTTAATGAATAGTTGGACTACTTTTTTTAGGCAGTGGGATATGCTGGTATTTTCTTATTGTAGTTTTGGGCTCTTGTGGCAAATCGGAAGTAGCTGTTACGAGCTTATGTATTCTAAATACTGCGTATTAGTCATATAGTGTAACTTTTACATCAGTATTTTTACATAAAAAAGCGCTGTAGAGTGGTACAGCGCTTTTTTATGTACTCTGCATTATTTATTTACTGAAACGTGGTGAAGGTTTAAGGTTTTTGTGGTCGCTCCAGTCATAGAAGCCTCTGCCGCTTTTAGCACCTAACTCGCCGGCTTCTACCATATTTACCAATAGGGGGCAGGGAGCATATTTATCCCTTCCAAAGCCATCATAAAGCACCTTTAAGATGAACAAACAAACATCAAGCCCTATAAAGTCTGCCAATTGCAAAGGTCCCATAGGATGTGCCATGCCCAACTTCATTACTTGGTCTATCTCTTCCACACCTGCAACCCCCTGAAAGAGTGCTTCAATGGCTTCATTTATCATGGGCATTAAAATACGGTTAGAGACAAAACCCGGATAATCGTTTACTTCTACAGGCACTTTGTTTAAAGCAATAGATAAGTCCATGATTGCCTTAGTGGTCTCATTATCAGTCATATAGCCGCGTATTACTTCAACCAATTTCATAACTGGCACCGGGTTCATAAAGTGCATGCCGATTACTTTTTCTGGACGTTGTGTAACCGCTCCCAAGGTAGTTATCGAAATAGAGGAGGTGTTGCTCGCCAAGATAGCATGAGCCGGTGCGTGAGTGTCTATTTGACGAAATAATTCTTTTTTAATGTCTATTTGTTCGGTAGCGGCTTCTATCACAATATCTGCCTGTTTTACAGCTTTTGTAAGTTCAGTAGAGGTTTTTATGCGGGCAAGCGCAGCTATTTTTTCATCTTCAGTTAGAATTCCTTTCTTTACTTGCCTGTCCATATTGTTAGATATGACAGAAAGGGCTTTTTCAAGCGCTTCTTTACGAATATCAACCATCGTGGTGGTGTAACCGTGCTGGGCAAATATATGACAGATGCCATTTCCCATAGTGCCGGCACCTATTATTACTGCATTTTTAATCTCCATAGTTTTTAATGTTTGGTTGTTGTTGCCTTATATTGGCAAATATAACTTAAATGTGAGCAAAAAAAGAGAAATGAATCTCATTGTTTTTTTGTCAAAAAGAATTAACAAATGTTAAATATTATACAAAAACTTGCTGATAACAAAAGTTAATTGTTATATTTGTTATCAATATTGAAACAGTCTATTAAAAACATTTGTTAATATGACTCAAAATGTTAATTTAATTAACGAGCGCTTAAAGCATTTGTTAAAAATATTAAGCGTAACACCTTCTCAGTTTGCGGACGGTATGGGAGTGCCTCGGGCAACTATTTCACACCTATTAGCCGGGCGCAATAAGCCCAGTATTGATTTTATCAACAAGCTTCATGAAACATATCCGCACATCAACATCAACTGGCTGCTCTTTGGAGAACTTCCTATTTTTAGGAATGCCCAAAAAGATGAAACTAATCAGATACTGCCTTCGTTTCCTGTTAGCGATTATGAAAAAATAACAGGTAAGCGCATTGACAAGATTATTATTTTTTATTCAGATCAAACTTTCGAACTTTTTCATGCGTCTCTTGAGCATGATGGCTCGCCTAAACGCTCTGTATAATTTGTAAAATAAGTTACATTATGTTAAGTATTGAATTTCGACGAGCTTACTTACGAGTTCGACGGGCTCTTTTGCAAGCTCGACCAACTCACTTATATGGGCTCGAACGCCTTGTCATAGGTTTGTTAATTGTGGGTGTCAACTTTTATTCGACTGCTCAAATAAAAGATGTTTTTGTATTGGAGTATCCAGACACCAATGTAGTAAAAGCTCGTTTTGGGGTACTGATATTTCCAGAAGATACACTACTGCACGGAGAGTACCGTACTTATTTCAAGAGTGGCAGAAAAGCCGTTGAAGGTACTTATGAAAAAGGGTTACGTGTTGGTGTATTTTATCAATATTACGATAGCACTGGCTCCCCTATCAAAGCCATTGCACATTACAACTCTTTTGGAAGATTAGATGGAGACTACATCGTTTTCTATCCGAATGGCGATACATTGCAATACACCATATACCGTAATGACACGATGCTACTTACTAAATCTTTTTATCATGACGGTGTGTTGCGCAACATGAGCCAGTTCAAAAACGGTAAACTTCATGGTGAAGTGCTCGAATATTACCCTAATGGTGTATTAAAAAGCAAAATTGAATACAAAGAAGGAAAACAACACGGCACGGCGCTACTCTACTACCCTTCGGGGGCTTTGAAGTCAGAAGAGAGTTATATAGATAGCTTTCAAGATGGATGGATTAGAACTTACTTCGATACAACAGGCACACCCAAAGGTGCCTTAGCTATAGAAATGCAGGTCAAAAAAAGCATGAGAGAAGGAATATTCAGGCGCTATAACCCAGAAGGCAAACTACTGGAAGAAGGATTCTTTAAGCAAAACCTACCTCATGGACCATATAAAGAATACTACCCCGATGGGAAGATACGCCGAGAAATTTATTATGATATGGGACACCGCATAGGACAAGCTACCCATTATCATAAAAACGGACAAATAGCCAAGATGATTCAATACAAAAACAGAGAAATAGAGCAGTCTGTTGTAGAATTTGATTCTCTGGGCAATAAGCTACGCGAATATAAATTATACAAAAACAAACCGCTCGGCAAGTGGTTGGAGTATTATACCAACGGAAATGTAAAAGAGAAAAGAGAATATAAAGGAGGTGTGCTGGAGGGTTGGTTGGAAACGTACGATGAATTGGGACAATTGCAAAAGAAAGAGCCTTACAAGTCCGGGAGGCTGGAAGGGGAAGCCATATACTACTACCCCAACGGAAAAATACACGAGAAGATAACCTACAAGTACGGTTATAAACATGGCGCTTACATAGAATACAGTCCGGAGGGCAAAGAAAAACGCATCGGTCGCTTTGCCAATGGACTACCTCATGGCGAGTGGATAGTGCACACTAAAGAAGGCAGCAAGAAGATGCTATATCAACATGGAGTCATCATGAAAGAAGAGCTGCTACAACCTTGACAAAAAGGATTGCATACGCTTAAAATTTGTAACTTGCTTGCCCAAAAGAAACTTACAATTAAGTTTATGTTAGCAGCCATTCAATACACAGATTTTTCTTTTCCCAATGTAGAAAAGAAGCAACGCGGCAAAGTACGCGACCTCTATTTCCTCAAAGACCGCCTGATTATGGTCGCTACAGACCGCATCTCTGCCTTTGATGTCATTCTTCCGCGCGCCATACCTTACAAAGGGCAAATACTTAACCGTATAGCGCTGCATTTCCTGCAAAGGACTGCCGATATTGTCCCGAACTGGGTTTTAGCATCGCCTGACCCAAATGTTACCGTCGGGAAGATATGTGCGCCCATTCCAGTAGAAATAGTCGTACGAGGGTACTTGGCAGGACACGCATGGCGTCAATACAAGGCTGGTCATCGTATGTTGTGTGGAGTGCCCTTGCCTGAAGGGCTTCATGAGAACGACCCGCTCCCCACTCCCATCATCACCCCTACCACCAAAGCACACAGCGGGCATGATGAAGATATAAGCAAAGAAGAAATTATCAAGCGAGGAATTGTGCCAGCACCTCTTTATGAGCAAATAGAAGCAGTTGCATTGAAGCTCTTTGAACGAGGTACTCAAATGGCGCGAGAGCGTAATCTCATTCTTGTGGATACAAAGTATGAATTTGGCTTACATAACGGAGCGCTACACCTGATAGATGAAGTACATACGCCGGACTCTTCCCGTTATTTCTATTGGGACACCTATGAGCAGCTTCAAAAAGAGGGAAAGCCTCAAAAACAATTGTCTAAAGAGTTTGTGCGGCAGTGGCTCATAGAGAATGGCTTTCAAGGCAAAGAAGGACAGCGTGTGCCTACCATGACCAATGAAGTGGTAGAAGATATTATGCGCCGCTACATGGAGTTATATACCACTATGACAGGTGAAACCATAGAACCAGACCCCTCCCTCACTACCGAAGCGCTTATGAAGCGGATAGAAAGCAATGTTAACAACTATCTGGAAACAGAACAGTTATTATTGACATAAAACCATGTAAAACTATGAATTTTCATATAGAAAAAAACGAAAAAGTAGCCATTATAGCACCGCAGGTGCACAAACTGGATGCAATCAATACCTCCGAGCTAAAATCTATATTTCACGACTTAGTAGAAAAAGAAGGCTTTAAAAACTTTGTACTCAACTTATCAGCAGTAAAATACATCGATTCTTCGGGGCTTAGCGCCATATTAGTAGGCAATAAACTCAGTAACGAGCACCAAGGCTCTTTTGTGGTGTGTGAGGTTAATGAGCATGTAGCCAAACTGCTTTCTATTTCACAATTAGACCGCATCATCAACATCCTTCCTACCCAACACGAAGCCATAGAGGCTATTTTTATGGATGAGATAGAACGTGAACTGAACAATAATCACGACCAAGAACAAGAATAGACAATATGAACCCCATATGGTTGACGGTACTGGGCACGGCAGCCGCTGTGCCTTCTTTTGAGTATTACACCTCTGGCTTGCTGCTAAGCAACTTGAACGACGAGCAATGGCTTATTGACTGCGGTGAAGGCATACAAGTTCCCTTTTTCCGCTATGGGGGTAACTACAATAAATTGAGACGCATATTTATCTCTCACTTGCATGCAGACCATTATATAGGCTTGGTAGGTCTCATCATGAGCATGCACATGCATGGACGCAAGCTGCCCTTGACTATATATGCCCCCCATGGTTTGGCAGAGATACTAACAGCTATTCTAAGGGCTTCCGATACGCAATTGAAGTATGCTATTGAATACTACACTGTGCCCGAGGACACCCTTTCTACAGTGTATAAAGATAGCCGCTGGGAGGTTGTTGCTTTTCCCTTAAAGCATCGAATTCCTACTGTAGGCTACCGCATAACACAGATTCAGCAAGAGCGCCGGTTTCTGGCAAATGAGCATACCAGCAGCATTCCATTCGAATACATACGTCGCATGAAAGCAGGTGAAAATATCTTGGCAGAAGATGGTACTCTCTTGTACCACTGCGACGATTATACAGAGCCTTTACCTAAACTATCATTTGCCTATTGTAGCGATACCGCCTATGATGAACGCATCATAGAGTATTGTAAAGAAGTAACGCTGCTTTACCATGAAGCTACTTTTTTGGAGCAAGACCGAGTACTTGCAGAAAAAACCTTTCACTCAACGGCGCAAGAAGCGGCTACCATCGCACAAAAATGCGGCGCAAAGCATCTTTTGCTTGGGCATTTTTCTTACCGCTACCCCAACCGTAGCGTTTTCCGCGAAGAAGCAGAACGCATATTTCCCTCTGTATATATAGCTAAAGAAGGCATGCAACTTAATCTCAACCAACTGAATCACAGTAAGACACATGCATAAAGAACAGCAATATTACCGGAAAAGAACTCATTTGCTTCTTGTATTAAGTGGTATTTTTATCAGCAATGCTCTGCTGGCAGAAATGATAGGCGTAAAAATATTTTCTCTCGAAGGGTTGTTGGGGCTCCCTCCTGCTCAAATTCCAATTATGGGAACCCGTCTGGATTTTAACCTCTCTGCAGGTGTTGTGATATGGCCTGTTGTATTTATCATATCAGATATCGTGAATGAGTATTTCGGTAAAGGCGGTGTTCGTTATTTATCCATCCTTACGGCAGCCCTTATCGCCTACGCATTTGTAGGCATTAGCATAACAACCGAGTTGCCTGCTGCCGATTTCTGGATTGCCATATACAAAGAGAAAGTCGTCCCCCCCATAGATATAAACTATGCTTACAACACCATATATCGCCAAGGCTTGGGAATTATCATCGGCTCGCTTACTGCTTTCTTGATTGGTCAGTTGATAGATGCAACTGTGTTTGCTTTGTTTAAAAAACGAACCGGCGAAAAGTACATATGGCTCAGAGCTACCGGCTCAACAATTATTTCCCAATTCATAGATAGCTTTGTGGTTATTTATATAGCTTTTTATATTTTTGGACCTTGGAGTTTGAAAGAAGTTATATCTGTTGGCATCATCAACTATTCTTACAAGTTTCTAATCGCCATACTTACCACACCTCTTCTTTATATAATTCATTATGCTGTAGAGAGGTATCTTGGGCATGATATTGCCAAGCGGCTTAAAGATGAAGCCATCAATAGCCCACTCTTTTAAGGTTATCTATAAGAATGGCTGTAGCCATAGCTACATTTAATGATTCTGCTTCGCCATAGCGAGGAATGGTTACATACTTGTCAATAAACGCCCGTGTATTTTGTCGTATTCCATTGGCTTCGTTTCCCATGACTAACAGCAAACTTTCATATGCTGCCTCTTCCTTTTTTTCAATAAGATGAATATTCTGCCCCTCGAGGTCTGCCCCCCAAACAACTGCTTTTTGATTCATAGTTTTTAAAGCATCTTCTATGGAGCAATAATGTACGTTGACACGCAAAAAACTCCCTTTGCTTGCCTGTATGGTTTTAGTATTCCATACATCTACGGTATCTTCAGAGGCGAGCAAATAAGTCAGCCCATACCAATCGCAGATGCGCATGATAGTGCCCAGATTACCGGGGTCTTGTACGTGGTCCAGATATACAATCAAGTTCTGCTGCTTTTGAAAAAGCGTCTCGTTTGCGACAGGCTCGATACGTACGATGGCAATAGCTTCTTTGTTGTTTTCCAAGGCACTGTATGCCTGAATATCGCTTTCCGGCACTGCTTCTATACAAATTTGCGGATAAGCGTCTTGCCATAGTGCATACAATTGTTTATTTGCAAAAACCCGTTCCACGCGCTTCGGCGCAAAACGCAAGCACTCCTCTATTATCTTGCGACCTTCTACCACAAAAAGCCCTAACTGTTTTCTATACTTCTTCTGTTGCAATTGCCATAAGGTCTTTTTCCATTTATTCGTTATCATTGCACATAGATTTTCCGATGAAGGCACGTATGTATTCAAAAGCAAAAGTAGCAGTTTTTGGACTTCTGTCGCTGTTTTTTCTACCCAGCTGCTTTAGCATACTTTCCCTTAAAGAGAATGAATACATATTGTATCGTCAAGAAATTAAAACAGATTCATTGGACAGGGAGCTCTTCGAACCGTATCTCATGCAGCGCCCCAATCGGAAAATTTTTGGTTTCATGCCTTATGTGGAGATTTACTATCTGGGAAAACAGTTTTTCAATCCCGAACGTGTAAAGCAGCAAATCAACCAAAACAGGGAAAAATACCAAAAAAAGATAGAAAAACATGTCGGCAACAATACAAAGGTAAATAAGCTGATTTACAAACGGGACAAGAAACTAAAAAAGCTAGAAACAAAGCTAAAAGAAGGCAACTTTCTCATGCGTGTGGTGGGGGAACCTCCAGTTATTCTAAACCAAAGTAAAACATACGAGTCGGTACGAAACCTGCGCAATTTTTTACATACTAAGGGTTTTTTTGAATGCGAAGTAACTTTCAAAACAGATACCATTTCTAAACAGGGGCGTTTGACCAAGGTTACATACATAATTCATGAAGGCGTCGCCTACAGGGTGGACAGCATAGAAGTAATCAGTGCACAAGAAGACCTTAACACCCTTCTTTCATCATTCATACAGCGGCAAAGCAAAGTGCTGCATCACTATGACAGAGACCGTTTGGACAACATGCGAGCAAGTATCGAATCTTATTTGCGTGAAAATGGATATTTTCGCTTTACCCGCGACTACATTACCATAGAAGTAGATACTTCTCAAAGCCGGAAAAGTGCAGCCATACGCTTTGTCATCAATGTCCCCAGCCGGATAGACACCAGCAAGCTAAATGTAAAGATTTTGGGCAGGGAGTTAGGGCAAATAGCCCCTGATAACTTACAAGGGAAGCATCTACGCTATAAACTCACGGCACCTTATTTTCTGGTCGTACCCTCTAACAAGAACGGTGGTCGCATAGACACAGCCAGAGCCCAGTATTTACAAACATACGACGGCAGGCATGTGCGTATATACCTCGCTGACAGGAAGTTCAATTCCAATATATTGGCACAGCAGATTTATCTCCATGAAGGCGATTGGTTTCAAGAATCAAGCATACGCAAGACGCAACAAGCTCTCTCCTCCCTTGATATGTTTAAGTTCGTCAACATTACTTTGCAAGATAACGACTCCACCAACTTGACTCCCATCATTAGTGCTGCCCCTATGGAAAAGTTCTCGTTTACCAGTGAAACCGGCTTAAACGTAGTGCAAGGTTTACCCGGTCCTTTTGTTAACTTCAGCTTAAAAAACAGAAACCCATTTGGGGGCATTGAAGTATTTGAAAATAGCTTTCGCTTCGCTATAGATGGACAAACCAGCCTTACCGACCAATCACAGGTGTATTCTACTACGGAAGTGAACTACAGCAGCAGTCTTAGTATCCCTCATTTTCTTTTACCAAAGAAGTGGCAATACAAATTCCTTCAAAAGCAGCCCAAAACAATTATTGGTTTATCGTTTAACTTTACCAACCGTCCAGAATATACCAGAAGAAACTCAAACTTGTATATCAACTACCAATGGCGCAGAATTCCTTATTACCGTTATGATTTTTCTCCGCTTGATATCAATATTGTAAACACAGAAAAAACCGCTGCCCTCGATGCTTTTTTAGCACAGTTGTCATCGCCAACTATACAACAAAGTTTTCGAAATGCATTCATCACCAGCTCACACGGAAGCTGGACTTACAACGATATTTCAAGTGACAACACCATATCTCGCTTTGTTCGATTTTATGGCGAATCAGGTGGTGCTATACTGAACTTATTTAACAATACAATACTAAAAAGAGACAATACTTTCTTTGGGTTAAACTATTTTAAGTATTTAAAATTCTACACAGACCTTCGTTATCACTATCCGCTATCTAAAGAAACAACACTTGCCATGCGTTTTCTTGGAGGAGCAGTGTGGCCTTATGGAACTTCTACTACGGTTCCTTACGAAAAATTCTTTTTTGCCGGTGGGAGCAACAGTATAAGGGCATGGCCTCCAAGACGTCTGGGTCCCGGTAGTTACAATCATATAGATAACAATGGCAACATTTCATACCGCTTTGAAGAACCGGGAAATATCATTTTAGAAGGTGGCGTAGAGTATAGATTTAAAATTTGGTGGATTGTCAATGGTGCCTTATTTGTAGATATGGGCAACGTATGGACGCTAAGTAAAGACCCTGACCGCCCCGGTGCTCAGTTTACAGAAAAGTTCTGGCAGGAAATAGCCGTAGGTACTGGCTTTGGACTTCGTTTCGATTTTACTTTTCTGTTACTTCGTTTAGATTTAGGTATTAAAGCAATAGACCCAGCTCGCCCCATCGGTAATCGATGGGTACTAAATGAATTGTCTATCAGAAAACCTTTCAGTGGAAGCAACGCTGCTCTTTTAAACATAGGTATAGGCTATCCATTTTAGTCTTGATTTAAACAAAAGTTTAAAATATCAACTTGTATGAATGAATTAGACAAAAAAATAATTGCTGATTGGTTTCGTGGACTACAAGACCACATATGTCAAGAACTGGAAATTTTAGATGGTAAATCAACATTTGAGGAGGAACTTTGGGAGCGCCCGGGCGGTGGAGGTGGAAGAACAAGAATCATTCAGAACGGGCAATTGATAGAAAAAGGAGGTGTTAATTTTTCAGCGGTGTATGGCAGTGCCCCCTCTCCTTTGGTAAAGAAGGGTGTATTGCCAGAAGGAGAATTTTTTGCTACCGGTGTTTCAATAGTGCTGCATCCTTTCAATCCATGGGTTCCCATCATCCATATGAATGTGCGTTATTTTGAAGCTTCTAATGGTCAATACTGGTTTGGTGGTGGCATCGATGCCACCCCTCATTATATCGATAAGAAAGACGCTGCCGCCTTCCATAGCATGCTAAAAGCCTGCTGTGATAAACACAATAAAGATTATTATGTTAAATTTAAAGACTGGGCAGACAACTATTTCTTTATTCCCCATAGACAAGAAACTCGTGGCATTGGCGGCATATTCTTTGACCGCCTGACCGAAGATGAGCAAATGAGTAAGGTGGCTTTGTGGGAGTTTGTCAAAGAGGTAGGACACACATTTGTACCTGCTTACAAGTTGCTTGTATCAAGTAAACGCCAATTGCCCTTTGGAGAAAGACAAAAAGAGTGGCAACTCATCCGAAGAAGTCGTTACGCAGAATTCAATCTCGTGTATGATGCGGGCACCAAATTTGGACTCGAAACTCAAGGACGCATAGAATCAATACTCATGAGCATGCCTCCTTTGGCTGCATGGAAGTATAATTATCAGCCCGAACCGGGTAGCCTCGAAGCAGACACACAAGCCCTTTTAAAGAAAGGAATAGATTGGCTATCACTCGAATAGTAAGTGAGCGCGGACAAGAAAAGCTAAACAAGTTCGCGCTCTTTTTTATTGATACCCTTTTATAAGACGCTGAACATACTTGCCGATAATATCAAATTCTATATTTACCTTACTCCCCTCTTCCATGTATTTAAAATTGGTGTGTTCATATGTATAGGGAATAATGGCTACTGAGAAAGCCCCTTCTTCCGAATCCACTACCGTCAGACTGATACCGTTTACGGTAATAGAACCTTTACTTACGGTAATTCCTTTTTCAGCAGGATACTCGAACCAAAAACGCCAGCTTCCATTTTCCTCTTTTTTTTGCACACATACGGCAGTTGTATCGACGTGTCCTTGCACAATATGCCCGTCAAATCGTCCATTGACAGGCAAGCACCTCTCTAAGTTGACGATGTAATCTTTCTTCCATGTACTTAAATTTGTCTTATCAAGAGTTTCTTGGATTGCTTCTACTACATAGTTGCTTTTGTTTACTTCTATAACCGTCAAACAAGCGCCATCGTGAGCTACACTCTGGTTTATCTTTAACTCTTGTGCAAAAGGCGCTTCTACTGTGAATAAAAGATTATTACCCTGCTTATTTATCGAAATGATTTTTCCAACAGCTTCGACAATGCCTGTAAACATAGTTGAATGCACATTTTGGTGATTTAACGCCACAAAGTAGTATTTTTGTTTTATTAAAAAAAGCATCACCTCTGCGATGTATGAAGATAGCTACAGACATAAAGGCATGCGCCGTCGATTGGTAAACCAGCTGCGTAAAAAGGGTATTCGGGATGAGCGTGTATTACAGGCTATAGAGCTAATTCCCCGCCACTGGTTTTTAGATTCAGTATTTCTTGAGCATGCCTATCAAGATAAAGCCTTCCCCATAGATGAGGGGCAGACCATATCACAGCCTTATACAGTTGCTTATCAGACGGAACTCTTGCAAGTTGCTCCCGGGATGAAGGTATTGGAGATAGGTACAGGCTCTGGTTATCAAGCTTGTGTGTTGGCAGCGATGGGCGCAAGAGTGTTTACAATAGAATATCACAGTAAACTATACAGTAAAGCCCAAAAAATGTTTGTCCTGTTAGGACTCGACAAGCAAATAAAAGCTTTTTGTGGCGATGGCAGCCGAGGAATGCTCCAGCATTCACCTTTCGACCGTATATTGATTACCGCCGCTGCGCCTTCCATACCCGAAGAGCTAAAACAACAGTTGACCATAGGGGGACGCCTTGTAGCTCCTATTGGAGACTTACGTATCCAACGCATGTACTGTATCATACGCAAAAGTGAAAACACTTTCGAAGAAGTAGCAGGGGATTTATTTAAATTTGTACCTCTCTTAGGTAAACACGGATGGAAAAATAACTAAGCAATGGCAAGAAAAGCAAAAGCTGCAAAGGAATCACTTACTACTATGACCGAGATGGTACTGCCCAACGATACCAACACTTTGGGCAATCTCATGGGAGGAAGGTTGATGTATTTTATGGACATAGCTGCTGCTATAGCAGCTCAGAAACATTCTAACAGGATTGTAGTAACAGCGTCTGTCGATAATGTATCCTTTCGACACCCTATCAAACTGGGAAATGTAGTAACCATAAAAGCACAGGTAACCCGAGCCTTCAACTCTTCCATGGAAGTACATCTCGAGGTATGGGCAGAAGACATTCCTGCACAAACCAAGCATAAAACCAATGAAGCGTTTTATACCTTTGTTGCTGTGGACCAAACAGGACGCCCTATCGACGTGCCTGAGGTAATACCAGAGACAGAAGAAGAGAAACGACTCTATGAAAGTGCCATACATCGCCGTGAGTTACGTTTAATACTAAGCGGCAGGATGCAAATTCAAGACGCTACTGAGCTGAAAGAACTGCTTTCTAAAAATTTATACCCCACAGCCGAATAAAATGACGAAACAACAAGAATGGTTGAAGCTGTTTTTTGATGGCACCCCTATTTATTTAATAAGAAACAGGGTACGCTTAAGCACGCTTGTTACCTTTGAAAAACCGATGGTTTTTGTTGGTAAACAAGCCAATTTTAAATTGATGGACCAAGAAGGACTTTTCGTTACAAAAATAGTTCAAGCCATGGGGCAATTACTCCCTCATGGCTTGCCACAAAGTGAAGTAACCTTTCTGCATATCGAAGACCTGCCGGAAGACTGTATTTACGACTTGCATAATCGATGGACCATTTTCTTTGGCATTTCTCCGGCGACACACTTTTCCAACCTACCCACCACAACCAAATATCAAGTGCAGAAAGTGGAGGGAGTGAGCCTATTATGGGCAGACGCTCTAAGCGATATCTACGAGGATGCAGAAAAAAAGCGCCTTTTTTGGAAGGCGCTTAAGGAGTTATTGAAGTAAAAAAGAGAAACTTATTTCTTCCCGAAAAGCTCTTCGAGCTTCGCTTCGAGTGAAGGACCACGCAGCCCTTTGGCAATGATGGTACCGTTGGGGTCTAAAAGGTAGGTCATCGGTATGGCATTGACACCATAAAGCTGTGCCGCTTCGTTTTGCCATCCTTTCAGGTCTGATACATGCCGCCAGCCGAGTCCATCTTTTTCTATAGCCTGCAACCAAGCTTCTCTCTTATCATCGAGTGAAACACCAAGTATTTCAAACCCCTTGCCTTTGTATTTTTGATACAAAGACACTACTTGTGGGTTCTCTTTCCTGCAAGGACCACACCAGCTTGCCCAAAAGTCAACAAGCACATATTTACCTTTTAACTGTGAGAGACTCAACAGATTGCCGTCTGGTTGTGGAAGTGTAAAATCAGGGGCTGTACTTCCTATTTCTGGTCCCCCGCTTGACATTTCCTCTGGCAAGATTACTTGCGACATATACTCGACGAAACGCTTGGTAGCAGAAGGCATTGGTTTATCTTGATAAGCTTTTTTGATTTTTTCCGCCAGCTCTTTTAAGAAAAGAGCATCATCTGCCATGTTGAGCAAGCTAGCTGCATAAATCACAGATACAGAAGGCACCAAAGTATTGATGAGTTCCTTGGTTTTATTTACAGAAGTAAAATAGGATTCGCGAAATATCTCTTCTAATACCATTTTACGGGCTTCATCTCCCGCCTGCTCTGCCTCTATGTATGCTTTACTTAAAGAGTCATTCGCCACATTAAATTCTCGTAGGATATCAAGGAAGAGCGCAATCTCGCGGTTGACCTTCGAAGCTCCCTTTATAGAATAGGAAACGATGGGAGCATAGGGGTCTATCTTTTCCAAGTGTAAAGAGCTGTCGATATACACAGGAATGGTAGCACTGTTTTCAAATCTGAGCCTTCCGAAGTCCTCTACACGTTCCACATCAAAAGCAAAGTACCCTTCTTTATCAATATCGGCGGTATCTACGGCTTTGTATTCATTATTTTTTACGACATCTAAAATTACTCGTCGCAAAGTATCTTGTGAGCGCCCGGTAATTACCTTCCCTGTAATTTGCACTTTGTTCGGCGCTTCTGCTCCTTCTTTCGAAGAGCAAGCCGCTACGCTTCCTAGAAGGATGTATAGGGCTATGGGTTTTATATTACTTAACATAATATTTTTTTATTTAGTGATTACGAGCGTTCCAGAGCTTCTTGCAGCAGGCGCGTTGCCAACTTGGGGTCTGCCTTCCCTTGTGTGGCACGCATCACATGTCCCATGAACATACCTAATAAGCCTTTTTTTCCGCTTTTATATTCCTCTACCTTGTCAGGGAAACGAGCAATTACTTCCTTTACAATTCCAAGCAGCTCATCTGTATTGGCATTTACTATCAACTGATGTTGTTGTGCTAAAACCTCGGGTGCTATTTGTGGATTTTCAAGCATCAGAGGATATAACTGTTTGGATGCTATGTTATGAGTAATTTTCCCTTCTGCAATGAGGTTGACCAGCTCTGCTATAGCTTTGGGTTTCAGCGGAAATTCCTCAATCGTATATGCCAGTTCATTTAGATAAGCCTTCACCTGTACACTTACCCAGTTGGCTACTGCTTTATATTCTTTAGTGTATTGGCATGCCTCATCGTAGTAGAGAGCAATATCTCTTTCGGAAGTCAATACTTCTGCATCATATTCCGACAAGCCGTATTGCTTGGTAAATTTTTCGAATAGCTCCCAAGGCAATGGCGGCATTTCCCGTTTGATACGCTCAATCCATTCTTGAGTAACATACACTGGTGTTAAGTCTGGCTCCGGAAAATAGCGATAATCGTTCAGCGACTCTTTGGTGCGCAGGCTGTAAGTTTGTCCTGTCTCGGCATTGAACATGCGTGTCTCTTGTGTAAAAGACTCACCCTTTTCTATGAGTTCTGCCTGCCGGACAATCTCAAACTCAATGGCTCTCTTTACATTACCAAAAGAGTTTAGGTTTTTTACCTCTACACGAGTACCGAAGCGTTCAGTTCCTTTTGGTCGAATAGATACGTTTACGTCGCAACGCAAAGAACCTTCTTCCATATTGCCGTCACAGATGTCGAGGTAACGGACCAGCTTTCTTATCTCTACCAAATAAGCATAGGCTTCTTCGGCGCTTCTGATGTCCGGCTCACTCACAATTTCAATGAGGGGGACACCTGCGCGGTTGAAATCCACAAAGCTCTCTTCTTCACCTTCGATGTGCATGGATTTCCCCGCATCTTCTTCTATATGGATGCGTGTAATGCCAATGTTTTTGGTTGAGCCGTCTTGCAGTTTAATACGAAGGCTTCCCCCACGGCAAATGGGGGTTTTATCTTGCGATATCTGGTACCCTTTGGGTAAGTCAGGATAAAAGTAGTTCTTACGGTCAAAATAATTGTATTCGGTAATACGGCATCCACAGGCTAAACCCATCTTAATAGCAAAATCGAAGGCGCGTTTGTTTACTTTGGGCAGTACCCCCGGATGCGCTAAGGTTATCACGCTGACGCTGGTGTTAGGCAGCGCGCCATAAATCGCTTCTTCCGGTGCGAAAGCTTTACTTTGGGTTTTGAGCTGGGCATGTACTTCAAGCCCAATCACTGGTTCATATTTTTTTAATACTTCTTCTAAGCTCATCATTTCAAAGTCTGTTTTGGTTGCTTATTTCAACAAATCTTTAGCCTTTTGAATGGCTTGCTCCAACCCTTCTTTTTTAGAACCACCAGCGGTAGCAAAGAACGGTTGTCCCCCACCTCCACCATTGATTTCTTTGGCAGCTTCTTTTACTATGTTACCGGCATGCCACCCCTTGTCTTTCACTAAGCTATCCGAAAGCATGATAGCCAACAATGCTTTACTTCCTACAATGGCACCAAGGACCAATGCTAAGTTCTCCACTTGATTGCGCAACTCAAAAGCCAGTTGTTTTAGGGCATTTTCATCGGGAAGTTCCACTTTTGCTACTATATAATTAACACCATCAACTTCTTGTTTTTTATCTAAAAGCGTTTTCTTGATAGTGCTTACTTTCTCCGCCTTGAGGCGCTCAATTTCTTTACTTAGGTTTTGTTTTTCAGTAAAGAGCTGCTCAACTGCTTTTTTCAGCTCTTTGGCTTTGAGCATACGCTTAGCTTCCTGTACGGCATCTATATGCTGACGGGCATAAATAACCGCTTGACCACCAGTGTAGGCTTCTATACGGCGTACTCCGGCTGCCACCGAGCTTTCCGAAACAATGACAAAGTAGCCTATTTCACCGGTAGCTTGTACATGCGTTCCTCCACAAAGTTCTCTGGAGTAGTTTGCATCAAAGGTAATCACCCGCACATAATCACCGTATTTTTCGCCAAAGAGTGCAGTAGCACCCATTGCCAATGCTTCTTGAATGGGCACATTTCTGCGTTCATCAAGCGGTATATTTTCTCTAATTTTTTCGTTTACAATTTTTTCTATAGTTATAATTTCTTCTTGAGTGAGCGCAGAGAAATGAGAGAAGTCAAAGCGCAATACCTCGTCAGAAACCAACGAACCACGTTGTGCCACGTGCTCGCCCAGCACTTTTTTGAGGGCAGCGTGCAGTAAGTGAGTAGCCGAATGATTGCGCTGGGCAGCCAAACGTTTTTCTTTATTTACTTCCAATACAAACAACTTTCCGGCGATATCGTCAAGTGACAACCATTGCTCATCATCTGTAAAATGCACGATAAGGTCATTTTCCTTTTTGGTATTGATGATAGGGATTTGGATATTTTCTCCCATAATGCGGGCTACACCACGGTCGCCTACTTGTCCTCCCCCCTCGGGGTAAAAAGGTGTTCGGCTGAACACTAATTGGTAAAAAGTTTTTTTGCCTTCTTTTATTTTTCTATATTTCAGTAATTTAGTTTCGCAGGATAGCGTATCATAGCCTACAAAATCGACCTCGTTGCCGGGGTGAAGCACCACCCAATCGCCAGTTTCTAAAGCGGTAGCATTGCGCGAACGCTCTTTTTGCTTTTGCATTTCTTTTTCAAAGCCCTCCATATCTACCCTAAAATTGCGTTCTCTGGCTATAAGGGCGGTAAGGTCAATAGGGAATCCAAAGGTATCATACAGTTCAAAAGCGGTTTTGCCATCTACTACCTGCTCATTGGCATGAGCTTCAAAATACTGTTCCAAACGCTTCAAGCCGGTATCCAGTGTGCGTAAGAAAGAGCGCTCTTCTTCTTTTATCACATTGCTGACAAACTCTTTTTGTTGCATCACCTCAGGGAATACATCCTTGAACATACTGGCGAGGACATCCACCAGCTCAAACAAGAAAGGTTCTTGGAAGCCAAGGAAAGTATAACCATAACGCACTGCACGACGCAAGATACGACGAATGACATAACCAGCACCGGTACTTCCGGGCAATTGCCCATCGGCAATGGTGAAGGTAATTGCCCGCACGTGGTCAGCAATCACACGCATGGCAACATCTATTTTAGCATCGCTGCCATAGACAAAGCCTGATTTTTTTGCTACTGCTTGAATGACGGGCTGGAAGAGGTCAGTATCATAATTTGACTTCTTGCCTTGCACAACCATACATAAGCGTTCAAAGCCCATGCCTGTATCTATATGTTTGGCAGGTAAGCGGCGCAGCTCCCCGTTGCTCATGCGTTCATATTCCATGAATACAAGGTTCCATATTTCTATAACCAGCGGATGGTCTTTATTGACCAACGCTTTACCGGGCAGCTGTGCTATTTCTTCTTCATCACGCAGGTCTATGTGTATCTCCGAGCAGGGACCACAAGGACCGGTGTCTCCCATCTCCCAAAAATTATCTTTTTTTGACCCGTATAGTATTCTATCTTCTGGTACAATGTTTTTCCATAGTGCTCTGGCTTCTTCATCTGCCTCCAGCCCTTCTTCCGGGTCGCCTCCGAAAACAGTTACATAAAGACGCTCTTTGGGCAGATGATACACTTCCGTAAGTAATTCCCATGCCCATTCTATGGCTTCCTTTTTGAAGTAGTCACCAAAAGACCAGTTGCCGAGCATCTCGAAGAAGGTATGATGGTAGGTATCGTGCCCTACGTCTTCAAGGTCATTGTGTTTGCCTGTTACACGCAGGCACTTTTGAGTATCGGCGATACGTGGTGCTGGTGGAGTTTTATATCCGAGAAAATAATCTTTGAACTGAGCCATGCCCGAGTTCATAAACATCAAAGTAGGGTCGTCTTTCATTACAATGGGGGCAGAAGGCACAATCAAGTGTCCTTTCGACTCGAAAAACTTTAAAAACTTATCTCTGATTTCGTTAGCATTCATCATTTTTTCAATCAGTTATGAAAGTTGAATATGCAAATTTAGTTTCTTTCAATGAAAGCGCAATTTTATGTAAAATTAGCAGATAAAGCACCTATCAACAACTGCCGGATGGCTTTTGCGTATGATATAAAGCAAATCTACTTTAGGGACAGTGTAATATTTTATACTTTTGCGATAGAATAAATTAACAGAAAAAAGCTGTATGGCAAAGATTAAGTACTATTACGACACTCAAACCTGCAAGTATGAGCGTGTAAGAACAAGACCTATTGATTACATACTGAACGCCTTAGGCTTTTTGGCACTTGCCTTTGTACTTGGCATTTTCATATCCATTTTTTACAGTAAATACTATAAAACCTTCCGAGAAGGTCAGTTAGAACAAGAAAACGAAGAGCTGCGCGTGCAGTTTGAAGCCCTTCATAAAGAGGTGGAACAATTGCATAAGGTGCTGGCAAGCCTCGAAGAAAGAGACAACAAAATATATCGAGTTATCTTTGCTGTTGATACCATACCTTCTACTGTGCGACAAGCAGGCTTTGGTGGCACAGACCATTACAAAGAGCTATTTAGCCGCAAAACTCCTACGACAGAGAGCGTTTTGGAATTGCGCAAAAAAGTGGACCGCCTCAAGAGAATGGTTTACATACAAAGCAAATCGTATGATGAACTTGTAAAGCTTGCCAAAGAGAAGGATAAAATGTTGGCGCATATCCCTGCCATACAGCCAATATCCAACAAACAGCTCACGCGCTTAACCTCCGGCTTCGGTTATCGTTATCATCCCATCTATAAGGTACTTCAGTTTCACAGTGGCATAGACTTCGCCGCTCCTACAGGTACTCCCATCTATGCTACTGCCGATGGGGTCGTGTCGGTAGTAGCAAGCTCCTACGGAGGATACGGCAAAGAGGTGCGTATAGACCATGGATACGGATACGTAACACTTTACGCGCATCTGTCGCGCTTTAATGTCAAGCCCGGGCAAAAAGTAAAGCGAGGGCAATGTATTGGCTATGTAGGAAGCACAGGATTGTCCACAGCTCCTCACCTGCACTATGAGGTGCACTACAAAGGTGAACCCGTGAATCCTGTTTACTACTTCTTTAGCGAACTTAGCGATGAAGAATACAATAAAATTTTAGAACTTGCATCCATAGAGAACCAATCTTTGGAATAAGGCAAACTCTACATGAAAGACACAAATCCACCCCATCAAATCAAAAAAGCAAAAGTCAGTTTGCAGACAGCTATTGCTGTAGTAGTTGCCAACATGATTGGCACCGGCGTTTTTACCAGCTTAGGATACCAAGCTAAAGCAACGCCTTCAGCCTTTCCCATCCTCATGTTGTGGCTGGTAGGAGGTATTGTTGCATTGTGTGGAGCCCTCTCTTACGGAGAATTGGCAAGCCGTTTTCCGCGTTCCGGCGGCGAATATCACTACTTATCAAGAATTTATCATCCGGTAATCGGTTTCTTATCCGGTTGGGTATCTATGACAGTGGGCTTTGCCGCACCAGTGGCTTTAAGTGCCGTAGCTTTTGGAACCTATTTTTTTAGTGTCTTTCCCTGGGCAAGCATACAAACCTATGCAGTAGTTGTACTTATTTTCATAACCCTCATCCATTTGCGCAGTGTGGAGCTGAGCGGCATCTTTCAAAATTACTCTACCGGCATCAAAGTAGGCTTCTTATTGTTTTTTATAGGGCTTGGATTTTGGCTGGCACCGGCGCCACTTATCCATACCCTAAAAATTCGAAACGGCGATTGGGATTTGGTATTTAGCGGTGGCTTTGCTATCTCGCTTGCCTTTGTGTCATTTGCCTATTCGGGCTGGAACGCCAGTGCTTACATTGCCAATGAGGTAAACAAGCCACATATCAACGTGTCGCGTTCTCTGCTTATCGGTGCCGGTTTGGTTGCCACACTGTACCTTCTTTTGCATATAGTATTCCTAACGACACTCAATTTAGAGGAACTGGCAAGCATGCAAGCAGCCAACCCAGAACCCATAGATGTAGGCTACCTCTCTGCCAAGGTTTTTTTAGGCGACGCAGGTGCCAAAATGATGGCTTTCATGATAGCCATCATTTTGGTTTCTTCTATCAGTGCCATGACGTGGGCAGGTCCGAGAGTATCCCAAGTAATTGGTGAAGACTTACAATTATTTCATTTCTTTGCCTACAAAAACCCAGGGGGAGTACCCACCTATGCAATTCTCTTTCAATCAAGTGTTGCATTGATTTTGATTCTTTCAGCATCTTTCGAATCCATACTTTATGCAATTGCTTTTATATTAGACACATTCACCTTTCTTACAGTACTGGGACTGATACTCGCCAAAAGCAAAGGTCTTTATGACCATACTCCTACGTACAAAACATGGGGTTACCCTTTTGTGCCGCTTATATTTCTCGCTGGCACCGGCTGGACCATGTATTTCTTACTCAAGAGCCGTACTTATGAGTCTATGGCTTCATTATTATGGTTATTTATAGGGTATATTGTCTATCGTTTTAGTAAAAAAAATAAACTATGATGAAGAAGATTGTTTATTTGTTTCTTACCTCTTTAGTGCTATTAGTGTCATGCGATAACTCTAAAAAGGATGAAAAAGAACTAAACGTTCAAAAAGACACAGTAAAAATCAAAAAAGAGGAAAAAAAAGAATACAAAAATACTTATTATGACGCCTTAGCTTCCGTCATGTCGGGTATTACGCCAACTAACGATACACTTAAAGAAGTTATCCAATCACAAGCATGGCAAACATACAGTAAGAACATACAAAAAACATGGCAAGATAAAAGCAGCAAATTCTATATCTTAAAAGAATGGGCAAAAGAGGAGCTAAAAAAAGCCAATCAAATAGATGGTGGATGTTTTTATCCTTTTGCCGGCGCAGACATCCTTCATGCGGCACTTTTCTTCCCTGCTTTTGAAAGCTACTATATGATAGGGCTTGAACCAGTGGGTTCTCTACCTCCTTTTTCACAGATGAGTGAGGAAGAGATGAAGGAGTACTTCATTTCTTTGGAAAAGTCCATGTATCATATTTTGAATCTTAGTTTCTTTCGCACACTTAGCATGAAAGTAGACCTGACCGGCAAGCGTGTCGAAGAGCTAAATGGTACCATACACCTATTACTGGTCTTTCTCAAACAGCTTGATTATAAAATCAAGGATATACAACCGATGGTACTCACTTCGGATGGTACACTCACTCCCTCTGACACTTTCAATACCCAAGCAGTGCGCATCGTATTTGCTCCGCAGGGCAATGCACAAGCCGAAAAAGAATTGTTTTATTTTTCAGCTGACTTATCCGACAGCCACTTCACCCCAAATGCTCCCCTTTACAAGTGGCTGCAAAAACAGCCCATCTCTACCACTTTCCTTAAGTCAGCTTCTTATTTAATGCACAAAAACTACTTTTCCCATATACGCAGTTTTATTTTAGAGAAGTCACAATTTGTACTTCAAGATGACTCAGGCATACCGTTGCGCTTCTTTACTGACGGACATTGGCACATTCAACTGTACGGAAGCTATACCCGCCCCATTGCTTTATTTAAAGACTGGTATCAAAAAGACCTCTACGACTTGTACCATAGTAACGAAAAGGTAAAGCCCTTGCCCTTTGGTATCGGATATAAGTATAGAGAAGGAGAATCTACACTTATGCTCATAGAAAAGATTCAATAGAATTTATTTACATTCTGTTTTATAGACTTTAGGAAGGCGAATGCCTTCCTAAAAAAATATTGCAATATATTTGTTGTTATACTAAGTTTTTATTAGCTTTGTTTAAGCATCTATTCAAAAGATTTTAAAAATCCTCATCATGTCTTCCCCTATAAATGCAGATGAACATTTGTTCAAAAGCACCTCTTCTTTACCGAGGAAACATTACTACTCCATTGGAGAAGTAGCTTCCTTCTTAGGGGTAGACACTTCTGTGATTCGTTACTGGGAATCAGAGTTCCCCTTTTTGCAAATCAAAAGAAACGCCAACGGTGAGCGTCGTTTCACCGAGGGTGATATCAAAGACTTGCAACTTATTTACTATCTGCTTAAGCACAAAGGCTTTACTATAGAGGGTGCTAACAAGTATTTGTGTGAGCACAAAAACGAGCTAAAGAAAAAAGCAGAGGCTATTGAGTCATTGAAGAAAGTAAAGTCTTTCCTTCAAATGCTGCGCAATGAACTCCCCTAAAATCTATGAAGTTGCTTTAACTCTCATTCCAAAGGTAGGGAATATTTTGGGACGCCTGCTAATCCAAGCATTTGGAAGCGCAGAAAATGTATTCTCAGTTCCTCCAGGCAAAGTAAAGAGTGTACAAGGCATAGGCAATCGTATAGTAGCCGAGCTACGTCATAAAGAAAAATGGTTGCATCAAGCAAATGAAATCATAAAGCATTGCCAAAAGCTAAACATTCAAATCACTACCATCACTTCGCCTGCTTACCCCTATCGACTAAAGGAAATCCCTGATGCTCCTTTGGTCTTATACTACATCGGCGCCATTGATGTACTGAACCGCCCCGCCATAGCAGTAGTAGGCACTCGAAAACCGACCACGTATGGGTATTACTTCATAGATTCTTTTTTTAAAGATTTACAAAAATATTCTTTTGTCTCGTTAAGTGGGCTTGCCTATGGCATTGATGTTTATGCACATCAAAAGTCTATTGAAAACGGTATACCAACGGTAGCAGTTCTGGCAGGCGGATTGGACAAAATATATCCTCCCGAACATGTGAAAATAGCCAAAGCTATTTTAAAAAATGGCGGTTTACTGCTCAGTGAATCTCCTCCCCATACCTCAATACACCCAGCTTTGTTCCCTGCCCGTAACCGCATCATAGCCGGTCTTGCCGATGTAGTGGTAGTGGTCGAAGCAAGAAGAAAAGGCGGGGCACTGATTACTGCCCGCTTAGCAAATGACTACAATAGAGAAGTGATGGCGGTGCCAGGCTCTATCTTTCACGACACTTCACAAGGTTGCCACTTTCTGATTAAAACACAACAAGCTCACTTAATTGAAGAAGCCAGCGACTTGGTCCGTCTCATGGGATGGGACGAGGCTACTGCTGCACATAGAGAAACAAATCTGCCAGAATTATCGACAATTGAACGCCATATTGTCAAGTTATTACTGGAAGCAACAGACTACCGGATGAACATGGAAGCTTTTAACATACATGCCGAATGTGCACTGCCAGAACTCTATACTGCACTGTTGCAATTGGAAGTCAAAGGCATCGTGCAAGTACAGGCTGGAAATTATTATCAAATTATACCACAATGGCTGCCAATGCTTAAACGTTATCTCCTTTGATTCTTAACTTTATTTCTTAAAATTGCAACGGTAATCAAAACAAAAACCTTATGAAACGATTACTACCCTTTTTGTTTCTTTTTACACTCCTCAATACCTATGCACAGCAAAAGCCACGCAAGGTAATTCTTATGATTGGCGACGGCATGGGGCTTGCCCAAATATATGCGGGCATGACAGCAAAAGGTGGTCATCTTGCCTTAGAACGATGCCCCATAATTGGTTTATCAAAGACCAACTCTGCTGATGACTATGTAACAGACTCAGCTGCTGGTGCCACTGCCTTCTCTATAGGACAAAAAACCTTTAATGGCGCCATAGGCGTTGACAGCACAGGAAAACCCGTAAAAACCATCCTTGAAGAAGCCGAAGCACAAGGATTGGCAACCGGACTGGTAGCCACTTCCAGCGTTACGCATGCCACCCCCGCTGCTTTCATTGCCCATCAAAAATCCCGCAAGATGGAAGAAGAAATAGCACTCGATTTTTTGAAAACCCCGGTGGATGTATTCATTGGCGGCGGGCAAAAGTTTTTTATGAAACGCAAAGATGGGCGCAATCTCATCGACTCTCTAAAAGCGAAGGGTTACTTTGTAGCTTTAAGCAAAGAAGATTTGCTTAAATATCGTGCGCCACAGCCCTTGGCAGCGCTACTGGCAGAAAACAGCTTGCCTCGATACAGCCAAGGACGAGGCGACCTACTGAAAAAAGCTGCCTTAATAGCCATTGAAACACTGAATAGAAACCCCAAAGGCTTTTTTTTAATGATAGAAGGCTCTCAAATAGACTGGGGCGGTCATAATAACGACACGCAATATATTGTAGAAGAAATGCTTGATTTTGACAATACAATAGAGGCTGTGCTCGATTTTGCTGAAAAAGACGGTAATACATTAGTGATTATTACTGCCGACCATGAAACAGGGGGCTTTGCTTTGGTCAATGGTTCTCTGGAGAAAAGAACCGTCGAAGGTAAATTCATCACTACTGAACATACGGCAGAGCCAGTACCTGTATTCGCTTTTGGTCCCGGTGCTGAGGAGTTTCAAGGCTTTTACCACAACACCGAAATTTATCACAAGATAAAGAAGCTTCTTCTTTCCCATTAAACATACACACAGCACATTTCAACTCCAAAGGAGACCGTTTTTTACTTCGGTCTCCTTTTTTATTATCGCTGTATTGCGTATCTTTTTGCTTAAAGCCTTATCTATCAATGGACGATTATTACAAAATATTAGGAGTAAGACGCGATGCCACCCCGGAAGAAATCAAACAAGCATACAGAAAGCTGGCAAAAAAGTATCATCCAGATGTCAACCCGCAAGGGACAGAACAGTTCAAAAAAATAAACGAGGCATACAAAGTACTCTCTAATGAGCATTTACGTGCACAATATAATTACCAGCAGGATTTCTTATACGTTCAATGGGCACACATTATAGAACAAGAACGTCAAAACAAACAAAAAGCATGGCGTGCTTTCTTTGAAAAACAAGCAAATCAAGAAAAGGTCAGAAGGCAGTATGGCGAACAAATGGGTTTTTTGGCACTAATTATCATTTTGCTCAATCTCATCATATGTAGCCCCTTCATTTACTTGTTAGACAAAAAAAGCAAGGAAAAAGAATGGAAAGAACAACAAGCCAAGTTTGCAGACGGTGATTTGCTTTATATAAGCGACAAGCAACGAATATACTTGCCTGCACCCGGACACCCAGATAGATATGCCATTGAACTAAATAAATTTGATTCCACCACCGTATGGTTACTTCACAAGAAGCAAACACCCGTTAGCAGCCCTTTTATAAAAGACTACCAAATCATTCTGCAATCGATGCACAAAGACCTTTTTCTGGCTATCATTGCCATGGAGCAAGGCAACGTACCTTTGGCACAGAAAATAATGAACGACTACTTGATGGAACAGAATTCGGCATATGGATGGATACACTACCCCAACCCTCGAGCACCCTTTGCAAAAGGAATGAAAGCTCTTTATCAAAAGTGATTATACCTCCTTCTGGTCTATCTCCAGTATTTCTATAGGCAGCTTGACGATTTGCTTGAGGTCTTCCCCTGTTTGCATCATATCTTCGTCTTCAATATCGTAATACCATTTCACCTGTACAGGGTGCCCCTTTTCATACAGAAACTCCAGCTTTTTCAATATACCTAGGATGTACATCGAAGAGCTGGTATTGAAGTAATCCAACTTAAACGTAAGCTCTGTTTCTTTGGCAGGATTGTCCATATACTCATCCAGCCATTGAAGTATAGGCTCATAAAACTTATACGAGTTTTCAGGGATTGAACGCCCTATGATTGCCAGCTTTCCATCAGATGCACAGAAGCTCACTTTGGGAGTTTTATTGGTAGCTTCGAAGTATAAGTCTTCCATAGGCTATTAGTTTTTTTACCGCTCGTTAAACACAAATTGTATAGTAAAATACTTAAAATTATCTTTAAAATCATAAAAATGATAATCAAAATTACCATTGCATCTTCGAGCCATATCTATCAAACCTATGCCGGCTCCCTGCTTTTGGTTTCCATCTGCTGGCACGCTCTTTTCTTCCAGTATGCGTAGCTGTTCTTCATGCAGACTCTCCTCTGTCTTGTTTTTAATAGTATCCAAGCGTTGCTTTAGCTCTGAAGCATCACCTATTTTTATCGGATTTGCCACCAACAGAAAATAGTCTGTACTCCCCTGTACTGGTTCAAAAAACACAAAATAAGTATCTTTTTCTATATTTTGCCCCTCTTGATGTAATCTGGAATTATAGTGAATGACATTTTGCAAACTCTCAATCATCACAGAGATAATACGCTTCCTTTGGTTTTTTTGCACATCTCGCGCTATAAGCTCCAAATCCATGATTTTAATGAAATATTGAAGCATTTCATTGCTCAATTTCCCATGAAAATAGAGAATCACTTGCTCTATTTTCATGTTTGCTAAAAAGGGCAGGACTGTTTTGCCAGATATCATCATTACAGAAATTAAAGTCTCGGGCTTCCTTCTTTGAAGATACACAATTTTGTGCTTATTGCGCAACTGCTATCACCATCCAGAAGCCAAAATATCGGCAATATGTCTCGTTTGTATATTCTTTTGATGTTTTTGAATATAGCCGTCAAGATGAAGAAGGCAGGAAAAATCAGAAGAAATAATTACATCTGCGCCTTGCTTTAGAGCATCTTCTACCTTTTGCATAGCCATTCCGGCAGCGATAGCGGGAAATTTGGCAGAGAATGTGCCGCCGAAACCACAGCACTCCTGAGCGTACTCCAAGGAGTAAAGCTCGAGCCCTTCCACATTAGCAAGCAGCTTACGAGGCGCATCATAAATCATACACTCCCGCAAAGCACTGCAGCTGTCGTGATAAACGGCTTTTGCCTTATAATAGGCTCCGGGTACACGGTCTATTTCCAATACATCTACCAGAAATTCGCACAATTCAAATATCTTATTTTCAAGGGCAAAAAGATATTCTTTTTGTAAGCTGCCTGCCAACAGCCGCTCATACTGGTTACGCACCATACCCACGCATGAAGCCGACGGCGCTACTATATAATGATGCTCACGCTCTAATGCCTGACGGAAATCAGCTACAAATTTTGAGGCTACCTCTTCTGCCTCTGAAAAAAAACCAGCATTGAAAGCAGGTTGTCCGCAACAAGTCTGATTGGGATTGTAGTGCACAGAACATCCCACTTTTTCCAGTATTTTAATCATGCTAAACCCAATATCGGGGGCTATTTGGTCCACAAAACAAGGAATAAATAAATCAACACTTACTTGCATAATACTCAATATTCAAAAAATAAAGCTACAAAAAAGTTAAAAAATTTCTAAGGAATAGCGTTTTGCCTCTGCCAAAGCTTCCTCATCAATCGGTGGTAAAGGCGCTTTTACCTCCCGAAGTGCTTCTATCAACAATTCTGTGTCCAGATTTCCCACCAGTTCGTCTTTAGCCATGGGGCAGCCACCAAATCCACGGAGCGCGGCGTCGAAGCGGCGGCAGCCGGCTGCATAAGCTGCATGTACCTTCTCTTTTACTTCTTCACGACGCGAATGTAAATGTATACCTAAGGTCATACTGGGAAACAAACGGGCTGCCAAGCTATAAAGCTCTTCTATGTCTTTTACAGAAGCGCTACCTACAGTATCTGCCAGTGATACTGTATCTATTTGCATGACTTTAATTTTCTCGATGAGCGCACATACCAACTCCGGACTGTAAGGGTCACCATAGGGATTGCCAAAACCCATAGATATGTAAATCACAGCTTTTTTCCCGTGTTCCTCACATAATTGTTGGATACGCGCAACAGTTTGCAGAGCTTCTTGAATTGATTTGTTGGTATTGCGCTGCTGAAACGTCTCCGAAGCCGACAAAGGAAAGCCTAAATATTGTATTTGGGGATACTGACAGGCTTCAATTGCCCCTCGCTCATTTGCTACAATAGCCAACAACTTGGTATTGCTTCCACCCTCCAGCTGCTTGACCACTTCGTGTGTATCGCTCATTTGAGGAATTGCCTTCGGAGAAACAAAGCTGCCGAAGTCTAACGTATGAAACCCTACTTTTAACAGCAAATTAAGGTACTGAACTTTCTTTTCTGTAGGAATAAAAGTTTTTATCCCTTGCATAGCATCGCGTGGGCATTCTATGATTTGTAGCATACAACTGCTTTTTATGCAATATTAAAAAAATTCGTTGGCTTGTGATTGTGTTGTTTTGTGTTTTATTGTTTATTTACTTTTAAAGTCAAAGTATTTTTAAATAAATAAGATTGACAAACCCAAAAATAAAGCTTATCTTTGCCGTAGCTTTTACTTCTAAAACCAATTTTCATCATGGGAAAAGGCGATAGAAGAACTAAAAGAGGTAAAATTTGGCGTGGAACCTATGGCGTAAGCCGTCCCCGCAAAAACAAGCAAAAGCAAAACACCTCTGAAAAGAAAGCCGAATAAGCCGGAAATTATTTTTCCGGCTTTGTTTTAGTTTCATCTTCACGCTCTACATTATCTACATTTTCGATAATCTCCTCCCCTTCCAGCAACATACAATTTTCACACAACTGCTCCTCTTCAAAATAAGTATTTTCCCCCATAAGCAACTTGCCACAGCGTGTGCAGCGGTTTTCAAATTGGTCCACTCTAAAATGAATCCCACACATGATGAAAGCGCTTTATTTTATTGCTATTATTGGTAAAACAAAAACAAACTCCAAAACATTCTATGCTTAGCCCCGTAGATGCCCAATATTTTTACGAAAGTTGCCACGAAGTAATCCGAAATACCACCACCTCCGACGCACAAAAATTATGGGACTACAAAAACATCAGCGAAGAGCTTGCCATTACCCTATGTCGAAACATGGAAAACAGGCGCTTCTTCTACCATTTCTACGACCGCCTCAATTTTATCATCGAAGCGTGCCGGCTACCCCAAATATGGCACCGTCATTTCAATCGACTAAAATACCTTTTTCTCAAAGCAACAAGCGGGCAGCGCATCTCCACCGAAGACTGGCAAGATGCTCTCTTTATCATTACCCAATGGATAAAAACCTGTTCTGGCACTCCTGTACCTCCTAAGCTGCAAGAGCAGCTTAAGGAGCATGTACTATCACCACAACTCCCCAGCTCACATGAACACTCGTCAAAAGTGCGCTTGCTCGTAACCAAAAGCCCTACCCCTTACAACAACACCTTCTGGAAAGTAGAAGGCATCAGTCCGGAACTTGGCGAAACAAGCATTCTAATAAGAGACATACCCTACTCATCTCCCGACGGCACCCGCCGCTACACATTCAAACTCACCGAAACCATTAAATTTGTTTCTCCCAACCAATCCATTCACCTCACGCAGCTGATACACAGCCCCGAAGGCTGGCAAACCACTGACGAATCCCTGCTTATTGTAGAGCCCGATTACCTCGTAGATGTATCCACCATTGCGCAATGCTATCACCGCTTTAGCACACTACCCCTTCTTGCACTTGTAAACCGTTTCCTTAATCAACCGCCCTCATTGGCTGCTTTTTTAGGAAACCTTACCAACGAACTCTTCGATTTATTCATAAGCAATCCAGATATAGAAGAAAATGATGCCATTCGGCAAGTACTTGACAGCAAAAAAACCGAACTCGTGCTTTTGCAGAGGCAATTAAAGGAAGAAGAAATAACAGAAGCACATATTTACTCTGAACTCCAAAGATATTTTAAAAATATAAAAAATATCATCCCCCAATATACCTCCGGCAAATGGCATACCCTCACCGAACCGCACTTTTACGCCCCTTTTTATGGACTTCAGGGACGCATAGACCTGCTTTTGATAGACAAAAAAACACCACAGCATCAAAACATCATAGAGCTCAAAAGCGGAAAACCTCCCTCATACCACATTTGGGATAATCACTTGTTGCAAGTATCGGCTTACAATTTGCTGCTTGAAGATGCCACCCCCCAACGGCGTGGCAATAGTGCCGTATTCTATGTACGCATGGATAAGGAAGGACTACGCGACTGCGGCGACCTACTCTATGAAAAGCAACTGCTTTTGCAAATACGCAATCACATTGTTTTTTATGAGCGTCTTTTGTGTAGAATGACTTCGGACACTATGGGGCGCATGCTGGAGCAAATCCGCAATAGCAGCCTGCCAAATTTTTTACAGGAACCAATACGCAATTTTATCCATACATGGCAGGCAGCTTCTACTCTCGACCAAGCATACATTGCCGCCCACAGCGCTTTTCTTGCGCGCGAACTGCGTACTGCCAAAATTGGAAGCTTTGCTTCTAACCATACCTCAAAAGGTTTCGCTGCATTATGGCAGGAACCTGCCAGTAGCAAAACCAACGATTTCAATTTTGCCGAAGGGCTGATGGTCAAACAATGGGAGCTTGCTACCGCTCGCCTTTGCTTACAAAGTCGCCAAGATAAACACAACACCGTAGCTTTTCGAGAAGGGGATATAGTATTGCTTTATCCCGAAGACTACCGAGACAACCCCACCGGGCACCCCATCTTGCGTGGCATGTTGGACAAGGTCGATGCTGGACAGTTTGTAGTCAAATTACGAAACCGCTTTGTGGACCCCGCTATCTTCAAACAACGCCCTTATTGGTGCATGGAAAGCGATTGGATTGAAACCACCTTTACGCCTTTATTCCAATCACTTGGCGCTTTCTTGCAAGCCGATGCACGCAAAAAAGCCTTGATTTACGGACAGGAACGCCCCCGCTTCGCTCCTCTACCTCAATTAAGTGAGCGTTTTCAAGAACTTACTTCCACACAAAAAGCGGAGCTGCAACGAGCACTCGCTGCCCAAGATTATTATCTGCTTCAAGGACCACCCGGCACAGGTAAGACCTCAGCCCTGCTTCGCAAAATGGCTGAATATTTATATCACTACACAACAGAAACCATTGCACTCATAGCCTTCACCAATCGGGCAACCGATGAGATTGCTCTCAAGCTGCATCAAGCAGAAATCCCCTTTGTACGGCTGGGCATGGGTTCTAATGAAGAAAAGTTGATACCCTATCGGCTACATCAAAAAGAAGAAGACGCACACGCATTGCTTGAACGTTTGCGCCACTGCAGAGTATGGGTATCCACTGTCAGCTCCTTTGCCCGATACAAGCCTCTTTGTGGCAACATCGACACCCTCATTGTCGATGAAGCCTCTCAGCTTTTAGAAGCTCATCTCTGTGGACTGATTGCCCATTGCAAACGCTTCATACTAATTGGAGATGAAAAACAACTGCCGGCTGTAGTAATGCAAGAAACACAAGAAGAGGATACTAACTTTGAAAAACAAAGTAAATCAAAAAACAAAGATAAAGAACTACTCCAAGAAAACGGTCTTTATCCCCTACACCTCTCTCTGTTTGAGCGGCTGCTTTACAATGCACAACAAAAAGGCTGGACAGAGGCTTACGGCATGTTAAAAGAACACTTCCGTTGTCATGAAGACATCATGCACGCATTCAATACGCTTTTCTACAAACAGCTCAAGGCTGCCACTTCCCAACAGAAGACACCATTGCCTGCCACAGGGCACCCAATTTTTGACAGCGGTCGCTTGGTGTTCATCCCCACCGATGCCGAAGAGCAGCCCAAAGTACATGAACAAGAGGCTACTCTGACAGTACGCTTGATTGAGGACTACTTGCGCCTACATCCCGATTGCCTACCTGAAGACATCGGAGTAATTGCTCCTTTTCGAGCACAAATTGCTCATATCAAAAGCAAACTGCCGACGTCGCTGGCAAGCCATATTACCATCGATACTGTAGAGCGTTTCCAAGGAAGTGAACGACGCCTTATCATCATGAGTGCGGCGGTCAATCATCCACGCCATCTGCAGAGCATCGAAGCGTTGGATATACACGGCACAGTGGACAGAAAACTGAACGTAGCCATAAGCAGGGCAAAAGAGCAGTTTATATTGCTGGGGGCAGCCTCCATCCTTTGCCTTTCTCCTTTTTACAAGCAGCTAATCGAAAGCTTCTGTAAACGTGTGCCTATCGATGTTTTCAATAAATAAAAAAAAAAAAGGAGACAGGACTAAACCCCGCCTCCTTTTTTTAGAGAAAAGAATAGTTGGACTATTCAATCACCAAACGCATGGTTTCCACACTTTCTTTTAGTTGTATCTGCAAAAAGTAAACCCCTCGCGACAAATCAAGCAGAAGCTCCCGTTGCTTTTCTGCCATGGTGCCATGCCATACTACTTGTCCCAGTTGGTTCAACACCCGCAAGGTCGCATTTTGTGCTTGTGGTAAAGTAACAGTAAAAGTACCATTGTTAGGATTGGGATACAGCTGCACTTTAGCAGACAGTTCGTCTTCAACACCCGTAACTGTTTCCGATACTCTTACTTGTTGCACGGGCGTATAGTCTGACCGAATACCCTTTGTGTCGTTATAGGCATACACCCGGTAGTAATAGGTTCTGCCTAACAAGACGGTTTCATCGGTATAGGAGAGCTCATTCAAAGCAGTAGCCCCCACCATAACAAAGTTTAGCCCGTCTTCGGAGCGCTCTACTCTGAAGCCCTCTGCCCCGTTATCGTCGGGATAAGTCCAACTGCATGTAACCTTAGGTACTCCATTGCTCGATACCGTTAGGTCTTGCGGAACATTCAGTGGCACTTCTAACATCAAAGGCACTTGTTTTGTATCGTTGTAGCTGCCATTGCTTACGGTAAGCTTTACTTGTACTGTATACAAGGCAGCCTCGTTGCTCTCCACATCATAAGTGATGGTATGCGGACCTTGCGTAGAACTTGTTGCATAAGGATTCACTACAACTCCTTGAAGAGCAGTAGCATTGAAATCCCAGTTCCAGCTATTAATAGGGGGCTGTCCAGTCTCTACGCTCGAGGCGTCAGATATGGTTACGGTAAAGGGAACTCTTCCACGGTTGGCACTCAACGATATGTCGGCATTAAGTTGTGCATCATAAAGCTTCAGTCCGTCAATATAGAGTGCATTCCCATATCCACCTTTATTCCGTATGGCAATACGCAAGTCTGTTTGCCCTATATAAGCAGACAAGTCAATGATTTCTTCACGCCATTGGTCATATGTAGGTGTAAACAACACAGTAGTTGCTGGGGCGGTTGCCAACTGTTGGTTTTCTTTTGAATAAACCACGGTTTCAGTAGCACCGCAGTCGGTAAGCAGCACCACCTCCAAGCCATCATAGAAGTTTGTACTGTACGGCGCATAAGCAACATAAAAGCGCAACTGAGGCTTGGATGTACCCACAAGGCTAAAGTAAGGCGAAAGCAATTCTACCTTTTTTCCGCGCAAATCCAAATTGTAATTATCTACCCATAAAGCCTGTACACCTTGATAGGCAGTAGAAGTAAATTCCCACCCCCCGTCCGGAGAGTTGGTAGATACCTGCCAGTTACCGACCGTGCCGTTGCCATCAGTGATGCTGCCACTTTCAAAACCCTCGACAAGAGGCAAAGGTGCAGGCGCCGCCGGTACAATCACCTTAATGTTCTTTTTGAAAGAAGCTGACTTACTACCGTTGCTTACTACCAACTCCACCTCATAGGTGTAAGTGCCTGCCCCAAGCGCCGTAGGGTCAAAAGTGATGGTATGCGGACCGGCGCCACTTGCAGTGCTCGAAGGCGTAAGCGTGCCCCCAACACCAGTAGCGTCAAAGTTCCATGTCCAAGAGGAAATGGCTGGTTCGCTATCAGCTACGCCCGACTGGTCGGTAAAAGTAACAGTCAAAGGAGCACAGCCAGCCTCTTTATCAACTCTGAAGCTGGCGTAGATGTCCAACGGGTCAGCAGCATTTGAAGTAAGGAGTTCTTGGCGGCGGGGTGAATTTTGCAATACGGTCTCCACACGGTTTATCTGTCCCTGTGTGAACAAGTTCATACACACATCATCGGAATAGTCCATATAGTTTTGAAACATATCGGGCAAATCGCCCGAACCTTCATTACAAGAATTAGGTCCTGGAAAGGTACAAGGCGCTCCGGTATAGTTAGGTGCACTGGCAACCGGTGTATCACTTACAAAGTCATCTTTGCTACAATCGCCATCACCCCATATATGGCGTAAACCCAAGAAATGTCCTACCTCATGCGTTGTAGTCCGTCCTCTGTCGTAAGAGGGATATAAATTGAACGGCTGACTGATGGGATTACCCGAAGCGTCATAGTTTGAACCGAAGGCTCTGTACCAAATAACCACGCCATCGGTATTTGCTGCCTCTCCCTCGCCACTAGCGGGCAAGCCGGGCAAAGTGCTTTCAGGGAACTGTGCATAGCCCAATAGCCCTCCGGAGATGTCAAGCACCCAGATATTCAAATACTTCGTTGGGTCCCAAATAGTAGCAGGCTTGATGGTTGATTCTATATAATTATCACTAAAAGGAGGAGCACTCCAGCCCATGGCATTACGATTTACACGATGCACGCCAGGCTCAGCCAGTGGTAAGCCATCTGGGTCACGTGTAGCCAACTTAAATTCAATATCAATGCTGCCGGCTCGTGATAGAAAGACATTTGGTGTATTTACTTTATCGGCATTGGTACGATTGAAATCTTCATTCAGCACCCGTATTTGCGATTCTATTTGAGCATAAGGCAAGTTGGTACCACTCCCTACGCTTTCTCCGTTGTGTATTATGTGCACCACTACGGGGATGGTATAAGTAGTTTTCTTATAAGTTCCTTTTTGCTTTGCTTCTTCTATACTTTTAAGGCGGGGAGCCAGCCAGCGCTCAAAAGCCTCATCGGAAGGAAAAGAAGGATACTGCTCGCGCAACTTTTGCATGTATTCCACAGTAGCACAACGCTTAGGAGGAGCTTCCTGCTTTTCTCGTGCTACTTTTTGCGCACTGCTGCCGTACCATAAGAGACAAAGCAGCAAAAGAAAAACCCAAGCTTTTGGTACACCCATAACGCTTCAATTTTTAATTCAAAAAATTTTTCAAAAATAAGCATATTTAAAATATTATACCAAAACAAGCTACCATGTATACTCCAATTCTTTTACTTAGTAAACAAACTCTTTCTTCTACTTAGTATCAAATCATGCATGGAATACGAAAATATCACTTCACATCTATGGAAAATAAAAAAGCAAGGATAATTTACTCCTTGCTTTGATTTACAAAGTCGTTTCAATTTAAAAAAATACTACCAAGTAAAACCTACGGTAAGGAAGAAGCCGCGAGGGTCTGCCGGTATGATACCCGGACCGGGATAGGTTACCGCCCGGTTGGTGAAGTATTTCTGGTTGAGCAGGTTGTTCACACTGCCTTCTATCTTCCAATGTTTCCGCTTATAGGAAACACTCAAATCCGTAACATGGTATGCTGGTATGATGCCCACTACTGCCGAAGCCACCCGCCCCCTTGTATTATCGGCATCGCTGAACTGTTCGGAAACATAATTATGCTGCAGACTCATGCGAAAAGGTCCACGCTCAACAAACAAACCGGCTCGCCAAATGATACGGGGAGCAAATTCTACCCTGTTGCCTTCTATTCTGCGCCAGCTGTCGTTGTTGGCACTCAAGTAGTAGGCTTCGGCGTAGGTAAAGCTGCTAAACAGGCGCCACTGCCAGCCCGAGTCTTTTTTCCACAAAGAAGCTAAGTTGTATTCTCCATATAGTTCTATACCGTAATGCTGCGAGTCTCCTACATTGGTTTTGAAGCGGTATTCGTTGTAAATTTTTTCGTCTATTAAAGTAACAAACCCTATCCGATTATTATAGCGCATGAAGAAAAGGCTGGCATCCCACTGAAAGCGCCCGCTTTGTTGCCCTCGAAAACCTATCTCGGCAGTAAATCCCCGCTCATCGCGTATGTTGGGGTCAAGGCGGAAGTTGGGGTTATCGATGCGCAAATCGCCAAAGGTAATTGCCCGATAATTCTGGCTGGCATTGGCATATACCTCCCACAAATCGGCAGGGCGGTAAGTAATGCCTACGCCTCCCAACCAAAAGGCGCGCTTCAAATCAAAAGCTTCATTGACCCGGTCTTCGGCAATGAGATTTCCTGCAGCATCATATGCCCGCACTTTGTAATATCCGTCTGCCATGGTGTTGATATACTCATAGCGAAGCCCTGGCGTAATGCTCCAGCGTTTGCTCAGATAAAAAATATTTTCGGCAAAGAGGGCAACATTCCGTCCGGGGAAGCGATAATCCGATTTTTCCAAGTCTCCGGGATTCAGGTAGTCGAAGTGTGGACGGTCGGTCGCGTCCGCTTCGCCCTGTTGCTTATAGGTGAGCCCATGATAGTAGCGTATCCCTGCCAAAAAATGATGAGTCCGGCTGCCCAGTTTATAATCACGCAACAAACGCCCTTCTACGCCCCAATTGCGATAAAGGTCACGAATCAAGGTTCGGTTTTGCGAAGGGTCATCTGCTTTATAAGCCGGCAGCAGTACGCCCAATGCCTGACGTGACGACAAGTTGGCAAACGCCTTGAGGTCCATTGTAGTATGGTCTGACAGACGGTAATTCAGGGTAAGTGCTGGCAGGTTCCAACGGACAGCAAACCAGTTTCTACTGCGAAAAGACACAGAGGGGTCTTGCTCGAAGGTAACATCCATTAAGCCGCCAGGCTGCTTCGCCAAATACTGCATATGTGTGTATTCTGCACGTAAGCGCAGGCGCTTACTCAAATCAAAATGCCACTGCATATGCGCCGTATGACTATAAAACTGAGCATTGGGGCGCCAGCCGTCGCCGCGTTTGTATTGATAAAAGGCAAAATATCTAACTTTGGAGCTCAAAGTACCATCTATACCGGTGTAATTATTCCAAAAACCCCATGAGCCTACTGTCTGATGCGCTTCCACATGCAAGGCTTTGTCGCTGCGAGGTGTTTTCATCACAAAATTGAGCATACCGCCAAATTGGGTGCCGTATTGCAAAGAAGCAGCCCCTTTGACTAACTCGATACGTTCAAGCGCTTCGGCAGGTGGCACGTAGTAACTCTCTGGATAGCCCAAGGCATCGGCACTCATGTCATAGCCATTTTGCCGAGTATTGAAATTAGCTGTTCGCTTGGGGCTAAGTCCCCGCGTGCCTATGCCAAGCTGTAAACCTGCCATGTCGCTTTCCCATATATTGATGCCTTGTATACGACCAAATATCTGCCGTGAGTTATTGGTTGCCAAATTGGCAACGATGTCCTGCATTTCTACCACCTCGGTTTTTTTTCCCTCATAAATAGCTGTTCCTTCCACACTGTATAAACTGCGCACTCCAAAGGTCTTTTCTCGCGAAGTAGTTACTTCCACTTCCGCTATCACTTCCTCTTTAAGTTGCATGTGCAATAGCAAGGGTGCTTGCCAGTGTTCAGGATGTAAGGGCATCTGCCATTCCTTCATCCCGATAAACACAACTTTTAAGGATAAGCCCTTTTGGTAAGGTACTTCCAAAACAAAGCGCCCCTGCTCATCGGCTACTGTAAAACGTTGAATGGGGATTAGCTCTATAACTGCGCCCGGTAAAGGATTGCCCTGCTCATCCATCACCACCCCTTGCAAATGCTGTGCGTGTGCAACAGAAAAGAGGCAAAGGCATAAGAAGAGTAAGAAGGAGTAAACAGCCGCTCGAACTTTCATAAGTTGTCCGATTTTAAATCAGATACGGCTCAAATTTATTTAGATTTAATCTAAACAAAAAATTTGTGTAATTTTTTTTCGCTCTATCTCATTTTATGTTTTTCTGTTTCATAAGATGCTAATCCTCAATAATCGGAAACACTTTGCTTTTTCCACTCTCTCAGACGGATGCATCATAAGCAGACGAGAACAGCGGTATTGTCCCTGACATCATCGATTACGAAACCGGTCTGTAAAAGCAGATTATTTTCAACTATGAAAACAAAGCAGGGATTTTCCGCAGCGAACAACTCAGCCGAAAGGGATTGGTTATGGTACGAGATGCACTTCCTTGATTTTGCACTCACTAAAGAACGTCGTCGCTTCTCCTAAGTCTATGTTAAGAGAAGCGACGTGGGCTAAGCCTGCCTTAGGGCTCCTATCAGCGTTTGGTTGATAGACTCGCGCTACTTTCGTAGCACACGCCTAATTAGGTGGTGATAATGTATGTATTTCATTATCATGAATATAGCAAACTAATAAATAAAATGCAAATTTTTCAGGATATTTTTTTATCCTCATACATTCACATGGCGCTCGGCATGATAGGAAGAGCGTACCAAAGGACCCGATTCCACATATTTAAAGCCTTTCTTCAAGCCTACTTCCTCATACATCTTAAACTTGTCGGGATGCACATACTCTACTACCTCCAGATGCATTTTGGTAGGTTGTAAATATTGTCCGATGGTGAGGATATCTACACCGCACTCCAGCAAATCATCCATGATTTCAAAAACTTCTTCATCGGTTTCGCCCAACCCCACCATAATGCCTGTTTTGGTACGCTTTCCGTATTCTTTGATACGACGCAGTTGCTCGAGGCTGCGTTCATATTTGGCTTGCGGGCGTACCCGGCGGTAAAGACGCTTCACTGTTTCCATATTGTGGGAAACCACCTCTTGCCCGGCTTCTATCATGCGGTAAAGTGCATCCCATGAGCCTCTCACGTCGGGAATCAAGGTCTCGATGGTGGTTTCGGGCGAGGCTTCTTTGATGGCGCGCACCGTCCGGTACCATATTTCAGCACCGCGGTCTTTGAGTTCATCACGGTTTACCGAAGTAATAACTGCATGCTTTACTCCCATCAGCTTCACTGCTTCGGCTACACGACGGGGTTCGTCTTCGTCATATTCGTTGGGGCGCCCGGTAGCCACTGCGCAGAAAGTACAACTGCGTGTGCACACATTGCCCAAAATCATGAAAGTAGCGGTGCCCGCCCCCCAGCATTCACCCATATTGGGGCAGTTGCCGCTCTCGCAGATGGTATGCAGTTTATATTTGTCAACCAGTTGACGGACATGCAGGTAGTTCTTTCCGGTGGGCAGTTTTACGCGCAACCAAGAGGGTTTCTTTTTGTGCTCAGAGGGTACAACAGGTAGTTCTATCATAGCCTTAAATCTTATCGTTTTGCGAAGTGCAAGTTTACAAATAAACAAACAGAGCTCAAGAATGGTTTAGGCTTTATTTACGCCCACCAAAGAAAAAGCTGAGATAGGCGGCATTATAAACGGCAGAGTTTTCCACGCTGCCAGACCTGTCTTGCAAGATGGTAATGGTTCGGTCGAAAGCTTCAAATAAAAAGCCGGCTTCTATACCTGTAAGGTTCGATTGAAAAGCCCCCACTTCAAAGCACATAGCCAAGCGCAGATGCAATCCCAAAGCCACATTGCCTCGTCCAAAACCACTAAAAAAACTACCTCTGCCAGCAATGCGGTTGGGGTTTGTATGAATGGCAGGGTCATATGGCTCTTCTTTTATTTGGGGAATAATGCCATCAGGTGAGTAATCATAAAGAATCATATAGGGTTTTATGAAACCGATGGAGGGACCTGCTGCCAACACCACATCCACTTGCACCCCTTCATTGGGCGCTTTTCGAAACAAAATCAGGTCCTTGCCATATTCTGGGCGTATGCTGAACAGGTAGTTTACTTTACCATAAACGAAGGTGTTGCCCTGCCCAAAGGGGTTTTGTACTCTACGCTCTTTGGGGTGCTTAATGCCGGCTATTTCTATTCCCCACAAATTATTCACACGGGCTGTTTTTACTTTTCCGTAACGGAAATATACACCTGAAGGGAAGCCCCCATTGGAGGCAATATTCAAGCCGAAGGCATACTCGCGGGTGTAGGCGTCTTCGAATACGCTCTGGGCTTGGGCTGCTGGCAGCATCGCTCCAAACAAGCAGAAAATAAGAGAAAAGATAAAACGCATCGCAAAATACTATATTTATAAAGCATTACCGCTCCAGACGGCATGCTTTCACAAATTTAAACAAAAAAAGCTGTAAAACAATTCAAACAAAGGTGGGCAGTTTGCTCTTGTTGGGTATTAGGTATTCTGCTTTTTTTTAAATAGTTTGGGGGGTACATTTTTCATGGCAAAGCAATGAAACAGGTCAAGCTCATTTGTTTACAAAGTGGGAAAGAGTATTCTACCAGCCTGCCTTTATGGTGCAGCGAAGAGGGGGGGCTGCTCGACCTTCATTTCTCTGCTCAATTTCCATTAGACAAAATCAGCAGCCGCCCCAAAACCCTTTGGCGCTATTGGGAAGCCATTCCTATTGAGCATCCCTCTTCGGTAGTGAGCCTTTCTGAAGGAGCTACCCCTATGCACGACATAGAAATAGACGGCAGGACTTTAAAAGTGAAAATAGAATATATGAACCCCACCGGTTCGTTCAAAGACCGTGGCAGCAGTGTCTTGGTAAGCAAGCTCAAAGAATGGGGTGTATCGCGGGTGGTAGAAGACTCTTCGGGCAATGCGGGGGCTTCGTTGGCTGCTTACTGCGCCAAAGCAGGCATTGCTTGCGATATCTTCGTGCCGGCGAGCACGTCGCCTGCCAAAATCACACAAATCAAACTATACGGTGCAAAAGTGCACTTGGTGAAGGGCAGCCGTGAAGAGGTCGCCCGAGCAGCCTATTCCTTCGCCCAGCAATACCACTATGCCAGCCATGTGTGGCATCCTTTCTTCTTTCAAGGCACCAAAACATTTGCTTATGAAATATGTGAACAACTGCGCTGGCAAGCACCCGATAGCGTAGTGGTACCCGCCGGCAGCGGCTCACTGCTTATTGGTTGCTATCTGGGATTCAGGGATTTAAAACAGGCAGGCATTATTCAAAAGATGCCCAAACTCATCGGCGTGCAAGCCAAAAACTGCGCCCCCCTTTACGAAGCTTTTATCCGCGGCGACGCTTTCATTCGTCCCTGCCATGCAAAAAAAACCATTGCCGAAGGCATGGCTATAAGCAACCCCTTGCGCGGCACCCAGATGCTGCAATACATAGAACTAAGCAAAGGCAAATGCATTGCTGTAGAAGAAGAAGAAATCATAGACATGCTCAAGATACTGGCACGGAAAGGCTACTTTGTCGAACCTACCTGTGCGGCAGTAATTGCCGGTGCCCGTCGTTATTTAGCTGAAGACGCGCAGGCAGATGAAGTAGTGGTAAGCGCACTTACTTCTACCGGACTGAAAGCCGTGGATAGCATTCAAAAAATCACTCACTGACCGAGGCACGAAGCCCTGTCATTTGCTCGCTGACTGCCCACAGACGTTTGGCAAGGTCTATGTTTTGCGACTGACGTGAAGAAATAGCCTCTTTCTTGTCTTTAAAATATTTCCCGCTCACTCCCTCTACCTCAGGGCTCAAAGCCAAATAAACAATGGTCTCTGCTCCTTTTTCTGGCGATTTAGCTATGATTTTTATTATCAGACGGGCAAAGAAATTCAAATCCTGAAAAAGATCTGTAGATATAAAACCGGGCATAAGGGCGTTGGCAGTAATACCATCTTCTTGCACACGACGTGCGAGTTCTTTGGTAAAAAGAATATTAGCCAACTTGGATTGTCGATAAGCAGCAACGCCGTTGTATTCTTTCTTTCTGAACTCTATATCCTCAAAATCAATGCTACCTTGATGCAAATCGGAGCTTACGTTGACAATACGGGCACGCCTGCCTTTACGCAACAGGTCCAACAACAAATTCGTAAGCAAGAAAGGCGCCAGATGATTGACCGCCCAAGTCAGCTCTATGCCGTCCTGACTTTCGCGGAAATGGCGATTCCACACCCCCGCATTGTTGATAAGCACATCTAAATAGTCGTATTTTTCTTTTACGTAATCAGCAAAAGAGCGGATAGAATCCAAAGAGGCAAGGTCGCATCGTTGTAGGTCGAAGCGGTCCGGAGCTATAGCTTCCAGTTCCTCTTTCAGTACAGACGCTTTTTCTTCATTTCTATAGGGCAAGATTAAAAAATGACCTTCCTGTAATAATTTTTTGGCAGCTGCTTTGCCTATGCCAGAGGTGGCTCCTGTCAAAAGTATATTTTTTACCATAAATTTGCGATATTTGTGTACTTTGATATCAATACGATTTTTTTGAGAAAAAAGTTAAAAACGATTTTTAACAATGTAATTTTTTACTTAGAATTGCATCTTGATAAGATGCAATGTGCATGAACTTATTCCTCAATGACATTCCGGTATTTATTCGCAACAACACCACCTGCACTGACAATTCCACTTTCGACACCATACTCTATAGCCCCACAGCAGACACGACGCTGGCTCACAGAGGGCGCCTCTGCTTAGTGGAGCCTTCCCAAGAAACGATTTTACAAATTATAGAACAGCTTGCCAAAGAATACAACCCATTCATTTACTTTTTGGAAATACGCACATCTAAAATAGAAAGAATAGTCAAAAACTTAAAAAAGCAATTCCTTTACTTAGAAGCTGCCGGAGGAGTAGTATATGCCCCCACTTGTGAGTCCTTCTTGGTGATTAAACGCTTGGGCAAATGGGATATCCCAAAAGGAAAAATAGAAGCAGGCGAAAGCCCCGAAAAAACTGCCCGCCGGGAAGTGGCAGAAGAAAGTGGCGTAGCTGCTGAAATTGAACATTTTATTTGCGATACCTATCACACCTATAAGATAGGCAATCAAATTGTGCTGAAAAAAACCTACTGGTATCTACTAAAAGCTGCTGAATGCCCCCCTCCCAAACCACAAACCGAAGAAAGCATAGAAGAAGCCCTTTGGGTGCCTTATGAAAAAATTTCCTCTTTTTTTCAACCTACCTATACCTCCATACGTTTTGTATGGGAATGTGTATTGAAGCAAAAATTTAATCATACCAAATCATAGTGCTTATGGAACAGTTATACGCCCCCACGCTTGCTTTCAGCGGTAGCCGGCTGTCGGAAGAGGAGTTTCAAGAGTATCAAAGCACAGGACGCCACGAAGAGCTTGCTATTCTTCTCATCGAGGAGACACTGGCATTACTCAATGCCAGTTCGGTCAACAGCTACCTACGCCAGCAAGCTATTGAAGCCTGCACTGAAGTGCTACGCCAACACCGCAACGCCGACTTTGACTCTTTCCTGCGCGGCGTGCGCTCAGCAGTGCGTATCATCTTACTTTCTTCAGACCATATCGAACCGCCTCATCGTTTACAGATAGCAAATTAAAAAGCAACAAACCTTTCGAAGGCTAAGAAAAAATCAAAAGCAAGCAGCCATCTCTAACTGCTTGCTTTTTTCTTTGCTTTGCAAAAAAATGGTATCTTTGGGCAGAGAATATGAACTTTACAAAGACAAAATTAAACAATTCAAAGAAAAATACCAACTGTATGACAACCAACACAGCGTCGAAAGAAGTGGTTAAAAGCTTGTTGAAGCAATTTGAAGAAAAAGCCCCAGAAATTGTTTTTGAATGGCATGATGCCGAAACCGGTGCCGAAGGGTGGGTCGTCATCAATTCGCTGCGAGGCGGAGCCGCCGGCGGAGGTACTCGCATGCGCAAAGGCTTGAACAAACGTGAGGTAGAATCGTTAGCCAAGACAATGGAGGTAAAATTTACTGTTTCTGGTCCCCCCATCGGTGGCGCCAAGTCAGGCATCAATTTTGACCCGGCAGACCCCCGCAAAGAAGAAGTATTGAGGCGCTGGTATAAAGCTGTGTTCCCGCTGTTGAAGAACTATTACGGCACAGGCGGTGATTTGAATGTAGATGAAATCCATGAAGTCATTCCTATCACCGAGTCTTATGGTTTGTGGCATCCACAAGAGGGTATTGTCAACGGACATTTTCAAGCAAGCAAACCCGTAAAAATCAAAAAAATAGGCAAGCTACGACAAGGCGTATCCAAAGTCATTGAGGACCCCCGCTTCACCCCCTCAACAGAAAAAAAATATACCGTTGCCGATATGATTACCGGTTACGGTGTAGCCGAAGCCGTGCGCCACTTTTATGAGTTGTGGGGCGGTGAAGTACAGGGTAAACGTGCCATCATTCAAGGATGGGGCAATGTAGGGGCTGCCGCCGCTTTATATCTCGCCGAAATGGGCGTACACATTGTGGGCATCATAGACAAAGACAACGGCTTGTTGGCACCCAAAGGACTTAGCCCCGAACGAGTAAAAGAATTGTTCGTGCAACGCAAAGGCAACAGCTTGCAAGCCGGCGACATGATACCCTTCAATGAAGCCGATGCCCGCATTTGGGATATAGGTGCCGAAATATTCATACCCGCAGCAGCCTCGCGCTTAGTGCATCAAGAACATCTCGACCGCATGATTGCCGGAGGACTGGAAGTAATCTCTTGCGGCGCCAACGTGCCTTTTGCTGACGAAGAGATATTCTACGGTCCCGTTGCGCAATACGGCGATAAGCGACTTTCGGTCATTCCCGACTTTATTGCCAATTGCGGCATGGCACGGGTGTTTGCCTACCTCATGACCTACGAGGACGAAGTACTCACCGACGAAGCCATCTTCAGCGATACCTCTCAAACCATCCGTCAAGCACTTGAGCAGATTCGAGCGCAACAAGACATACCTACCAGCATCTCGGCAAAAGCATTTGAAATAGCTTTGCAAAAACTGCTCTAAAACACATGGGCATATGCCGAGTCTAACAATTGTCAGGATGACTGGCAGTTTGTCAGCCATCCTGACTTGTGTTATGTAGCAAATAACCAGCACCTTGCATAAATATTTACCAGAGGTGAGAACTATAGGCACCACTTTTGTTTTTCTTTATGCAGAAAAACTTTAATTTCGATAGCAAATTCACTATTTAATCATTTCTAAAACAAAGCAAACAGTTATGGTAACATCAGATAGCAAAGAGCTTCGAGAGTTATTCGAGGAATTGGCAGCAGGCAATAAATTCGAAAATAAATTTTTAGAAGAGCGCAAAGTATTCCTATGGGGTCCTGTAAGCGACCAATCTGCCAAATATGTAGTGGAGCGACTTTTGTATTTAGATAGTATTGCGCCCGGCAAAGAAATCACCTTGCTCATCAACAGCCCCGGCGGTGTAGTTACTTCCGGCATGATTATTTACGACACCATGCAGATGATTCAATCGCCAGTAGCCACTGTATGCATGGGCTTGGCTGCTTCTATGGGCTCCATCCTGTTGTCAGGTGGTGCTAAAGGGCGACGCTTCATCTTCCCCCACGGGCGTGTGATGATACACCAACCCAGCATAGGCGGAGTGGTGCAAGGACAAGCCAGCGACATAGCCATCACAGCTAAAGAAATCATAAAAACCAAAGAGCTGGGCGCCAAAATATTGGCTGAAAACTGCGGTCAGACCGTAGAAAAAATAATGAAAGACTTCGACCGCGATTACTGGATGAACGCCGAAGAATCGGTAGCTTATGGCATCGTCGATAAAATTATAGACAAGTTTGAATGGTAAAACTGAAAGAAAGTCCACAGGAAAAAGAAAGACGCCAAGAAACCGAGCTTGACCCTAAAACAAGCCCGGAAAAGGGCGTCTTTTCTGCAAATACACATCAGCCATCCTACCCGGACAAGCGCCTCAGCACCATTATAGACCAAAGCCGCTACATCAGCCGGGATTTAAGTTGGCTTAAATTCAACGAACGGGTATTGGACCAATGCCGTAGCAGCCGGCGCAACTTGTTCGAAAAGTGCAAATTTTTGGCTATTTCGGCTTCTAATTTAGACGAATTTTTCACTATCCGGGTAGGGAGCCTTTACAATTATCTGGACTACGACAAAGAACGTTTGGATTACTCTGGTTTGCGGGAGCGTCCTTTCCGTGCCACTTTGCTCAGCAAAGCGCAAGAGTTTGTCAAGGAACAGTATCAAGTATTTGCCGAGCTAAAGCATCAGTTCAAACGCAACGGCTTTAGCATTGTCAGTGAATTGGATAGCCTACTCGAGACAGAGCAAGCAGAAATACGCAGGTACTTTGAGCGTACTCTCTTTCCCATGCTCACCCCCATGGTCTTTGACAGCTTTCATGCCTTCCCTATCTTGCGTCCGCAGTCTTTGATTTTTGGGGTGGTTACCATCAATCCACACTCAGAAAAACGGGCTAAAAAAGCCTCTTTCATTCAAGTACCGCAAAACCTACCGCGCTTCTATGTTATCGAAAGGGGCACAGAACTTTTGTTCATACCTATAGAAGAAATCATACGCAAACATATAGAGTCTCTCTACCGCAATGTGAAGATTCTGTCGGTAGATGTCTTCCGCATCACCCGCAATGGCGATTTCACCCTCGATGAAAGCGACGACATGGAAGCCGACTTCATCGAAGAGGTAAGACAAAAGTTAAAAACTCGCCGCACGGGTCGTGTTGTGCGTTTGGAAATACAACCCGGCTTTTCCAAGTGGCTGGTCAATATACTCATTCACCGCTGGGATATAGACCATTACAATATTTTCGAAATAAACGAGCTCTTAGACCTGACTGCCCTTTGGGAGATTATCAAGCACCCGGAATTTAAGACCAAACTGCCGGTGTCTCCTGCCCCCGTATTGCCACTGGGCATTCACCAACATGAGCGCGAAGCGGATATATTTGAGCTTATCCGTCAAAAAGACATTTTACTGCACCACCCTTACAACTCTTTTGAATGGGTGCTGCGCCTGCTCGAAGAAGCAGCCGAAGACCCCAATGTGCTTTCTATTAAAATGACTATTTACCGTCTATCGCGACACTCTCGAGTAACCGAAGCCTTGTTGAAAGCTGCCGAAAACGGGAAACACGTATCGGCGCTATTCGAACTGAAAGCCCGCTTCGATGAAGAAAACAACATACGCGAGGCGCAACGTCTGCAAAAAGCAGGGTGCTACATCATCTATGGCATCGGGGGATATAAAACACACACCAAACTGCTGCAAATCGTACGCAAGGAAAATGACGAAGTGCGGCGCTACATCCACATAACAAGCGGTAACTACAACGAAGATACCGCCCGTTTGTACACAGACGTTGGCTTGCTGAGTGCCAATGAAACTTATGCACAAGACGTGTCGGAGTTTTTTAATGCCATTACAGGGCACTCCATCCCCAACACCTACCGCTACCTCATCACCTCACCGCACGACATGCGCCAAGCCTTGATTCAGCTCATCAGGCAAGAAGCCGAAAATGCCAAACAAGGCAAACCAAGCGGTATTTGCATCAAAATCAACTCACTCGAAGACCGCATAGTAATCGATGAATTGTATGCCGCTTCACAAGCAGGCGTGCCGGTCAAACTCATCGTGCGTGGCATTTGCTGCCTGCGCCCACAACGCGCCGGGCTCAGCGACAACATAGCTGTACGTTCTATTGTAGGGGATTATTTGGAACATTCGCGCCTCTATTATTTCCACAATGCGGGCGAACCGTTAATTTACGGAGGCAGCGCCGATGTGATGGTACGCAGCTTTGAAAGACGTATCGAATCGCTCTTTTTGATAGTAGACCCACTTGCCAAACAGCAAGCCATTTATATCTTGGCAAGCTGCTGGCGCGACAATGTAAATGCCTATGAAATGCAAGAAGACGGTTCCTACGTCAAAATCAAACCCAAACAAGGGGAACGCCTGTTCAATGTACACAAAGAGTTCTACCGTGTAACAGAAAAAGCTGTAACACAAGCCAAACTGTTTGACTGATGTTTCATGCTATCATGCGTAGTGCTTATTTGAGTGTTTTGATTACGTTGAGCTTGATTGCCGGCATGCTGTTGGTTGGCTGCGACAGCAGCAACCACGCATCCAGCGAAGCAGAAACCACATCTGAACAAGAAGAAGACATTTCCCAAAAGAAGGTATCGCAACAAAGAAGTGTTGAACAGGTAAGTGTTCAAGACAGCGAGGGCAATACCGTCCTTGAGGTCAAATTCGAGCCGGACGGCAATCTCATTGTAAAGTTGGACAAACGCACCATAAAAGGAAAAGCAAAAAACGAAGAAAAGCGCGTATATAGCACCGATGGCTACGATTTTATCGAGGTGGAAGCATCCGAAGAGAGTATATTCAAACTAAACACAACCAACGGGCAATTGCTGTGGATGGTAAAAATTTATGAAGACAAAGTTCAAATCAGCGATGACGAAAAAAATCAAAACCCCTATGAAATCAAACGAACAGAAAGCGGAAAGGTAAAAGTGTACCATCAAAATCGCGAGATTGGCGAAGCCAAGCAATCGAAGGATGTAGTAATAGTGAAAGCAGGCGAGTCGGAAGTGCTACGCATTCCTGCCAAGCAAAACTCCATAGGATATGCCATCTTGAGCATTCAGCAAATTCCGTTTGACGAACGTTATGTACTTATGGCAGAGCTCTTGGCAAGAGGACTGTAGTGATTATCAATACATCCACCATTACTTGTGGGACTTCCAAGCCTTTATAGAAGTCCCCTTTTTATTTACTAATTACTCATTCTGGCAAGTATATTTTAGCGCAGCAGATGCAACCAGCCACGGCAGTCTCTTCCACTTGGGGTTACCACATGGAAGAAATACACACCGGAAGGCAATGAGTCGCCGCCCCAATCGTTGCGGTAATCGGTGCTTTCATATACGGTCTTGCCCCAACGATTGACTACCCGGAGCTGGCTCCCCGTCTCCGGCAACACCAGTACATCGTTGATGCCATCTCCATTAGGGGTAATCACATTAGGCGGTAAGGGCTTTTCTTCTATCTGCACTTGTTGTTTCAGTTTTGCAATGCAATCGCCGGTGTTCACCAGCAACACCACATCGTAAGTCCCTCCTTTGGTATAAAAATAAACTTCTGGCGTAGCACCTTCCAAGACCGTACCATCGCCCATGTGCCATTCATAGGTATAGCTTTCTAAACCGCCCACCGCTTTCAGACGGATGCCGTTGGTAGCAGCACAAGAAGGTACGGTTTCCACTTCTATACTCACCGGCTCAAAAGGCAAAACCGTTACCCGAACACTGTCGCGATACTCACAGCCGGCTCTGTCCCGCATCAGTACGTAGTAGGTAGTAGTTTGCGTAGGAAATGCCAAGGGATTGGATACAAAAGGGTCAGACAAACTGCCGGCAGGTGCCCACTCATAAGTATCGGCACCTGCAGCCTGCAACTGCACCGTATCACCATAACAAATGCTTACGTCATCGCTTACGGTAAAAGGAGGAAAAGCGATTTGAAACGTTTGAGAAGCACGTGCCACCTTGGCACAAGAAGAGAAGTTAATCACCGTCAGATTGACGGTATATACCCCTTCTTTGGTAAATTCATAGAAAAAGTCCGCTTCGCTACTTTGGCTGAATATTTTATTGCCTAAATTGTCGTAGATATCCCAAACGAAAGTCTCTGCGCCAATAGCCTTGTAGTCGAAAAACAAGCGACGGGCACACACGCGCTCCCCACTATTTACCACACTAAAACCTAAGTTAGGATTTTTTATTTCAAAAGCAGCTTCAAGGTCGAGTGTAAATTTAAACACTGCATTGTTGCAATTGTAAGAGTTGTTGTTGGCAGACCACGCCCCTTCGGTTACAGGGAAGCCGTTGGTGCCCCCACAAGAAGCACAAACAGCATGATAAATGGTGCCACTCTTACTAAAGCGGCTGGTGCCTCCGTCCACATGGTCGCCCCGCTCATTGGGGCTATCTTCTCCAAAGAAAGTAGCATAAAGCAAGCTTTTAGCATCTTTCTCCAGCACTGCAATATAAAAGTCGTTGCCGTTGACGGTCGTTCGCCGGAAAGCATCGAAAGTAGTGGGCAAATTCCTTGTATCGCTAGAGGCATTGTTGTTGATGCCTCCGTTGACTGCCCGGTTGATGGCTCCCCCCCAACCGGCGAAATAGATGTTGCCACAATTATTTTCGGTTACTACCGAAAAAGCTGTCAGCGAAATATCTGGAGCGCCATCACCTGACCCCACCGTGGTACTCCATATCGAAGAACGCAAATCAGCCTCTAACTTATGAATAAACTGTCCGCTGTTAGGTACGGCATATACACCCGGCGATATCGGATAGTTTCCATAGGTCTGCCCAAATGCATACACCTTGCCTTCGGCATCGGTATCCACAAAAAAGACCATGTCAGCAGCAGAGGTACCCAAGTAGGTAGTTTGTAACCAAGTGCCATCGGGCGAAAAACGCGCTACAAAACCATCGTCGCTTCCCTGTGGGGCTGACAAATAAGCATTGGCGGTATTGGGCAAATTGGGGCTGTTTGTCCCCCCTCCCACATACAAATCGCCGTTAGGTGCTTCACGTACCGACAAAGCCAAATCAACCCCACTACCTCCAATGTATCGCCCCCAGATGAGCTGAAGGTTGGCATTCAGCTTCAACAACAGCCCGTCTTGCGTACCGCTAAGAGAACCGCTCACCCCCGCAATGGTGCTCGAGCGTGTGGTTGAAGCGATGTATAAATTGTTGTTGGCGTCGGCATAAATATCGCCTCGAAACTCGTCGCCGTAGTTATGAATGAAAGTGCCGGCTTGGTAGAGTTTGATACCGTCGTTGTCCGTGCCTCCAATCAAAGTAGAAGCTTTCAAGGAGCCGTCGAAAGCCAGTTTCATGACAAAAATATCACTGCCGTTGGCATAGCTATTGCCCAACACGCTATTCACAGGTACCCCTCCATGAAACGAAGAGCCATCGGTAGTGGGAAAGTTGGTAGAACTTGTGGTGCCCAGTATAACCAAATCGCGGTTGTTGTCAACTACCAAACTATGAGGTACCTCTGAACCACTGCCCCCTATCAGGACGATGTATTCAAGCCGCGTGCCCGTAGGGTTATATTTAAAAATCACCACATCGGTAATCAAAGGGAAGTTGGCGGAAGTTCCCCCCGGACCGATGGTAAAGATACCCGGGGGATTTGGGAAATTACGCCCATAGGCAGTCCCCCCCGAATATAAGTACCCCTCTTCATCGAAAGTGGCAGTATTGCCCCAGTTGTCAGATACCGCACCGGAATAAGTAGAAAAGACTAGCTCGGGGTCTATGACCACGGTCGCTGTGGGGTCATAGTCTTCAAGTAAAAACTTCAATGTATTTTTTTTCAAGGCATAACGAGCTTTGATTTTTTGCTTTCGTTCTCCTTTTATTTGATATACTACAGGAGCTAATTCCAATACTTCGCCAAAGATGGTTTTTATTGCCAAGTGCCCCTGCTCGGTGATGCGCAGCCCTTGTGTATAAGCGTATTCCAAGCGTATGTCGTTGGGGTTTGCCCCCGGATGCACCCAAAATTCATACTTTACATGCCCCTCCTCGTTTATAAACAAACGCAAATCTATGCGGTCATACAGATTAGTAAAGTGCAAAACAGCACAAGCACTGCTTTCTATACGCTGCACAGAGGTGGTTCCTGTTGGGTCGCTTGCAGACAAATAGTATTTCACCGGCAGCTGTCTGCTGTCCGGGGCACAAGACGGCTGTGTGTGATTTGCACCTTTAAAACGAATTACATAACTATGCACCCGCATGGCTTGCTGTGGCGCTAGTTGTCCGTGCTGCTTGCTATGTTTGAGCGAAGCAAGAAAGGCTGCATCATACCATGAAAATTGCAGGCTGTCGGCATAAACAAAAAGAAAGCCCCCGGAAAGCTCCGCTCTATAAAGCACCGGTGCGGGCCACTGCCCCAGATTGCGCACAAAAGCCGGGCGAGATGCATCCTGTGTCTGTCCCGGCAACGACTTCACAATAAGCAACAAGCAGGCAAGAAGGCGTAAGTAAACAGACATAGGCATAGATTGATAAATGCATCAAAAATTTACTCAAAAAAGAGCGAATATTTTATCTTTTGAGCAAAAGCTTTTTATTTTTTGAAAAAAGAAAAAGCAGAATGTCTAAATCGAAACCAAAAAGTGGCAGCATACTGATAGCCAAACCATTCTTGGGAGACCCTAATTTTGAACGCACTGTAGTACTCATTTGTGAATATCAAGAGCACGGCACCTTTGGTTTGGTGCTCAACCAAACCACCCATCTACATTTAAGTGATGTGTTGGATGACATTTATGCTGGCGATATTCCTCTTTTTATCGGTGGTCCGGTAGAGCAAAACACCTTACACTTCGTGCACCGAATGGGGGCACTTATTCCCGGCTCCATACAACTGCAGGAAGGGCTCTATTGGGGTGGCGATTTCGACGTGGTTAAAAGCCTACTCAATACTGGTCAATTACCTGTCCAAAACATACGCTTCTTTTTGGGGTATTCGGGCTGGTCGCCGGGTCAGCTCGATGCTGAAATAGAACGAGACACATGGATAGTAACCGAGTGCAATACCACTGTACTGTTTGACACCCAGCCCGGCGACTTGTGGCGTACCATCTTACGCGACATGGGTGGCGAATACCGCGTCATTGCGAACTATCCGATTGACCCTCGTCTAAACTGAATTGCCCACTGATGACCTTTGCCAGCTGTTCACAGTGCTTGGCAAAAGCCTTGTAACCTTTATTGGTAAGACGATAAGTGGTAAGCGGGCGCCGCCCCACGAAGCGCTTGTCTGTTTCAATATATCCTCTTTCTTCCAGCAGAATGGTATTGCTCGACAAATTGCCGTCTGTCAGCCCTAAAGCATCTTTTATTTCGTTGAAAGTAAGCCCTGGCTTTTTCATAAGTGCTGCCATGATTGCCAAACGGTACTTGTTTTCTAGCAGCTTGTCAATATGAGGAAGTATTTCTTTCATTTTTCACTTTGTCTTTGAAACACAAAGTAAAGCTAATTAAAAAGTATATATACATGCAAATTTTTTTTAACAAAAAAAACGCAACTCCCATAGAAGTTGCGTGCGGGTCAAAATTTTCAAAAAAAAATTGAGCAGTTAATACTTGTCGCCTCCAAAATATTTTTCTTCGAGCACGTCTGCCAACTCAGCTACTTCCCATATGATATCAGCCATTTCATCGATAGAGGTTACATGTTCTGCCAAAGGAGCTGCCTGCACGATGAGTGTTTCACAAGGCGAGCCATCGGTTTGTTTGTCATCAATAATGGTGATAGTGGCACTGTTGGCAAAACCTGCTTCTCTTACTATCTTTTTCAAATTTATTTGCGAGTGATAGGTCCCTACCTTGCTGTTGAAGTAGAAGCAGTCGCGCCCTTTGGCACGCCCCTTCACCACCCATGCATACACAAACTGATAACGATTGCTTCCCCCTTTGGTAACAAAGGGTATATCGAGCGCATAAACGCTGGGAGAGATTTCTTTTATTTGAGCATTGAAGCGCTTGGCTACCTCCCTTATAGCATTATTAAAATCCAACATAATTTGACCACGTTTAATTGTTTCTGACAAGATAAAAATAAAGTAATAATCACAGAAAAGAGCACATCCCCTACTGTTTTTTTCTATACTTTCTTCGCCATAGCTCGGGGTGCAGCTCGCCTTCGAGGCGTTGCTCAAGGGCAGGATTTTTGCTCAACTCCGGAAAGAAGTCCAAACCAGTTTGCGCTTCCACTTCATCGATACTCACGACATAATCCATAAAGTCGTCCTTCAGGTTTTTACTATTGGGCATAATGAAAGCAATGGCTTTTATTTCTGGTTCGCGCATATCCAAAATTACCTTATAGAAAGCCTCAGGCACAGAGATTTTTGTTCGCTTCCCTATCTTGCGAGGGCGTTTGCCGAGGATAGGACCTGTAACGATGTAAAGAGATTTGTCGCGGCGCACCCAACGGCGGCACTGCTCTTCCAGCTCACGCCATACCCCGCGATTCAGCTCAGGAGTTTGTGGCGCTATGTTGCTCATAAGGAAGCTTTCTTCGTAAGCCTGGCGGTCAAATTCGAAATCGGCGGCGGCGGCTAAATGCCCTCTATCGTAGCCAGTGCGTGAGTAGTCAGAGGGATGGGCGGTACCTGTAGGTACTGCCGGGTCAGGGGCAAAGTTATTCAAGCGCTCTAAATTGCCTTCCAGCTCTTCATAGTCTAGACGGTACGCTACCCAGCGTGCCAACTCATGTTCTTCATCATAGCATAGTGCAAAGGCTTTATGACGCACCACTGTGCAGGGAACAGTAGAGGCAGGAAATGCAAAGGATTCATCAAGCACCCAACTTTTTTCTTCATTTGCCGCCGCGAGCTCTCTGTCGACCACAGTCGGTTTTTCTTCTTTCTGTATTACGCTGCTTTCTGCTTGCAACAAGCCACTTAAAGGAGGCGCATCCGAATTGGGGAAATATTCGTACTTGACAGCATAGAGTGATTTCGCCCAGTCATTAGCGGTAAAAGGCATTAACAAGCGCCCTACTTTTTCGTGGGGCATGAAGATATAGAGCATAAGCAAGAGGATGATAAAAAAGCCCCAAAAACGAGGGGCACGTAACAAACGCCACAACAATTGATTCAACAGATTAGTATTCTTTCTTCTTCTCATAAAGCGCTAATTTTGAATTATGTTTTGCTAAAAAAATCAATAAACAAGGAACAAGTGTAAAACTACAATTTAGGCATAAGAAATGAAAAGTAATTCCGTTTTTATTTATGCATAAAATTTATGCATAACTTTGCATAAAAGTTAAAAAAGCAAAAACCCTATGAGAAAAAACATCTGTCTGACGATGAGCTTACTCCTTTGGAGTGTTGGCACTTGGGCACAAGAAATTGCCACGCGCACACTATCCACCTTCTCACAAGTAGAAATAGACGGCGATTTTAAAGTGGTGCTGCGTGCTGGAAATAAAGAAGAAGCCCGCATAGAGTCACGTGGCATTCCTTTGGATGACATCAAAATTTATGTAAAAGACAACACGCTGTATATCAAAAGAAAAACCAATCTTAAACACCTGACCAACGATTCCAATGCCACCATCACCGTCACTTTTAGCAAATTTACCAACTTAAAAAACAGCGGTAGCTCTGATGTATTGGTAGAAAGTAAACTGGAAGGCAAAAGCTACTTCATAGAGAATAAGGGCAGCGGCAAAGTAGAAGCCTCCTTCTTGTGTGAAAGGCTTAGCATCAGGCAAATAGGCAGTGGCGATATTGTATTGCGTGGCAGTACTGACAAGCTAGAGATAGAACTACGGGGTTCCGGTAATGTAGAAGCCTATGACTTGCAAGCAGACTCTGCCAATATCCGTATCCTTGGCAGTGGCGATGCTAAGGTAACGGTTACCGACAGCATAGAGGCTAAAATTACTGGTTCAGGAGACATCTACTACAAAGGAGGTCCCGAACGTGTACAAGTGCAAACTTTAGGCTCAGGCACTGCCAAAGCCGTAAAAGAATAAAAATAACGCATTTGTTATGAATTAAGCCCTGCCGTCGGTGGCAGGGCTTTGCTTTTTAGTTGGGGTTAGCGCTTATCCAGTTCTCCGAATACTTTTTGCAGCAGCGGCGTAATACGAGCTGTCGCCTGCTCTCTTATTTTTAATTCTTCTTCTGCCACCTTCAAAAATAAACCGTACAGTGCCCGCTCCGTAACGTAGCGCGATACGTCCTCAGGTACTTTTTTCGAAGCGCCCACGGTGCTGCCCAAAGGCGACGCTGCCAACTTGTTGTAGGGCTGCGCCAACGCCTGCCATGCCTGTTGTGCACCTACTTTTTCCATTGCGTCTTTTATTTGAGGATAGTAAGCCTCAAATAAACCGTCATAGGTTTTGGCTTTCAGGTACTGGGTTGCCGCATCTTGGCTGCCAAACAAGATGTTACGCGCATCTGTGATGGTCATCTGCCTGATAGCATTCACAAAAATAGGTTTCGCCTGCTGGGCAGCTTCTTCGGCAGCACGGTTCATCTTCAAGACTACCCTATCAATGAGCTCTTTGCCTTGCGGCACATGCCGCTCAATGACAGACTCCACTTCTCGAGCTTCTGGAGGCAATAAAATCTTTATAGATGGGTTGCCATAATAGCCGTTTTCTTTCATGAGTTGTTCTACTCCCTTCGATATTCCCACTTCCAAAGCCTCTTTTAAGCCGGCAGCAATTTCCTGCTCGGTCAATGGTTGCTGCCCTATCTTTCCCAAGCCATCTATTTGAGTATTGATTCCTTGCAAAGTAGCGCAATCGCTCATGCCCCAAAGGCATGCTAAAAACAGCAGAGTGTGTAATATATTTCGTTGCATATTCAAAGATATTTGATTACAAAGGACGAATAGTAGCTACATACAGGCGCTCCCGTTCCATATCTATAGCTTGGTATGCCATCTGCACTTCCACTTCGATGCCATCGCGACGGGTAGCTTTAAACACCTTGTATTTTGAGAGCATCAAACGCTCTCCGTCGCGACTGGTAATGTATTCCACTTCTTTTAGTTCTTCTATAGGCGCATTGATAAGCATGCGTATGCTGCTGCTGATGAGGTCGCTTTGAAGGTAACCAAAGGTATCCTCCACGGCACGGTTCACCATACGAATGCCCCCTCTTTCGTCATAAACCATCACCACATCGGCAATACTATCCATAATCAATTGCATCTGGTGCAGCTCGCGACGCGTGCGATTCAAGCGGCTTTCAAGTTCTTCTTGAGCAGCACGCAACTCCTCAGCATTTTGGCGCAATAAGGCTTCCTGCTCGAGAATCTCTTCGGTCTTGCGGCGCGACTCTTCTAACAATAAGCGAGTACGCTCCCCGGCTCTTACCGAAGAAACCGTAGAAGCCAATACTTTAGCTACTTCTTCTATAAACTTCACTTTATATTCTGGTATGTGGTGCAAAGAGGCAACTTCTATCACACCAAAACACTCTTCGTTATATACCAAGGGCACAAGAAATAGCTCACGGGGTGGTGCTGCGCCCATACCAGTTACTACTTTTAAGTAATCCTCAGGTAATTCAGTTATATGTAATGACTTTGCTTCAAGAAACACCTGCCCTACCAGCCCTTCTCCTATGGCTATTTCTTTATGTATTGCCTTATGTTTGCTGTATGCAAAAGCGCCTTTGAGCTGCAAGAGCGGTTCCCCATCTTGTGCTTCCTCCAATAGGAAAATACCTACTTGTTCTACACCGACATAGCGCGACAGATTAGACACAAAACGACGGGAGAGCGCTTCGAGGTCATCTTGATTTTCCCGCAAGATACGCGAAAACTGCGCCAAGCCTTCACTTGCCCAAGCCCGTTTTTGCTCCTCTTCATACACCAGCTTGAGTTGCTGTTTCATTTCTTCGAGCGAGCGCCCCAAGTCTCCTTCCCGTTCGAATACCGATATATCGGTATCGAAGCGCCCGCTACCTACTTCCTGAGCAAAGGTTTTGATTTTAGAAAGCCCCTCCACTACTTGGTTCAATGCACGAATCAGGGTATTCAATTCGTCTTTGCTTTCCGGCAACGGAGGCGGTAAGTCGCCTTTGGCAAGTGTAAGAATCTGGTCTCTCAGTGTGCGAATACGAACTAAAATACTAATAATCAAAAGCGAACCTATGGTGGCAGCTACCGCCACGGCAATGGCAAATTCCAGAACAATGACCCAAGGGCGCCAACGGTCAAGTGAAAGGTAGGCGCTCTCATAGCTGGCTACCAGAGCCTGTTTTTCTCGCAACAGACGTTCTACTGTTTCCTTGAAGCGTGCACTTAAAGGTACTATTCTGTTTTGTACTTCTTCCTGCAAATAGCTTCGTATGCTTGTGATGCCCTGCAGGTCTTCCTTGCGCTCGTAAATTTCGCGTATGCGCTCATACTCTTGCTTCATGTGTTTGAGCAACACATCGCTAATGCTATTGGCAAGTGTCTTTACTTCTCCATCTTGGATATTGGTGGCAGTCTTTTTGAGTGCCTCAGCAACAGGCAATACCCTCCCCTGCCAACGGTTCTCAAACTCCCTGAGATAGTCTTTATTGTCAAATAGCAAGGCTTTTTCGAAGACATTTTCAGCTTCCCGCACTTCATCGAGCAGGCGCAAGGCGTGGATTTCGAGCGGGTATAGTTTGTAGAGCAGCGTATTGCGGTTTTCTATCTGCTGCCTCCACCGATAGTTGGCTCCTTGAATCAAAACAAAAGATATGAGCGCCATGGACAAAAAGCCAGCCGTCAAACGCCCTTGAATAGTCTCAAAATCAATACGAAAGTAATACGATATTGATTTTTTCTTAGGCTTTTGCTGGGTGCCATCACGCACATCCGCTACATGTATAGTACTTTGTTCTTGCATAGACGCAAAATGGTTCATGAATCTAATATAAAGAACAAAATTCGAAATAAAAAAGCGAAATTTACGCCCTTACTCATCAAAAGCATAAAATCACTATGCCCTATCCATTGATTCAATCGGCACAAAATCCAAAAATCAAACGGCTTTACCAATTACATAAAAGCCATGCACGCAAGCAAGAAGGGTTAATTTTAATAGAAGGAAAAAAAGAAATCAGCTTAGCACTGCAGGCAGGCATACAGCTGGAGAGCCTGTTTTTTTACCCACGTTATACGCCGGAAAGCTGGATAGAGAGCCTCCCTCTCGACAAACAGAAAGTACGCATCTTTGAGGTAAGCGAAGAGGCAATGCAAAAGATAGCCTATCGCCCCGAGTCAGGGGTAGTTGCTACGGCGCCTCCGCCTGTGCGTCGTCTTGACGACCTACAGCTGCCCTCCAATCCCTTATTGATAGTAGTAGAAGCAATAGAAAAGCCCGGCAACTTAGGTGCCATCCTGCGCACTGCCGATGCCGCCTCTGTAGATGCCTTGATTGTATGCGACCCTCAAACCGACCTTTTCAATCCTAATGTAATCCGCTCCAGTTTGGGCTGTATTTTCACAGTACCCACCATCTGTGCTCCCAGCGAAACGGTCATTGCTTGGCTCAAAAAAAGAGGCGTATGCATCTACACAGCCGCACTGAATGCCTCCATACCCTACCATACTGCTGATTTTACCCGACCTTCAGCGCTGGTGTTCGGCACAGAAGCCACAGGGCTGAGTGACACATGGTTGCAAGCTGCCGACCAAAACATCATCATTCCCATGAGTGGCTACATAGATTCACTCAATGTGTCGAATGCCTGTGCTATCATAACATTTGAAGCCAAGCGTCAGCGAGGATTCAAGCGTTGATTGGTCCACACACACAAGAGGGCATCTGGCAACCGGTGCACCCTCAGCTCAAACGACAGCAGGGGGATTTTCTCTTTGCGCACCCAACCAATCAAAAAAGCGTCTTGTGGTGCCGGCTCCACGAGCAGCTCGGTGCGGTAGATAAGCTTTCCTTCTGCATATGCTTTAAAAAGTGCTTCTTTGGCAGCCCATAAGATGCCCAGCTTTTCAAGGTCATTGCCAGCCCACAGCATTTCTTGTTCGGCAAAAATACGGGGTGCCACGCGCAACAATTGTGGGCGGGGGCGCTCAATGTCGATACCTACCTCCCGGAAGTGAGCCGATAGCGCCACTGCCACATAGGGATAAGCATGGCTAAAAGAAACACCCACGGAAGGATAACCATTCAGCAGTGGCTGTTTTCCCCGTCGTAGCGTTCCGGTGTAGGGCATATGCCAATGCTCCTCAAGCAAGTAGCGCAACAACAGGCGTACTCCAATGGCTTCGCTGCGACGCACAGGATGCTCGATGCTTTCTACGTATTGCAAATCTGAAGCAGGCAAGCCCGCCGTACTGAGGGTGTCAGTCAGGCGGGCAAGCCCAATCAGTGTGCTTTGAATGTGTTCTGTGGGTTTATGTACCCAGATAATTTCCAAGGTATTCTATCAGATATGTAAAGGACGGTTTTCAGTAGCAGCCAAGCAAGCTTCTTTCACTGCCTCCATATAGGTGGGGTGTGCATGAGAAATGCGGGCGAGGTCTTCGGCAGAAGCGCGGAATTCCATAGCGACCACAGCCTCGGCTATCATATCGGCTGCCCGTGCGCCAATGATGTGTACGCCCAATATCTCGTCGGTTTCTTTGTGTGCCAACACTTTTACGAGACCGTCGAGGTCCATGCTGGCACGCGCCCGCCCCAACGCACGGAAAGGAAACTGCCCTTTCTTATAGGGTATGCTTTGCTCTTGCAACTCTTCTTCGGTATAGCCTACCGAAGCCACTTCGGGCCAAGTATACACAACCCCGGGAATCAGTCGGTAATTCAAATGCGGTTTCTGACCGGCAATCACTTCGGCGACAAATACCCCTTCTTCTGATGCTTTGTGTGCCAACATAGGACCGCGAACCACATCGCCGATTGCGTAGATGTTTTCAATATTAGTTTGCAATTTTTCATTGACAAGCACGCGCCCGCGCTCGTCGGTCTTCACGCCCACTTTTTCTAAACCTAAGCCTTCGGTATAGGGGCGGCGCCCAATGGCTACTAAACAGTAGTCGGCTTTCAAGTCGATGATATCGCCCTTTGGGGTTTCTACCTTTACAGTTGCTTGCTTGTCAGTAGCTTTGGCTTCCAGTACTTTGTGTTTAAAGTAAAACTGAATACCCAGCTTTTTCAACACTTTCTCTATTTCCTTCGACATGGTCGAGTCCATGGTAGGGATGGCTCTGTCCATGTACTCTACGATATGCACTTCAGTGCCCAAGCGGGCAAAGACTGAGCCCATTTCGAGTCCAATCACACCAGCACCAATCACTATCATCTTTTGGGGCAGCTCAGTGATATTCAAAGCTTCGGTGGAAGTGATGATGCGTTTTTTATCGATAGGAACGGTAGGAATGCTTGCCGGTTTCGAGCCGGTAGCAATAATCACTTTTTGAGATGTAAGCTGCTGTTTGCTGCCGTCTGCTTTGGTTACTTCCACGGTGTTCTTATCGATGAAGCTGCCCACGCCATGATATACGTCAATTTTATTTTTCTTCATCAAATACACGACCCCGTCGCAAGTCTGTTTGACCACTTCGTTTTTGCGTTCTATCATGCGGGGCAAATCTAACTTGATACCTTCTATCTTGATGCCGTGCGCGTCGAAATGATGAGTGGCGTTGTAGTAGTGCTCGGTGGAATCGAGCAGGGCTTTGGAAGGAATACAGCCCACATTCAGGCAAGTACCGCCCAAAGTGCTATATTTTTCTATCAATGCCACTTTCATACCCAGTTGCGCACAGCGGATAGCCGCTACATAGCCGCCGGGTCCGGAACCGATTACTGTTACGTCGTATTGCATAATCAATGGTTGTTTAATTGCTCAGGTGTTTGGGTGCAAAGGTAGTAATTCGAAAATAAAAACAAGGCTTTTGCAGCACTAAAACAGCATATCGAAGATTACCATGCCCAAAGGCACCAGCCAACTGATTATCCCTTTGCGTTGCGATTTTTCGTATTCGCTGCGGGCAAAGGCTTTCCATGCGCCCCGTATGTTGGTAAGCCCGAAAGCTGCCCACAAGACAATGCCCAACACCACCCCCACAAAACCGGGCACTCCTGCCCCAAAAAGACTTTGCACACTGCCCCATATGAGGTCGGCACCCAGTGCCAGCGACGAGAGCCCAAACAAAGCGGTATTCATAGAAAGCATGCGACGCGCACGGTTGTGTTTTTCTAACATTCCCATAGTTTCAAATTTTTATTGTTTCTTGCTTTTAGTTGTATTTGCAAAGCCATAGTTTGCAATTTCTATGAGGAAGATAGCAATTTTATCTGACACACACGGACACATAGACGAACAAATCCTGAAATTTTGCCGTGGATGCGATGAAATATGGCATGCCGGCGATGTAGGTGGCTTGCAAGTCATCGAAGCGCTACAAGAAGTAGCGCCCCTTCGGGCTGTTTATGGCAACATAGACGACCAAGCTCTGCGGCGCGTGCTGCCTGAGCACTTGGCTTTCGAGGCGGAGGAGCTGCAGGTATTCATGACCCACATAGGCGCTCTTCCTCCTCGCTATTCTAAAAAAATAAAGGGATTATTGGATGCCCATCACCCACAGTTGTTTGTATGTGGGCACTCGCATATCTTGCGCGTTATTCCTGACCCTGCGCAAAAGTTGCTTTACATCAATCCGGGGGCTGCCGGACACCACGGCTTTCATAACATACGCACCATGCTGCACCTCTACCTTGCTGGTGGAAAAGCGCAAAAAATAGAAGTCATAGAATTGGGAAAACGAGGGCAGCTTGTGCAGGATTGAACCATCTGACTTTTCTTTGGTGTTTTGTCAAGGAAGAAAAAACCAAGCCCCCTCCAAACTTTTTATCCGTGCGAGGGTTATTATTTTTGTTTCGGGAACGAAATCAACGAGAATAATTTACCTTATCGAGAACACAAGGATATGAAGGTAAAAGTATGTAGAAAAGAGCATTTTAATGCAGCCCATCGCTTGCATAATCCCGAATGGGACGAAACCACCAACCAAAGAGTTTTTGGCAAATGCAACAACCCCAATTACCATGGACACAATTATGAATTGATTGTGGAAGTTACTGGCGAAATAAATCCTTCAACCGGCTATGTGTATGACATGAAACAGCTAAGCGATTTAATACAAGAACACATCATTAAAAAATTTGACCATAAAAATCTCAACTTAGATACCGAAGAATTTAAAAACCTCAACCCCACCGCCGAAAACATAGCAGTAGTCATATGGCAGAAACTACGTGCCTTGTTACCGAAAGAATATGAATTAAAAGTTAAATTGTATGAAACAGAGAGAAACTTCGTTGAATTCCCCGCTTAACGGACACCAACAACATATGGATGATGCAAGCGATGAACACATTCCAAGCTCTTTTGAAACGCCACTGCGCGAAGATGCTTTTGAAATGGACGACGAGCTAAAAATGGAACTGATAGAAAAGCATTTTCGTGAAATCATGTACATCTTAGGGCTTGATTTGAGCGACGACAGCCTTAGCGGCACTCCTCGCCGCGTGGCAAAGATGTTTGTCAAAGAGATATTTAGCGGCTTGAATCCGAAAAATAAACCTCAAGTCACACTTTTCGAAAACAAGTACCGATACAACGAGATGCTTGTAGAGAAAGATATCACTTTCTATTCTTTCTGCGAACACCACTTTGTACCTATATGGGGCAAAGCACACGTAGCCTATATCTCTTCGGGCAAGGTCATCGGCTTGTCTAAGCTGAACCGCATTGTGCAATATTATGCCCGACGCCCACAGGTGCAGGAACGCATGACCGTACAAATTGCCAAAGAATTGAAAGAAGTGCTCGAAACAGAGGATGTAGCCGTATTGCTTGATGCCAAGCATATGTGTGTGGCAGCCCGCGGCGTGCAAGATACTACGAGCAGTACCGTCACTGCCTACTACGGTGGGCGTTTCAAGAATGAAGCTACCAAACAAGAGTTTTTGAAATATCTAAGCCCTATCGGGGAATAAACACTTCCGGCGGATAGGTCTTATATCTGCCCTCCTCTCAAGGCAACGGGTGATATTGCCCCGTTGCCTTTTATTTTTGCTTTTTTACCAAGGGTAAACCTTTTTGAATCCAGGCGGCCAAGCCACCCGACAGATTGCATACGTGTTCAAAACCGCGCGATAGCATCATGCCACAAGCTACTTTACTGCGCCCCCCTACTGCGCAATACACGTAGTAATGCTTACTGCGATCAAGCTTTTCGATTTCAGTAAGGAATACACCGCTGTTGATGTTCATAAGCAGCGCGCCTTCTAGGTGCACCTCTTCAAATTCATGCTCCGTACGCACATCCAGCAGTACAGCGTCGGGGTCTTTTTGTATCGCCTCATAAAAGGATTCAGGTCCCAAATCTTTGAAATAGTTTGCAGACATAAGTGTAGAGTTTAGCGTAAAAAGCCATATACTAATGTAGCTTTTTACGGCTAAAAATCAAATACTTTTTGAGTCATACAGTCAACTATATCAAAGCAAAGCTTTGATTTTAAAATACGAACGTAGGGTAGCAGGCAACCAGCAAGGTCAGCAATAAAAATTGAGACAGCCTTTCAAGGGCTGTCTCAATTCCAAGCTGCGTTAAACAACTTTTGTTTATCTTTCAACGGGCATACCCTCTGCCATCCATCGTGTGATGCCTCCGCTCATATTGACTAAATGAGCAAAGCCTTTGCTTGCCATTAAGCCACAAGCTGCACTGCTACGTCCACCACTGCGGCAATATACGTAGTAGGTTTTGTTTTTGTCGAGCTTATCGATTTCGGCAGCAAAGTTACCACCATTGATGTCAATGAGCTTGGCACCTTTCAAGTGCGCTTCGCGATATTCCATAGGCGTACGCACATCCAACAAGACAGCGTTGGGGTCTTGTTCATAGGCTGCCCAAAACTCTTTGGGCGTCATATTTTTGAAAGCTTGTCCTGTCATGGCTTTCCAGATAGTTTTTAGAGCGTTTAACATATGATTTTACTTCTTTTATGTCTGGTTTATTTAGGCTGTCCTGTTGTGGGGCAGATTTCCTGCGTCAAAGGCACAGAGGTATTTTTAATAGCATTGAAGCCTCCAGCAATATCGGTAATAGCTTCAAAGCCATTACGTTTGAGTATAGAGCAGGCAATCATAGAACGATAACCACCGGCGCAATGTACATAGTAATGCTTGTTTTTATCCAATTCGCCTAAGTGTTCATATATGTAATCCAAGGGTACGTTTTGAGCACCGGGAATGTGCTGCGCCGTGTACTCACCCGGCTTGCGTACGTCAAGAATATTAAGCTGTTGGGATTGGTAATGGCGGGCGAACTCTTCTGCGGGGATTGACTCTACTTGAGCAATTGCCTTCCCTGCTTCTTTCCAGCGTTCTATGCCACCACTCAAATAGCCAATTACGTTATCGTAGCCTACACGAGCCAAGCGAATTACGGTTTCTTCTTCGCGCCCTTCGGGGGTAATAAGCACAATAGGTGTATTCAAGTCTTCAACCAAAGTACCGACCCATATAGCAAACATACCATCCAGTCCTATGTTCAAAGCACCGGGGATATGCCCTTGGGCAAACTCTTGTGCGCTGCGTACGTCCAGCACTAAAGCCCCCTCTTTCATGTGCTGTTCAAAAGTGGCAAGGTCCAGCGCATTTTCTGCCTTCTCTACCACTTCAAGCACACTATTGTAACCTTGTTTGTTCAATTGAGCATTTTTGGCAAAATACTGCGGAGGCGGCAAAATATTGGTAGCCTCCTTGATAAACTGCTCTTTGGTCAACTCAGGCTGTAGAGCCCAATTGGTTTTCTTTTGGTTGCCCAAAGTGTCGTAGGTTTCTTTCGCCATGCTTTTGCCACAAGCCGAACCGGCACCATGCGCCGGATAGACTATCAAATGGTCAGGCAAAGGCATAATTTTATTTCGCAGTGAATCATACAGCATGCCAGCCAAATCTTCCTTGGTCAAGCCATTGCGAATAGCCAAGTCGGGGCGTCCTACGTCGCCAATAAAGAGGGTATCACCGGTAAAGATGGCATGTGGCTCGCCGTTTTCGTCGTAGAGCAAGTAAGTAGTCGATTCAGGGGTATGCCCGGGCGTATGAATCACCTTTATTTTCAGCTTACCGATGGTAAACTCTTCACCGTCTTGGGCTACATACACCGGGTAGTTGGTTTCTGCTCTCGGACCATACACAATGGTAGCTCCGGTGAGCCTTGCCAAATCAAGGTGTCCCGAAACGAAATCTGCGTGGAAGTGGGTCTCAAAGATGTATTTTATCTTAGCCCCACTTTTCTCTGCCAATTCTATGTAAGGCATGGGTTCACGCAGTGGGTCGATGACGGCGGCTTCGCCTTCCGATTCGATGAAGTAGGCACCTTGTGCCAGACACTTCGTATAAAGCTGTTCTACTATCATGAGGATACTTGTTTTATGTTTAACAAATTTACTAAAACCATTTCAAAAGGTGGGCGGAAGTCTCTGCCCGCCCACCGGTAGTTTTTTAAGCAGTAGCCAGTACTGACTCTTTAGGCACAGCCGTCTGCTTGATGGCGTTATACCCGCCCATGACATCTACTACCTGCTCAAAACCGTTTCGCTTGAGTATAGAGCAGGCAATCATGGAGCGGTAGCCACCGGCACAGTGTACGTAGTACTTCTTGCTTTTATCCAGCTCGCCCAAATGCTGCTGCAGGTAATCTACGGGATAATTGAGAGCACCTTTGATATGCTCTGCCTCATATTCGCCCGGACGGCGCACATCTAACACCATCGTTTTGCCTTCTTCATAAAGAGAAGCCAATTCTTCGGCAGTTACTGACTCAACCGTAACTATTTCTTTGCCTGCCTGTGCCCACGCTTGCATGCCATCGTTCAAGAAGCCCAGCACGTTGTCATAACCCACACGTGCCAAGCGGGTAATGGTTTCACGTTCGCGATTTTCGGGTGTAACCAGCACGATAGGCGTCTTCAGGTCTTCAATGATGGTGCCCACCCACACGGCAAACATACCGCCATCCAGTCCGATATTGAAAGCTGCGGGAATATGTCCCTTGCGGAAATCATCGGGTGTGCGCACATCCAGCACCACAGCGCCTTGGGCTATGGCTTTTTCCACGTCTTCTACGGTCATGGGAGTGAAAGCTCTTTCTACTACAGCGTCGTAGCTTTCATAGCCCATTTTGTTCAGAACGGCATTTTTGGGGAAGTATTGAGGCGGAGGCAGCAAGCCATCCGTTACCACTTTGATAAATTCTTCTTTCGACATGGGCTGAAGAGCATAATTGGTTTTCTTTTGGTTGCCCAAAGTATCGTAGGTTTCTTTTGCCAGGTGTTTGCCACAAGCCGAACCGGCACCGTGTCCCGGAAATACAATCACCTCATCGGGCAAAGGCATAATCTTGTTACGCAAAGAGTCGTACAGATGCCCAGCAAGGTCCTCTTTGGTCAGGTTTGTTTTTACTGCCAAGTCGGGGCGCCCCACGTCGCCTATAAAGAGGGTATCGCCGGTAAATATGGCTATCTCCTTGCCCTCGTCGTCGATGAGCATATAGGTGGTGGACTCCATAGTATGCCCCGGCGTATGCAGCACTTTGATAGTAATCTTTCCTACCTTAAACTCCTCTCCGTCTTTGGCGATGTATGCTTCAAAGTTGGGTTGAGCCGTAGGTCCATACACGATGGTAGCCCCTGTTTTCTTGGCAAGGTCGAGGTGCCCCGACACAAAATCGGCATGGAAGTGGGTTTCAAAGACATACTTTATTTTTGCCCCATGCTTCTGTGCCATCTGAATATAAGGCTCGGGCTCACGCAGTGGGTCTATTACTGCCGCTTCATCACCTGATTGAATATAATAGGCAGCTTCGGCTAAACAGTTGGTGTACATTTGCTCTACAAAGTACACGCCTTCTTTTTTGAGAGTTGCCATAGTTTTCCTCCATTTTTAAGGTTTCACTTATATAACACAAATATATGTAGATTTGTTCATAAGAAGAATGACTTTCGTCATTGTCTTCGTTGGCTTTATGCCCCCAGCGTTTCTTTTAAAAGAATAAATACCCCCATCACTAAGACGAACCAGCCAAAAGCGGGCTTCAATTTGGCACTGCTGATGGACTTGCTAATCCAAGTTCCCAACAAAATACCAATCACAGCCATTAAAGAAAAGAAAGCTAGGAAGGTCCAGTCGATGGCATCACCGTAGTTTTGTACATCCCCAATAAAGCCAATCAGCGATTTTGCGGCTATAATCAGCAGTGAGGTCCCTACCGCCAATTTCATGGGCAAACGCGCAAAGACCACCAAGGCAGGGATTATCAAAAAGCCTCCTCCTGCGCCCACAAAGCCGGTCAATACCCCCACTACTATGCCTTCTATAAAAATCAAAGGATAATTAAATTTCAAATCAGCTGCCTGCTTTTCTTCCTCGGCTGGTTCACTCCTTTTTTTATCGCGAATCATAGAAACAGCAGCCACCATCATCATAACAGAAAAAACCAGCATCACCAAAATGTTTTTAGTCAGTGTAAAACCGCCTATCTGTGCGATGGTATCAGGAATGGCAGGCATCAAAAATTTCCGTGTGGCATATACCGAAGCAAATGATGGTATGGCAAACACAATGGCAGTTTTCAAGCTAAGCTGCCCTCTGCGCCAATAGCCATATGCCCCAATAAGCGCTGTCAAGCCTACCACAAACAAAGAGTAAGCCGTGGACATCACCGGGTCTATACCCATTACATATACCATAATGGGAACGGTCAGGATGGAACCTCCGCCGCCCAGTAAGCCCAAGGTGAAGCCCATAACAACAGATAACAGATAGCCTAAAATCTCATTCATAGAACTTTTGCTTTTTTAAAGATGAGTTCAATTACAGTTTAACCACACAAACATATAAACATTTTTTCATATAAAAAAATCCAAGTGCACTTTTTTTGACAAAAAAAGCGGCAAAGTATTTTTGTGCGTACTTTTTTAAAACAACCAAACCATGGTTACCTTATGACCAAGATACAAGGAAAATATTTGGGACAACTCCGCACACAGTCTATACACCTACCATCGGGCGACGAACTGCTCACCGATGCCCCCACGGACAACCACGGCAAAGGGGAAACTTTTTCCCCTACCGACTTGGTAGCTACGGCTTTGGGCAGCTGCATGGTTACCATCATGGGCATTTATGCTGCGGGGCGTGATATTGACCTATCGGGCACCTATTGGGAGACCGAAAAAGTGATGGCGAGCAATCCGCGTCGTATAGCGGCAATACGCATACGCCTACATCTACCTCAAAGCATAGCAGCCAGCGAACGCCCCAAATTGGAACACGCTGCCCGCAACTGCCCCGTAGCCTTGAGCTTGTCTGCCGACTTAGAGCAAGACATTCAGTTCTTTTACGACGTAGAATAGGCATTCAATCAGTTCAGGTGGGGCGGCAATTCTGGCTGTATGCCAAAAGAGCGTTAAGGTTTCATATTTGCGACCTTACAATAAACTGCAGCGGGCAATCTCACGCTAAGCACCAGTTTTTGTTTTAAAAGAAGAGCCTTCGGTAAGCTTGTTCTGAAGGCTTTTATATCTGTCAAAAGCTGGGATATTATTTTTCGCCTTTTAGAATCTCTTCGGCATGTTCTTCTGTTTTGGGGCGCTTGATGATGCGCTCAATGGTGCCATCGGGATGGATGATAAACGTTGTGCGGACAGTGCCCCAGTATTTTTTGCCATACATGTTCTTCTCTTTCCATACCCCATAAGTCTCTACCAATTTCTGTTGGGTGTCGGAAATCAGAGGAAAGGGCAACTGATATTTTTCTATAAATTTTCGATGCGAAACTTCATCATCCACACTCACTCCTACTACTAAATAGCCTGCATTGAGTAGTTCTTGATAATGGTCGCGCAGGTTGCATGCTTGCTTGGTGCAGCCGGGGGTGTCGTCTTTGGGGTAGAAATAAAGAACTATCTTCTTGCCTTCTTTGAGCAAATCTTCAAGACGTACAATATTGCCGTTTTGGTCTTTGGCTTCAAACAAAGGAGCTTTGTCACCTACTTTCAACATAGCTTTTTTATGGTTTATGTTTTCACTTGCATACGCAAAGATATGAGAGAAAGTTTGTAAGTTTGCCCATGCATAGTAATTCTATCAATTAACCCAACGAACAACATGAGTAACATGTTTCGCAACTTCAAGAATGTAGGCAAATGCGCCTATGGACGTGGAAGCTTCGCCCGCTTGGGAGAAATTATAGCCCCCCAACGCAAAGAAAATAACGGCTATTTTGTCTTCATCGTAGATGATTACTTCCAAGACAAGCCCTTGGCTCAGCAGCTGCCTGTGGAAAGCAAAGACCGTGTGGAGTTCATCTATTGCGGAGGCGAAGAGCCTAAAACCTCTCAAATCGACGCTCTGCGCGACAGCATCTTGGCAGAAGGTGGTTTACCCGCGGGTGTGGTGGGTATCGGTGGCGGCAGCGCCATGGATATTGCCAAAGCTCTTTCGCTCATGCTCACCAATGAAGGTTCTTCGGTGCAATATCAAGGCTTGAATCTCATCAAAAAACCGGGCGTATATCATGTAGGAGTTCCCACCATCTCGGGTACCGGCGCCGAAGTATCGATGACGGCTGTATTGACGGGACCTACCAAAAAGTTGGGCATCAAATGCGACTATACCGTTTTTGACCAAATTATTTTAGACCCCGACTTAACTGCTACTGTTCCCAAGAACCAGTGGTTCTATACAGGTATGGACTGCTACATCCACTGTGTAGAAGCCATGACCGGTTATATGAAAAACACTTTCAGCGAAGCCTACGGCTACAAAGCTATGGAGTTGTGCGAAGAGGTGTATTTGGGTGAAAACGCAGGGCAAACCCCACTGAATGATGAAAAATTGATGGTGGCTTCCTTCATGGGGGGCTTGAGCCTTACTTATTCGGAGGTAGGCATATGCCATGCCCTCTCTTATGGTTTGTCTTTCGTTTTTGGCACACGTCATGGCATTGCCAACTGCATCTGTTTCAATCAACTGGAAGAGTACTACCCAGACGGGGTGAAGGCGTTCAAACAAATGGTAGAACAGCACGGCATAGACATCCCACAAGGACTTGCCAAAAACTGGACCGAAGAGCAAATAAACAAGATGACGGAAATAGCCTTAGGCTTGTCGCACATGTGGCACCATGCCTTAGGTCCGGATTGGCAAAGTAAAGTAGAGCCGGAAAAGATTAAAGATATTTACCGCAGAATGTAAGAAAACCAAAAGCCCCTCTTGATTCGAGGGGCTTTTTTATTTAGCAACTGTTTGCTTGTTCAAGTATTTTGATGACGGTAGTAACGACGACGTATCCAATGAGCGAATCGTAGCAGTAAAAGACTACAACTACTCCAATGAAATCATTCAAAAGCCATATAACACAAGCTGCTGCATTAGTCCGTCCGTTCTGCTTTTTCTATTAAGAACACCAAATAGTTGCGATGCGCTTTGGTTGCCAAGTCGGCGCCTGCATTGCGTTTCATCAGCTCTTTGATACGCTGTAGTTCATAAAAAGCCATTTCGCGCACCACATGTGGGTATGGCTGCCCTTTGTGCAAGCCGGCTACCTGCAGCAAGCGGTTCACATATTCTACCTGAAGATTGCGGCGGAAGGTGTTCACTTTTCCGCTCAGGTCTGCCATAAAGATGGCATTGGTCAGGTCGGTCATCATCTCGCTCAGCGGATAGGCATTGCCATAGAGCTCGCTGTTTACGATGCGAGTCAGGGTGTTGGGGTGCAACAAATGACTCAGTACCGTCTGTTGAATATTCAACACACGGGTATGGATTTCGGGGTCTTCGTTGTTGTTAGCGAAGTTGAAACCACGTCGTTGCATTTGCAGGTGAGCATACAAGGCAGAAGGCGCATTGAAGGCATCGGGCGCAAAGACATACCGCTCCAGATTGCGCATAGCTTGCTTTTGCTTTTCCCGCTCTACTGGCTTGAAAGGCTGAGTAGCGCCCTTCTGCCCCACAAAAGCACGCTCTACATACACGCCCCCTACATAGCGGGATAAGTTGTTGGCAGCATATGCCATTTCGGTGGTGATGATTAAGTATTGGTTGCGCAACAGTTGATAAGATTCATTTTCATGTGCTTGACGGTAGCGTTCGAGCAGTTCGCCTAACAAACGACGGCAAAGCTCCATACGTTGCATGGAATAAGTAACTACATCGCCCGACAGGTCATAAATCATCACGCGGGGGTCTATGCCTCTGCCCGGCGTGCGCATGTCGTCTGCATCATTGCCAAACATAAGCGCATGTTCGGTAGAGCGCTCCAATAGCTTTTGACGGCGTTGCGCTTCTGCGTCAGGGTCTTCTAAGTTGCCATAGGCAAACTCAATAGCCCAATGGTCATAAGGTCCGGGCTTGGTGGTAAAGAATTGCCCTTGTTTTGCTTTGTCCAGTGCTAAGTTGGCAGCGGGGTAGTCCATTACCGATGCCGTCAAGCCTACCTGCTGGGTGAGTTGCTTATCATGTATTTCATCGGGCATATGCAGTTGGCTTGCTTTCATGTTGTGATTCAAGCCTAAGGTGTGCCCCATTTCATGCAGCACAAGGTAGTACAAGGCATTTTCGACGTATTCTTTGATTTCGGCTTCTGAGGCACCGGTCAAGCTCAAAGCGGTTACACCAAACAGGGCTGCCTGATGCATATAATAAGAAGCCTCACAAGCGTTGGGGTGTTTTTCAAGCCACTCCTCTTTGCTTTGCAGCCACTGGCTGATACCCGCCACGTCGAAGGCTTCCTGCTGACGCAAGCGATTGGTAAAGAACACAAACTCCAGCATGATGTCGGCGCCTAATATCTGCCCTGTTCTCGGGTTCACGAAGCTGGGACCGTAGCCCCCAAAAGGCGGTGTGGGCGAAGAAGTCCAACGCAATACGTTGTAGCGGATATCGCCAGCATCCCAATCGGCGGTGTCGGGCTGCACGCGTATGTCGATGGCATTTTTGAAGCCTGCTTTTTCAAAAGCTTCATTCCAGCGCAAGCCGGCTTGGCGAATAATGTCGCGAAACTCATACGGTGTGGTGTTTTCAATCCAGAAGACAATAGGCTCTACCGGTTCAGACAGCTCGGCGTTGGGATTCTTCTTTTTCAGATGCCACTTGTGCACCAAGTCACGGTAGTTCACTGCCTTGGTGGTGGTCATATCGTTCACTTGAGTAGTGAAATAGCCTACACGCGGGTCATCCAATACAGGGACAAAATCGTTTTGTGGCATCTCTATGAGGGTATGTTGGAAGAAAATACTCACAAAACGGCTGTCTGCCAGCTCTTCTGCTCTCTCTCCGGGATTTGAATTGTCGAAGACATATTCTACAATCACGTCAGTATTGGCAGGGTAATTCTTCAAGGCTACAAACTTGGTTTTTTCTTTGCTAAGGTTGCCCAACTTAAATCCTTTGTATTCGGGTGGGTAGTTGGGTTTAATGGGATTGAAGTGCTCTGCCAGAAATACTTCATCAGCTTTGATAAGGTAGCGCTCATTTTTTTCATCGGCAGCTTCTATTTTCACACTCACCAGCACTGCATCGCTGATGTTGGCATGGGCAGCACGGCTCAGAGGGCTCTTGGGGTCAAAATAGAAGGAAGTGTTTTTATTGATAAACTCGATGCGGTCGAAGTGACGACGCACCGAAAAAATTGCATTGCCACGGAAAGCACCGCGGAAACTGCCAGCAGGCACAGCACCATCCACTACATGACTAAAATAAATGTATTCTTTTTCGAGCTGCGGTGCTTCGATGAGCATATACACCGTGCCGTCTTCTTTGTTTTGGTAGAGTTTAAACAGCCCATCGTAGGCAGTGCATTTCGAGGTGATGTCTTCAATGCTCTTTTTCTTTTTATCCTGTGAGGGAGCTTGCTGCGCTACTTGGGCTTTTTTCTTCTTTTTGCCAAACAACTGCGCATGGCTTGGTTGCGCTTGCCCCAACAAAAGAAGGATTGCTACCAAGGGTATCCATGTGTATTTCATAACTATGCTGTCTTTAATTTTTTGAAACAAACTTTTTAGATGTAACGACAAGGTAGTAGTAAAATTTTACAAAGCGACAATAAAATAAAAACAAAGCCTCACTTGGCAAGCGAAGCTTGTTTTTTTATGCTGCATAAGTGCATTATTTCTTCGTAAAGACTCAGACCAGCTTGCAAATACCAAAAAAAACAGACTTAAAAAGCAGTTTTGTGTTGGCTGAGCATCTTCTATGTATCCAAAATGCGGATAATATTCACCGGGCAATATTCAGCTGCCAAACGATTGGCTTCCAGTTCTTCTTCATGAATAAGCACCGAAAAGATGCCTTTCTTTTCTTTTGCGCCAAGCAACACCGATTTACCGTCTTTTTTGGACATGCGCCAGCGCTCCGGGGCTACTTCCACACAGGCATTGCAACCGATGCATTTTTGGCGGTATTGTATGACTCTGTATTTCTTTTTCATCCAGACTCAGGCTTCTGTTTCGGCTTTCTGCGAGACCTCTACCACTTTGTAAAGCTTATCAGAAGGGCGCACTTTTTCGGGCACTTTCACGGAGAAGATATCGCCTTTTTTCACTTCTTCTACGGGGCGGTCGTCTATGCGTAGCTCTTCCACTTTGGTTTGTATGAATCCGGTGGTGGGTCCCGTAATCATGATTTCATCGCCTACGCGCAGGCTGTGGGTTTCCATTTCAAACTCTGCCACGCCGATGCGGTCGAAGTATTTGCGTCCGCGACCCAAATAGATTTTACGTTTGGTAGCAGCCGAACCATATTCTTTGCTCCACTCGCCCAGTTTTCGTCCCAAATAATAGCCATCCCAGAAGCCGCGGTTATAGACCGTAGCCAGTCGCTCTTTCCATTCGGCTATCTTTTCGGGGGTATAGGTTCCTTCGGCGATGCTGTCGATAGCCTCGCGATAACAACGGGTAGTTACATATACGTAGTCGGCAGAGCGCCCACGCCCCTCTATTTTAAGCACACTCACACCTGCTTCTATGATTTTGTCTAAGAAGTCAATGGTGCACAAATCTTTGGCAGACATAATGTACTCATTGTCTATCTCCAACTCATATCCTTCTTCTTTGTCGATGACGATATAGCTGCGGCGGCAATTCTGAATGCAAGCTCCACGGTTAGCAGAGGCATTGTGTGAGTGCAAACTAAGATAGCATTTGCCAGACACTGCCATGCAGAGCGCTCCATGTCCAAAAATTTCGATACGCACCAGCTCACCCGAGGGACCCTTCACTTGACGGCGCTCTATTTCTCGCACAATATCGGCTACTTGCTTCAAACTCAGCTCACGCGCCATCACCATCACATCGGCAAAGGCGGAGTAAAACTCCACAGTTTCGATGTTGGTGATGTTGGCTTGAGTAGAGATATGCACGGGCATGCCCACACGACGGCAGTAGCTCATCACCGCATGGTCGGAGGCGATGATGGCATTTACCCCGGCTGCCTTCGAGGCATCCACGATTTCGCGCATGAGGCGCAGGTCGTGGTCATAAATGATGGTGTTGAGCGTAATGTATGATTTCACGCCTTTCGAGGCGGTCATATCCACGATTTTGGGCAAATCTTCCAAAGTAAAGTTGATGCTTGAGCGCGCCCGCATGTTGAGCTGCTCAATGCCAAAGTAGATAGAGTTTGCTCCTGCCTTCACTGCCGAGGCAATCGCCTCGAAGCTTCCCGCCGGCGCCATTAGTTCCATTTGAGCCATGATTGCTTATTCGTTTTTGTTTGAGCATACAAATTTACGCATTCATAAAGGAAAGCACAAAAGGGCATTATGCTTTGCAAGCGCGAAGCATGCGCTGTTTGCCCTGCATATCGCGGCGCAGCTGCACCTGCTGAAACCCATACTGTTCAAGCATGTGTTTGCAAGCCATCCCGTAATCCTCGTGTATTTCAAAAAACAAATATCCGCCGGGCAGCAGCGTATGCCACGCATAACGGGCAATGGCTTCATAAAAAAGCAGGGGGCGACTGTCATCGACAAAAAGGGCTATAGGCGGTTCATAATCAAGCACATGGCGCTGCATAAGCGCTTTTTCCTTTTTAGGTATATAAGGCGGATTGCTCACAATGACTTCCCACTGCTCGTTGTGAGTGGAAGCCGCAGCTTCTCTCAGAACATCCTTGTGCGAAAACCGAATTTCCACATGATGAAAGGCTGCATTGCGAGCGGCTTGCTCAAGCGCTTGCGACGACACATCCCAAGCGTGCACTTCGACAGCCGGCAGGTGTTTCTTCAAGGTGATGGCAATACACCCGCTGCCGGTACCTATGTCTAACAAACGAAGTGGCTGCCCGGGCGCTATGGACTGCAGCACCCACTCCACAAGCTCTTCGGTTTCTCGGCGGGGAATCAAAACAGCAGGGCTTACTTCGAAGCGCATGCCAAAGAAATAAGCCTCGCCAAGTACATACTGCACGGGCTCATGACGCAGCAAACGCTCTATATCCTGCTCTATACGCCGGCTTACTGCTTCGCTTAAAGACAAAGGGGCATTCAACAGGCGTTGGGCACTGCCTGCGCAGGCGCGCTTTTCAAGCAACCAGCGGGCAATGGCACGCGCTTCCGGCTCGGTATATACCACCAAAAGGCGTTCAAGCAGCCCCCTCTCCCATTCTTTGTAAGGTTTAACAGGCATTTTTCGACAAAGGTATCAATTTTGTAGCTTTGCAAAGACTGTATTGGCATTCTTTAAACATTATGTACTTTTCATGAAAGCCCTCATTCGATGGAGTTTGCGCTTTATTCCCCGTCCATGGCTTCAAAGAGCTGTTCCGGCGATTTTTCCGATACTTGCGGTTTGGTACCGAGGCAAGCGCTATGAATGCCCCATATGCCAAAGCCGGTGGCGCAAAATGCTGCCCTACGGCAGGGTGCAAATGCGGGCAAATGCGCTCTGCCCCAAATGCCAGTCGTTGGAACGACACCGTCTGATATGGTTATACCTGCAACGAAAAACAGACTTTTTCTCTGCTCCTCATAAGGTGCTGCACATAGCCCCCGAAGTTTGTTTTGTGGAACGTTTCAAACAGTTGCCACAGCTGAAGTATTATACTGCCGACCTCGAATCGCCTTGGGCAGACATCAAAATGGATATCCGCCGCATGCCACTTGAAGACAACAGCTTTGACATTATTTTTTGTAATCATGTGCTCGAACACATAGACGACGAACAGCAGGCGCTGCGGGAATTGTACAGAGTGCTGCGTCCCGGTGGTTGGGCACTTCTTCAAGTGCCTATCAACTACGAGCTGGAACACACCTTCGAAGACCCCAGCATAGAAAGCCCCGAAGCACGTGAAAAATACTACGGACAAAACGACCACGTGCGCCAATATGGGCGCGACTATGCTCAACGTTTAGAAAAAGCAGGCTTTCGAGTGAAGGCAGATGCCTTTGTAAAAACACTGCCGCCCGATGAAGTGCGTCGTTTTGCGCTTCCCGCCAACGAAATTCTGTATATTGCCGTAAAACCATAGTTCTTTTCAAGAGAAAGCCAAAAATCAGACTACTATGAAGATACATCCTTTTCGAGTGCTTATGGTCTTACCTTGCTTTTTTATGATGCTGCCCGGCTTTGCGCAAAAAGAAAGCTACAGCCGTGCCGATTCGCTTTTAGGTACGCTCACGCCCCTGCGCGGCTGCTACGACGTACACCATTATGACTTGTCTTTGCGCATTCTGCCCGAAAGCAAAAGCATCAGCGGCAGCAATACTATTTATTTCACCGCTACCCGCACTTTCAAAGAAATGCAGATAGATTTGGCTGCTAATCTCGCCATTCGGCGCATCGAGTGGAAGGGAAGTGCTCTTCCTTTCAACAGAGAAGCGCAAGCGGTATATGTCCGCTTTCCCAAAAATATAAAAGCGGGTAGCCAAAGCAGTATTACGGTTTACTACGAAGGCAAACCACAAGAAGCCCGCAATGCTCCGTGGGATGGGGGCTTTGTATGGAAAAGCCATCAAGGCAAGCTTTGGATAGGCGTTGCCTGCGAAGGCGTGGGCGCACACGTATGGTATCCTAACAAAGACCACCTGTCAGACGAACCGGACAGCGTGCGCCTGCATTATGAAGTACCGCAAGGCTTATGGGCTGTGGGCAACGGGCAGTTTGCAGGAATTGACACCCTTCAAGATGGCTTCGTACGTTTTCATTGGCGCGTAACCTATCCCATCAACAACTACAACATCACACTGTATGTAGCGCCATATGTGCATTGGCAAGACGAATACACCAGCGACGATGAAAAAAGGCTACGGTTAGATTATTTCGTACTGCCCGGCAATGAAGAGAAGGCGAAACAGCAATTCGCACAAGTAAAACCCATGCTCCGCTGCTATGAAAAGTATTTCGGGAAATATCCTTTTTGGCGCGATGGCTATAAGCTGGTAGAGTCGCCCTATTTGGGCATGGAACACCAAAGTGCCATTGCCTATGGCAACGGTTACCAGAATGGCTATCTTGGGCGCAGCCTCAGCACCGCTACCCAAATAGGCGAGCGCTTCGACTTTATCATCATCCACGAGTCGGGACATGAATATTGGGGCAACCTGTTGAGCTGCCAGGACCGCGCCGACATGTGGCTGCACGAAAGTTGGTGCACTTATAGCGAAGCCCTTTATGTGGAATGTATGTGGGGCAAAGATGCTGCCGATGCTTATTTAGCAGGTTACCGCCCGCTCATACAAAACCAAGCGCTCATGCTGGCACCACGGGGTGTGCATGCCGACCCACCCGGCGATATTTATTTCAAAGGCGCTTTGATGCTGCAAACGCTGCGTCACATCGTTGCCAACGACAAATTATGGTTCCGTGCCATACGGTCGGTACTCGAAGAGTTCGGCTATAAAACGGTGGACACACCCACTTTTATTCGCTTTTTCTCGCAGCAGCTCAATGCTGATTACAGCCTTTTCTTCAAGCAGTATCTTGAATACAAAGACATCCCAGTGTTTGAATACCATGTACTGCGCGGCAAGCTGCATTACCGCTGGAAAGCCAACGTGCCCGAGTTCGAGATGCCTTTTGTGGTATCATGGCCCGGTGAAACCCACCGCCTACGTGTAACTACCCAATGGCAAAGCCTACCCCTGCCGCATCAAGTAAAAAAGGAAGATTTGATTTTCGACACCCATCATTTCCTCGTTGATGTGAAAGAAACCTACGAAAACTGACCTTCCTCGTCTTGTTTTTTGTTGTATAAGCACAAAGCAGGGATTTTTAACGAAAAAAGTGTTATGACCATACAGTTCGATTCTTTTCAAGAGTGGGCTCAATTTTGCCAAAAACATAACTGCAAACTCTACGAGCCGGTACTGCGCTACGAAATAGAGCTACGCAACCGCAGCGAGGAAGAGATATGGGCACACATGCGCAAAGCCTACGGCGTGATGTGTGAAGCCATAGAAACAGGCTTAACCGAAGACATGCGCTCCCGCTCGGGCATGATTGATAACGGCGGCAAGAAAGTGTATCACAGCCCGATAACGGTGCTTTCGCCCGAATTCCAAAAGCTGGTAGCCCGGGCAGTTGCTGCCAAAGAAGTCAACTCCTGCATGGGGCGTATCGTAGCAGCGCCCACGGCTGGTGCTTCGGGCATCATGCCAGCGGTGCTCTATACTCTGCAAGAGGTACACCAGTTGCCCGAACAAGTGATTCTTGAAAGCATGCTGGTAGCAGCAGGCATTGCCCTCATCATCGAAAAGAAAGCGGGCATTGCAGGTGCAGTAGGCGGCTGCCAAGCAGAAACCGGCACCGCTGCTGCCATGGGCGCCGGCGCTATAGTGTATGCTCTGGGGGGCAATACCGAACAGGTATTTAATGCCGTGGGCATCACCATACAGTGCATGCTGGGCTTGGTATGCGACCCCATCGCTGGGTTGGTAGAAATGCCCTGCGTGGTACGCAATGCAAGCGCCGCTGCCATTGCTTACTCCTCAGCGCAGCTATCCATAGCAGGCATGAGTGGTGTGGTACCCGTAGATGAATGTGTGATGGCGATGGGTGAAGTAGGACAAAGCATGGAAACCCGCTATAAAGAAACTGCCCAAGGCGGCTTGGCAACAACCCCTACCGGGCTTGCCATAGCTCAAAGGGTGCTTGTGCAGGATATAGAAATCCTCGATGATGAAGAGCAACAAGAAAACCAATAAAAAATAAAATACGTTAAGTCGCTTGAAATAAACAGCGTTGCCTGCCATTTCAAGCGGAATGAAGCCCAAATTCTCGTAGCTTAGCATTCAAAGGGAGAAGAGTCAACTCGGAGATTCTGAATATTGAGTTCGGACTCAACGAGCTCTATCCCCAAAAGCCTGCATTAGGTGAGTGTCTGGTTTTTCTTTTCCAATCGAAAGAGCTCTTCTTTGACAGCAACCAAACTGCTCTTTATTCTTGATAGATGCACATACTGAAACTTTTTCGTGGCTCAATTGCCGATGAAAAACAGCCCCGTTTACTTTTTAAAAGGCATATAGCTTTTTTACGCCTTATTTTGTTATCTTTTCAGCAAAGGTTCTTTTTAAAGTTACAACTTTACAGAGATTGAAAAACAAACCCTATGAAAACAGACATCCGCAATCCTTTACTTGTTGAAAGCGAGCATCCTTTTGCTGCCCCCGATTTTCCTGCCATACAAACAGAACACTACTTGCCCGCCTTGCAAGAAGCAATAGAGCAAGCCAAAGCAGAAATTGAAGCCATTGCGCAGAACCCCGCAACGCCCGATTTCTTCAACACCATAGAGGCGCTGGAGCGTGCAGGCAAGCAAGTCAATCGCATTGCTTCCGTATTGTTCAACTTGAATAGTGCCGAGACCAACGAAAGCCTGCAAGCCGTGGCACGCGAAGCAAGCCCCCTACTGGCTGCCTATGCCAACGACATCATGCTCCATGAGCAGCTCTTTGCACGCATACGCTACGTATGGGAACATAGGCATAAAACGCAACTTACTGCCGAGCAGCAAATGCTGCTCACGCAAACGTACCGTCAGTTTGTACGCAACGGGGCGCTGCTTTCCGAAGCAGACAAAGCCATTCTTCGCCAAATAGATGAAGAGAAAGCACGCCTTTCAGTGCAGTTTGGCGAGAACGTACTCAAGGAAACCAACGATTTTATATTGGTACTGGAATCGGAAGAAGAACTGGCAGGTTTGCCCGCTTGGGCAGTAGAGGCAGCACGCCAAGAGGCAGCCAAGCGCAATATGTCCGACAAATGGGTCATCACTTTGCAGGCACCCAGCTTCATGCCTTTCATGCAATATGCCCAACGGCGCGAGCTGCGCGAAAAACTCTACCGTGCTTATGCGTCGCGTGCCTACCGTAATAACGAGCACAACAATGTGGAAATAGCACGCCGCATAGCCGAACTGCGTGTGCAACGCGCCCGCTTGCTGGGATACCCCACCCATGCTCACTTTGTGCTGGAAGAGCGCATGGCACAAACCCCCGAGCGGGTGCAGGCTTTCTTAGATGAACTGGCGCAAAAAGCCAAACCCGTAGCCATTCGCCAGATGAGCGAACTGGAAAAATTTGCCAAAACACAAGGCTTCGAAGGACAACTGCAACGCTGGGATGTCTCTTTCTATGCAGAAAAGCTAAAAAAACATCTGTTTGACATAGACGACGACCGCCTAAAGCCTTACTTTCCTTTGCCACAGGTATTAGCCGCTGCCTTTGAAGTAGCCGGGCGGCTGTACGGCATCTCCTTCCAACAACGAACCGATATCCCCGTCTATCACGAAGAGGTGGAAGTATATGAAGTGCTGGACTACGACGGCACCCACTTGGGTTTGTTGTATGCCGACTTCCATCCGCGCGAAGGCAAACGCAGCGGTGCTTGGATGACCACCTTCCGTGAGCAGTACAAAGAAGAGGGTAAGCGCATTTCGCCTTTGGTGTCTATTGTGTGCAATTTTACACGCCCTACCCAAGACAAACCCTCCCTGCTCACCTTCAACGAAGTAACTACCTTATTCCATGAGTTTGGGCACGCCCTGCATGCCCTCCTCTCCGACGTAACCTATGAAAGCCTGTCAGGTACCAATGTGTATTGGGATTTTGTAGAGCTGCCTTCGCAAATCATGGAAAACTGGTGCTATGAAGCCGAATGCCTCGCCCTTTTTGCTAAGCACTACGAAACCGGCGAAACGCTGCCCATGGAATACATAGAAAAAATCAAGGCGCTGGGCAAGTTTATGGAAGGCTATCAGACCCTGCGACAACTGAGCTTCGGCTATCTCGACATGGCATGGCATGCCGTAGAACAAGCGCCCATATTCAACAAACTTGAGGATTTTGAACGAGAAGTGCTTACACCCGTCGATTTGTTGCCACCAGTAGAAGGCACTGCCATCAGCACCGCTTTTTCACACATTTTCTCTGGTGGCTACTCTGCCGGCTATTACAGTTACAAATGGGCAGAGGTGCTCGATGCCGATGCTTTTGCCCTCTTCCAAGAAAAAGGCATCTTTGACCGCCATACAGGGCTTGCTTTCCGCCGCCTGTTGGCAGCCGGTGGCTCGCGACATCCTATGGAACTGTACAAGGCGTTTCGAGGGCACGAGCCTTCAGTAGAACCCCTGTTGCGTCGTGCGGGCTTACTGGAGTAAACCCTGCAAATGGGGCATCACCCGTAAAGCAGCTTCATAGCCGGCTTCGTAAAAGAAGTCGGCTTTCTGAAAAGCAAAAATATTGTGTTCCGACAGCCCCGGCGGTTCTATTACCACATTGCATTTTTTCAGATTTTCCTGAACGTTCTGCCACACAATCAAATCAAAGCAACGCTCCCCTACCGACAGCATCGTCCACGAGTCGTCGGGAAGTACCTCCAACGGATTTACATTCACCCCTATGACGGGGAAACAGTGCTCCAGAAGGGGCTCTACCGGCAAGTTGTTGAGCATGCCACCATCTACATAAAAATACTCGCCTATTTTCACAGGCTTGAATAAGATAGGAATAGAAGCCGAGGCTTCTACCGCCTCGTACAGGCTGCCCTCTGAAATGAACTCGGCACGCCCGGTATTCAGGTTAGATACCGATACGGTAAAAGGACGCTCCAGCTCTTCAAAGCGCTCGGGCAGAAATCGTTTCATCAGTTTGCGCAGGTAGCTAAGCTCCGACAAGCCGCTGCTCGGCAAAGAGAAAGAAAAGAGCTTCAACAAGCTGGCATCATCCACCAAGCGCTTGAGGTCTTCCGGGTCATAGCCCGCTGCATAAAACGCCCCTACGATTGCTCCCATACTTGCCCCTGCGACCCTGTCGGGTGCCATACCCCTCTCAAACAATGCCTGCAGCACACCTACATGAGCAATACCACGCGCACCGCCCCCACTCAAACAGATGCCTATAGGCTTTTTTTTCTTTTTTAACATGACATGCTTTAAATAAGTGGGACACATAAGATAATGCAAAAAAAGACTGCCAGCTGGCAGTCTTCTGGTATCACTCAACGAGAATCATCGTTGTTTTCCTCAATAGCATTCGGCTTTGGCGGAGTAGTCAATACCCGCCAGAAAAGATATGCCGTCACTAAGGTAACCATTCCCTGAACCGTAATCATCGTAATCAATGCACTTGTTGTCATGGCTCGTTTCGTTTAATAATTTGTAACATCGTAATCATCGCCCGGATAGGTTTCATCCACTATCTCATCTCCGGTCTTTCCTTCGCGTTCGCGCTTTTTGGTAGCGACATATACCAACACACAGATACCTATAAATAGTCCCATCAGCAGCAAGCGAGCCATGTCTATGTAAAAGATGTTGTTTACAAAGCCGCCTTTGGCTATAGGCGTTCCTACTTCCACCTTATCGCCTACTTTTACAAGTAGTTCTTTTTCCGGGGCAATGCGGTAAGCCTTTACTACCACCAACGAATCGAATAGCAAAGATTGGTCTATTGCTTCCTCCCCTTCATAAAGGCGAACACCCGCAGGTGAGCGGTAGAAAGTTTTTTGCTGAGCGATTTCCACCAGATGACGATTGCGGCGCTTCGTACGTCCTATGTTGTAAACTACGCCTGCCACCTCCGACTCCAGCACATCAGAAAAATAACTTTGATTGGCAACCACTCCCTTGTGCTGAATCTTACCTATGATGCTGCTGGCATCTAATTCCCAATTACCGGAAAAAGCCGCTTCCCAGTCGTTGTTTTTGGGCGTAACCAAAGCACTCAAAAAGACTGCTAACAAGAGCAGCGGCGTTACATATTTCAATATGGGCTTATAGAAGCGAGGCACCCGGATGTCGGCACCTAAATTGATTTCGCGCCAGCCGCGACGGATACCAAACAACCAAGCGAAAATCAAAGACTCTGCCAAAGCAAATATCACTAACGACACGGTGCCTGCCCAGTAGTCATATTCATCAAATACGCCTTGCTGAAAGAAGAATACAGTAGGCAAGCCCATGATGAGTGTTACCAAACCAAATGACCAAGCTGCTTTTTCACGGCTCCAATTGAATTCATCACGCATGAAGCCCATCCAAGGAGTACCCATTGCCAGCGACGAGGTGATGCCTGCAAAGAAAAGCAAGCCAAACCACATGACACCTGCCACGGTAGCCAAGAAGGGTCCCCACTGTCCAAAGAGGTAGGGCATCGTTTGGAAAGCCATAGAGAAACCTGCATTTTCAAGCACCCAATCCAAGCCCAGGTAGCCTACAGCAATAGGTATCACGATGGAAGCACCCAAGACGATTTCCACGAAGCCGTTCATAAAACCTGCTGACATAGCATTCAAAGCGATATCATCGCGCGATTTCACATAAGAAGCATAGCACTGGATAGTACCCATGCCTACCGAAAGGGTGAAGAATATTTGCCCAGCGGCTGCCAGCCATACTTTGGGGTCAAGCACCGATTCGAATTTGGGCTCCCACAAGAAATTCAAGCCCAAGTAGGCGTTGCAGTCGGTGCATCCTTCGGGGGCACCAGAATCGCCTAAGGTCAAGCCGCGCACTGCCAAAAAAGCACCAAACAGAAGCAAAAGCGGCATACCTATCTTAGCCACCTTTTCAATCCCCTCACTCAATCCTCTCGAGAGGATATAGGTATTCAGTGCCAAACAGACCAGATAAAAAATAACCGCTTCATAGGGGATACCAGTTGTAGAATAAGTTACATCCACATAGCTGTTAAAGAAAGAGGCTACTTCGATTTGTGTTTTTCCCGAAAAAGTCTGCATGATGGAGTGATACACATAAGCCATTGTCCACGACTCGATATAGCAGTAATATGCCGCCACCCCTATGTTAGTAAAGATGCCAAACACCCCAAAATATTTCCAGAAGTTGCTTTTGGTCATCTTATCCAGAATAAAAGGCGTGGAGTGGTTGCCATAGCGTCCGCCGAAGCGCCCAGTAGCCCACTCTATCCACAGCATGGGAATACCCATCAGCAAAAAGCACACAATATAAGGAATGATGAACGCACCACCGCCGTTTTGCACCGCCTGCATCGGAAAACGCAAGAAGTTGCCCAAACCAACGGCGTTGCCTGCCATGGCAAGAATTAAACCGATACGAGACCCCCAGGATTCTTGTTTATTCAAAGTAGTTGTATTACTCATACACTGATAATTTAAAGCCGTTTTTACTTTTAGCCTCGAAAGATAAGGATGATAGACAACGAAAACAAGATTTTTATTACTTAATCTTAGTGGTTGAAAAATAAAGTGTTTTATTTGCAATTCTTTTCAATGGTTTATTTTCCTGAAAACAAGAGACTTAAATTCTTCCTTATGCAGGAAAAGCGTCCTTTCCGCCTTTTGGCACAGCTTTATCTTCATCAAGAGCAACTGGAGCGCTGTGATACTATGATGCTACGTCGCCTCCTTTTCTCAAAAGAACAGCAACAAAAATATCGGCAACAGGCAGTTCAAATGCAAAATGAATATTTGCGCAGACAAATGAACAGTCTGCTGCAGCTCATAGAAGAAGTAGAACGATGTTGTTTGAAGAATACTTTTTAAACCCCATTTCCAGTAACCGGTTCATATACCATCAAGTAGTCAAAATAGGTCTTTGTTCCTAAACGAAAAGGATGAGTACCTACTGTACGAAATCCTATTTTCTCATAAAAGCGAATGGCACGCCCGTTGTTGCGCCATGTAATTAGCCACAATTGTTTGTAACCTTCCTTCAAAGCGAAAAAAAGGGCTGCTTGCCATAAGCGTATAGCTATGCCCTTTCCCTGCCAATCGGGCGATACGTAGAACTTGTCCAAACATACCTGCCGCGAGTCGAACTTGTTATTGGGAGCAATGCCCTTTCGCAACAACACATAACCGGCTGCCTGCCCACCGGTGTGGGCAATCCACCCTTCATAACGGGAGTCGCTTGCCCACTGCTTAAGTTGCTCCTTGTGAAAATGTCGCTGTATGTACGCCTCAATGTCTGCTTCCGGGAAGGCAGGCACATAAGTAGCCCGGTAAGTATCCACACAAAGGCGCTGCCAACTATGGAGCAGGAGGTCGTCCGTCAGACAGGTTTTTAAAGAAACTACTTCCATCCTAATTCTTTTTTATTTAGTTGCGTCTTGCTGTATCCTACCAAAGCATGGAGCTTGTAGCAGACGGCAGAAAAACACAAGTTTTTTATTCATTCCAAAGGCATATTTTCTAATTTTGCTCGATTGAAAAAAATAAGGACTCAATGCAAATTAAGAGAATGAACGTACAAGCACAATTAGAAAAAGCAATAGGCACGGCTATTCACGAGCTGTTTGATACCGAAGCGGCTGTGAGTCTTCAACCTACGCGTAAAGAGTTCAAAGGAACCTATACCTTTGTTACTTTTCCCCTTACCAAAACTCTGCGACGTAAACCCGAAGAGATAGCCCAAGCCATTGGCGAGTGGCTGCAAAACCACAGTCCGCTCGTACGTGCGTTCAATGTAGTGAAGGGTTTTTTGAACATAGAACTCACCCACGAAGCATTTGTAAACGCCCTGCAGGACTACAGCCAGTGGCTGGCTGACTTTCCCAAGCATACGCGCCACAGCAAACAAGAAAAAGTGGTGGTCGAGTACTCGTCGCCCAACACCAACAAACCCCTTCACTTGGGGCACCTGCGCAACAACTTCCTGGGCTACTCCATGGCTGCCATCCTCGAAGCCACCGGTTATGATGTGCACAAAACACAAATCATCAACGACCGTGGCATACACATATGCAAGTCCATGCTTGCCTATCAACGTTTTGGCAAAGGCGAGACCCCCGAAAGCAGCGGCATCAAAGGCGACCACCTCGTAGGACATTATTATGTGGTATTTGAAAAACACTACCGCGAGCAGGTAAAAGCACTCATGGAGCAAGGCATGAGCCAAGAAGAAGCCGAGAAAGAAGCTCCACTCATGAAAGAGGCACAAGAGATGCTGCGCCAATGGGAAGCCGGCAATCCCCAAGTGCGTGCCCTCTGGCAGAAAATGAACCAGTGGGTACTTGACGGCTTCGAAGAAACCTACCGCAAAATAGGCGTTCGCTTCGACTCGGTTGATTATGAATCGGATACTTACCTACTGGGTAAAGACATCGTAGAAGAGGGGTTGCAGAAGGGCATCTTCTATAAAAAAGAAGACGGCTCAATATGGGTAGACCTCACCGAAGAGGGGTTGGACCACAAACTGCTGCTGCGTGGCGACGGCACCTCCGTCTATATCACCCAAGACCTGGGCACCGCCGAAAAACGCTACCAAGAACACCACATGCAGCGTATGATTTATGTGGTAGGCAACGAGCAAGACTATCACTTCAAAGTACTCTTTTCCATCTTAAAACGACTGGGGCGCCCCTATGCCGACGGGCTCTTCCACCTGTCGTATGGTATGGTGGATTTACCTTCCGGAAAAATGAAATCGCGCGAGGGCACCGTCGTCGATGCCGACGACCTCATAGCCGAAGTCATCGACATCGCCCGCCAAATCACCGAAGAGAAGCTGAAAAACAATGACATGCTCGACAGCTTCTCTCCCGAAGAACTAAATAAACTCTATGAAATCATTGGCTTGGGTGCACTCAAGTATTTCCTTGTGCGGGTAGACCCCAAAAAACGCATGCTCTTCAACCCGCAAGAGTCTATAGACTTCGAAGGTGATGCGGCTCCTTTCATACAATATACCCACGCCCGCATCTGTTCGGTATTGCGCAAAGCCGCCGACAATGCAATGGAAGCCGCCTTCCCCAAAAGCTATGTCCTGAGCGAGCAAGAAGAGCAACTGGTGTTCACGCTCACGCAATTTACCGATAAGCTGGAAGAAGCAGCCCGCACCTATGCCCCCTCGGTAGTAGCGCAATATCTTTACGAGCTCACCCGCCTCTATAACTCTTTCTATGCGCATCATTCCATACTGAAAGCCGAAACAAAGGAGGCTGCAGGTTTTCGTTTAGCAATTTCGCAAGCCACCGCGCAAACCATTTGCAAGGGAATGCAGTTATTAGGAATAGAAGTACCCGAACGCATGTAAAACAACACACCTATGGCAAAGATACTCAGTCTTTTATTTATCTTCTTGGCTGCCTGTTGGGGCGCCACCACCATCAAATCTAAACCGCAAGAAGCCATGAACCAAGCCAAAAGTTCTTTTTATGATTTAGAAGCCACCACCATCGATGGCAAGCCTTTTAAGTTTTCGCAGTTAAAAGGCAAAAAGGTGCTCATCGTGAACACTGCCTCGAAGTGTGGCTATACGCCGCAGTACAAAGACCTGCAGGCTTTCCACGAAAAATATGGCGACAAGGTAGTCTTATTGGGCTTCCCCTGTAACCAATTCGGAGGGCAAGAACCGGGAAGCGAAGCAGAAATTGCTGCCTTCTGCCAAAAGAACTATGGGGTTACCTTCCAGATGTTCTCGAAAGTAAACGTAAAAAAAGGGGAAGGACAACACCCCGTCTATTACTGGCTGACGCACAAAGAAGAAAACGGCTGGAATGAGCAAGAACCTACTTGGAACTTCTGCAAATATCTCATCAACGAAAACGGTGAACTGGTCAAGTTCTTCGGTTCGGCAGTCAACCCCATGGACAAAGAATTGCTGGCTGCTGTCAACCAATAAAAACACTGCTCTTTTGCATCAAACAGAGGCACAAGATTATCTTTGTGCCTCTGTTTTTTTATGCGGCTTAAAAACGGTTTTATGTTTATGAAACAATGGCGCGTATGGCTACAAGCAGCTCGCTTACGTACCCTTCCACTGGCATCGGCAGGCATACTCACCGGCAGCGCCTTGGCTGCACAGGCAGGTGCTTTTCGCCTCAATATCTTCATTTGGGCATGGCTCACTGCCCTACTGCTGCAAATACTTTCCAACTTTGCCAATGACTTAGGCGACGCCCAGCACGGCGCCGACTCTGCTCACCGCCAAGGACCAACGCGAGCCGTACAAAGCGGGGCAATCAGCCATCGAGCGATGTGGCGGGCAATTTTCTTCACGGGAGGGGGCAGCCTGCTGACTGGCACCTACCTTTTATATCTTGCTTTTTTTAGTGGTTCCGTTCCCAATTACAAGGCTTTTACCATACTGCTGCTTATAGGCGTGTTGGCTATCTTGGCAGCCATCGGCTACACCATAGGCAAACGCCCCTACGGCTATTGGGGCTTGGGTGACCTGAGTGTCTGGCTTTTCTTTGGTCTCATTGCTGTGGCAGGCAGCTACTTTCTCTATACCGGACAATTGACCGCAGCCGTATGGGGGGCAGCTGCCGCCATCGGCTTCTGGTCGGTGGGTGTGCTCAACCTCAACAACATGCGCGACATAGAAAGCGACCGCTTGGCAGGAAAACGCTCCTTGCCCGTACGCATGGGATACCAAGCTGCCCGTTACTACCACGCCTTCTTGGTTATTGCCGGCATGTTGGCGCTTTTATTCACTGCAAACATACTGTTTCATCAAAGACAACAGTTTGTATTTTTGCTTACTTACCCTTTGTTTGTTATTCACCTGAAAAAAGTATGGAATACAGCGGAGCCGCCACAACTGGACCCTCTACTCAAACAGTTGGCATTAAGTACTTTCTTTTGCTCGGTACTCTTCGCCGCTGCTGCTTTTTGGGGCTGATGCTCCTCTCGCTGCAGGCGTGTCTCATCCCTTTGCGCCAAGAAAACCCCTATCCTATTCCCGTATATTTTAAAGGAGAGAGGGCTGGCATGCCTTACCGCATTATTGAAATAGTGGAGTTAAGCGACACCCGCCCACACAATGCCAACCGCGGCATCAGAGACGAACTGCTCGAGCAATACGGGCAAATGCCCAAAGGATACAACTTGACCGAAAAGGAAATATTGATTTACCAACTGGCAGAGAAAGCGCGCCGCTTAGGTGCTGATGCGCTTGTAGAGGTAGAATATACCCTTTTTGTGAATAAACAATATTACGGATACAAAATTTCAGGCTATGCCGTCAAAGTGGCAAACTAATTTTTTGCATCTCTTGTTGCAATTTTACGTACAATTTCCTACATTGGAGGTTGCATTTAACACAAAGTTAACATTTCCTTAACAAAAAAGTAACAAAAAACGAGCAGGTGGCTATGAAGACACTGTATGAGAAACGCTACAAGTACAGCTTAGACCAAGTAGTTTGGGGAAAAGCCAAAAAGAAAGACCGCCCATTGCTGATGGCTATCTTGTTGCTGATGCTTCTGCTGGCAGCATGGTTGAGTTGATGTTTGTAATACAAGCTCTCTTTCATGTAAGAGAGCTTTTTTATTAGAGATGCTGAGCTGTTTTGCTTAATTTGTTTTCCCGTCTTCTCCTCACGATAATCAGCTTTGCTTAAGCAATAAAAAAAGAGAGCGGCGCCGCTCTCTTTCTGTCAAGGAACCTGCTTTCTGAAGACCTCAGTGAGAGCTAACGAACTTCGACTCGTCGGCTTCCTGTTGGTCATGGCGCCAACCCGGGTGCCCAAACACATAGCGCCATTTGCTTTTCCAGTCGGGGGCATGAGCCACATCCTGTGCTATTGCTTGAAACTCGTGCAACAGGATGGTTGGCACCGTTTGCTTTTTCAGGTTTTTGGTCAAACCGTAGCGCACTTCCTCTTTTTCTTCGGCAAAGGTGCCAAACAAGCGGTCCCAGAGGATAAGCACTGCGCCATAATTTTTGTCTATATACTCGGGGTTGCTGCCATGATGCACGCGGTGATGCGAGGGCGTATTAAAAATAAACTCAATCACGGGATGCAGCTTGCCGATGGTTTTGGTATGGATAAACATTTGATAGTAAAAACCGATTTCGTCAATCAATACAATCATGAGGGGGTCAAAACCCAAAATGGCTAAGGGTGCCCAAAACAAAAAGCGGTAAAAGAAATGAATAAAGTTGCCGCGAATGGCAGTAGAGAAATTGAACAGCTCTGACGAGTGATGCGCTACATGCGTAGCCCAGAAAAAGCGGCTTTCATGCCCCAAGCGGTGGTACCAGTAAAAAGTAACATCGTTGAGTAAAAACAAAAGCAAAATGCTCCACCATGCATCGGCAGGGATGTCGAACAAAGCATACTGTTGATGCAAATAAGCAAAGAAAGCAAGTGTAACGCCCTTAATAAAAATTTTCACAAAAGAGGTGATAGCGCCCAGCATCAGGTTGTTAAAAGTATCTTGGGTGCTATATAATTTCAGGTTCTTGCGAACTGCAATGATAATCTCTATGATTATGAGTATGATGTAGGAAACAGCAGCTGCGGTCTTTGCCGTGCCGCCATCCAGTATGTGCCAGAAAAGGCTTTCCATAAGCTCCTGTTTTTTTGTTTGCGACAAATCTAAGATAAAAAAGCCATCTACTACTGATGATTGTCATTGTTTTTGTCTATAAGCATTTATTTTCAAAAATCGTACAAACTGCCGCAACCCCGACAGACTGTCAAAGAAGAAAGGATAACACCATACGTAAGTATGTAACCACCACCCCACCCCCAAAAATAGATAATTGGCAAGGTGAAACAAAAAGCCAGTAAAAATAAAAAACAAACGGCTTTTGGGGTGCAATACCCCTACAAAAGCAAGCTGCCAAAGCAACACAAGCACAGAAGCAGCCTCGAGAAGCAAGTCGGGCGAAGCTGCCAAAGCACGCCCTGTAGCTTGTCCATGCACCAGCAAAAAAGTACGCAAATGGTTGGCATTCCACCAAGCACTCCCCCCCAGCAGTAGCTTCTCCATACCCGCTTGCACATAGCAAAAAGCGATGGCTACCTGCATATACAATAAAGGCGTTGCACTGCAGAAAGAAAAGCCTTTTTTTTGTGCCCTCCAGCATGCGACTTCCCACCAAGGCATCAGCAGGCACACATACGTGAAAGGCGCAAAGGTATGGTCCAGCTTACCAAAACTATACAAGTAGGCTTGCAACACCAAAAACAAAGAGGCAGGCAAAAAACTCCCTCTACCCAAGTACAAAGCGCGTAGGGCGGTCAATATCATCACACCCCACAGCGACCACAGCCAAGGCAAAGAAAAGGCGGGCAAGAAATGCACGAACCCCAAGGGTTCAAAGAAAGCTACAAAGAAAGAGAGATTATAGAAAAGGTAGCACCAGTCATAGGTATATAACAGCAGCACAAAAGCAAAGTAACGTACAAAATAGCCCACCTCTGACAAAGGAATAATCCTGCAAAAAGCACGCTGCCCCCTTCTTTGCCAAGCCTCCCATATAGCAATGGCTGTAATCACCAAGCCAGCACGCAAAACGATTTGGTCGGCTAAGAAAAGAAAATACGAGGCATCGAAACGATGGCGCTCTATGGCAAAACGAGGATAAAAAACAGCAACCCAGTAGGATACTATATTCGCTTCACCTGTCCATAAAAATGCCTGCACCTGCGGACGCAGCCACCATCCATACATACCCCCCAAGGCAAGCAAAACCGACAAAACCCATAAGCTATTTTTCAGGTATGTAGTTTTCATGGTTTTGTCCATTGAGCCACCACCAACGAATCGAGGCATTGCCCCTGCCTAAAGCGCTTTTCTACCAGCAAACTTGCTATGGGCAGTTCTTTTTTCTTCTGACGATACACTTCCATGAGCATTGCCAAGAAAGCATCGCCCTGTTTGGTGATGTTGGCTTTCCTTGCCCGGTAATAAAAAAAACTTTCATCCAAGCCTATCTCTCCCGTTGAAAGCAATTGCCATGATTGCCGCTGCCGATAACACACATACCATTCGTAGCGTTCGGTGTAAGCAGCCCGCGACACAGGGGTAGCAAACATAGCAAAGCGAAAAAAAGGATACACATCCCGCATCAACACGAAAGGCAAGAAGTAAAGCATCCAAAAAAGCCACCGTTTCTTGGGCAGAAAAGCACGCATAGCACAAAAGCATTGAAGGCAAAAGCAAATTAGCTAAAATCATGTAAAGAAGAAGGAAGAGGTAGCAATAGCGGCGGGCATCTGATAAAAAAAACCAGAAGAAACCACAGGGGCTTCTTCCGGCAAATGCTACTCATTTCAATTTTTTCAATTCCACATTTTTTTTCAATTCCACATTGGTGCGATAACAACCATTAGGCAGAGCATTACGAAACGCAGCGGTTAGCGAGCCCGTCGAGCCATTTCAATTCCACATTGGTGCGATAACAACCATTAGGCAGAGCATTACGAAACGCAGCGGTTAGCGAGCCCGTCGAGCCATTTCAATTCCACATTGGTGCGATAACAACCATTAGGCAGAGCATTACGAAACGCAGCGGTTAGCGAGCTTGCCGAGCCATTTCAATTCCACATTGGTGCGATTAAAACGAGTTAAGAGATCAGTGGGGCGCACCAAGCCCCAGAAGCATTTCAATTCCACATTGGTGCGATTAAAACTGCATGCTTTCTAAATAAGTAACGTTCACGAAATCATTTCAATTCCACATTGGTGCGATTAAAACGGCTTTTTGATGTCAAAAGTTGCTGCAGTAGCTAATTTCAATTCCACATTGGTGCGATTAAAACTGCTTTGACGAAAAGCAAATGTTTTGGATACGCAATTTCAATTCCACATTGGTGCGATTAAAACGGTTTGGGTTAGAGCAAGGCTTAGATGTATCGTTGTATGCATTTCAATTCCACATTGGTGCGATGGCAACCATTAGACAGAGCATTACGAAACGCAGTGGTTAGCGAGCTTGTCGAGCCATTTCAATTCCACATTGGTGCGATTAAAACTTATGACGCATCACATGATAGCGACCTGACAGAAGATTTCAATTCCACATTGGTGCGATTAAAACGAGGGGGCGGGGCTGTTTTCCCTGTGGCTGGAAACACATTTCAATTCCACATTGGTGCGATTAAAACATTGCTATCTTTGAGTTAAACAAAAACAAAAGGTAATTTCAATTCCACATTGGTGCGATTAAAACCATTTTAAACGAGCCAAAGGCGGTTAAAGAGAACCAGATTTCAATTCCACATTGGTGCGATTAAAACCGCCTGATGTGTACCGACTACCATCTATTTCATTCATTTCAATTCCACATTGGTGCGATTAAAACTATGTAAGCACCACCGCGCGCAGGCGCTCGCTTGCGCGATTTCAATTCCACATTGGTGCGATTAAAACCACGTGGTGAGCGGCGTATCGGCAAGCGATTTGCAATTTCAATTCCACATTGGTGCGATTAAAACTCATTGTGAAATGTCGTGCTCTTCAGTCAGTCATATTTCAATTCCACATTGGTGCGATTAAAACTCTTAGAGCAGTTAGCAAAACAAATGGGTCTGGACATTAATTTCAATTCCACATTGGTGCGATTAAAACTATTCGGAGGCAGGAAATAGCGACACGATACGAGAATTTCAATTCCACATTGGTGCGATTAAAACTTCGGGGGGGTTTGGCGTGTCTTGCCAATCCCCGAGATTTCAATTCCACATTGGTGCGATTAAAACCTTGTATGAATTATTGTGTTTAATGATGTTAACAATTTCAATTCCACATTGGTGCGATTAAAACCAATTTCCGCACAAAATTTAGTCTTGCGTCTAACCAGATTTCAATTCCACATTGGTGCGATTAAAACTCAAGTGTTACATCTTTCATGTTTTTGAAGAGTAGCATTTCAATTCCACATTGGTGCGATTAAAACTTTCGCCGCATCACCGGTTTTAGCGTACTTGAAGCATTTCAATTCCACATTGGTGCGATTAAAACTATTCTTGCAGCGTGTCTAAATTGATTACGTGCGAATTTCAATTCCACATTGGTGCGATTAAAACATGAATAGCATCGAAAGATATCGGTACGCAAACGCAAATTTCAATTCCACATTGGTGCGATTAAAACCCGCTTATTTCGTCTACCTTTGCCTCCAGCTCCTGAAATTTCAATTCCACATTGGTGCGATTAAAACCTCCTGCGTGGTGGTCAAAGACTTTATTTTCGCTATTTCAATTCCACATTGGTGCGATTAAAACGCAAATAAAGCAAATAGACGCCGAAAAGTATAAAAATTTCAATTCCACATTGGTGCGATTAAAACAGTACGCACAAAGTTTGATAGCGCAGGGTTTGAAATTTCAATTCCACATTGGTGCGATTAAAACCGAGCAGCGAGTTTTAACAGAAAAAAGGACGCCTTAATTTCAATTCCACATTGGTGCGATTAAAACCTAAGGCATGTTTGGTTTGAGAGCTATGACGACGATTTCAATTCCACATTGGTGCGATTAAAACAGTACTCCATTAGAAAATAGTCCACCGTATCAGATATTTCAATTCCACATTGGTGCGATTAAAACTGGATGCGTTTGGACGGAAAGTGCTGGAAAAGCAGTAATTTCAATTCCACATTGGTGCGATTAAAACTATTGGCGCTTGCACGTATCTACCCGCGCAGCAGATTTCAATTCCACATTGGTGCGATTAAAACGCCCGTCGCCGCTACCCATCGTGCACCCCAACATCTCATTTCAATTCCACATTGGTGCGATTAAAACTCGTGGTAAATATAGAGGAAATATGCGAATAAGTCAAGCGTAAGCGGTATTTTTTTTCTGAAAGAAATGTAAAAAGTCGTCGAACGGCAATAGTGTAATTTTGCCTGGAGTTCGACGACTTTGGTTAATTCGTTGATAGTCAGCTATTTACCTGCTGTTTTTTCTGAAAAGCACTCGCGATTCTGTGCTTTTTTCTTCCCAAAAGAAGGCGATCGACGACTTGAATTTGTTTAAGATGTTGATAATCAGCTTTTTAGTTCTATATAGGTATTTTCGCTGTCGAAGTCGTCGTTGCGCTGGGCACGCAGGCGCTTGGCTTCTTTCAGCTCAAAAGCTGGCTGCTCGAAGCGGTAAACCACGCTGCCGTTGCTTTGTGCTATGGCTTCGCCGTGCCAGTCCACAATGAGCTCTTTCATTACCTTGCGGGCTACTGCCCGTGGCGCCCAGCCCAAGAAAATATCGGCATGTGCCCAAAAGCCGCTTGCTATGCTACGAAAGACCCAAGCAAGCAGAAAAGGGCAACTTTGGCTTGGCAGGCATGACCAAAAGCCTGCACAGGGCATCAGCGCCCAATGGCTTTCTTCAATTTCATATCTTGCATCTTAAACCAAAGCTTATGCAGAAGCTACTCGGGAAAAGGCTATGCTTGGCAGGGGGCATTTTTATCCTCCTCTTGCTACTGCTTCAGAGCTGTACTTATGAGCAATTGATAGGATGGATTTCTGAACATTATGCCCTCTCACACACACAAAGCCAGAAGCTGCAAGAACTGTTTCCAGCTTGGCGCTGGCATGCTGTGCGCTTTGTTGTGGCAAGCTGCCCGGCACTGCTTTATCTCTTATTGCCGCGTGTATGGCAAAATAGTTTGCTATTGATAAAAGAAACAAACTTTGAACTTAAAAGTATTTTATTTTTTTACCAACAAAACACAACTGCCCGCTACACCTTAGCCGTAACTTCTTTGGGCATAGGCATATGGTATGCCTTTCAGACGGCGCGCTTTCCCCTGCCCCATATAGATGAAGCTTTTGGGTATGTGCACCTTATCCGGCGGGGAGTGCTTGTGTGTATGTCCTACTATCCGGGACCCAACCACCATGTACTCTACTACCTGCTGGCTGCCTGCTTCGATAAACTGCTCCCCGCTTTTTGGGCTATCAAACTGCCTACCTTGCTGGCAACCGTTGCCCTCCACGCGCTGTTGATGGACACCGCCCTGCGCAAGCTGCGCTTGCCCGCAGCCACGGCTACTTTGCTGGCGGTAGGTTTTCACAGCATAGAAGGGCTTGCCGTGTATGCTACTTTGGGACGTGGCTACCTGCTGCAATGCTTTTGGTTGATGTTGGCTTTGCGTACACTTCCTGCTCTTGAGGCTTCAGCACTTGCACGCCGCCTGTTCCTTATTGCGCAAGGTATGGCATTCTACACTTTGCCCACGCATCTTTACGCCTACTTTGCTTTGGCAGTGGCTTGTGGGTGGTCATACGGCTTCCAAAAGCGATGGGTCTGGGGCTTACATTTGCAGATACTATGCCTCACGGCTCTTTTGTATCTGCCCTTCGTACTCACGCAAGGGGTGTTTTTCTGGCAATCGCCTTTTATTGCTTCTGTATCGCATACGGAATGGCTCCGCCTCTTTCCTAACTACCTCTGGTCGGTGCTGCTCTTTCTTTTTAAAAATGCGTTCATAACCATCCTGTGGCTGAGCATAGGAATGATATACATGATTACATTGAGCTTCAAAGTTATTTCTTTGAAAGAAGAAGACTGCGCAGCGCTCTGCCTTATAGGCATCCCTTGGGCAATGGCTGCCCTGCAGGGCTTCATGCCTCCGACGCGTGTGTGGCTTTTTCTTGCCTTGCCTTTCTGGTGGATGCTTGCCCGCCTCAGCACCTATAAATGGCAGTTGTGCCTGCTGTATGCTTTGCTTGCCTTGTGGCTACAGCTGCACAACGCATGGACTTTCCGCAAGTCATGGGCAAATTACTTTGCTCTACACGAAGCCATAGCGGCAATTCCGGCAGAGACTCGCTGCATAGAGACCCGCGACGACTGGGTATATACCACTTTGCTTTACCAAAAGCACACGAAACAGATGCCCGCGCAAGTTGCCTACCCTCCTCAACAAGCGCCCTGCCCAACTCCTGCCCTTTGCCTCATGCCTCGGGACAAATCAACCATCGATGGCAGCCGTCTTGTGTATGCCAATGCATACTTTGCAGTCTATGAGAAAAATTAAGACCTTTGCCTGCAAAAAAGACTTATGGAGAATCCTGTAATCATATTTGGCGCCGGCAACTTGGGTGCACTCGCCTTGGACATCTTCAACAGCAACGACATTGTCGTATATTGTTTTCTGGATGAAGACAAAAGCCTGCACAATACCGAAATCAACTATGTAGCGGTCATGGGGCACCCCGATGACCACGGCTTTTTGAAGCTCATAGGTGCCAAATGCGAAGCCTTCGTTGCAGAAGACGATTTGGCTAAACGCAAAGCACGCATCCAGATGCTGCGTGAACGGCGCAAGGTAGTGCCTGTCAATGCTATTCATCGCTTGGCGGTGCTGAGCAGCCCTTTAGAGCTGGGCTATGGCAATTTAGTAGCTGCCGGTGCTATACTCAATACCTTTGCCAAGATGGGTAGCTATAACATTGTTCATGCGGGGGCAGTAATTGACCACCATGCCCACTTGCATGACCACGTAGAAGTAGGTGCTGGCGCGGTGGTAGGGCACCACGCCGAAATAGCTTCTGGTGTGTATGTGGGTGCCGGTGCCACCATTGCGCCTAAGGTAAAAATAGGCGAAGGGGCACAGATAGCGCCAGGCAGTGTGGTGCTGCGCGATGTAAAAGAAGGTGCTATGGTATTTGGGAACCCTGCCCAAGAAGTGAAAGCCTAAGCAACCCAAAGCGGCAAGTGATGAAACACCTGCCGCTTTGGTTTTTTTCTTTTGAAAAGAATCCCGCTTAACCGGCAATAGCACCGGCAATGGTAGCCGTCATAAAACAAGCCAAGCTGGCACCCAAAAGGGCACGCATACCCAAACGAGATAAATCACTTTGACGAGCAGGAGCCATCCCCCCTATGCCTCCAATTTGGATGGCTATAGAGCTAAAATTGGAAAAACCACACAGGGCATAAGTAGCAATGAGCAAAGCGCGCTCGCTGAGTTTGTCTTTCACAGCTGCCAATTCCACGTAGGCTACGAATTCGTTTATAGCTGTTTTTTGTCCTATAAGACTGCCTACCAACAAAGATTCATTCCAATCTACCCCCATCAAGAAAGCCAAGGGGCGCCCTATTTGCCCTAAGAGGTACTCAAGCGAAAGTCCTGGGAACAACTGATGGGTGGACTGAGCAATGGCATCATTTATGCCCAGCCAAGCGCCCACCTGTCCTAAGGCTGCATTGAGCAGGGCAATCACAGCAATAAAAGCCAACAACATGCCTCCTACATTCAGTGCCAGTTTGAGCCCGTCGGCAGCACCGTTCGACATGGCATCGATAAGGTTCACGCCAATGCTTTCTTTGGACACCTCCAGCTTCTGATTTACCTTTTCGGGCTCCAGCTCGGGATACAGTATTTTAGCCATGACGATGGCAGCTGGAGCGCTCATGATAGAAGCACTCAGCAAATGAGCGGCAAAGCGGGCTTGGTCGGCAGGGTTATCGCCCCCCAAAAACGAAACATAAGCACCCAATACCCCACCAGCGATGGTTGCCATGCCGCCGGTCATCAAACACATCAACTCCGACATGGTCATCTTCTCCACGAAGGGCTTCACCAAAAGCGGTGCTTCGGTTTGTCCTAAAAATATATTACCAGCAGCCGCAAGACTTTCGGGACCAGAAAGCCCCATGGTACGCTTCATCACCCAAGCGATGCCATAAACGATTTTTTGCAAAATGCCCAAATAATAAAGTGCTGCCGAAACCGTAGAAAAAAAAATGATGGTAGGCAGCACTTGAAAAGCAAAGATAAAACCCAAGGAGTGTCGAGTACCCGGCATACTGTCGCTGTTTTTTGCCAGGTCGCCAAAGATAAATTCGGCGCCCTTCAAAGAGAAGTTCAGAAAGGTTACAAAGGCTTCACTGACCGCTTTAAACATGAGCGCTACCCATTCGACCCGCAATATCATGAAGGCAAAAAACACTTGCAGTAAAACGCCGATGATGACCAAGCGCCAATTGATAGCTTTTCTGTCTTTAGAAAAAGGAACGGCTAATGCCAAAAGTACGATAATACCAATCAATCCTTTGATATACTCCATGAGTTCATTATTTCGCAACGCACAAAACTACAATATGACTTTTAAAATTGCTAATCTTCTGGCGGAACGGTCTGCCTTTCTACAGGCTCGTAGCGGCATTTTCTGCGCACTTCGAGCTTCCACTCCACCCCGTTCCAGAGCAACTGCTCATAGAGCACAGGGCGCTCTGGCGTTTCATACTCATATCGATACAGGTGCTTGCCTGTTTGTCTGAATATATTTCGTCCCGGGTTAATGATGGAATCCGTTTGTATGATTTCGCTCAACAAGCCTTTGGCATCGTAGGCAAAACGACGACGCAGCAGGGCATAGGCAGTAGGCAAATAAGGGTCCAGCTCTATTTCTTCGGTTAAACGCGCATAGTCATCGAAAAGCCAATACAGCTGCTTTTCACCTTTTTGCATAAGCCATATTTCTTCTTTTTGTTTTTTGGGCAAGTCTGTGAGGGGTTCTTCCGAAGGTAAATATTCGTACCATGCCGCTTGTTGCGGCGGGCAGGGCAATGCCACGAAGTAAGAAGTAGAGAGGATTTGCTTGTCTCGGATTTTCAACAGTGTGGCTTCTACCAATGAAAAAGGTGTAGCTGGCGGCAACGAAAGATAACGGAAGTGCAGACGGCGCCCACTGTATCCCTGATTATCGTGGTAGATGTCGATACTCTGGAGGTGGTTCAAGGAATCATAATGGAAAAAAATATGCTGATTGTGCGCACGCAGGCGCCCTGCCCCATCATAGCCCAGAAGGTACTCTTCCACAAGCGTGTCGCCCTGCGGGGCATGTGTGGTGAGGCAGCGACAGCGAAGCCATCGCTTGACAGACTGCAACTGCTGAGCACGGGGCTGCTCCATCAGGCGCGGCGCTGGCGAAAAGTACTCTTCGCCATAGTTTATGGCTAAAATAAAGAGCATAAGCCCCACCATGCCGACACTGATGCGCCATAGATAGGACTTATACTCTTTGAGCAGGCTGAACAAATCATGCATCGGCTTGCTCTTGCTCTATGTCAGCCAATAGGATTTCCAGAATGCGCTGAGCCGCCACGGCAATGATGGTGCCGGGTCCAAAGACGGCTGTGGCACCGGCTTTATACAAGAAGTCAAAGTCTTGTGGCGGAATGACCCCGCCCACGACCACAAGGATATCGTCACGTCCTATTTTTTTCAGCTCTTCGATGAGTTGTGGTACCAAGGTTTTGTGTCCACCGGCAAGGCTCGACACGCCCACCACGTGCACGTCATTTTCGGCGGCTTGCCGCGCCACCTCTTCGGGGGTTTGGAAGAGAGGTCCTACATCCACATCGAACCCCAAGTCGGCAAAGCTGGTCGCAATGACCTTAGCACCGCGGTCGTGCCCGTCCTGTCCCATTTTGGCAATCATAATGCGGGGACGCCGCCCTTCCAATTCCGCAAAACGGTCTGCCATTTGCTGTGCTGTTCGGAAGTGCTCATCGTCGGATACTTCGGCGGCATAGATGCCCGAGATGGAACGAATCATGGCTTTGTAGCGTCCAAAGACTTTTTCTAAGGCGTAGGATATTTCGCCCAAAGTGGCACGGCGGCGGGCAGCTTCTACGGCTCGCTCGAGCAAATTGCCTTTGCCGGTTTGGGCACAGCGTGTAAGTGATTCCAGCGCTTGTTGCACGGCGGCTTCGTCGCGTTGGGTTTTTACTTGCTGGATACGCTCAATTTGCTTTTGCCGCACCAGGGTGTTGTCCACCTCTAAAATCTCTATGTCGGGCTCTTCTTCCACTCTGAATTTATTCACGCCCAATATAATGTCTTTACCCGCGTCTATGCGTGCTTGTTTTTTGGCAGCGGCTTCTTCTATACGCATCTTGGGCAAGCCGGTCTCTATGGCTTTGGTCATGCCCCCCAAGGCTTCTATTTCGCGTATGTGCGCCCATGCCCGCCGGCACAAGTCCATGGTGAGTGCTTCTATGTAATAGCTGCCACCGAAGGGGTCTACACTGCACGTAATGTCGGTTTCGAGTTGAAGCAGCAACTGCGTGTTGCGTGCGATGCGTGCCGAAAAGTCGGTAGGCAAAGCGATGGCTTCATCCAGCGAGTTGGTGTGCAGCGACTGGGTATGCCCCAGCGCAGCAGCCAACGCTTCGATGCAGGTGCGCGCCACGTTGTTGAAAGGGTCTTGGGCAGTGAGGCTCCAGCCCGAGGTTTGGCAATGGGTGCGCAATGCCATCGACTTGGGATTCTGCGGGTTGAACTGCTTGACGATGGTTGCCCACAGCAAGCGCCCGGCACGCATCTTGGCTATCTCCATGAAGTGGTTCATGCCAATTGCCCAAAAGAAAGAAAGACGCGGGGCGAAATCGTCGATGTTCAGCCCTGCTTTCAGACCGGTACGTATGTACTCCAAACCATCGGCTAAGGTATAAGCCAGCTCGAGGTCGGCGGTGGCACCTGCTTCCTGCATGTGGTAGCCGCTGATGCTGATGGAGTTGAATTTGGGCATATACTTTGCCGTGTAAGCAAAGACATCGCCTATGATGCGCATGCTTGCTTCGGGCGGGTAAATGTAGGTATTGCGCACCATAAACTCTTTGAGGATGTCGTTTTGTATAGTGCCCGACAGTTTCTCTTGGCTTACGCCCTGCTCCTCGGCTGCCACAATATAAAACGCCATAATAGGCAAGACGGCGCCGTTCATGGTCATAGAAACTGACATCTGGTCTAAAGGAATGCCGTCGAATAGAATCTTCATATCTTCGACGGTATCTATTGCCACGCCGGCTTTGCCTACGTCGCCTACCACACGGGGATGGTCAGAGTCATAGCCGCGGTGGGTGGGCAAGTCGAAGGCAACAGACAAGCCTTTTTGCCCAGCAGCCAGATTACGACGATAAAAAGCATTGGATTCTTCGGCGGTAGAAAAACCAGCATACTGCCGAATAGTCCAAGGAGATTGAACATACATGCTTGGATAAGGACCGCGCAGATAAGGGGGCGCCCCCGCAATAAAATGCCGGTTAGGCAAAGAAGCTATGTCGTCAAGTGCATAAATTGATTTTATATGGATGCCTTCGGCTGTTTTCCACTTTTGGGAAGAGGGCGTTTCTGTTGTTTGCTCATCGTCGAGAAAATCCCAATTCCATGCATCATCCGGTAAAATACGCTCCATAAGGGTCAGTGATTCGTTTTCGGGCAAAGATACAATTTATCCTTTTAAGAATACCAAACACAAACTTGCTCCAAAGGTTTGCGTTCAATGTCGGGCACAAATGTTTCTTCTGCCGGGTAGCCCACGGGGATAAGCAGGAAAGGACGCTCGTTGTCGGGGCGTTCCAGCAGCTTGCCCAGAAAGTTCATGGGGCTTGGGGTATGGGTAAGCGCTACCAAACCGGCATGATGCAACGCCAAGAGCAACATGCCGCAAGCCAAACCTACCGACTCCGTTACATAATAATTTTGCCGCTTGGCGCCTTCATCATCCATTTCATATATTCGCTTAAAGACAACTATTAAGTAGGGAGCCGTTTCCAAAAAAGGCTTTTGCCAGTCGGTGCCCAGAGGTGCCAAGTCTTTGAGCCAAGCTTCGCTCATGCGCCCATGATAGTTCTCGTATTCTTCACGCTCTGCGGCTTGGCGTATGGCTTTTTTCAGTGCGGGGCTTTCTACCACACAAAAGGTCCATGGTTGTTTATTGGCGCCGGAAGGTGCTGTGGAAGCTGTACGTATGGCATATTCAATCACCTCGCGAGGCACTGGCTTGTCAGAGAAATCGCGGACGGTGCGGCGGCTGTTTGCCCATTCAAAGAATTCTTTTGCCCGCTGAAGCATCTGCTCGGGCAAGAAAGTCTCTTTTTCATAACGGACAAACCAGTACCCTCCTATTTGCTTACGTTCGCTTGATGGTTGCTCGTGCATCTCTTTATGTAGTTATGATGAGCATGAGGTACTATATGCGCAGGAGTTTTTCTGGTTCTACGACACGGATGGTATTGCCTTTCACAGCAATCAAGTCTTCTGCTTTCAAATCGGAAAGGGTACGAATCAAGGTTTCTTTGGCAATCCCCACGAGGTTGGCAAGCTCTTCGCGTGAGAGGTGCACTTCGGCATTGAAATCGTCTTCTGCAAGTTTCACCAATGCTTTGGCTACACGCCGACGCACCGAGTCATAAGCCATCTGCAGCAAGCTTTCTTCTTTTTCCTTGACTGCTCCTGCCAACATCTTAACCATACGGACAGCTACCGAGGGGTTGCTCGATATAAGATGCAAAAAGTCTCGCTTGGGAATCAGCAGCAATTCGGTGTCTTGTAAGGCTTCTGCCGTGTCGTTGTGTTTATCGCCGGACATTACGTCCAGATAACCGAAGAAGTCCCCGGGCTTATACACGGCAGTTATCAATTCCTTGCCGTCGGTACTCACCCGGAAAGTTTTTACTTCGCCGCTTTCTACCAGATAGATGAAATGCGGCTCTTCACCTTCCCAATAGATGGTTTCTTTTTTCTTGTATGTTTGGGTTTTGTAGTCTTCGGGATGCAATAGGTCTATCCAGTGCTTAGCATCCTGCACAAAAGACTTCACTCCTTGGACAGTGTTGGCGTAGTGCTTTTGCAGCAATTCCTGCTTGCGGAAACGAGCCTCTACTGCTTCGAGCAATTCGCTTTCTTCGAAGGGCTTGGTCAGATAGTCGTCGGCGCCCAGACTCATGCCCTTGCGGATGTCGCTGCGCTCGGTTTTGGCAGTCAGAAAGATAAAGGGGATGGAAGCCGTTTCGGGCTTCTGCGCCAGTATTTTCAAGACGCTGTAACCGTCAAGCTCTGGCATCATGATGTCGCAAATAATCAGGTCGGGCAGTTGCTTTTGCGCTTTCTCCAGTCCCTCTTTGCCATTACGGGCACCCTCTGCCTCATATCCCGATAAGGACAATATTTCTATGATGTTCTCGCGGATGTCGTCATGGTCTTCAATTACTAGTATTTTTTTGCTCATAGGTGTGGAATAGTTAGATAAAAGGTTGTGCCTTGGTTTTCGCGGCTTTGGAAAGAGATATCGCCGCCAATCAAATCTACATATTTTTTCACTATGTGTAAACCCAAGCCGGTGCCTGATACATTGGTGGCATTGCCTGCCCGAAAGAAGCGCGTAAACACATATTTTTGTTCTTCTTCGGGTATGCCAATGCCATAGTCTTTCACTTCGATGCGCAGTGTTTTGTTGTCGAGGGGCTGCATTATCAGTTCCACCTCTTTGTCAGAATATTTCAGGGAATTACTCAAAAGGTTGGTCAATATGTTTTTCAAGATGCGTTCATCTTGTACCCAAGGCAAGGAGCTGCCGGGAAGTTTGCAAAGGATGTGCTGATTTTCTTTACACAGAGGGTTGAGCTCTTCGCACAGGTCTTGCACCAAGGATACCAAATCGGTTGGTTTGGGCTGCACGCTTTCCCGCCCTTCTTCTATTTTGCTTAAAGACAAAAATTCATTCAAGATGGCATTGAGGCTCTGCACCGACTTCTGAATGCGCTGCACATGCTTGAGGCGCTGCGGCTGCTGTTCTGTTTTGTCATAACGGGCAATCAGCGAAGCAGACGAAAGGATGGCACTTAAAGGGGTGCGAAATTCATGGGAAGCCATTGCCACAAAGCGGGACTTCAATTCGTTGAGTTCTTTCTCTTTATCAAGAGCCTGCTTTACCTGCTGATAGGCTTCGCGCAGCTGCTTGGTACGCTCTTCCACCCGCTTTTCAAGGTATTCGTTCAGCAGTTTAATCTCATACATATTTTTGGCGTGCTGCATAGAGTAGCGCACTGCCCGCTCGAGTTGGTCGGCATCGAAGCGTCCTTTGACTAGATAGTCTGCCGCCCCTGCCAACATAGCTTGCTCGTCAATAATAGGATTGTCTTGCCCTGTAAGCAAAATCATGGGTTGCATACAGCCTTCTTCCACCGCTCTACGTATAAACGAAAGCCCATCATGCACGCCCAACAAGTAATCGACCAGATACACGTCATAGGCAGCATTTTTCACAGCCTCCCATGCCTGCTTGATGTCTGGAGTCCAGTCTACGGTATAGCGTGTACCGCGAAAAGGGATGTCCTGCACTACTTCACGCAAAATAAGGTAGTCTTCTTCATCATCGTCGATAAGCAACACACTGATTTGTTGTTCTATCATGAGCGCGGTTGTTTTGTGTTCATACCATAGTTTGCTTAATCGGCAAATAGATGATAAAAGTGCTTCCTTCGCCTTCGCGACTGTGTGCCTCTATCCTGCCGCCGTGCTGCTCCACAATCTTCTTGCAGATGGCAAGTCCAACGCCTGTACCTTCGTAGCTGTGGTGCAGCCGTTGAAATATTACAAATATTTTTTCGGCAAATTGCTCATTAAATCCCAAACCATTATCGGCAACTTCCACTTTCAACCATTCTTTGCCATCTGCCTCATAGCTGCTGCCACGAATGTGTATGTGTGGGGGAACTTCCTCTTTCTGAAATTTCAAAGCATTGCTTAGCAGGTTCAAAAACAGTTGATGCATCTGGTGTTTACTGGCTTCAAAAACCAGTTCTCCGCCTTCAATATCTATCGAGGCACGTCGCTGCTCTATTTGCCACTCTAGGTCAGCCAGTACCTCCTTTATCACTGCGGCGAGGGTCAAAGATTCATAGGGTTGGGGTCGAGAGGTAATCCTCGAAAAACGCAACAAGTCTTCTATAAGACGTTGCATGCGCTCTCCGGCATTCAACATACGCTGCAGGTAATCTTTTCCTTGCTCAGAAAGGCGCTCTGCTTCTTTCTTGAGCAGACGCTCCCCGAAAGCCTGTATCTTGCGCAAGGGCTCTTGCAAATCATGAGACACGATGTAAGCAAAGCTTTCCAGCTCGCGGTTGCTTTGCTCCAATGCCTTGGCATAATCCCGTATTTTTTGTTCAGCTGCTTTTTGCTCGCTCATATCACGTACAATACCGGTAAAAATGCGCCGCCCGTTGACTACCCCCTCGCCCACGCTCAAGAAAAAAGGGAAAACGGTTCCGTCTTTTCGCTGCCCCAACACCTCACGCCCGATACCTATGATGCGCTTTTCAGCCGTTTTCAGGTAACGGGTAATATAACTGTCATGTGCCGAGCGGTAAGGCTCTGGCATCAAGATACTTATGTTTTTTCCTAAGACTTCGGCGGGCTCATAACCAAAAATGAGACTTGCCGAACGATTAAACGTTTCGATGATGCCGTGTTCGTCAATGGTGATGATGCCGTCCACAGCACTTTCAATAATCATCTGCAGACGAGTCGATAACGATTCCTGACTTTGTTCGTCATAGTAAGAAGACATAGGAAAGACGGAATTTTTTGCCGGTAAAAATCATACTATAAAAGTAGCACTCTTTTTACAATAAGGGCAGCAGTGAATACCTTATATTTTGGCAACTTGAACCAAACAAAAACGCTTCATGTTTTAAGTTTTGCAAACAATAATAATCAATGTTGGTACATTGATTTTGTATTGCATTGATTCCCTTTTATATTCGCATTGTAAAACTAAAACCAAAATAAGCCATGAAAAAACTGTTTTATGCACTGAGCGTAGTAGCCTTTAGCGGCTTGCTTTTGAGCTGCGAAAGCACCCCAGAAAGCGACAAAGCTGAAACCGGTGAAGCACAAGCCAAAACCGAAGAACAAGCCCAAGCTGAGGCACAAGCGATTACTTACAGTGTAGATTTAGAAAATAGCCGTATAGGCTGGATTGGCAGTAAAAAAGTAGGAAACCGTCATGAAGGCTTCCTGAAGCTCAAAAGCGGCGAACTGTATGTAAAAAACAACGAATTGGTAGGCGGCAAGTTTGTAGTGGACATGAACAGCCTGACAGTTATTGACCTGCCTGAGGGCAGCAAGGAAAATCAAAAGTTGACGGGGCACCTTAAAAGTGCTGACTTTTTTGAAGTAGAGACTTACCCCGAAGCTTCCTTCGAAATCACTGAAATCAAAGCATGGGACAACACCAAAGAGCGCGGCGAGGTAGACCCCAACTTCAGCATTGCCGACCCCACCCATGAAGTAAGCGGCAACTTGACCATCAAAGGTGTAACTAAAGGCATTACATTCCCTGCCAAAGTCACTGTATCGGACAACAACGTGGAAGCAGTAGCTAAGTTCAACATCAACCGCTACGATTGGAACGTCAACTACGGTAAAGGGCAAACCGTAGAAGACAAAATCATCAATTCTGAGGTAAACCTGAGCATTACACTCAAAGCCAACAAGCAATAAGGCTTATTTGTGGAGCATTGGGCTTATTCCCCAGCTCAAACACGAGAAACCTTCTGCAGAAGCATGAAAAATCTCTGCAGAAGGTTTGTTTTTTCAGTCGCAGACGCCTTATTTCAATAAAAAAGCGAAGTCAGCGGATGTCCACTCAACTGGATACTGAAGAAACAAGGCGTAGAGCAATGCCTTGCAATAAAAAGATTAAAACCGCGAGACAACTGCCCTGAGACAAGGGGAAGCCTTTCTGTGATTCAACGCCTGCGCTCGCGCAATTCCTGTAACAACCACCGCATGAAGTCCTCCTCTGTTTTGTAAAGCTCGAAGAGCTGGGCGGCAGTCAAATACGACTTAAAGCGACGATAATACAGCTCTTCCAGTTCTATTTCTTTTTTCTTGAGTGCTGTGTGCTGTTCTATGAAAGCATACAACTCGGCATCGGTGGCGGTACGGCTCACTGCTTCAGGTCTCAGACGGCGACGCTCCACAAGCAATTGTTGGCGCGCCCGCATATATTCTTCATAGTCTTTCCAGAAGCGCTCTTCTTGTTCTGCTTTCAAGCGTATGCGTGATTTGATAAACTCTTTGCGCGCTTCTACAATCTGTTGCCATCTGCCACCGGTCTGTCCTTGTGCTGTTGCCGGCTGCAAGCAGCCCACTCCTTGCAAAAGATACAACGCACATGCAAGCGTACAAGCATTCCAAAAGCGATTCATAGCATTCATTGAACAGTTTGTCTAAATTATAGCTGCCGAGTGGAAGACTTCTCCAGTGAATCAAAAGAGGCTTCATCTTGCGTTTCTGCCGGCAGCTTGTCTTCGTATTTCCATGTTTCTGCTTCCAGCTCCAACGCATCCATAATTTCTTTCCACTCGTCTTCGGGCAACTCTTCAATCAAATGAGAAGAAGGCAAGACATGAGACAAATACTCCATGAGTACTTCATCGCCTACGTGCTCAATGAGGCGTTCATGTTTGGGGGCACGAGGCGAAAACCAAAACACCAATGCCGCCAGCATAGCCACCGACACCGATACAGCCCACTGCGGTTGTTTTAAAGCACGTACGATGGAAACATACCAAGCCGGGCGCCTTTTGCTGGCTTCTATCCTTTTTTGTATGCGTTGTGGCAGCTCTTCAAAGTATCCTTCTGGTACTTCGAAGAGCGGCTTTTTGCCTTCTTCATACCAGTTCATCTTCTGCTTGTTTTAAGCGGTTTCTCCTTTCAACGTATTTTAGACACACTTGGCACATGTAAGGTTTAATCTTGCATTAAATAGGCTTCTATTTTTTTCACTGCCCAGTGGTAGGCTGCCTTCAGATTGCCAACGGTCGTACCCAACACTTCGGCTATTTCATCGTATTTCATGTCGTCGAAATATTTCATCTGGAACACAAGGCGCTGTTTTTCGGGCAGGCGAAGCATGGCTTTCTGTAATTTGAGGCTGATTTCATCGGCGCTGATGTGGGTGCCCTTATCGAGCAGTTTTTCGAGCTGCTCTTCCACATTGACCAGCGGCAAGCCCCAACGCCGCTTTTTTTTGTCCAAGAAACGAAGGGCTTCGTTCGTGGCAATGCGGTAAATCCAAGTGTAAAGCTTGGCGTCTTCTCTGAACTTATCTATGTTTTGCCATACTTTTACGAAGGTTTCTTGCGTCAGGTCGTCGGCATCTTCATGGCTCACCACCATGCGGCGAATGTGATAATATACTTGTTTTTGGTATTTGCGCACCAACCGTTGAAATCCATATTGCCGGCTCTCTTCTTTTTTTATCAAAGCCAGAATATCCTTGTCTTCCATTAGCAATACGTGGTTACTTCAAGGCAAAAAAGACCTGTTTGCACAGGTCTTTTTTCATGCCGCTTTTTAGATACCGCCGGGCAGCGAAGGTTTAATTGTCTATGACTTTATTTTTTTCTTTCAAGTACTTGTTTGACAGCTTCCACCACATGGCGAGTCGAAAGACCATATTTTTCCATCAGCTCTTCGGGCTTGCCGCTTTCGCCAAACGAGTCGTTGACCGCCACCATCTCCATGGGTGTCGGTAGCTTACGTGCCAGCAATTGAGCGATGCTATCGCCCAAACCACCGTTGCGCTGGTGTTCTTCGGCAGTAACTACGGCTCTTGTGGTGCTTACGGCATCCAAAACCGCCTCTTCGTCGAGCGGCTTGATGGTGTGTATATTGATTACTTCTGCCGATATGCCTTCTTTTGCCAGCTGCTCGGCTGCTTCTATGGACTTCCATACCATATGTCCGGTGGCAAAGATGGTTACATCTTTACCGGGCAACAGATGCAGCGCTTTGCCAATGACAAAGGGGGTGTTTGGGGGAATAAACACAGGTACTTTCGGGCGCCCAAAACGCAAATAAACGGGTCCGTAGTGTTCGGCAATGGCAATGGTAGCGGCTTTGGTTTGGTTGTAATCGCAAGGATTGATAACCACCATGCCGGGCAGCATCTTCATCATGCCGATGTCTTCGAGGATTTGGTGGGTAGCGCCGTCTTCGCCCAGTGTGATGCCGGCATGCGAAGCGCATATTTTTACGTTTTTATGAGAATAGGCAATGGACTGGCGTATTTGGTCATATACGCGCCCGGTGGAGAAGTTGGCAAAAGTGCCGGTATAAGGTATTTTACCGACGATGCTCAATCCTGCGGCAATCCCCATCATGTTGGCTTCGGCGATACCTACCTCAAAAAAGCGGTCGGGAAATGCTTTTTGAAAAGCTGTCATTTTAAGCGAGCCGGTGAGGTCGGCACACAGGGCTACCACCTCTGGATTTTGCTTGCCGACCTCAAGCAGCCCATCACCAAAGCCGGAACGGGTATCTTCGTGCCCAAGTATTTGGAAAGAAGTCATCATGAAAAGCTTTTTTATGGTTGCGTTGATTTCACGCGGGCAAATATAAAGTTTTTAAAGGGTTCCCTTGGTAGAAGGCAAGCCAGTATCTGTAATTTCTATTGCCATACGCAAGGCACGCGCCCAAGCCTTAAAAAGAGCCTCTATTTGATGGTGGTCATTTTCGCCTTCTACCTTCATATAGAGATTGCAAGCAGCCGTATGGCAAAAAGAAGCAAAGAAATGCTTTACCATCTCGGTAGGCATGCCCCCTACCCGCTCACGGTGCCAGACGGCATGAAAGTTCAAATAAGGGCGCCCGGAAAAGTCAACAGCTACTTGTGCTATAGACTCGTCCATGGGCAGGAGGAAGTGCCCATAGCGGCGAATTCCCCATTTTTTACCCAGGGCTTGGGCAAAAGCCTGTCCTAATGCCAAGGCAGTGTCTTCGATGGTGTGGTGCTCATCTACTTCCAAATCGCCTGCTACTTGGACCTCCAAGCCCAGCGCCCCATGCCGCGCCAGCTGATGCAACATGTGGTCGAGAAAAGGGATGCCGGTTTGGATGGAAGGTTCGGCAGGAGTGTCTAAGTCCAAAGTAATGGATATTTTCGTTTCATTGGTTTGGCGCCACACCTGAGCCCTACGGCTTTTGTGAATCAGCAAATAGTCAGCCAACTGATGCCAATCGTTACAAACCAGACACAAACAAGGAAACTGCTTTTTTAATGCCTCTTCTTCTGCTTTCCAACGGCGGTACTTTTCCTCGTCTGCTGTGTACAAAATAGCCCGGCACCCTAAGTTGGCAGCCAACTGCACATCGCTGAGGCGGTCGCCTACTACAAAAGAGCCTGTTAAATCATAGTCTTCGCTTTCCATGTAGTGGGTCAGCATGCCCGTGCGCGGTTTGCGCGTGGGGGCATTTTCGTGTTCAAAGGTAGGGTCTATATGAACACCAAAGAAGCGAATGCCTTCCTGTTCAAAGGTCTGCATCATCTTTTGATGCGGTGCCCAAAAAGCCTGCTCGGGAAAGGCATCAGTACCCAAGCCATCTTGGTTGGTAACCATCACCAGCAGGTAGTCGCTGTGGGTTACCACCTTGTGCAGGGCAGTAATGACCTTAGGCACAAATTGTAGTTTTTCAAGGCTATCCACTTGAAAATCTTCTGGTGGTTCTACTATCAAAGTACCATCGCGGTCAAGGAAAAGAATCTTTTTTTTGTTTTTCACACTCATAGCTGTTGTTTTTTAAATCACTTTGCCAGCGCTAAATATAGATAAGTTTCCGTTTCTTTTCGAAAGAAAGCAGGCAATGGGTTATGCTCACATGTCTTCTATCATCTTTTTACATGCCTTCCCAATAGACTGGCATTACTTTATCCCCTATTTTCCCATTTGCATTTTTGCAATATTTTTGCACCTATTTGTACACTTCACAACTTTTTTGGCATAAAATCCATGATTTAGTGAGCACATACGAAAAATCGACACCATGAAAACGCCTAACGACAGCCCCCGCCTACCCCGCCTCCGCTTCCCCGAATTTCAAAATGCAGGAGAGTGGGAGGTGAAGAGGTTGGGGGAGGTTTTGGTAGAAAGTCGTATCCGTTCAGAGGAAAATGACCCTCGAAAGAGGATAACTGTTCGCCTTAATCAAAAGGGAGTGCAGAAACGTGAATATAGAGGAACTGAAGCAGAAGATGCAACTATTTTCTTCAAAAGAAGAAAAGGTCAGTTCATTTATGGAAAGCAAAATTTACACAAAGGTGCATTTGGAATAATCCCAGATGAGTTAGATGGTTTTGAAAGTTCTCAGGATATTCCAGCCTTCGATTTTAATAGTGGTTATGACCCTTATTACTTCGTTTATTATTTAGGGCAAGAAAAAATTTACACTAATCTTGAAAAGTTATCAACTGGAACAGGGTCGAAAAGAATTCACCCAAAAGAATTTCTTCAAGTTGAATTTCTCTTCCCCTCCCTCCCCGAACAACAAAAAATCGCTGCTTGCCTCTCGTCTTTAGATGAAGTGATAGCAGGCGAGCGGGAAAAGTTAGCCCTGCTGCAACAACACAAAAAAGGACTGCTGCAACAGCTCTTCCCACAAGAGGGCGAAACCGTGCCCCGCCTCCGATTCCCCGAATTTCAAAATGCAGAGGAGTGGGAGGTGAAGAGGTTGGGGGACATACTTGCGGTTGAAAGTTCCGATTTAGCATTAAATAAACTGGAACTAAAAACAACCGGATATGCAGTTTATGGTGCTGATGGCATAGTAGGATATATTGACGATTTTCAACAAAAAGAGCCATACATTTCAATTGTGAAGGACGGTTCAGGGGTTGGCAGACTAAATCTATGCAAAGCACAAACCTCTATTTTGGGGACATTGTCTGCTCTGAAAACTAAAGATGAGAAAAAATACAACTTAGTGTGGGCTTATTATCTTTTAAACACTGTTAATTTTTCTAGCTATGTAAAAGGTGCTGGAATACCCCACATATATTACTCTGATTACAAGCATCATCAAATTGCTGTTGCTAACCCAGCCGAACAACAAAAAATCGCCGCTTGCCTCTCGTCCTTAGATGACCTCATCGCTGCCCAAACGGAAAAAATTGAATTGTTGGAGCAGCACAAAAAGGGGCTGGTGCAGGGGGTGTTTCCAATGGGGAATGGAGAATTGAGAATGGAGAATGGATAATTGAGAATGGATAATTGAGAATGGAGAATGGGGAATGGAGAATGGGGAATGGGGAGTTATATAGCATGCTCAATGTTTTTTCAAGCTGTAAAAGTTATTTGGTTTGCGCATGTAAAAGTAAAGCATTAACTTTGTGCTTTAATATTTTCAAAAATAGAATCATTCCAAGCCGTTGCGTTCCTTATTGGTCACTTGCTGTTGTCATAGGGAAAGACAGCGGCAAGGAAGATAAGGAAACAAAGTATGCAACAAATTCACAACTTTCAACAGCTTGGGTTATCCGAAGCGATTTGCTCAGCTGTGTGCGACATGGGGTATGAAACCCCCTCAGACATTCAATTGCAAGCCATCCCCTTTCTGCTATCGGGCAGAGACCTCATAGGACAGGCTCAAACAGGCACTGGCAAAACCGCCGCTTTTGCCATTCCCCTACTCGAACGCATTGACCCTGAACTGCTAGCGCCGCAAGCCATTGTGCTTTGCCCCACCCGAGAACTTGCCGTACAGGTAGAAAAAGAAATCTACAAGCTAAGCAAATACCAAAAAGGCATTCACAGCGTGGCTATCTATGGCGGCGAGTCCATCGACAAACAAATCAGAGCGCTTAAAAAAGGGGTGCAAATCATTGTAGGCACGCCGGGGCGAGTCATTGACCACCTGCATCGCGGCACGCTCCAACTCGACCACGTGCATATGGTTGTGCTCGACGAAGCCGATGAGATGCTCAATATGGGTTTTCGTGATGATATAGAACACATCTTGCAGCGTGTGCCCGAAGAAAAGCAAACGGTTTTTTTCTCGGCAACCATGCCCCGCCCCATCATGGAACTCACCAAACGCTATCAAAAAAATCCGCAGATAGTAAAAATTGCCTCCAAAGAACTGACCGTAGAGCGTATTGAGCAATATTATTGCGAAGTAAAAGAAGCACTCAAGGCTCCACTCATCGCCCGTTTTATTCAAGCCCACGGCTACGAGCTAAGTGTGATTTTCTGCAACATGAAACGCACAGCCGATGAAGTAGCCGACTCGCTCGGTCGTCTGGGCATACGCGCCGAAGTCATCCATGGCGACCTGTCGCAAGCCCAAAGAAACAAAGTCATGCAACAATTCCGCAATGGCAACTGCCAAGTATTGGTTGCCACCGACGTAGCCGCACGCGGCATTGATGTGGAAAATGTGGAAGCCGTTTTCAACTACGACCTGCCTTTGGATGAAGAGTACTATGTGCACCGTATAGGACGCACCGGTAGGGCTGGACGCCACGGCGTAGCCATCAACCTCGTATCTTCGCGCAAAGACCAACAAAGAGTGCGTGAGATTGAGCGATACACTAAAGGCAAAATCAACAAAATAGAGCCACCCAGCAACCAAGACGTTCTTGCCTTTCATTTAAAGAAATTACAGTCCGAGATAGAAAACCTTCGGGTAGAAAGACCACAGGAAGCATTACAAACCGCCCTGCATAAGCTTTATGAGACAGGCATCCGTCCCGAAGACCTCGCAATGGTGTTTCTGCAAAAACAGTTGGGACACCTACTCAAGGCAGAGGAAGCGCTGCACTTCAAGCCGGAAAAAACATCGTTTTTGTCCAATGACTACGACCAAGACTTCAGCCACCCAAAGCGTAAAAGCCAGCACAACCGTGCGCCCATGACCCGCCTGTTTTTAAGCGTAGGCAAAAAAGACCGCATCCGCCCCAATGATATTGTAGGCGCCATTGCCGGAGAAACCGGCATTCCGGGCAAAAGCATCGGAGAAATAGAATTGCTCGACAACTTCTCTTTCGTGGAAGTGCCCCAAGAGGTTGCCCAGCTGGTTGTACGGCAGATGCAAAACCGTCAAATTAAAGGCAAGAGGGTAAACATTGAAGTGTCGGAAGGCAGCAAGAAAAAACGACGCCCCCGCATCAAACAATAAACTTTTTAAAGCCAAATATCATTAAATAAGTAAAAGCCCTCCGGGGCTTTTATTGCTCCAGCAGTATAAACTACATAATTGCCTACAAAAGATGCAAGCGATATACAAAACGCTGCCCATCCGTCGTTATAGAAACAAATCTTGGCTTAAAGAACTTAACTGCTGAGTAGTGATTCTTAAACAAACTAAAAAAGAGCATGTACACACGAGTATTATTGGCGATGGGTTTGCTGCTGAGTACAGCAAACCTGTGGGCACAAGGCAAGGTAAGTGGTAAAGTGGTAGACAGCGAAGGCAAACCCCTTCCTTTTGCTACCATTGTTGGCAGCATCCCGCAAAAAGCACAAGCCTTTACGGGGGTAAGCAGCGATGAAGAAGGCAACTTCACCCTTTCATTTCCCCGCAATGGGAGATATGAAATCAGCATTGAATTTATTGGCTATCAAACCTACAAGAAAACCATAGAAATTGCAGGCAAGGATATTTCATTGGGCACCATCACCCTGCGACAAGATGCAAAAACACTGAAAGAAGTGCAAGTAGTTGCCGAAAAGGAAACGATGCAGACAGGCATAGGCACACTCACCTATGAGGTAAGCAAAGACTTGGTCAATGCTGGCGGGTCAGCCACCGACGTCCTGCGCAATATCCCTTCGGTGCAGGTAGATGAAAACGGCGCTCTTAGCTTACGGGGCAGCCAGAATGTAACCATATTGATTAACGGGAAACAATCTGCGCTCACAGGCACCGGAAGGCAAGCGCTGCTCGAGCGCATTCCGGCTTCTTCTATAGAGCGCATCGAAGTCATCACCAATCCTTCGGCACGCTACGATGCCGACGGCGGTGCCGGCATCATCAACATCATATTGAAGCGTCCCCAAAACAGAGGACTCAATGGAACAGCACAGCTCAGCATCGGTAATTATGACCGCTACAATACAGGGATAGACCTCAACTACCAAACCCCTAAGTGGAACATTTACGGCAGCTTGAATGGGCGCCAAGACACCCGCATTGGCAAAATCACTGTACGCAGAGAAAACTTCCTACCGAACGCCACTCCTTTCTTAAACCAAAACACAAACTCGTACCGCATGCAACGCTCGGGGACTGCCACCGCTGGCATCGAGTATTTCATCAACGACAAACACTCACTGCGCTTGGAAGGGGTTTACGGGCTGGAAGATTCGTATCAGAACCGAAACTTATACAATGCAAGCCTCGATGCCAACCGGCAAATGACTGACTACTTTTACCGCTACTCGTGGGAAAATGAAAACGAAAACAACTATGGTATTTCACTCAACTATGACTGGCGCCTCAAAGGAAGCGAACACAACCTGACGGCTTACGCTTCATACAATCAAAACATGGAAACCCAAGGCAGCAATTTTGAAGAAAACCGCTTCTTGGCTGATGGCACTCCCAAGGGTGAAGATTTCTTGCAGCGCTCGAGCAACGATAACCAAAACAGCATGTGGGTATTTCAGGTAGACTATAAACGCCCCTTGCAGAAAAACATGAAACTCGAAAGCGGTGCCAAAAGTATTATACGTCTCATCAATCGCGACTTCTTGCTACAAGACCAAATCAACAACGAATGGACTACCAACCTCAACTTTTCTAATGAGTTTCGCTATCAAGAGCAAGTGCATGCCGCCTATGCGTTATGGGCTGCCAAGCTGGGCAAGTGGGAGATGGAAACGGGTTTGCGCGCAGAACAAACTTATACCGAATCGAAATTGCTCAATACAGGGGAAACCTTCCGCTTAGATTATTTCAACCTCTTTCCAAGCGCCGCTTTGGTTTACAATATAGATGGCGCAAAGAAAGTGAAAGCCACCTACAGCCGGCGCATCAACCGCCCCTCTTTCGGAAGCCTGAACCCCTTCCGCAGCTTCAGCAATCCCTTGATTCAAAGAAGTGGCAACCCCTTCCTGCGTCCTGAATTGACACACTCGGTAGAAATAGGCTATCAGCAAGACTGGAATAAATTCAACATCACAGTTAACACTTTCTATAGGTACACGCAAAATGTTATTCAAGACATACTGGGGCAGCAAAGGGGGGACACTGTCGTTTACTTCCCTCAAAACGTAGCTTCCTCAAAAAACTACGGCGGAGAACTTATTTTCAACTTCCAGCCTTCGCGCCAACTCAATTGGAACATTAGTGGTTCCTATTATCGGCTCATCATCGACGGCAGAAACCTCGACGAGTCAGTGCTCAACGATAACTATGCCTGGGATGTGCGCACGATGCTGACGCTTTCACTGCCCGGCGACTGGCGCCTACAAGGCAATTTGTTTTACCGCTCGCCTTTAGTCACAGCACAGGGCACGCGCTTTGCTTTCTTTATGAATGGTATAGGCGTAAGCAAAAAAGTACTCCGGCAAAAAGGCACGCTCAGCCTCAATGTGCGTGACATAGCCCAAAGCATGCGTTTTGGTAGTGAGCGCCGTACCGATGCCCTCTACAACTACTTTGAGTTCAGGGGCAATACGCGTACCATTATGTTTAGTTTCCAATATAACTTCGGCAAGCAAATGAAAACCCGGCAGAACCGGCGACGGAATAACAATTTTGACGGCGGCGGCGATTTTGATGGCGGCGAAGGTATGTAGAAAACAAAAAAGCTCCCTGCCGGTGGGAGCTTTTTTGTTTTATGAGGAGAAAGGCTACAAGTCAATCTTCCTTTTCTGTGAATTAAAACAACAAACAGCTGCTGCTTTCAATCACATGAGGAAATCTTCTTTAGAAAGGGCGCATTGATACAACTTTTCCACTACAGATTCAATGTGCTGCCAGTCCTCCTCGTCGCAGAGTTGGTCTTCTGAAGGCATGAAGAGCGCCTTCAAACCAATGCCGTATTTCTTCATAAAATACGGTGCCAAATGTGTAGCTATGCGCTGCCATGCCAAAGGCGACAATTTCTTTTCACAAGTCTCTTTGATTTTCACAATGCGCAACATAACCTTTTCCTCCTTTAGTTCAATGTATATCTTGCCTTGATTAAGAAAAATCATTGAGTGGTACTTCCACTTTATATAACTCTCGAATAGCATCGCATACTACTGCCAAGTCATTGCCTTCCAGAGTCATGTCCGGCTCTGGTGTTTGTAGTTCCTTCAGGCTATATTTGTCTTTAAGCTGCTCATAGGCATGCAAGCTTATCCGCTGCCATGCCATCGGGGAGAACTGTTGCTCGCACCAGCTTTTTAATAAAGGAAGATTGACTTTCATAGTATACCCTGAAATTCGTTATAGTTCCAATATAAGTAAAAACGAATGACTCACAAAGTTGTTTCTCGACAAAAGAGCGTTCTTCAAAGACCAAGCAAACACAAGCCTCGACGAATAGCTTGTCGTATGCCGTTCGCTTTTTTAGGCGCGATTCATTAGTTTTGGCACCCAAATCACGCAACAAAAATCAAAGCAAGCATGAAAAAATCGTTTATAGAAGAGCTCAAGTGGCGCGGCATGCTTCACGACGTAATGCCGGGCACCGAAGAGCAACTCAATAAGGAGTTAACCACTGCCTACATAGGCTTTGACCCTACCGCTCCTTCTTTGCATATAGGTAACTTGGCTACCATCATGCTTCTGAAGCACTTTCAGCTGGCGGGGCATAAACCCATTGCTTTGGTAGGTGGTGCCACTGCCATGATAGGCGACCCCAGCGGTAAAAGCGCCGAGCGCACTTTCCTTTCAGAAGAAACCATACGTTACAACGAGCAGTGCATACAACAACAGCTGGCTAAGTTCTTGGATTTCGATGCGGGCAAAAGCTCGGCAGAGTTGCTGAATAACTACGATTGGTTCAAAGAAATTGGCTTCCTGCAGTTTTTACGCGAGGTGGGCAAACACATCACGGTAAACTACATGATGGCAAAAGACTCGGTGAAGAACCGCATGGAATCAGGCATCTCTTACACCGAATTCACCTATCAGCTCATGCAAGGCTATGATTTCCTTTACTTATACCAACACAAAAACTGCAAGCTACAGATGGGTGGCTCCGACCAATGGGGCAACATTACTACCGGCACAGAACTCATTCGCCGCATCGCCGGGGGTGAAGCTTTTGCCCTCACTACCCCACTCATTACCAAAGCCGACGGCACCAAGTTCGGCAAGTCGGAAGGAGGCGAAAACATATGGCTCGACCCCAACATGACTTCGCCTTACAAATTTTATCAATTCTGGATTAACGTAAGCGACGAAGACGCCGAGCGGCTCATCAAAGTGTTTAGCCTGAAAGGACGCGAAGAAATAGAAAGCCTCATAGAGCAACACAGGCAAGCACCACATCTTCGAGTCTTGCAAAATACTTTGGCAGAAGAGCTTACAGAACGGATACACTCGCGCGCAGACTTGGAAAAGGTACAGGCAGCCACCGAAATTTTCTTTAAAAAAGATGCCGTGGAAGCCCTTAATAGAATAGACGAGCAAACCCTGCTCGAGATACTCGAAGGGGTGCCCCAAGTAAGCATCAGCCGGGGCGAGTACGACGCCTGCGAAACAATGACAGACCTGCTGTCCATCCTCACGCAAGGCGTCATCTTCAAGTCTAAGTCAGAAGCTCGCAAAGCCATTCAAGCCAACAGCGTTAGCGTGAATAAAGAAAAAGTGACTGACCCGCAGGCTAAACCACAATTCGAGCTGTTGCAAGGGCAGTATCTGTTGGTTCAACAGGGCAAAAAGAAGTACTTCCTTATTCGCGTCAATGACTAACCTCCTTCCCCAGCTTTTGTGCTCTTGGGGCTATCCACCCGAAAGCCTATGAACAGTACACAGAAACAAGAAATAGCTGTTTTGGGCAGTGGCAGTTGGGCAACCGCCATTGTCAAAATATTGTCGGAAAACGAGCAAGTTGCCATTCATTGGTGGGTGCGTAACCCGGAAACTGCTGAACATATACGCACCTATCGGCACAACCCAAACTATCTGAGCGATGTAGAAATCAATCCGGCACGGGTCGTGCACGTCAGCAGCTCGCTGCCGGAAGTGCTCGCCCCTGCCCGCTGGGTAGTAGTAGCCATTCCTGCCGCCTTTGTTAAAGAGGCACTTTCTTCTACGACCGCCAAGCATTGGCTTTCTAAAAAAGTAGTATCGGGTGTAAAGGGCGTTATACCAGAAGAGCACCTTTTGGTAACCCAATGGATAAGCCGCGAATTTGAGCTTGCCGAAGAAAATATGGCAGTCATTGCCGGACCATGCCATGCCGAGGAAATCGCTTTGGAACGGCAGTCTTATTTAACCATCGCTTCATTAAATTTAGCTATTAGCGAAGAGTTTGCTCGGCTGATGAGCTGTCGTTATGTAAAAGCAAGCCCTTTTGACGACCTGTACGGTGTGGAATACTGTGCCATCATGAAAAATATCATAGCCATTGCCTGCGGCATTGCTCACGGCTTGGGGTTTGGCGATAACTTCCAAGCCGTATTGGTTGCCAATGCGCTGCGCGAGATGAAAGCCCTCATCGACGCAATTTATCCGCTCCACCGAGAACTTACCCACACCTCTTACTTGGGCGATTTGCTGGTAACGGCATATTCTCAATTCAGCCGCAACCGCACTTTCGGCAATATGATAGGCAGAGGCTATAGTGTCAAGTCTGCCCAAATGGAAATGAAGATGATTGCCGAAGGTTATTATGCAGCCAAAGGCATCCATGAAATCAGCTGCCATTATGGTGTGCACTGCCCCATCATGGAAGGGGTGTACCGTATTCTTTATGAGGCAGCCCCTGCCAAAAAAATATTTGACAAGATACGAGAATCGATGTACTAAACGATGGAATTTGGCAAGGTAAACGACATAAGCAGCATCGACTTCTCTTTGCCTCCGGATGCAGCTTTTAACCGCTATTACTTGTCGAAAGCGGCGGCAGCTCATACAAGCACTTCATGGTACGTGGGCTGCCCCATTTGGGTGCAAAAAGAGTGGGTGGGGCGATGGTACCCACCTCAAACTCCTTCACAAAAATATTTAGAGTATTACAGCCGCCAATTCAATACCATTGAACTCAACAGTACCCACTATGCTCTGCCGGCTTCAGGTACCCTGCAACGATGGGTAGAGCAAAGCCCCGAAGGGTTTCGCTTTTGCCCTAAGGTACCACAAAGCATAAGCCATCAACTGAATGGACCCTTCTTAAAGAAAGAAATAGAGGCTTTTGCTGCTTTTTGTAGTGCTTTAGGTAATCGTTTGGGCACTCCTTTTATGCAATTGCCTCCGGGCTTTTCCACTCGTGATTCTTCTTTTTTGCTTCGTTTTCTAGACCTCTATCCTTTCGACAAACTGCCGCTGTCGATAGAATTTCGCCACCCTTCATGGTTTAAGTACCTCTCACGCACTGCCGACAAGCTGCACAGCTATGGTGCCGGCTTAGTAATTACCGATGTAGCGGGGCGACGAGACGTGCTTCACATGGGCTTATCGAACCATACTGCCATGATTCGGTTTGTAGGCAACGACTTGCATCCTACTGATTACAGCCGCATAGATGAGTGGGTTGAACGCCTGGCACAGTGGCAAGCCCAAGGGGTAAAACAGGTGTTCTTTTTTGTGCATGAACCTGACAACGTGCAAGCCCCCGAGCTGGCTGCCTATCTTATCCACCGTTTGAATCAAAGACTCAAGTTGAAGTTAAAAGAGCCCCAGCGTTTCGACACCCAACAAAACCTATTTTAGCGCCCGGTACACATAACTCTCCCGGTCTATCCCCTCGCCTATGTGTAGTATCATGGTTTTCCGATTGGGTTTTTCCACCTCAAAACGCTGTTTGACGACCTTACCCATGGGGTCACGCGCTTCTATAATCAGATACTTTTGCTGGGGACTCTTTTTGGAAGTTTCCCAATACCAACGGCTAGTAATCACCTTCGCTCTGGGGTTGTCGGGATAGACCTGACATACACCGCCTTCGGCAAACACCATCACGTTGCCCAATCGTTTCGCCTCCAGTTCTGCCTCTGTGATGCTTATCTGATGCATGCGGATTTCTACCAAGCGCCATTTACCTATCACCTCAGGTTGAGCAAAGGAAGAAAGGCACAGAAAAAGCAATAATAAATGCCAATTACGCATATCTTTTTTTGCAATATGTAAATGCAAACAACATGCTAAAATGGTGTAATTTTTGTAAACTTACTACAAAGAAAAAAACTTACACAGAAACGCTTATGAAACGGTTTATCCTTATTCTCCTTTCAATGTTTCTTGCTTGTCCAGTTTCGCAAGCTCAAGTACTGCGCCAATATCTGAAACTAAGCAAAAATATTGAAAAATACTATCGCATGGGCGATTACAAGCGTGCCCAAGCTTTGACCGAAAAGAAACTAAAAAAAGCCAAAAGCGAGCTTCAAAGAGGCTGGTTACAAGCTTTGCAAGCGCGCAACCAAGAAGCCTTGGCTCATTTTGAGCAGATGCAACAAAACATAGAAGCCAGCCAGCAAATATTGAGTAAAACAAGCCAGCAAGGCGATGCCTTTGCCTTGGGCTACTTGGTGCTTACTCAAACATGGCTCGAATATGGCAACTTGAATCAAGCGCAGCAAATACTGACAAGCATTGACACCAGCCGTATTCAAAACCCGCTCATCAAGAGTCTATATAAAGAATACAGAGCTAATTTACTTTTGCAAAGCCAAGAAGCACTTGCCGCCTATGAGCTGGCGCAAGAGACGGTACGAAGCCGCCTCGAACAACTAAAAAGCAAACAGCAAAAGCTGTCTGGGGCAGAAAAACGCTTCGTCAAGCGGCAATTGGCGCGCGACCTCACCTTGATGGCACGTGCGCAAACCGTATATGGCAATTACGAAGCTGCCGATTCGCTACTTACTATCCACAACAGCACTGTGCGCCGCCTAGTAGGCGTTACTGACCCCGACTATGCCGCCCACCTCATCGCCTTTGGCGAAAACTACGACGCCCAAGAGCAATATCCCAAAGCTACCTATTACTACAAAATGGCACAGCGGGCACAACTCTATTACGACTTTGCTTTCAAAGAATCCAGTAAAACATACCTACGTCTGCTCGAAGGCATTGCCCGTAACAGCGTAAAGCGGCGACAGCTGCGCTTTGTTCAAAATGCCAACATACGTGAAATGAAACGTGTGGCAGGGCAGTATTACGGCAAACAATCGCCTTATTACTTCCGTGCACAAATCATCGAGATGGAACGTGCCATCCGAGAACGTCGCTTCAAAGAAGCCGAAAACATCTTGAACGGCATTGTCCAGAATGAAAAACTACCCAAAGACCATCCCATCTATGCCGATTTGCTGCGTGTATGGACAGACTTGTATGTGCAGAACGATGTATCTATACAAAAAGCCGAAGGATTAAATCAACTTTATCTGAAAGCACAGCAGCAGCGTCTTATCCCTGAGACTTTTGCCTACAAACGCGCCTTATTGGACTATGCAGCCTTCCATGTCAACTATGGCGAAGACTTCTTGAAAGCCAAAACCGTATTCGAAAAAGAATTACCCATAGAACTATTTGAAGAAAAAATGTACTTCGGGCATTATCTCTCGCCCGATTATCATAGACTGTACGCCGAGTTCTTTTTGTTGAACGACCAGTATGCACGTGCCAAAAGCATCATGCAACAAACCGTAGAGCAGCTCAACCGCCGTTATGGCAAACGTCATATTAAAGTAGCACGTGCTAAGCTACTCTTTGCTGAAATACTTCAAGAAAATGCAGAATTCAAACAAGCCAGCAACGAAGCAGAAGACGCCCTACAAATTGTAGAAAAAAACAGCGAGCCCGAAAGCGTAGATTATGCCTTGGCACTCATGCAGATAGCCAAGATATATGCTGCCATCAGCGACTACAACCAAGCCACACAACTGCTGAGCCAAGCCAATGCCACCATTGCAACCATAGAACAAAAAGCAGCCAAGAAACAAAAGAAGCAAGGCATACCTACCGATTACATCGCTCTTAAAGCAAGTTCCATTGAAGAACTGGCGGAGGTATATGCCCGCATAGGAGAGTTTGAAAGCACCCTGCAGCTGTTGTCTGACATACTCGATAAAAAACAAAACAAATATGGTTCTGGCAGCCGCCGGCTAATTCGCCCCCATCAAGCCACAGCAAGCGTACTTATCCTACAAGGCAACTACACCGACGCACAAAAGCATGTTTATGAAGCGCTTGACATCGCAGAAAAAAGCTATGGCAAACAATCACTCAAATACGCCGATGTGCTCACTCAGCAAGTCAAGATGCACATAGACTTAGGCGACATCGAAAAAGCCGAAGCCGAAGTTGATTTAATCCGCCGCATACAAAAAGAAAAATTAGGCAAGCTGCACATCAAAATGGCAGATATACTGAGTGAAGCTGCACTCATCGAATACAGCCTGCACCCCGAGCGCTCCCAAGAAACCGAAGCCCTGCTACAGGAAGGCATCGCCTTGGCAGAAAGCACCTTCGGCAAGCAACACCCTACTTATGCCCAGCTCATCACTGCCCTTGCCACTCTTTATAAAGAAGAACGCCGCTATACCGATGCCGTCCGTCTCTTGAAGCAAGCCGAAGAAATTTACAGCAATAAGTTCGGAGCAAAACACCACCAAGTGGCTTATGTCAAAAGCTTATTGGGCGAAGTAAGTCTAAAAGAAAGTGCCTACAATGACGCACAGAGCTACTTCCAGCAAGCTAAAGATATTTATGCAGCTACCTTTGGAGAGCAACACCCTGCCTATACACAGCAAGTTACTTACTTGGCACGATTGGCTTATATCAAAGGGCAGGTCGATTCAGCAGCCCTGCTCTACCAGCAAAGCTTGGACGCTTACCTTCTGTTCATCGAAAAGTACTTTCCCAGCCTGAGCGAGCGAGAAAAAGCCAAATACTGGGCAAGTATTCAGCCTCACTTCCAGTTGTTCAAGTCTTTGGCAACCAGTCGCCCAGCTGACAGCCCCTTGCATCCAGTGCTGCTCAACTATACACTCACAACCAAAGCCCTACTGCTCAACGCCGGACAAAAAACGCGGCAGCAACTCACTCAAAACAAAGACAGTGTCTTGGTTGACCTCTACAGTCAGTGGGTAAGGAAAAAAGAACAGTTGGCAGCCCTTCTGAACCTAAGCAAAGAAGAGCAGGCACGCCTCGGCATTAGCCTGTTAGCCTTAGAGTCAGACATCAACCGGCTGGAAAAAAAACTGTCTGAACGCGCTGCTCTTTTCGAAAAACTGAAAATAGAAAGAGTCAACTGGCAACAAGTGCAAAAACAACTGCGCAGCGACGAAGCAGCCATAGAAATCCTCAAAGTGGAGCATTTTTCAACGGAACAAAATGCATTCACCGATTCGGTTTATTACGTTGCTTATTTGATATTGCCTGCTGCCAATCAGCCCATACCGATAATATTAAGTCAAGGCAAAGCAATGGAGTCCAAATACTACAACTACTACTGCAATGCTACCCGCTTCAAACTGCGCGACCGCTTTTCTTACGAACAGTTCTGGCAAGCAATAGAGGCACGCTTGCCTGCCGGAGTAAAACGCGTCTATATTTCTCCCGATGGCGTGTACAATCAAATCAACATAGCGGCGCTCTATCGCCCCTCCACCCAAGACTATGTATTCGATGGCTACGACATACGCTACCTCAGCAACAGCAAAGAGCTACTGAAACGCGGTGTGCCCAGCAATACAACACCGGCAAATAAACAAGGCGAAGTGCTCATCGTGGGTAACCCTGACTTTGGGGGCGAGGTGCCACCGCTGCCCGGCGCTGAATTGGAAGCACGCTTGATTGCCCAGCTGCTCAGGCAATTCAACTGGCAGATTCTAACACTCATGGGCATAGAAGCCACCGAACAACAAATCAAAAACCTTCGTCAATCTCCGAGTATACTTCACTTTGCCACCCATGGTTTTTTTGCCCAAGGCAGCAGCTCAAAAGCTACGGAGAGGTCTTTCGAAAATCTTTTAGCCAATGACCCTATGCTTCGCTCAGGGCTGTTGCTCAAAGACGGCGGGCGCTTGTTGAGTGAAGGCGCTGCTGCCATCAATACCGGCGAGGGCATACTCACCGCCTACGAAGCCCAAAACTTGCCCTTGGACAACACCCGGCTGGTAGTGCTCTCTGCTTGTGAAACAGGATTGGGGGATGTGCAAGCAGGCGAAGGCGTCTATGGATTACAACGGGCGTTCTTGGTAGCCGGTGCCCGTAGCGTCATTATGAGTCTCTTCAAAGTTAATGACGAGGCTACCCAAAAGCTAATGAGTTATTTTTATGAAGCCTATTTGCAAACGAATGATGCCCATGCTGCCTTCCGTCAAGCGCAGCAGCGCATGCGCAAAGAATATCCCCACCCTTACTTCTGGGGCAGTTTTATCATCACAGGTATGGAGTAAAGAAAATAAAAAAGCAAACTTCCTTTTTTAAATAGCACAACTATGAGAGTAAACATTTACCTATCGCTTTGCTTGGCATGGTTGCCCGCATGGCTCTGGGCGCAAAAGCAACCGTTACCACCGCCCATTAACACCGCAGCCATAGAGTATGCTCCCACAGTGAGTGCCGACGGGCGTACCATGATTTTTGAAACCAACCGCAACAACGGCAAATGGGAATTGTATGTAAGCTACTTGCGCGATGGAAAATGGACTACACCCGAACCCATCGACTCCGTCAATGCCTACGGCTCAGAAACAGACCTTATCGGTGGTCCTTCCATCAGCTACGACGGCAACACCCTTTACTTTTTTGCCTCTTTCAAAAACGGATACGGACGTGAAGACATTTACTACAGCCAGCGTATCGGCAACAAGTGGAGTAAACCCAAAAACATAGGTCCAATCATCAATACACCAGCATATGAGGGCTTTCCTTGTATCTCTGCCGATGGCAAGACCTTGTATTTCATACGCGAAAGCACCAACGAAGACAACAAAATCATCACACGAGGGGATGCGATTTGTTACCGCATCTTTGTCTCTGAAAAAGGAAAGGACGGAGAGTGGCAAAAGCCCTACCCTTTGCCCATCCCCATCAACTTAGGCTGCGAAAAAGCCCCTCGCATCATGTCCGACAATGTAACGCTCATTTTTTCTTCCATACGCGAGGGGGGTATCGGAGAGTTTGACCTCTACCTCTCGCGCCGCAATGAAGAGGGCGACTGGAGTACGCCTATCTTGATGGATTTTGCCAGCACCCCCGAACGCGACCAGTTTGCCAGTGTGTCAGCTTCCGGCGACTTGCTTTATTTTGTTACTAAAGACGACATTTATACTGTTCCAATCCCCCCTAAATTTCGTCAAAACCGCAATATCACCATTCAAGGCTACATCCGCGACGGAGAAACGAAACAGCCATTAAGTGCTCATGTCAATGTATATAATGCAGAGACGACCGAGCGCCTCATGCGTCTGGAAAATAACCCCTCCGACGGGCGCTACACTATTGTATTGTCAGAAGGCAAACGCTACACCATAGAGATAGAAAAGCCCGGATATACCGTCTATTTTTTCGAATTTGATTTGCGAAAACTCGATAAATACCAAGAATTTGAAAGAAATATCGAGCTATTCCCCACCGCAGAGGTGTACATCAACACCATCGACCGCCTCATATTCGAGCCAATAGATGCCCAAATAATTGCTTTAAAACAAGGAGGAGGAGGACAGCAAATAGCCCAACAACAAACTAAAAATGGCAGAAGCTCCCTCAAACTGCCCATTGGAGGTACTTACCAAATCAAAGTGCAAGCCGACAACTACATAGACACTACCTTTGTTATCGACCTCAATAAAAAAGTGCAGTACAATGTGGTAGAAAAAGACGCTATTTTGCGCCCAAAAACAAAAGAATATGAAATTGTGGTCAAAGACTTGGAAACGGGCGAAGGCTTGCCCTTCACAGTGGTACTGGTAAACCGCAACCGCAATGAGGTCATTACGCTCGACGAAAACAGCAGCAGCACCCCCGGCTATTACAAATTACCAATCCGGGAATCGGATGAATACGAATTAGAGGTGCGTAACCCTGTCGGCTACACCTTCTATTCAGATAAAAACCCAGTCATCAGTGCCAAGGACCCCAACAGAAAGAAAGTGATAGAGCTGGCATCGCTGAAAGTAGGTACCAAATTGACACTCAACAACATTTATTTTGAAACAGGCTCTGCTGAACTTTCCGATGCTTCGGAAAATGAACTAAAAAAGGTAATAGAGCTGATGCAACGGAATCCTACACTTAAAATAGAACTGGCTGCCCACACCGACGACAGAGGCTCCGAAGCCTTCAATCTACAACTATCCAAAGCACGTGCGCAGAGTGTATTCAATTATCTGAAAAAATTTGGCATCCCCGAAGAGCGCATGGTGCCCAAAGGCTACGGAAAGTCTCAGCCTGTCGTACCCAACGACTCGGACGAAAACCGAGCCAAAAACCGACGTTGTGAACTGATTGTAATTTCCATTTAAGCCTCTCAAAATTTGAAAACTATGAAACCTGTATATAAATATTTGCTTCTTTTGTTTACGTGGTGCGCAAGTTTGGCACCCAGCTATAGTCAAAAGATAAAATACAGCCGCGACATCTATCCTTTGATACAAGAAGGCAACTACCTGCAAGCCTATCGTATGCTGCATATTTACCTTCAAAAAGACCCTGACGCCATCAATGCTTATTACCAATTAGCACGCATTAGTGAGCTGCGCGCCAACCGCTTCGACCCCCTGCTGCAAGGGCATATTGTCCTCAGGTATGCCGACAGCTGCGTTTATTATTTCTCGGAATTCGATAAACGTCTGACCGAAAAGGAACTGCGAAAAAATGCAGAGTATTACGAAGATTTCTTTGATGAAGAAGACAAAGCCAGCGGCAAGCCTAAAATAGAGATATCCGAAGTGAAGCCGGTCATATCCGAAAAGATAACTTACTATCGGCAGTTGAAAGAAAATCTAAGCAAGATACTGCATCATTTTAGCAAAGCTGTAGAGCATTATGAAGCAAGCATCAAATTGTACAATGGACTTACCGAGCGGTTTTATACCTACAAAGAACTACTCATGCTTGCCGACCAGCAGGTACTTGAAGAGCTGAACCGACTGGCAATGCACTACGATTCTACGGTGTATTATCTCGATAATTACAGAAAAGACATCGAAAAGTATCCGATTAAGGGATATAATCAACAATACACTGTACACCCCATTGTCGATTTCCGGATAGAAGGCGTAGAGCCCTTTGTGGACTTCTTAAGCCCCTCTATCCGCTTGTGGAACTACGCCCAATGGGCACGGGCAAGCATTGAACTAATACAAAAAGAAATCACTCCCTTGAAGAAATCACTAGCGGCAGCATTCAAGCAAGCCGTACAAGCAGCAGAAAACAAACAAAGCTACGAGCCAAACCTTCCTTTGCTTTTAAAACTCAACCGGTATGATTACAACTCCCTCATTGCCAATCTTATTGAATACTATACACAAAAAGCAGCCTATAGGCAGGAAAAGCAACTGCTCGCCATTGAAAGTAATTTAAGCGCTCGCGAACAATTCCAAAGATTCAGCAACTTGCTCTACTATGGAAGCAAAGCCAAAGAAGCGCTCGTGGCAAGTCAGAATGCTGTCAATGAGAAAAACTTCAAAAAATACCAAGAATTGCTTGCCGAACGATACACTTCCCTCAACGCTTTGCGTCAAACATTATCGCAAGAAGAAGTTTGGATAAGTCAAGAGGTGCAACCTCTGACAAGAGACGTAAAAGACCAAATCAGCCGTTTGCTGACAAGTGCCCCTGCAACCTCCTATGAAAACGCCCCTTTGACTGCTGCTGCTACCTGGCGCCCACTCGAGGAGGTAAAAGAGGGTGAATGGGTCGTTACCGAAGCACAAAAAGACGGTGCTGGCAATTACTACGTGTGTGGCTTCAGGCGCGAAGCCAATGACCAGCTTTCCGGCTTTGTTGGCAAAATATCTGAAGGAAAAGTCGTTTGGATGCACAAAGAAAAAAGCAAGGAAGAAGGCATCTCCATCGCCTATACCTCACTTACTCTTACCGGCGACGGTTGCCTTGTTACCTCCGTTGCTTGCCAAACAGGTAGTTACACTGTACAAAAAGCATCGGTCGAGCGCTTTAATAACGCAGGCAAGCGCATCGAAATGCTCCCACTTCCTTTTACTGAATGTCCTCGTTTCATCCGTTACAATGAAGCTTTTGGCTATTGGGCTCTGCTGAGCAAAGGGCAAAGCCTCTTTGACCCGGCTACTGACAATGAAAAAGTGCTTTTGATAGAAGCCCAAGCAAGCAATGGGCAACTCAATTGGCAGCAAGAATTCCGTCTCTTGGGCAACGTAGTGGATTTAGTACCCGTAGAACGCGGCTATGTGGTGGTAGGCAACTTCAGTGAAATCAGCTTTCCCGATGGCGAAAAGGAATTAAGTAAAGCCAATAACTTGGCGCACCATACCAATGTGTTTACTGTAAAATACAGCTCCAAATCGGGAAATCTCACAAGACGCAACTACTATACCTCCAAGCAGCCTTTAGCAGTTTACAAGGTTTACAAAGCTTCCGACAAAGCCATCCATTTACTGGGCAAAGCAGGTATCTGGCGCTTTCAGACATACCAATTTGATCCATCCGAAAGTTTGCACCTTGCCATTGATAGTAAACTGGATTTTTACTACCCCTTCCAAAAGGAATAGACAATAAAAAAACAGCTTTGTTTTAGCTTACCCCAACATCATGCAAGCGACTCCGAAAAACATGGAGTCGCTTTTTGCTTTCATCAGAAAACACGGGCATAGCTTACTCATATTGAGAAACATAAAACCGAGCCACCAACCTCCTTGCCACAACTCCAGTGAGGTACCCGACGAAACGCAAGCCATAATCAAGCTTAGTAGTACTTCACAATCTGCTGCTGTCGTGCGGCACCACTCTGCTTTTAAAAAAGCATCTCATCATGAGCACTCAATAAAGCGTCTTATCTCCTTTTTGCTGCCACAACTCAAAGGCTGACAAAGCCATTTCTCGCCCCATTTGAAGTACTTCCATACGCTTATCTTCGGCTTTCCCTTCCAAGACCTCATAAATAAAGGCGTCGTCAAAGCCGGCACGAGCCGCATCATGACGACTACAAGCATACACCAAAGTTTTTATCTTTGCCCAATAAGAGGCTGCCAAGCACATAGGACAAGGCTCACAGGTGGCATACAACACACAGTCAGACAAATCGAAGCGCCCTAAGATAGCCGAAGCACGTCGGATGGCTACTACTTCGGCATGTGCCGTAGGGTCGTTGGTTTTCAATACTTCGTTGTGAGCAAGGGCTATGAGTTCGCCACGGCGTACAATCGCGGCTCCAAAAGGTCCTCCGTCATTACTCAATACCCCCTTTTTGGCTTCTTCCACTGCCAATTGCAAAAAATGTAAATGCTCGTTTTTCATTCTCTTAACTTTTTATTTCCCAGTAAAAAAAGAAAGAGCCACCTGAAAGGCAGCCCTTCCCTTGATTTTTTTCTTCTTAGGCAGAAGCCTCTGTTTTTTTCATCTCTTCCTCTTTGAGTTTGCGCCGCAAAATCTTGCCCACATTGGATTTAGGCAGCTCATCGCGAAACTCTATGTATTTGGGCAGCTTGTAACCCGCCAGATTTTCCTTGCAATAAGCCATCAATTCTTCTTCGGTAAGTGAGGGGTCTTTTTTCACTACAAAGAGTTTGACACGCTCCGTAGACTGCGGGTCAGGCACTCCTATAGCTGCTACCTCCAGCACTTTCGGATGTCCTGCCACCACCTCTTCTACTTCATTAGGATATACATTGAATCCAGATACCAAAATCATATCTTTTTTGCGGTCCACGATGCGGAAGAAACCGTCGGCATCCATCGCGCCGATGTCGCCTGTCTTGAACCATCCATCTTCGGTCATCACTTTGGCGGTCTCATCGGGGCGATTCCAGTAGCCTTTCATCACCTGCGGACCTCTTGCCCAGATTTCGCCCGGCTCATCAATAACTGCTTCTGTTCCATCTTCTTTGACAATTTTCATCTCAGTGCTGGGCATGGGCAAGCCAATAGTACCGATACGGGCGGTGCCATCCAAAGGATTGCAGCTCAGCACGGGCGAGGTCTCACTCAATCCATACCCCTCGGCTATGGTGGTGCCAGTTACTTCTTTCCAGCGCTCGGCTACCGGGCGTTGCGTAGCCATTCCACCAGCCACCACATATTTAGCCCGCGAAAAATCTACCTCCTTGAATTCGGGATGATTGAGTAAGGCATTGAACAGGGTATTCAAGCCCGTCATCGTAGTGAACTTGTGTTTTTTCAATTCTTTGATGAAGCCGGGGATATCACGCGGGTTGGCAATCAATACATTCTTTGCGCCCACATTGAACATGAGAAAACAGTTCACTGTAAGAGCAAACACGTGATACAAGGGCAATGGCGTAATGGCTATTTCCTTGCCTTCTTCGAGCCCCAACATCCACGCTTTAATCATCAACAGGTTGGCTACCATGTTACGATGCGTAAGCATCGCTCCTTTCGATACGCCTGTGGTTCCTCCTGTATATTGTAAAAAAGCCAATTCCTGATTATTGATTTCCGGACGCACATACTGCGCTTTTTCTCCCTTAGACAAAGCATCCAAAAAACCAACTGCCCCCGGTATGTTATATTTGGGCACCATCTTCTTGACGTACTTCACTACAAAGTTGACCAAGAAGCGTTTGAAGCCCAGCATATCACCTATTTCTGTGACTATTACATGCTTGATTTGTGTTTTGGGCAGTATGTGTGCCAGTTTGTCGGCAAAGTTTGCCAAAATGATGACTGCCTTTACCTCTGCGTCATTGTACTGGTGTTCCATTTCCCGCTCGGTATAGAGGGGGTTCACATTGACCACCGTCAAGCCTGCACGCAGGGCACCAAACAAAGCCACCGGGTACTGCATGACATTGGGCATCTGAATGCCAAACTTATCGCCTTTCTTCAAGCCCAAACTTTGCAGGTAAGCTGCAAAATGCTTCGACTTCTCTTCCACCTCCCGGTAGCTCATCACACATCCCATAAATTCATACGCCGGTAAATCAGAAAACTTGCGGAAGCTTTCTTCCAGCATATCTACCAAAGAGCTGTACTGTTCTGGGTTGATTTCATGTGGCACCCCCGCAGGGTAGCTTTTGAACCATGGATAATCGCTTTTCATAACCGTATTTGTTTGTTTCCTACTTTTAAAAATAACAGAAATTTGCTTTTCGACAAAAAAATAAAATTTTTTAAGCAAGAAAATGAGAGTGCAGCATATTATTCTGCAATTTGAGTATATTTTTCGGTTATTTTACTGAGAATCAAAGATACCTTCCAAAAGCATTTTGAGCAAAAAATCAATACATTCCTTTGCAAGTGCTATTCGGACAAGTGCAATATCTGAAGCACTTTCAAACAACGTTTTCCCGGTATGACATCCCATGCATAGCGTATCTTGTATTCGAAAGGATGCCCGTCGCTCCATCTGCCCTTTACGTAAACCATCAGGGTATTATCTTCTATCCACCAATTGCCTGTAGCTATGGGCACTTCCGGTGACTCGCAAATGGCAGAGCCTTCGGGTATGAATAAGCGTAAGTGGCGATTTTTTTCGAAAGAAAGCAAGAGATAAGCCCCTTCTCTTTTGGGAACGGAATCTAAGCAAAAGGTGTCCTGCGTGAACCAAGCTGACTCATGAAGCAGCCACTGCCCCTGCCAGGAAGCATTTTGCGCTATGCCCAAGTATCCGTTCAAACACAGGCACAAAAGCAAACAAGCACTTGCATTCCTTCTCACAATTGTTGAATTTAATGGACGAATATACGCAAAAGAGCGGCAGTGTATGCAAGCCCCCCTATCGATTAGCCCCTTTCACTTCGGTACAAAAGTCAAACACCTGATTACCACACGCTGCGGTGGCTACAGCCAAGCGCCCTATGCCTCACTCAATTTGGCTATGCATGTAGGCGACTGCTCTGTCCGGGTGCAAAAGAACCGCCTGCTGGTAGCTCGCCAACTGGATATTGCTCCCGAACAGCTTTGTTTTATGGAACAAGTACACGGCGACACCGTGGCACTTATTGATAAGGAGAACGAAACACCCCCCATCGCCGACGCCATGCTCACCCAGCAAAAGGGATTGGCATTGTGCGTGCTCACAGCCGACTGCCTGCCCTTACTGCTTTATGCTCCTCAAGTAGGCGCTGTGGGTGTAATACACGCCGGATGGCGCGGCTTGGCTCAACAAATCATTGCTCAAAGCCTCAAGAAAATGCAAGAAGCCTATGGTGCTTTGCCGCAGCAAATCTTGGTAGGCATCGGTCCGCATATCTCTGTCCAACATTACGAAGTGGGCGAAGAAGTCATAAACGCACTGCAGCGGAGCGTACCCGCCGACTTACGGCACAAGATATACATACGAAAAAACGCAAGTGGACGTTATCATGCTGACCTTTTGGCTGTAGCACGTGCTCAACTCATGGCAGCAGGCGTACCGCCCGAAAATATTCAATACCATGCGTTATGCACTTATGCAGCCAACGACCGTTTCTATTCTGCCCGCCGCGAGGGCATCAAAAGCGGACGTTTCGCCTCTGTCATTATGCTCATGTAGAACCCAATATAAATTCACAACTTATGCGTACTTTTTTACTCATCACCCTTTGCATGCTGCTACTTGCTGCTGCAAGCTACGCGCAATCGCCCATAGCCATCGTGGTACATGGCGGTGCAGGTACCATCTCGCGTGACCGCATGACCCCAGAGCTGGAAAAAGCCTACCGTCAAAAGCTGGAAGAAGCCCTGCGCAAGGGCTATGAAATCTTGCAAAACGGAGGCAGCAGCTTAGATGCTATAGAAGCAAGCATACAGGTATTAGAAGAGTCGCCCCTGTTCAATGCTGGTCGCGGGGCGGTATTCACCGATGCCGGCACCAACGAACTGGATGCCTCCATCATGGATGGCAAAACCTTGAATGCCGGCGCTGTGGCAGGCGTCAGGCGCATCAAAAGTCCCATAAAAGCAGCCCGTGCAGTGATGGAACGCTCGCCCCATGTGATGATGACCGGCGAGGGAGCCGAAGCATTCGCCCGTTCGGTGGGCTTAGAGATGGTAAAGCCAGATTATTTCAAAGATGAAAAACGCTACCAGCAGTACCTGCGGGCAAAACAGAAAAGTGGTAAACAAAGTCTTGACTATGAAGAAATAGAAAAACACGGTACAGTAGGCTGTGTAGCACTGGACAAGCAGGGTAATTTGGCAGCGGGCACCTCTACGGGAGGCATGATGCTCAAGCGCTTCGGACGTGTGGGGGACTCGCCCATCATAGGCGCTGGCACCTATGCCGACAACGAAGCCTGCGGAGTATCGGCAACCGGCTGGGGTGAATTTTTCATACGGCTTGCCGTAGCACACGACATCGTAGCCTTGATGAAATACAAAGGTTTGGGTGTGCAGGAAGCAGCCCAAGCCGTCATAGACAAGGTAGGGCAATTGGGTGGCGACGGGGGCGTCATAGCCATGGACCGTCAAGGCAACATAGCCATGCCCTTCAACACCAAAGGGATGTATCGTGGCTATATCGACACCCAAGGGCAGCTGAAAGTGATGATTTACGACGATGAGCAGTAAATACCTCTTGCGGGCTGCCCTCAAAGGCAGCCTTTTTTAGCACGCACTGCATGCCATCATACTACTTCCTCATCAAATAGGCAAAATTTCAAAAATTAAGAAAATGCAATTTTGGCAAGACTAAATTATAGAGTTTTTAAAAGAAAGTATTACATCTCTGAGCAAGGAATACTACAAGGCTTTTTGTATTTCACAATACGTAAAGACTTTTTATTTCAAAAAGAAAATACATAACCGCGGCAAAAATAAGTACACACAAATCAACTAAAGCTTACACATTGTCGTACTGTTTTATTTGACAATCCACCGCCTTTTTTTGAAATTGTAGATTAAAATAACCCTTGCTTACGCTTTAAAGCCATGAATGTGCTTGTTTTATTACAGCAAAAAACAAAACTAACACTCAATGTTATGAGACCTCGCCTGCACCTTATATGCCTGCTTTTTCTCTTTGCCTTCATGCATATAGTATGGGCACAAAATGAGCCCATACATCACCGTCAGCAGTTTACCATCCGGGCTTTTCAGCTCAATCACGAGGATGTACATGAAGGGAAACGTTTTATCAAAGCTACCTTCGACTGTTCTTTCAAGTTTCCGATAAAAGACTTGAGCCATTCTCGCTATAAGTTTTATGCGGTAATCAAAGAAGCGGCATCTGGCAAGGTAGTATATAAAAACCCTAAAAACTATGTAGCGGCTCTTGCTACCGAAAGCTTTTCTCAACCGGGCAAAGCTTTTGCCGAGGGGCTTATCTTGCGTGTACCGCACAATGAGCTGACATTGCCACCCGGCAAAAATAGCCTCATCTTTGAACTACATGCCCTCAGCGGCGAGTTTGAAAATCCCAAAGATTTTGGTAGCATTTACCAGAAGCCATTTAGCATAGAGAAAGAGCAAGGGAAGCGGTCTTTGGACTTCGCCGAGCAGTCGTTCAGCTTCGACCATCTGTTGCTGCAAGCCGATGCCAAAAGCGGTACGAAAGGATTCAATGTCCGCTTTAATTTAAAAGCGGCACACCCGCATGACGCTTTCTTAGCACCCGACCGCCCTGCCGAGGCAGGTACTTTCTTGGTGGGACTTATCATTACTGACAGCAGCGGACAGGTAGTGTTTCAAACCAACGAGGGTGAACGTTGGTTTGAGCGCTGGGCTAAGATACAACCCATCGAGAACCCCAAATTTGACCGTCAAATCATAGAAGAAATCGAGTTGTTCGTGCCCTATGAGCGTCTCCGCCTCGAACCCGGCAACCACCAAGTAAACATCCAAGTAGTGGCATACAACTTTGACCGCAGCCACCGCTATAAAGCCGGCGAGCAGTCGCTCATAGTATTCAAGCCCAAGATGTATCCTTATAGCGCCCAAGAGGTCAATTTCAGCAGGCTTTCGGTCGATGAAAAACAAAAGAAACAAGGGCTCCACGGCTTGGTGGTGTCGGCACAAGGTAGCTTCCGTTACGGGTATGAGGTCATAAAGGGAGCAGGTAGCAACCCTGCCCTGGCGTATTACTGTCTGTATGCCACACTGGAAACCGAAGACGGGCAGCTGCTTTATGAACCCCGAAATACCCCCGATTACTATTTTAACCAAGCCACAAGCTATCATTATCTCATCACCAAGCCGTCGGAATCGATGCTACACTTTTCCGGCGACTGGCTTATTCCCTACAAAGACATAGACCTGCCGCAAGGGAAGCAAGAGGCATGGTTGGTGCTTCATCTCACCGATTTACAAGGTAAGGTACATAAAAAAGTCATCCACCGGCAAAAAATATCATTCGAACAGCCTGCCCGCTACCGAGTGCAGACGCAGCAAAGCCGGCTGATACTGCGCCCCTATTCGGCATGGAGCAACGAGCGCCACAACATACCTGCTTATCCGCAGTACATCCGAAAAAAAGCGCCCAATGTATTTGTGCAGGCAGTCATAGGCAAAGACATCTTCGGGCAAAGTGTGGTTTACCCCGAAGCCAGCGAGGTACCTGCCCAGTCGTTTGTAACCTATGCTGCCGAAGGCGATGCCTTGCAATGGCAAATATGGCATGCTGACCCTTCCGGGCAACATATGCTCTTGACAGTATACGAATGGACTGCCCAAAACAATCATAAAGAAATTGTTTTAAATCAAGGGGTGGCAGAATCGGGTAGCCTGAAAATAGAAAGCAAACCTGCCATAGAAGTGATGGCACGCAACCTCACGCTTTCGCCTACCTTCTATCAAGAAGTGCAAGGCTATGAGGTGAGTGTAGTGCTGCGCACGCGTAACTTCGATGAGTCGCAAGTTCTTCTTTTTGTGGATTATGAAGACAGCACCTTCACAGGCAAAAAAAATATTCCTTATATCCACCTTATCAAGGGGAAAGCCAAAATCCAGCATGAAGGATATGAACTGGAAGCTGGCACCGGAGAATGGAAATTCTTCTTGCCGCTTTATGCCGTAGAAGAAGGCAAACACATAAGAGTGGCGCTGAAAGACAAAGAAGCGAATTTTATGCATGCGATGCTTCGCGTGCCTCTGCCTGCTACTTTACCCTCAACCCACTTGATGCGTGTCGATTTCGTAGATAGCCGCAAACAAAAAATAGAAGGCACAGAACATACCGTCTTGCGCTTCCATTATGAAATGCCCGATTTGGTATTGGCAGATTGGGGCACAAGCTTGCGCCTTTATTTCCGCCTGCTCAATGAAGATAAGGAAATCAACGACATGATTACCCAAACACAACCGGTGAGCGAGGCAGGAGAGTTCCGCCCTAAACTTACCAAAGGTTATTTTGAAATATACATCCCTACTGCCAAGTTGTGCGAACTCAAACCTGCCGCCTGGAGTGTCGAATGGAAAAGCAATCTGCGTCATGAAGCCCCCAAGATGCTGAAAATAGAAAATGAAACGCTTTGTATGGAGCGACTGGCACAGTATTAAAAACAGTTTAAGGAGTACAAGCTAATAAAAGACCGGAAAAAGCAGCCCGGTCTTTTTTTATGCTTAAAATACTCTTACCATTCTAGAAAGCGTAAATAATTTCACCTCATTTCGAAGCTCACACATAGCCTGTCATCTCAAAAAAGCGAAGCGAGTGAAAGGCGTCAGACAAAGCATATCACAAAAATCAATAAGGCTCATCGCTTGCCATCGAAAGGAGAAAAGGAAAGACAGAGTAAAAGAGAAAGGCAAAAAGGCTCAGAAAGAAAAAAAGGAAGTGCCCGCAGTAACCAAAGACACTTCCCAAAACAAACAAAATCCTTAAAACGTCCGTCTTACCCCTATTTTCACATAGCGTGGCAACACACGCCTGTAGTTCGTATTGATAAGCAAAGGACTTACGTCTTGCATCACAAACTCACGGTTATTCAAAAGATTGCCTGCCGACAACTCTAACTGCCACTTTGGAGTAATATATTTTAGTGCGGCGTTCAGCTCCCAAAAAGTGGCAGATTGGGCATCGTAGAAATAAACATATCGGCTGCTTGTGGATACCAGCAGGCGCTCCAATATCAACTCATAGTCTGCACCCAGAGAAGAAGAAAACATACGCTGCACTGGCACGCCTTCTATCAATTCATTGCGAAAAGCATAGTTCGACAGCTTGTTTTTACAGGTGAGCTTCCATCGGCTGCCCATGCCTCCATAATAAAAATTCAGTTCCGTCATCCAGCGCAGGGCATCGGAGCGGTAGGTAGTGCTGTCGGCTCCGTTTATGTTTTCTTGCCCGTTTTGTAGAAAAGACTGCACGAACTCAAACTTTGCTGCCGGGTCGATAAAGTTTTTACTCAGCTGTATTTCCGCAAGCAGATAACTACTTAATTGCTGGGCATAAATTTGCTCAATAAAAGGCAAGTTTTGCGTATTGTAAATTGGAGCATTATAAATCTTTCCCCAATTTATTACTATAAAGCAATCCCATTGGTTATACCAGTCTTTATAAAGCGTGAAAGAGAAAGCCTCACCCAATCGTGGTTTCAAATCTACGACACGCGTGCGCCGGATACTACGAAACCCTTCCAACTCATCGCCGGGCGATAGCGCAAGTAAGGGGAAGCTTACTAAACGACGTTCATAGCCAGTCGTTAGCTGCCAATCAAGGATGTTGCTTGAAAGCTCTACTTCCACCTCCAAGTTATTGGTGTTGTTGTATGTGCTTTCCACAAGCGAAGGATACCATACATGAGCCCAACGCCATGTATGCTTGAGCTTCAGTGCTCCCCACCTCCACTGATGCGAAAGGAAAGGGCTCAGTCTCCAAGATTGCAAGCCGAAAACAGCTCCACTCAACGTATGAGCTGCAAGAGGTTGCCACTTAGCTCCTGTATCCAAAAAAGCTTGCTTTTCAGCATCCAAGCCGTGTCTCTCCATATCGGCACCCAAGCGAAAGTCGCCTCCTCGCTCATGGGCATATTGCACAAGCAAAGAAGTGCGCCATAAATTGTGCTTATAAGCACGCACTTGTCGAAAATTTCTAATGAGGCTGCCTTTATCATCCTGAAGGTAGACGATATAGGTTGAATCATTGTGCAGGAGCCGGTCATCGGCATTATGAGTTTGCTTCATATAACCAGCCTTTAATTGTATAGCCCAAGAGCGACCAATGAGACGCTCATAAAATAAAGAGGGTAAAAGAGCAAAACTTGACTGCCAACGGCGAAAGTCATACGATAAACCAGCAACACGCTCGTAGTTTAACTCATGAGGAGATAGGGAATTATAATCTATATTCAAGCTTAAACGGCTCTTGGTATTTTCGGTATCTAAACTCCAAAGCAACTTAGTCTTATTTTTAAAGTCCAGCTGAAAAACTTCATTGCGCCATTGGTTATCCCCCCCTCCTGCCAAACTCCAAGAGCTATTCATACTGGTAGTCAGCTCATTGTATTGATTAAAAGAAGCCAAGGTCAATTCCGAGTGCGGAGTAAGCTGCCATTTAAAACTACCTCCCACAATGGTGTTTGGGTTGCGCAAATAATCGTTCACACCGTACAACTCAGCAGCATAAGCATCCCTATTCTTTATTTCTTCAAAATCCATACCCAACGAACCAAACAATTCTTGCATAGCTTCTGCACCAATGCTGCGCACATTATAGATAGAAATCTCAGTAATTCCCAGCGGTTCTTGCTCAGCAATCAACTGCGCGGCTGTGTGCTTGCCTATATGCATCATATTAGCCAATCCACCACCGCTAATTTCTTCTTCCTGAAGGCTCGCCTCGACACCTACCCTTCCAAAAAAGGACTGTTTAATATCTTTTTTCAACTTAACATCCAAAACCAGTAGTTCATTACGGTCAAGCAGGCTGTTTTTCAACTTATGATTTTTTTCATTGGTGCGCACTTCCACACTTTCCACCTTCGAAGGGTCTATAGAACGAGTAACAACGGCTGTTCCCACATTCGATACTTCCTTGCCATCGACCAATACTTTCTGAATAATCTTACCATTGTACTGAATATCGCCATTGGGCAGCACCACAAAGCCGGGCATCTTGCGCAACACATCTTCCAGCGTTTGGTCACCGGCTTGTTGCCAGTGCTCTATGTTATATATAATGGTATCTTGCTTGACAATAATAGGTGGAGCTTCCTGCACTACCACCTCGCCCAGTTCGAGCTCCTGCGGCTGCAGAGCTGCCCGTATGACCACCGGCGCCGTGTTTTCCTCTGCCAACACCAGCAACTGCGTATATTCTCGGTAGCTTAAATGACGTATAAGCACACGCAGTACACGCAGCTCGCCTGTATAAGACAAGGCGAAGCGCCCCTCTTGGTCTGTGAGCGTGTAGGCAAGTGGCTGCTCGCTCTGTTGCGCCAACAACAATATCATGGCAGCAGGTACAGGCTCACCCGTCTGAGCATCCATTACCTCTCCTTTTATTTGATACTGGGCATGTAGGCGAGCTGCTACACAGAAAAACAAGAGTATTAAAAGAATAAAAGAGCAATTCTTTTTCATATCCCTGCCTCTCGGTTTTGAAGATTATTTAATGAAAAGAAGCCCTGGGGGCTTCTCGATACAAGCATAACATATTGCATATTGACTATTAGCTTGCTTTTAAATGCTTATTTTTTACGTTTTCTTTTCTCTTTCTCGTATCTACTATAAAACTCCCAATAATGAGCCTCTTTAATTGACTCCACCGCTTCCCCTTCTTGAAGTGAATCGCAGCTCAGCACATATCCATTTGCTTTTTCTACTTTTTGAGCCTCTACAAGTACATGCTCCCCTCTCGAAGAACTAATTACTACTTGCAGCACCACACCGGGCAAGCCTGTATAAAACAAATAACCATCTCTGGCAGGAATAGCAGTAGTGTACCAAAAATGATAATCAACTACTCTGATTTTCCTTTGCTCATACTCCAATAGCGGATGACGCGCTACTTCTTGCACCGTAAGTACAGCTTCTTGACAAGGATAACCCAAGATTTCTTTCTGTTTACCTGTAAATTGCCAACGAAGCTCCAGCACAGGCTCCACAGCATAAATAGCAGAAGAGTCCTTGAATTTGCGCCGGTAAGTTACTTTTTTATCGAGATAATTCACACACACGTCAAATGCATTGAAAGGCTCATCCACCTCCAAATTGGGGAACTCTGGCAACTCAGCCTTATAAGTTCTCGCCGGTCTTCTCAAAGTAAAAAGCGCCCTGTCAGCCGTAAGATAGGCATGAGCCTCATAAGGTAACGAATACCTCAGGTCTTGTATCTTATACACAAGATGTAAATAAGAGGAGGTTGTTTGCCCAAACGCTTCAAATAAGCTTACACTAAAAAGCACCGCTGCCAGTAAGAAAAAATTTTTTCCTTTCATATGCCATTGTCTTTTTGTAACCTTTCAAATAAAAAAAATGACTGCTGCAAGTATTGGATAAAACAAGCCAATACTCACAACAGTCTTATTGCTTATTCTTAATCGCTAATTTCCAGTACAGTTTCTGCCAGTTTTCTACAATTACAGAGGGTACATGTAATGACCGTCCCGTTCGATAATCTCACTTTACAACTTAAAGCGTTTGCCTCTTCTTTTGCATCATTAGACACTACCACCTCTTTGGTAGCTTTTAACTCCTCATTGCCTTTCTTTCCTTTTCCCCCACCGTTCTCAGCCAAGAGAACTGATGTAGCAGCAAGAATCAAGAATGAAGCCAATACTTTTTTCATGAGTTTAATTTTTTTGAAGTTTAACATGATTTAGCAACAGTTACCGGTACCGGGTCAAGCTGCAAAGCACAAAGGACATGCTTAGCTAGCATCGCATATCTTGTACTCACAGATTGACAGCGCAATAATAATAATAATGCACAAGTACTTTTTTAAAAAAAATCAACAAAAAACAAAAATACACTTTAAACTTCACCTAAGTTTGTACACAGAAAAAGCTGTATAAAAGACAAACTTATTCGACACTATGATTCTTGCAAACAAAGTCAAAGTGTTCAAAAAGTAAGGCACAAGACTTAAAATGACAAAAAAGAGAAAGTTCCACTTAACATAAACGAACCCTGTCATTTCGAAGCTCACGCAGTGAGGTGAAAAATCTCCTCAAATCATATCACAAGAAGCCATGAAATTTCTCCTTAGTGCTCGAAATGACAAAGAGCAAAAAATCAGGAACACACGAAAAAGAACTTACCCACCTCTGAAACAAGGCGTATTCACCCCATAAAAACAATTCACACCAACACCGAGGTACTCGGTACAAGAGACTGCACCAAAGATTTGCTTTTTGTATCTTCGTTTTTTGAAAGCAACTTTTGGCACTGTTCATGACACAAACACCTCAACTATCGATTGTAAGCCCTGTATATGAAGCCGAAGCGGTATTGCCGCTGTTGCTGGAACAAGTACATGCGACAGTTGAGGGATTAGGCTGCTCTTATGAAATAATTTTGGTAGATGACGGCAGCAGCGATGGTTCATGGCAATATATGCAGGCACAAGCCCGCTGCCATGAACACATCAAAGCCATACGCCTGAGCCGTAACTTTGGACAACACCATGCCATCACCGCCGGACTGGACATAGCCCGGGGCGAATGGGTAGTAGTCATGGACTGCGACTTGGAAGACCCCCCCCAAGCCATTGCCTTGCTCTGGGAGGCTGCCATGGTAGGCGATTGCGACATGGTACTTGCCCGACGCATATACCGCCGCCATGCCTTCTACAAGCAAGCCGGAGGGCGCTTGTTTTACCACTTGCTTCACTGGCTCAGTGGGCGCCGCTACGACCCTGCTATTGCCAACTTCGGCATTTATCACCGTAAAGTGGTGGACACGCTGCGCCGCATGCGCGAACCTGTCCGTTTCTTTCCTGCTATGGTGCAATGGACCGGCTTCAAAAGCAAAACTATAGACATCGTGCACCAACGCCGCCCTGACGGGCAGCACAGCAGCTATAACCTGCACAAGCTACTAAGCCTTGCCATCAACGTAATGCTTACACAGTCGGCACGTCCTATGTGGCTGATTGTTCAGTTAGGCATCGGCTTTGCCGGCTTCGCTTTTCTTTTCAGTCTTATTACTTTGATTCGTTACTTCTTAGGATATATCACCGTTCTGGGCTATGCCAGCCTCATGATATCGATATGGTTTTTGGCGGGAGTATTGCTTGCATGCATGGGATTGGTGGGGCTTTATATAGGCAAAATATTTGAAGCTGTCCAGGGACGTCCTTTGTATATCATTTCCGAATCTGTGAATGTACCAACAAGTGAACATAGAAATATTACCGTGGGACAGTGATTTTTTCGGTTATCTCGTGGGACGTTGCGTTTTTTCTCCAAACGATGATATTGCCCTCCTGCTGCCCCGACTCCTCGACCAAGCCCAGAGGGCACAGCTTCGCTTGCTGTATGTTTATACGCCGGTTCAGCCCGGCATCATCAAAACGATGGAAACAAACGGCGGCTTGTGGGTAGACCGTAAGGTTTTTCTTTGCCGTGCTTTGGAAAACAACGCTCCGCTTCTCTCCACTCAAAAGGTAAGGGAATATAATCTGCCCTATCCTACTGCCGGCTTGGAATCGCTCGCGCTGCTGAGCGGCAGCCACTCCCGCTTTTGCAGAGATAAGCACTTCCGAAATCGAGAATTTGAACGCCTTTACTACCACTGGATTGCCCAATGCTTGAAGTCAACAGACACCCAAGTATGGATTTGTGGCAACGAACATCAGCCAGAAGCTTTGCTGGCTTTGCGCTTAGCGCCCCCCACGGCTTATGTCGAACTCATAGCCGTAACCTCTTCGGAATGGGGCAGGGGCATAGGCAAGCAGCTCATGCACAAAGCCTATGCTTGTGCGCGGGGGGCAGGTTGCCGCTACATTCGCCTCAACACCCAATACCACAATCAACAGGCGATGCGCTTCTATAAAAAAGAAGGCTTTCAAACCGAAAAGGAAAACTATGTCTTTCATTTCTGGTTTCCAGAATAACCGCTTCCGTTTTGTAAATTTGACTTACCTCATGCAAGCTTCCTTGTATTTACCCACAAAACACAGAACGGTACTCATGACAAGCCAACCTATTTTTTCCCTCCTTGCAATACTTATGTTGTTTTTGAGCATGCCCCACAGCCGGGCGCAGTTTGCTTCCACTTCGGTGCTTGCCCAAGGCGAGTGGTTCAAAATAGGCATTGCAGGGCGCGGTATTTACAAGCTCTCCTACCGACAACTCAAAGAAGCAGGCTTACCCATAGACCAACTCGACCCGCGCAGCTTGCGCCTGTATGCCCACAGCAGCGGCATGCTCCCGCAAGCCAACAGCGCCCCCCGTCCCGATGACCTGCAGGAAATAGCCATTCGTGTGGTAGGCGAGGCAGACGGGCGCTTCGATGTCGACGATTACATTTTGTTTTACGGCGATGGTCCTTCGCGTATCTATTACGACCCGGAAACCACCCTGTTGCGTTATGAGCAACACCTCTACGACAAGCTCAATTTTTACTTCCTAACTCACTCACAAGGCAATGGTAAACGCATTACCGAAACTGCCGAACCAAGTACAGGCGCACAAACCCTTACTAGTTATGATTATTTTTTGCACTATGAAAAAGATGAACAAAACATACTGAGAAATGAATTTGGAGCGGGCTCCGGCAGGGAGTGGTATGGCGAAATGTTCTATATTACACGGGAATACTCGTGGAATTTTGAGCTACCCGGCTTAAACAGTGACCTGCAACTGCGCGTAGCCGCCGCCGGCACAGCTACCACCAATACCTCACTCGAAGTGCGTGCCAATGGGCAAAGTGTGGCAAGCCTTGCCCTGCCCCCCATCTCGGGCAGCAAGTATGATTTCAAAGCCAAGGAAAATATCAGCGACTTTACCATTCCTGCTTCTCTGCTCAACAACAAGCTGACGCTTACCTTGTCTTATCCCAACTATGGATTCAAAGCTTACTTAAACTACATAGAGTTGCGAGCCCAAAGAGCAAGTCGTCTGTATGCCGACAACGACACGCTCTTTCTGTTCAACCGGCAAAGCACATCCAGTGGCAATTACCGCTTTGCAATAGAAGGAGCAAAAAGTAATGCCGAAGTGTGGGACGTCAGCAATGCCTTTGAAGTGAAAAAGATGGCAGCAAGCTACCAAGACGGGCAATTGTCGTTCGTTTTTGCAGGGGGCACCCCACGCTTTTTCTACGTCTGGCAAGGCAGCCCATTCCGCAGCGCGACAAGCATCCAAAGCATCGCTAACCAAAACCTGCATGCCCTCCCCACCCCCGAGTTGCTCATTGTGAGCCATGAGAACTTTCTGCCCGCAGCCGAAAAGTTAGCAGAGCACCACCGCCAACACGACAACATGCATGTGGCAGTCGTCCCTGTACAAGCAGTGTATAACGAGTTTTCGGGAGGCAAACAAGACCCCACTGCTCTACGTGATTTCGTGCGTATGCTGTATGAACGTAGCCCCAACACCTTGCGCTACCTCCTACTGATGGGGGATGCTTCATATGACTACCGCCACCTGCTCAAAAACACCAACATGCAAAGCATGGTACCTACCTATGAGTCGCGGCAGTCGCTGCATCCTGTTTATAGTTTTTCTTCGGACGACTATTTCGGCTTCCTCGAAAGCCACGAAGGCGAATGGAAGGAAGACTTTTTGTTCAATCTCGGCAATGAGCACACACTGGAAATAGGGATTGGGCGCATTCCGTGCTATACGCTTGCCGAAGCCGAAGCAGCAGTAGAAAAGATAATAGCTTATGCCACCCAAAGCCGTTTTTTGGGCGACTGGCGACAGCAGTTTGTATTGGTAGGCGACGACGGCGACAACAACCAGCACCAACGCGATGCCGACCAACTAGCAAGTTATATCGAAAGCAATCACCCGGCTTATCTTGCCCGCCGCCTGTTGCTCGATGCCTTCGAGCAGCAAAGCACCCCTTCGGGCGAAGTATCGCCCCAAGCCCGGCAGGAGTTACATAGCCTGCTGCAGCGCGGCTGCCTGCTACTCAATTACAGTGGACACGGCAGCGAATTTGGATGGACACAAGAAGGCGTGCTTACTTACAACGACATACGCGACCGATGGAATTGGCAAGACCACTACCCCTTTTTGGTTACTGCCACCTGTGAATTTGGGCGCTACGACAACCCCTCGCTCAAATCGGCTGCCGAAGAAGCTATGCTGCGCACGCAAGGCGGTGCTATCGGCTTGTTGACCACCACCCGCCCCGTGTATGCAAGCACCAATTTCCTGCTTAATCAGCAGTTATACCAAACACTCTTTGCAGACATAGACGGCGAGATGCCCCGCTTGGGCGATTTGGTACGAATCACAAAGAACAACAGCCTTGCGGGCGTGGTGAATCGCAACTTCTGCCTGCTGGGCGACCCTGCGCTGCGCCTTGCTTATCCAAGCTATCAAATCAACATTACACGTATCAATGGCATAGACTACGCCACCGCCCTGCAGAACGAGGTACTCTCTGCTCTTGAAGAAGTGCACATAGAAGGAAACATCACCGACAAGAACGGACAGCCTCTTGCCTTCGACGGTGAGTTGAGCGTACGCTTCTTTGACAAGCCTGTTCGAAAGGAAACGCGAGGCTCGCAGGGCAACCCCAAAATGAGTTATTATGCCTATGAAAATTTGATTTTCCAGGGGAAAGCAAGTGTAGTAAACGGCACCTTCGGTTTTCGCTTTGTTGTGCCCAAAGGCATTGCCTATTACGAAGGAAACGGTAAGCTGAGTTTATATGCTGCCGATACTGCGCGAAACATAGACGCCGGCGGTGGCACTGGTGATATCCGCATAGGCGGTACGGCTGCCACCTACCCCGAAGACAATACCCCGCCCCAAATTGCGCTCTATCTGAACGATAGCACCTTTCGCAGCGGCGATATGGTGCCTGCACTTTCGGTAGTAGTGGCTCGATTCTATGACAAACACGGCATCAACTTGACGGGCAGTGCCCAAGGGCAAGGCATCGTGCTCATCCTCGATGATTCGCTTACTTTCACTGTCAGTGATTACTATGTTGCCGACCGCGACAATTACACACGCGGCACACTTCGCTACCCCTTGCCCGAGCTACCTCCGGGCGAGCATACTCTACGCCTCTTGGCTTGGGATACTTACATGAATCCTGCCGAAGCCAACACCCGCTTCGTGGTAGGCGACAAACAAAGTATACACATTCATGCGGTAGAAACCTACCCCAATCCCTTCAGCGAGTCAGTCAGCTGGGTAGTAGCTCATGATGCTGCCGGTGAGCCGCTGTATGCTCAAATAGAGCTTGTCAACAGTATGGGACAAAAAGTAGCTACCCTCGCTGATTATCACCCCAGAGCCCCCCAACGCTGGCGATTAGGTCCCGTGAATTTATCAAATCTGCAAAATGGTTTGTATATTTACCGACTTAGCTTATATACCCCCAAAGGACAAAGCAGCTATTCAGCTAAAATCATAAAAAATGAGTAAACGACGTTTATTTGCTTATGCAACACAGTTTACACACAGGTGAAACAAAACAGGAAGAACCAGATGAAAAAACTATGGATTAGCTTTTTAATGACAGCAGGGAGCCTCTACATCAGCTATGGTCAAGGAAGCCCGGCACCCGTCATTACAGGGCAAGACACCACCAAACGCCCCATCACTACTGCCGTTCCTTTTGTGAACATAGCCCCCGACGCCCGCTCGTCGGGCATGGGCGATGCCGGTGTAGCACTGCTCGATGCCGACGCCAACGCTGCTTATTGGAACCCTGCGCGCATTGCTTTTGCAGAGAAAAAGGCGGAGGTGTCGCTCTCTTATTCGCCTTGGCTGCGCAAGCTGGTCAACGATATGTCGCTCACTTTCTTGTCGGGATACTACAAATGGGACGAACGCCAAGCGGTTGACTTGTCGCTCACTTATTTCGACTTAGGCGATATACAATTCACCGACCAAAACAACCAGTCTTTGGGAGACTACCGTCCACGCGAATTTGCCATACGGGCACACTATTCTGTGCTTTTGTCGGAGTATTTTTCCATGGCAGTGGGTGGTTTCTTCATTCATTCGAACATAGCCGGTAATGTAAGTACTTCCCAAACAGCACAAGCCAAGCCCGGCAACAGCGCCGGCGCCGATGTGGCGGCTTTTTACCGCCGTCAAGGGCTGAATATAGCCAACCAAGAAGTAGATGTGGCTTTTGGTGTCAACATCAGCAACATAGGGGCTAAGATGTCTTATTCGGATAACAACGTAAAGGACTTCATCCCTACCAACTTACGCTTAGGTACTGCTGTGGCTTTGCACTTAGACCCCTACAACAAAATGACTTTCCTAATAGATGCCAACAAATTGCTGGTGCCTACCCCACCCCTGGTAGATAGACAAGGCAACATAGTAAAAGGAGAAGACCCCAGAAACCTGACGCTCCTGCAAGGCATCTTCCGTTCTTTTAGCGATGCTCCCAACGGCTTCCAAGAAGAAATGCAAGAATTTGTAGGCAACTTCGGTGTGGAGTATAGCTATCAAGATTTGTTTTTTGCCCGCGCTGGCTACGCCACTGAACACAAAAACAAAGGCGACCGAAAATATTTTTCTGTAGGCTTGGGGGCACGCTATCAGGTGTTTGGCATCGATGTTGCCTATCTGATTCCCACTCAGCGGAACCACCCCTTGGCGGAAACACTGCGTTTCACCCTACGCGTGGCGTTTGACAAGCAAAAAGGAAGTGGAGAGTAAAAAAAAAACAAGATAACGAAAAAGGGTTGCCACAGCAGCCCTTTTTTATTTGGTAGCGAAATGCGGCTCAATTCAATGCGACCTGTCATCTCGAACGAAGCGTAAGCGCAGTGAGAGACCTCAATCAAAGCAATACAAATAGCAGTTCTTACGAAGAGAGAAAAATAGCCATACGAAACGAAGCAAAAACAAGAAAACCGGGCTGCTTAGCCCGGCTCTCTTGTCCTTCAAAGAACAAAGCCTGCCTTACACTTTTGTTATTTCTTCTTCTTACTTTTCTTTTTACTCTTACCCCGACTCATTTCTTCTGCCAGCTGTATTGCCTTATAGGCATTTACAATACCATCTGATATACAAAGTTTATCGAAAGGAATCATTTCATCGAGGCTTCCGGGTTTGTTCACCTCTACCCCTTCATACTTCACCACCGACTGCATGATGATGTCTTTCACCTGTTGGGCTGTCAGCTCCGGATAGTACGACATGATGAGCGCAGCGACTCCTGCCGCTGCCGGCGATGCCATACTGGTTCCCTGCAGGCTCTTGTATTCGTTATTGGGCACGGTCGAATAGATGGCTACACCCGGGGCAAACACATCTACAGTTTTGTTGCCATAGTTAGAGAAAGAAGCTACAAACTGTTTGGTGTCATTGGACCACGAAGAAGCCCCTACTTCCAACCATGCTTGGGCCTGCTGTTTTTCGTTGCGCTCATTGCCGAAAAATTTGCTGGGAAAATTGGGTTCTACGTCTGTATTTTTCCCGTCGTTACCAGCGGCATGTACCAATAAAACACCTTTAGATTCGGCATAACGAATGGCTTCATCGACCCACTCTTTGTGAGGCGAGTAGGCTTTACCAAAGCTCATATTGATAATATGAGCGCCGTTGTCCACAGCATAACGGATGCCAAGGGCTACGTCTTTGTCGCGCTCATCGCCGTCGGGTACTACCCGCACAGGCATAATCAGCACATTGTCAGCCACGCCATCCATGCCAATACCGTTTCCACGCACTGCGGCTATGATGCCCGCCACATGCGTGCCGTGGGTGGCATCAGGACCTTTCACATCGTTGTTGCCGTAATAGCGGTCGTTGATGTCTTCGGGGTTATCGCCTACGATGGCGCGGGGGTCGAAATCAGCATTATACCCATACTTTACGCGGCTTTCGAAATAGTCTTTATACTCTTCCAAATCCTCTTCTGAAAGCCCACGAATCTGGGTTATATACAAATACACTCCCTTTTCTTCGGAGAGCTCTCCTTCTTCAAGCTGATTGAGCACCTCAGGGGTCAACTCTGCTACTTTCAGACGCTTCTTCAGTCTTTTACAAGCTTCGCTAAAAGGCTCATAAATACTCATAAAACGGCGATATCCCTCCTCTGCCTCTGCATAGGCTTCCTTATAGGCTTGCTTTATTTTTAAATAATCGTCGTAATCTTTTTTGTCTTTCCCCTTTAATGTGGCGGGGTCAATATCTTTAAAACGCTTGCTATAAGCAGCATACAGGCGGGTAAGCTCATAAGTATCTTGGTGCACGTTTTCACCGTTTTTGCCACCAATGAAATTCCAGCCGTGCACATCGTCTATATAACCATTTTTATCGTCGTCGATGCCATTACCGGGGATTTCATCTTCGTTGGTCCATATGTGCCCTTGCAAGTCTTCATGCTCTATGTCCACACCCGAGTCGATAACCGCAACAATGACCGTACGTCCTTTCTTTCCTTTTAACAGCTCGGCATAAGCGCGCTCTACACTCATCCCCTTCACATTGTCTTGAGCATTATCTAAGTTAAACCAGTTTCTGGGAGGCTCATCTTGCTTTATCTGAACCGCTGCTTTCATAGGCGGATACGCCGATTGTGCTTGGGCAGAGGCTGCCAGCAACAAACTTAGCCCAAGCATGCTTACACTTCTTTTAACCATTGGCATTTTTTCTTTATTTTTTTACACCTGTCAAAGATAAAGATTTATTAACACAAAGAAAGCAGCTCGGTGATAAAACTTTTATAGCAGCGCTTCTACAACATTTCTTTGGTCGAGCAAAAAGAAGCTTTGGTAAGTAAATTTTTCACATTTATAGAACTGCTCTTTTTTTGAAAAAAAAGTAGCATATATTTATGCTCGCATAAAGCTACAACTTTTATTTCAATATTTTTTTCTAAAAACGCATTTATATGAAACAATACAGCAAACTACGACAAACCTATAAAATAGCCCTTTGGGTGGTTGCCGGTCTGGTTGTACTGGCAGAAGTCATCGTGCAAATTACTGTGAACGATTTGGAGAACACCCTCATTTCACAGGGCATAAAACCCGACCAGCAGCTTTATCCCCTGCGGTTCTCCACCTATGGGGTAGGCGCCATGATTTTGGCAGTATTGCCCTTTTTGGCATATGCCTTTTTCCGTCCGGTAGTAAGTACGTTGGAAAGTCAGGTAGAAGAGATTGAAACTCAAAATAGGCGCTTGAAAGAAACCGAAGAACAGATACGCACCGCCCTTCAAAAACAACTCGAAACTACTGAGCAATTGCTGTTGGCACGCCAAGAAATGGAAGAAAAGAACCGCAAGCTGCAGGAGTCGGAACAGCAGCTGCTGCAACTGATGAGCGAGCAGCTGGCAGTCAGCGAGGAGCTGTATCATACTCAGCGCCAATTAAAAGAAGCTTTTGGAATTGCCAACTTAGGAGCATGGAGCTTTGAAGCAAAGGGCGAGGAGGCATACTTTACGCTTACCGATGAGTACTACCGTCTGGTGGGTACAAGTGCAGAAGTAGAAGGCGGTTACCGCCTCACCTTCATGCAGTGGATGCAGCGCTTTGTGCTCCCCGAAGACCATCCTCATGTGCTTGAAAAACTTTCTATAGCACTCACTTCCGATGAATATGAAGACACCGTAGAGTTTCGCATCCGCCGTGCCGACACAGGCGAAGTGCGCTACACCCGAACTACTGCTCACGCCAAACGCAACCAGCAAATAGGGGTCATCAAAGGGTGGGGCGTCATCCAAGACATCACAAATGACTATCTCTACACCCAACGCCTTAAAGAAAGCGAAGAACAGATGCGAGAACTGCTGGCAGAAACGCTCGAAAAAAGTGAGCAGCTAATGCTCACCAAAGAAGAGCTGGAACGTGCCTTAAAAGCCGAACAGGAAAGCAAACAAAAACTCGAACAATTAGTAAAACAGCTGCAAGAAACCCAAACCAAGCTGATTCAATCCGAAAAGATGGCTTCGCTGGGGGTACTCACCGCCGGCATTGCGCATGAAATTAACAACCCTATCAATTTTGTTTACAACGGCATCGATACCCTACGCATGCTACTGCAAGACCTGTTCGAAGTGGTAAATGCCTACGAAGCTTTGCACCCTGTAAAAGAGCACTACGAGCAATTGCTCGCTCAGCTTCAAAAGGTGGAGCGTCTAAGAGAAGAAATAGAGTTCGAAGAACTAAAAGAAGATATTCAAGCATTGGTGAGCGACATAGCCAAAGGCGCCACCCGTACTATGGAAATAGTGAAAGGATTGCGCACCTTCTCTCGCCTCGATGAAGAAGAGCGCAAAATGGCTAATATACACGAAGGCATCGACGCCACACTCATTTTGCTGCAAAACAAATACAAGAACCGTATCGAAATCAAGAAATATTATGACCCTAACTTAAAGCCTTTTGCTCATTACCCCGGGCAGCTGAACCAAGTGTTCATGAATCTGCTGAGCAATGCCATACAAGCCATCCCGGAAGACCGAACCGATGGTAAAATAGAAATATTCACCGAAGATTTGCAGGAAAACGTGGTTATCCGCGTGAAAGACAACGGTACGGGCATCCCCGAAGACAAACTGCCGCGAATCTTTGAGCCTTTTTTCACTACTAAACCCGTAGGTGTGGGCACCGGCTTGGGCTTGGCTATTGTGCATTCTATCATAGACAAACATGGCGGACAAATAGAAGTACACAGCGAAGTGGGCAAAGGAACCGAGTTTGTTATTACGCTACCCAAACAAGAATTGTAACAAGCAAACGAGCACAACCGCATGAAAACACTCATTCAACATGAATAAGTCGAGAAGGCACACCTCCAGCTCACCTTTCACAACATCCTTTTCTGCAAGCTTTTTGAATGAAGAAAAAAGTATAACCTATGCAAGAAGAAAACAACAAACACAAAGACATTCACATTTTGTATGTGGATGATGAAGAGAGTAACCTGCGCATATTCAAAACAGCCTTCAAACGCAAATATACGATACATACCGCCACTTCAGCGCAAGAGGCTATCGATATCCTCAAAGAATACCCCATCCACATACTCATTACTGATTACAAAATGCCGCAGATGTCTGGGGTGGAACTGCTCGAATACACCGTAGAGCGCTACCCCAACCTGATTCGTATGATACTCACCGGCTTTGCCGACATAGAAGCCATCGTGCGGGCAGTCAATAAAAGTGGTATTTATCAATACATCACCAAGCCTTGGGACCGCGGCGAACTGGAAATGATTATTGAAAAAGCCATTGAAACGCTCAGTCTCAAAGAAGAGCGCGAACGACTCATCGAAGAGCTGCGCCAGTTGAATGCCTCGCTTGAAGAAAAAGTGCGTGAACGCACTGCCGAAGTAGAAAACCTACTCGAAAAAGTACAAAGCAGTATCCGTTATGCGCAACGGATACAAAAAGCCATGCTTCCCTCAACAGAAGAGCTTCGGGAAATCATTGGTGAACATGTTCTTTTTTACCGTCCTCGTGACATCGTATCGGGCGACTTCTACTGGGTAGCGCACAAAACCGAAAAGGGAGAGGATAAAATCATTTTGGTTGTAGGCGACTGCACAGGACACGGCGTACCCGGTGCTATGATGAGCATGGTGTGCATCAACCTGATTGCTCAAGCTGTCCATGACCGTGAAATTCACTCGCCTGCCGCAATACTCTCGTTTGTAAACCAAGGCATCATAGAAAGACTGCGACAGGAAGAAAATGTATCTCGTGACGGAATGGATGGCGTAGTACTGTGTATTGACCGCAAAGCGAAAAAAGTAAAATTGGCAGGCGGCAACTTGGGAGCGCTTATCATCCGCCAAGAAGAAGTTGAAATACTCAGAGGCGACCAGCAGACTATAGGAGGGTACGAGCAAGAAGACACCCTTTTTAAGGAAATTATCTTGCCCTATGAACCCATGCATATTTACCTTTATACCGATGGCTTTCAAGACCAATTTGGAGGCGAAAGAGGAAAGCGTTTTTATAGCAGAAACCTCGTATCGCTTATTCAGGAAATCCATAACCTGCCCTTCGACACCCAAAAAGCTCGCTTAACCGACACCTTCGAGCAATGGAAAGGGGCTTACCAACAGACAGACGACGTGACTGTGCTCGGCTTTCGATTTGAGCCATAAAACGCAAGGCTACAACAGAATGACAGCCCCGCAAAAACGCCTTTTGCACAAAGCACCCTCTTTTTCATATGGAATCCCCTATCTTTGTATTCGCTAAGAAAAAAACAAGCGATGGCAAAGATAGGAAGCGACATAGAACAAGCACGCAATTACTTGGCATCGGGCAGGGTGGTAGCCATTCCTACCGAAACCGTTTATGGATTGGCTGCCAATGCCCTGAATGCCGAAGCAGTAGCACAGATATTCGCCATAAAGCAGCGCCCTCATTTCGACCCGCTCATTATACACACCGACCGAATGGAAAAGGCATTCCAGTGGGTTGAACATATCCCGGAAACGCTAAAAAAGCTGGCAGAGGCTTTTTGGCCCGGTCCGTTGACGCTTGTCCTCCCCAAAAAAGCCCTTATCCCAGATATCGTTACTGCCGGTTTGCCTACTGTGGGCGTACGGGTGCCAGACCACCCGCTCACGCGCCAACTCTTAGCATCGCTCGATTTTCCTTTGGCAGCTCCCAGTGCCAACCCTTTCGGTTATGTAAGCCCTACCACTGCCCAGCATGTAAATGCCCAACTGGGCGAGCAAATCCCCTACATCCTGGATGGGGGCAGCTGTCGTGTAGGCATTGAGTCTACTATTGTAGGCTGGCACCATGAGGCTCAGCAGCCCATCATCTTACGCTTGGGGGGCATTTCTCTTGAAGACATCGAAGCGGTCGCCGGCAAGGTGATGCTGCAAACCCACTCTTCTTCCAATCCCAAAGCACCGGGCATGTTGTCGGCACACTACGCCCCACGAAAGAAAGTGTTTCTCTCACTTACAGAAGCCTTGCAACACCATTCCCCTCAAGATTTGGGTGCCATCGTTTTCCGGGAGCCAATACCGCAAATCCCCATGAAGCACCAACTCATTCTATCGTCTAAGGGTAGCTACCTCGAAGCAGCTCATAGGTTGTTCGCTGCCCTACGCGACATAGAGCAACTACCAGTGCAGGCAGTGGTCACTCCTCTTCTGCCCGAAGAACAATTAGGACGAGCTATCAATGACCGTCTGCGCCGGGCAGCAGCTTCGGCGTAGTTGTGCCCATGCTGATGATGCTGAGGATATGACTGCTGCATTTCTTAATGGTCTAACAAAAAATATATCTATTTTTGCAGGCAAAAAACAGCATTGCAGTGGGAAAAAATAAATTAGCTCGTTTCAAAGAAAACGAAGAAAATCCTTTGGTAATACAAGCCGGAAAACCTTTTTTTGAGTCTTGTAAAGGCAAATGGCGCAGCGATTTTTTTAAAAATGACAACCCTATATGCCTTGAGCTTGCCTGTGGACGAGGCGAATACTCGGTGGGCTTGGGGCGCTTGTTTCCCGACCGTAACTATATAGGCATCGACATCAAGGGGGCGCGCCTCTGGAAGGGTGCTTCTATTGCCCTACACGAAGGCTTGAAGAATGTAGCTTTCTTACGCACTTTCATTCATGACTTGGATAAGTTTTTTGCACCGGATGAAGTAGATGAAATATGGCTCATACACCCAGACCCGCGCCCGCGCAAGCGTGATATACGGCGTCGGCTCACCAATCCCCGCTTCTTGGATATTTATCGCCGGATTATGAAAGCAGACGGGTGGGTAAAGTTAAAAACAGATAGCGCCCTGCTGTACGAATATACCCTTGAAGTGCTAAGCCAGTATCCTATTCGTGACCTTGAACATACCGACGACCTGTATAACAGCCCTCTCTATGCAGAGCATTACGGCATATGCACCCGCTACGAAGAAGAGTTTACTGCACAAGGACACAAAATTCATTACCTCAAATTTCGATTTAAACAGCAAACGACACAGTAAATAAAACAGAAAAGACGGGAGTTTGCCCGTCTTTTTTATTGCTACTTCCCTACTTCCTTGTAAAAGCATAGCGTAGCTTCACGACCCACTCACGCGAAGGCGCAGGTGTGGGTGCCATACCGCCCGCATCATATGGCACTAAAAAAGCATAGTTGGAACCCAAGAGGTCGTATACGCCTGCCCCCAACTCCAAGCCTTTGAGTATCTCTTTGACACGCACATATACATTGGTCAACAAGACAGGCTCGAAGCGGCGCATGCGGTATTCAATACCATCGTAATAATCGAAAGCATAGCGCTCACCCAAATACAGGTTATTTATATGCAGATTTATTTTTCGGCTGAGGGCATAGTCTAAAGTCAAGCCGATACGATGGCGAGCAAATGCCTGCATGGCTGCCGGTACATCTGTAGTAGGATTAGCAAAATACTCCGGCAACACATTGTAGAGCTTGTCATTTTCTTTACCATCGGTAGTATAAAACGAATAATTCAACGAAGCTTTCAAATGGGACTGTACCCATCTGAGTTCTGTTTCAAAACCGCGTGTTCCCAGTTTGTTACCGTTTTCATAACCATAGAGCCCTCCGGTATAGTACAGCGGTTTGTCAATGGTGATGTCGTAGAGGTTCAAAGTCCAGAACAAAGAACGCATTAGCTGATAACCCAACTCCAATTCTAAGACGGTGGCATATTCGGGCTGCACTGTGGGGTTGGTAGAACAGATATTAGGTGCTCGAAATGCTCGCGAAGCCAAGAGCTTAGAATGGAATTTAGCATCCACGAAAGTAAGCCCTACCCTAGGCACGAAAGCATTGCCGTAGCCTGTGTGGTAATCGTCACGCGCCCCCAAAGTGAAGGTCCATTGGTTACGTTGCCAGATGGCTTGTACATAAGCAGTGTAGTTATAATAAGTTACTTTGGGCAAGCGAGAGGTATCGTCGGGACTGGGTATTTGGGTAGAAAGCGAGGGGTCGGGTCCATAATACAGTACTTTGGCGTAATCTTGGTAAACTTGCCCGCCAAAAGTAATGTCCCAACCGTTTCTTTCCTTACCGATTTGGAAATTGCTTTCCAAGCCCAACAGCGTACGGCGAGCGGTGCGGTTGCTCCATTCAAACACATTCGGGTCGTTAGATACCCAAGGGTGCTGCCAAAGATACTGGAACAACGGACGCAATTCCCACCTTTCAGAGAGTTGCCAGCGATATTTTGCCTGCAAGTGGTGATAGTCGGTCAGATGGTCGGTATCCTCGCTCAGAGCCCTACCATAACCGTTGCGGTGGCGCAAATGATAGCTGTCGTTTAGGTAATTCAGTTGAAAATTACCTTTTTTTACGCCAACGAAAACATTCCTTGTCCGAATAGCCGAATTGTCTTCCATTTCGAAGGTGTTGCCATACACATCGCGGTAAGTTTTGTCGCTGCGCACCCCCTGCAGGTAGGACGCTGAAAGAGACACCTCCCAATCTTTTCCCAAGGGCTGCCCCCAAGAAAGGGTAAGGCGACTGCGCCCGGGCACTTCCTGCATTTGCCCGTGCATAAGGGTAGCTTCTGCCCCGTTCAGCTCTTCATCTACTGTTACTATATTGATAACGGCAAGCTCAGAAGTACCTCCATAAATAGCCGAGCCGGGTCCACGTATGATTTCAATGCGCTTGATTTGGTCCGGATTGAAACGATGCCCAAATAGCACATTACCAAACAACAAATCGTTCATGGGGGTACCATTTAAAAAGACCGAGGCTTTGCCTTCAAAGGCATAGATGCCACGCACCCCCAAACCGACACTCCCCTGCACGTCGCCGCCAAACTCAAATCCGGGTACCAAACGAAGCACATCTATCAAATCACGGGCACCACTGTTGCGAATCTCCTCCTGAGTAATGACGCTCACTATCCCGGGGGTTTCACGTATGCTCAACTCCTTTTTGGTAGCCACACTCACCGGTATGTCCATAAGTTCTTCTATAGAAAGCTGAAACAACTCATCGCCCAAACGCTTGAGCTGTTTGTCTTGCTGGGCTTGTGCACTCAGGCTCAAGGCTACACTCCATACTACGACCAACCAATATTTCCCTCTAACCATACTGCTTGCTTAAAATGATAGCGTTATACTTGCTCAATCTTTTTGAAAGATAAGGAAGTGTAATAAAATACACAAAAAAAATCAAAAAAATTACATCAAAATTGGTGATAATCTCCCGGTTTCAGGTCGTAGCGGTCAAAATAGCCTTTGTCGTCTAAAAAGTGGGCTATCTTTTGCACAATTTCATCTAATCGGTTGCTTGCCTCGCGCAGTAAGGGCAACCAAATAGCCAACTGCTCTGGTTTTTGATTTTCTTCTTGCTCTAAAATGTGAACTATACCCAATATATTACACAACGGACCACGCAATAAGTGGGCGTTCACAAAAGCATACTCAGCCAATTGTTTGTTTTGAATTTCCAAGCGCCGGGTGCGCTCCTGCACCAATGCCTCCAAGCGCCGGTTCATTTCCAATATCTCTTCCTGTTGGCGTTTGAGCAACTCATTTTGCTCCTCTATCTCTTCCTTTTGTCTCTTGATTTCTTCCTGAAACACCCTCCGTTCGGCTGCATGACTTACCATGTCTAAAACATCGACCACCGAACGAGCAAACAATACATCTTCGGGCTTCCAACCGCGCCGCTGCCCCTGATTTTCGAAACAAAGTAAGCCGTACAGACGGTCTTTGCGCACCACAGGCAACCACATAAACGACAGGATGTGATGCCGTTTGAGGTAGTCCAAAAATGCCACATCGCCTTCTGGAATGGCAGCACTTTCTACATCCTCTACACACCAATGTTGCTCAATCAACAATTGAGGTATCCGCTCGCTCAAAGCATGCAAAACAACTTGCTCTTTTTCAAAAGATACCTTTCCGCTACTTTCTTCATAAGCAGCTATCAAGTGAAGGATGTTTGTTTCTTCATGCCATTTCCAAAGAGAAATGCGGGTTACACTCAGCGCTTCGGCAGATGTAGGCAGTAAGTACTCCATGCCTTCTTGCCACATCCCCTCCCGCACGTATTTGTAATGTGCCATCGCCCACAGTACCTGACTATAGAACCGAATACGGTTGCTACGTCTCAGGGTATCTTCATATTGCCGCTCAAGCAACTCCTTTTGATTTTCTATTTTCTTTTGCTGCAGTGAAAAAGTTTGCTTTGTTTGCAACAAGCGCATTCTGAGTGCCTCTACCTCCGAAGTAAGCGCAGCCACGCGCTGGAATGCATCTGCTTCTCGTTTTAAAAAATTTTCTTTGAGTCTGTCCACCCACACAATCATAAAATAAGATGCGAACACTAAAACAGGTAAATATTTTTTGGTCAAAAAAACAAGCGTCGCTACCCACACAGAGGTGAGTAAAAAATAAAGAATACGCTTTTTCCTTCTATCTTCGACAAAAGAAAACAGAAAATAAGAAAAAAAGCAGGCAACTAAGGCGTAAACTGCACTTATAACCTCTTCATAATGAGTAAAAAAAATACTTCCATTGAGTAGGTCTACCGACTGGGCATAGAGCAGCAATACAATAAACACAGATGAGAGCTTCACCCAATCGTAGCGAAGCAACATGAACACCAGTACCCATCCCAACCCAATAGTTAAAAAAAGAAAAGGGGAAGGTATTTGCTTCAAATACCAATAACTTACCCCTCGCTCTATCGATACCAACAAGCCAAGAGTAGCTACATACCACTGCAAGGAAAGTAGGTCTAGTTGCTCTTGCTGCAAACCTACCCGCCGGAAAAAGGTAGAAATAGACTCTTCTTGCTGTTGCATAGTGTTTATATTCGCTTTCAGATGTTCTGTTGCAATAAGTTACTTTCCTTGAAATATAAACATAAAAATAGCTATCGGCAAATACCACTTCTTGTTAACCAATGTAGCGCTTATAGTAGTCTATGGCGCGCTTGCGTGCAGCGGCATGCTCTATAATCGGCTTGGGATAGTCTTTGCTTCGCCATTCGGGCACCCAGCGGTTCACAAATTCATACTGCGGGTCAAACTTCTTTTGCTGTGTCCATGGGTTAAAAATCCGAAAATAGGGTGCAGCATCACAGCCGGTGCCCGCTGCCCACTGCCACCCACCATTGTTAGACGACAGCTCATAATCCAGCAGTTTAGAAGCGAAGTAGGCTTCTCCCCAACGCCAGTCAATCAGCAGGTGTTTGCAAAGAAAAGAAGCCGTAAGCATACGCAAGCGGTTGTGCATATACCCCGTCTCATTGAGTTGCCGCATGCCTGCATCTACCAACGGGTAGCCTGTGTTGCCTTCGCACCAACGCCGGAACGCTGCCTCATCGTGGCTCCAGGGGATATTGTCGTAGTTTTTTTTGAATGCATGCGTTACTACCTCTGGATAATGCCATAAAATCATCATAAAGAACTCGCGCCAAATCAACTCATTCAAATAAGTGGCATTCCATTCTTTGGCTTTATGTGCCAGTTCCCGTATGCTGACCGTACCGAAGCGCAAATGCACACCCAATCGACTTGTGCCTTCATCAAGTGCCGGCAAATCACGCGTTTGATGGTAATTGCGTATAATATCTTCACGAATTTCGCAAGGGGGAAAAACAAAGGGCTTTGCCCGAAACCCCATGGCTTCCAAAGAAGGGAAAGGCAGCTCCTCGCTCAGTTTCAAAAAAGAAGAAAAGTATTTTTCTGTGGGGTAAGGCTTCAAATAAAAATCATTGAGCTGTGTCTTCCACTTATGCGCGTAGGGTGTAAAAACCACATAGGGGGTGCCGTCGCTTTTCACTACCTCCGACTTCTCGAATATCACTTGGTCTTTGAATCTGTAAAAAGGAGTATGGTGTGTTTTCAGTAATTCCGCTACTTGAGCATCGCGCTTGCGCGCATAGGGTTCATAGTCATCATTGGTATATACGGCTTCCACTTCATAGACATTTAATATATGCCGCCATGCTTGCCCGACATAATCATAAAGTACACATAAATCGCTCCCTAAGGCACGCAGTTGTCCTTTTAAGTGTCTGAGCTGCTCGTGAATGAATTGCACACGCAAGTCGAATGGTTTTTCCAGGGCATCCAAAATACTGCGGTCAAAAATAAAAACGGGTAATACCGCAGAGTGATTACGCAGTGCATGATACAAGGCTGCGTTGTCGTGCAGGCGCAAATCGCGGCGCAGCCAGCAAATGGCAATTGCTTGTTTCATCTTTGTTGCTTGATTTTAAAAGTAAAACAAAGGCGCCAGAAAAAAGTTGGCGGGAAGCCCCCCTTGAAAGAGACCTCCCGCCCTATTTGTGTTCATACAGGCGATTACAGCTATCCCTCTACAGTCTGTCCGTAAAGCGATTGCAGCACCTCATTGATATGTATCAAATCTTCATCGTCGAGGTGCATGTTCGCTTGAGGTTTGAAAAGAGCCGCAATGCTCCACCCATACTTCTTCTGAAAATAAGGGCTCAACTCGGTAGCTACCCGTTGCCAAGCCATCGGACTTAGGTGTTCGGAACACCACGAAACAAGTGATTGAATCTCCATTTTGTGCAATTTTTTATTGGTTACCTTTCGATATGAAGACAGCATGCCTTCCGGCATTTGCTTGTGGTAAGACGATTGTATTTCATTAAGTAGCAGATTCACTTCCTCCCCCTCGAGACAAGATGCAGTTTCATAAAAAACGTGTTAAAATGTAAAAAAACAAGCAAGGGAAAAACGCAAATACGACTCATGACACTACAAGCTTTCCTATTCAGAGACACAGAAGCCGAATGATTTTTACCTGAGATGCTTTCATAATACAACCCCAAATCGAGTAAAAAGTTTTATTTAGAGCTATTTCGCACAACACACAGGCACAGGTTAGCGTGGCTTTTCCAATAAAGAGCGCATCCTTTTCAGCGTACCATACATACCCGCCAGCGCCATTTTTTTCTCCACATACGCAGGCAGCGATACCCGTACATCAGCGGCAAAGGTGTATATGATTTTCGAAATGCCATTACCCCTACTTTGTATATTCCACCAGCCATAGGCATTTAAAATTTCGACATACCCAGTACTTGCGGAATAGTAATCTCGCTCTACGCGCTGAACCACCACCTCCTCCCCTTTCGGCTCCTTTTTCAAAATATTTTTCAACACCAATATTCTGTCTTTGAATGGAAAAGGGAAGTGAATAAAAGCCCGACTCACCCATGCCGAATCACTTTGCACGGCAAGTGTTTCCATACGATACACTTCATTCACCCACAGATGTCCGCGCTTACTGTCGCGCAAGAGGTTCAAAACCGCTTGTGAAGAGGCTTCTACGCTCACCTCTCCTCTAACAACCACCAATTGATGGCGTGCATCATAAGCAGTATATAAACGGATGCCTTCCTTTTCTTCTTCGAAAACAAAAGAAAGTGCTGGAGCCTGTGCATACCCCCCAAAAGCCGCTGCCAGAAAAAAAAGCAAGCAGAGTGCTCTTCTTTTCGCCTTACAGTACATCTATGCCCTTGTTGTCGCGCATGTACTTTTCCACATCCCGCAAGAAGGCATTCCGGTCATCCGGACTCAACAGACGCAGCGGCACTCGCACCCACAGCCTTTTGGATTTGTCCACGATGAAAGTAACCATATGTGGCGTAATGTCCACTTCGGTTACCCGGTTCAAATCTAAATCATTTTTTGAAAGTAAGCCGGTATTGACCCATAGGCGGTCATCTTGCCAAACCACCAAAGGAGCGGCATAAAGCCAGAAGGCATATACCAAAAACAGGACGGCTGTCATCCACAAAACATCTGCCTGCGGGTGATGGACAGGATTCCACACGCCCCATACCAACAAAGGCAAGGCAAGCAAAGTTATGAGCACTGCCCGCACGGGATTGCGTGCATATTTTTTATTCATGAGCTTATTGTTCTTCTAATCTCTCCAACGCTTAGTGCAAAACAGACCCCACGAGCGCCAAGCCCGTGGGGCAAAATTATGCTTTTATGAGAGAAAGAAATGCCAAGGCACCTTATTTTTTCTTTAAGCGAGCATACACCGCAGGCGGTGAAATGGAGGTGTCCAGTTTCAGCTCTACCAAATGCGGATAGTTGCTTACAAAGCGCGACAGCTTGCCGTACTGTATCCCTTTGCTTCGCAACACCCCTCCTACCTCGGCAAGGTTTGCCCAGCCATCGGCACGGGTGCACTGCATCACCGCTTCCTTGAGGATACGCTCGATTTCCAGCGCTTTTTTTTCCGTTAGTTTTTCCATGGCTTCAAATATTTAAATTTTCATATTAGGTTGAAAATAGCCCTTCAATTTAAAAAACCAACGTAAAAAAAGGGCTTATAGTTTCAAGAAAATCGCTCTTGGAGACGTGCAAGCAAATATTCTTTCAACGAATCGTTGCCTACATGCTCGAGCACTTCACCAGCAAATGCCTGCAGCAGCAGCGCCTTCGCCTGTGATTGGGGAATGCCTCTTGCCCGCAGGTAAAAAAGCGCATCTTCGTCGATTTGCCCGATGGTAGCCCCATGCGAACACTTCACATCATCAGCCCATATCTCCAGCTGGGGTTTGGTGTTGATGCTTGCCTCTGGTGTGAGCAGTATGCTGCGATTCGACTGAAAAGCATTGGTTTGCTGCGCATCGGGGCGTACGTATATCTTGCCGTTGAATACTCCGGCTGATTGTTCATCATACACCCCTTTGTACAATTCGTTGCTCTGTGTTTTGGGAGCGATGTGGTCCACTATCGTATGGTGGTCGGCGTGGGCATGCCCACGAAGGTAGTTCAAGCCGTAAAAATGCGCTTCGGCATGGTGTCCCTTCAAAGCGGCACACAAATCATGACGTGTCATATTGCCCCCCAGTACGAAAGTTACATTGTGGTAGTGGGCATTTTGCTCTACATCGGCAAAGGTACGCAGCACACGGCTGTGATGGAAAGCTTCGGCTTCGGCAATATAGTGCTTCAATACAGCATCCTTTGCCAAATAAGCCTCTGTAAGACAGTTATGCAGGCTGTATAGGTTGCGCTCGCCATGAAAGAAATAAACACATTCGGCTTGTGCGCCTTCTTCCAAGATAAAAAGGTGGTGTGTGTTTTCTAATACTTCTTGACCTTCTTCGAAGTACACCGCCAAGGTCTGCGGCAGCACCTGTCCACGCTTTACCCAGACGAACAAACCGCTGGTCCACAGTGCTTCGTTCAACAAAACAAAATAGTCGTCTTGCAAGTGGGTGTGCTTGGCAAAATGGTCCTGTATTTTTTCTTGATATTTTTCAAAAGCCGTTTGCAAGCTGCATACTATATAGTTTGCCGTTTCTATTTCGGGCAGCTCGACTGCCTGTCCAGCGGCAAAACGCACATTCAAAGCATCGCCCTGCCATTGGGGCAGGGTTGACGCCACAGATTCGCCCGCTACCTCGCCCAATTTTTTCCACACGCTGCGTATGTTGGTATATTTCCACTCTTCATGGCGGGAGGCAGGCACTTCCTGTTGTTCGAGTTTGCCCAAAGCGGCTTTGCGCCATTCTGCCATCAAGGGCACGTCAGCGGCTAACTGCCGTTGTTGAGCTGCCAATTGTTGGTCAATTATACCGGTTGTTATTTTTGTTGTCATAGTTCAATCTGCGTCAATTAAAATGAAGCGTTGGCATCTACTTCTTCTTTAATCCAATCGTATCCGCGCTCTTCGAGTTCAAGCGCCAACTCTTTGGTGCCGGACTTCACGATGCGCCCCTTGTAAAGTACATGCACATAGTCAGGCTCTATGTAGTTGAGCAGGCGCTGATAGTGGGTTATCACGATAAAAGCGTTGTCTTTGGAGCGCAGTTTGTTTACACCCTCTGCCACAATGCGCAAAGCATCGATATCTAAGCCGGAGTCGGTTTCGTCGAGGATAGCCAGCTTGGGCTCGAGCAAAGCCATCTGCAGGATTTCGTTGCGTTTCTTTTCTCCGCCCGAAAAGCCTTCGTTGAGCGAGCGGTTGACCAAGCTGCTGTCCATCTCCACGAGTTTCATTTTTTCTTTGAGCAGTTTCAAGAACTGCACGGCATCGAGCGGCTCCAATCCACGGTATTCACGCACAGCATTCAGGGCTGTTTTTAGGAAATTGGCAGTGGTAACGCCCGGAATCTCTACCGGATATTGGAAAGCAAGAAAGATACCTTCGCCAGCTCTTTCTTCGGGCTCCAGTTCCAAAAGGTTTTTTCCCATAAACAACACCTCGCCGCCAGTTACTTCATAGTCTTCACGCCCCGCCAACACATTGGCTAAAGTACTTTTGCCCGAACCGTTGGGTCCCATGATGGCATGCACTTCGCCCGGTTTCACTTCCAGATTCAGACCTTTGAGGATTTCCTTTTCTTCTACGCGCGCTTTTAAATCTTTTATAGACAACATAGGATGTTCAATGTTTAGATTTGGTTTGATTCAACAAGAAAGAAAGATAAACAAAAGGGCAAGACAAGCGGCATCAACCCACGCTGCCTTCCAAAGAGATAGCCAGTAGTTTTTGCGCCTCCACGGCAAATTCCATAGGCAGCTGCTTGAGCACCTCTTTGGCATACCCATTGACAATCAGCGCCACGGCGGTTTCGGGGTCTATGCCTCGCTGTTGACAATAAAACAGCTGGTCTTCGCCTATTTTCGAGGTGGTTGCTTCGTGCTCTACTATGGCTGTGTTGTTTTTTACTTCTATATAGGGGAAGGTATGGGCACCGCACTTGTCGCCAATGAGCAGCGAGTCGCATTGAGAGAAATTACGGGCATTTTCTGCACGGCGGTGCACCTGCACCAAGCCACGGTATGAGTTTTGGCTCTTACCGGCAGAAATACCTTTCGACACAATGCGGCTGCGGGTGTTCTTGCCTATGTGAATCATCTTAGTGCCGGTATCTGCCTGTTGGTAGTTGTTGGTTACTGCCACCGAGTAGAACTCGCCTACAGAGTTGTCGCCTTTGAGTATTACTGAGGGGTATTTCCAAGTGATGGCAGAGCCGGTCTCTACTTGTGTCCAAGAGATTTTAGAGTTTTTGCCGGCACAGATGCCCCGCTTGGTTACGAAGTTGTAAATCCCTCCTTTGCCCTCTTTATCGCCCGGATACCAGTTCTGCACCGTGGAGTATTTGATTTCGGCATTGTCTAAGGCAATCAACTCCACCACGGCAGCATGCAGCTGATTTTCATCGCGCATGGGGGCAGTGCATCCTTCCAGATAGCTCACATAGGACCCTTCCTCGGCAATGATGAGCGTGCGCTCAAACTGTCCTGTGTTTTGTGCGTTGATACGGAAATAGGTAGAGAGTTCCATAGGACAACGCACCCCCTTGGGAATATACACAAAAGAGCCATCGCTAAATACCGCCGAGTTGAGAGCAGCGAAGAAATTGTCAGTGACTGGCACCACACTGCCCAAATACTTGCGCACCAAGTCGGGGTATTCTTGTATAGCTTCGCTGATAGGACAAAAGATGATGCCCAGCTCTGCCAGCTTTTCGCGGAAGGTAGTAATGACCGATACGCTGTCCATGACTGCATCTACTGCCACGCCGGTAAGGCGCTTCTGCTCTTCGAGCGAAATGCCCAGCTTTTCAAAAGTGCGGCGTAGTTCGGGGTCTACCTCGTCGAGGCTTTTGGGGCGCTTTTTTTGTTTGGGCGCCGCATAGTAAATAATATCTTGGTAGTTGATGGGAGGATATTGAATATTTGCCCAATGATGGGGCTCTTCCATTTTCTGCCACTGCCGGAAGGCATTTAGACGCCACTCCAGCATCCAGCTGGGCTCGTTTTTCTTATTCGAAATCAAACGAATAATATCCTCATTTAAGCCCTTGGGGGCGGCTTCTATCTCTACATTGGTCGTAAAACCATATTTATAGTCCGAGTTGATGTGTTTTTGCAAAACGTCGTCGGTTGAATGAGGCTTACTCATAGAGTATCTTTCTTATTTAGACTAATTTCAATCACTGCAAAATTAACAAAAATTCTCCGATAATGTTTCTTCTACATTGGAAAAATCTTAGTTATCAGATAATAAATGCGGTCTATTGAAACGCTCTTCGAGCGATATGAGTGTTTCGGTACGCTGCACACCCGGCAGTTTTTGCAGGCGGTCGTGCAGGAAAGTGCGTAGGTGCGCCGTATCACGGCAAATCGCCTTCAGAAAAATGCTGTAAGCTCCTGTGGTATAGTGCACTTCTACCACTTCGGGCATTGCCTCCAGCGCGTCGGCTACAGTCTCGTAGTAGGCGCTTTTTTCCAAAAATATGCCTATGAAGCAGGTGATGTCGAAGCCGAGCAGGTTTTCAGCTATTTGGAGGCGGCTGCCCAATATGATGCCCGCTTGTTTCATTTTCTTGATGCGCAGGTGCACCGTACCCGGTGAGATAAACACACGTTCAGCTATTTCCTGATACGACAAGTCGCTGTTCTGCAGCAGCAGATTCAGGATGGCACGATCGACCTCATCTATTGAATATTTTTTCATAAGCGGCTCCTTTTTTTACAAAAAATTAAAAATTATTTACTAAAACAGCGCACAAACACAATAAAATCTATTTTTTTAAAAATTTAAATGAATAATTTTTAGCAAAAATAAACTTTGTTATATATTTGCAACAAGCAAAGACACAAAATTGTAGGGTGATGAAATTGGCAGCCATGCCCGCCGGTCTCGCGGGTGGGGATAAGGGAGAAAGTCGTCTGCCGGGTGCTTTTGGGCAGTCTGTGCCATGGCAGATGCACCTAACCGCCCCGTGGAGGTTCGAATCCTCCCCCTACAGCAAAAAAGCGCCCCTTGCAGGGCGCTTTTTTTGAGGTATCGTTGTGCCAGTGAAGCAACTTTAGCCTATACTCACATTGACCGCCTCAATTGCCTTCACCTCTGGTACAGCCCTACGAATAGCTTCCTCTACGCCTGCTTTGAAAGTCATGGAAGACATAGGGCAAGAGCTACAAGCCCCCAATAGTTCCAGTTTTACTACTAGGTCGTCGGTTACTTCCACTACCCGTATATTGCCGCCATCGGTCTCCAAATAGGGGCGGATGTTGTCAAGAGCAGCTTCTATTCGTTCAATGATAGACATAGTGTTTGCCTGTAAGTCAGTTACAAGGATAACATTATTTCCAATGAGGCTGTTCCTGTTTTAGACGGTTGTTTCGGCTTGAGCATTGCGCACTGCCAGTTGTTGTGCCAAAGAAGCCGCTATGGCGGCAAAAGCTTTCCCTACGGGATGCTCCTCTTCGATAGCAATGGGCGTGCCGACATCACCGCCTTCACGCAAGGCTTGCACCAAAGGCACTTCGCCCAAGAAAGGTATATCGAAGCGTTCTGCCAACACTTTGCCGCCGTCTTTTCCAAAGATATAGTATTTGTTTGCGGGCAGTTCGGCAGGCGTGAAGTAAGCCATGTTTTCAATCAAGCCCAAAAGAGGTACTTGTATTTGCGGCTGCCGGAACATGGCAATGGCTTTGATGGCATCGGCGAGAGCTACCTTTTGGGGGGTAGTTACCACCACTGCCCCGCTCAAGGGAATGGCTTGCACCAAAGTGAGGTGGATATCGCTGGTGCCGGGCGGCAGGTCAACCAGCAGATAATCGAGTTCATCCCAATATACATCGCCAAAGAATTGAATCAGCGCTTTGCTTGCCATAGGTCCGCGCCACACAATGGCACTCTCTTCGGGGGCAAGAAAGCCCATAGAAATGACTTTCACTCCATGTGCCTGCACGGGGATGATGTATTGCTTGCCATCGATGTCTTGCACGGGCGGATGCTCCCCTTCCACGCCAAGCATGGTAGGGATAGAAGGACCGAATATATCGGCATCTACGATACCCACACGGGCACCGGTTTTGGCTAATGCTACAGCAAGATTGACCGTAACGGTCGATTTGCCAACGCCCCCTTTACCAGAAGCAATGGCTATCACATTCTTCACCCCCTGAATCAAGGGAGCTTTGGCTGAAGGTGCCACCTCAGCAGTCATGTGAATGTCGATGTTCAGGTCGTCGCCCAAATGACGGCGCAGAGCTTCTTCACAGTCATTTTTTATTTTTTCTTTCAAGGGGCAAGCGGGCGTGGTCAGCACTACGGTAAAACGTATTTGCTTGCCCTCTATCTCTACATCTCGTATCATATTGAGCGAAACCAGGTCTCCCTTCAAATCAGGCTCCGGCACGGTGCTCAAGGCTTGCAACACTTGTTCTTTTGTAATCATAGCTTTGATAAATTGTGTATTAAGAAGTACGGTGTATCTTGTTTTCTTACGAGGGCGCAATTTACAACAAAAACGACTTGTGCCTTATGCACTGTTGTTGCCTTCTTTACCCTCGTATTTCTCATATGCTTTGATGATGGACTGCACCAACTTATGACGCACCACGTCTTGAGTGTTCAGCTCCACAAAGCCAATCCCCTTTACGCCACGCAATACCTCCATGGCTTCGACCAGCCCGGAGCGCTGCTTTGGTGGCAAGTCTATTTGCGATTGGTCACCGGTTACGATGACTTTCGAGTTGGGTCCCATGCGTGTCAAGAACATTTTCATCTGCATGGGGGTTGTATTTTGTGCCTCGTCCAGCAACACAAAGGCATCGTTCAGGGTGCGCCCCCGCATGTATGCCAGCGGGGCAATTTCAATGACCCGGTTCTCTTCGTAAAATTTAAATTTTTCGGCGGGTATCATGTCGTCTAAAGCGTCGTAAATAGGACGCAGATAAGGGTCCACTTTGTCTTTGAGGTCGCCGGGCAGGAAACCCAAATGCTCGCCAGCCTCGACGGCAGGGCGTGTGATGATAATCTTTTTCACCAATTTGTTTTTCAAAGCACGCACTGCCAAAGCTACCGATATGTAGGTTTTGCCCGTCCCTGCCGGACCCAAAGCAAATACCAAATCGTTTTCAAAAGAAGCTTTGACCAGCTGCATTTGATTGAGCGTACGTGGCTTGATGGGTGCCCCTTGCACGCCATACAACAAAATTTCGTCGCGAAAGTCTTCTAGTTCTTCTATTTGCCGCTCGTGGGAATGGTCTTCGCGCAGCAAGGTCTGCACCTTGTCCACGCTCAGATGACCGTAACGGTGGTAGTGCTCCAAGAGAGCTTGTATGATGGCGTTGATTTTGATGATTTCGGGCGGTCGTCCCTGAATGCGGATTTCGTTGCCTCGGGATATGATGCGGCTGGCAGGAAAAGCCGCTGCTACTTCTTTGATGTTGGCGTTGCCTACGCCTAAAAAGTCAACCAAGGATACGTTTTCTAAAATAATTACTTTCTCTATCAAGCGCTCTCTTGTTTTAGGTTTTGTGATGAATATTTTGGACTACACAAGCAAATTTATTCTTTATTTTTGATTCCTGAACAGTGATTTGATTAGAAAACACGAAAAAAAGCATGATTGTTCGCATCGTTTGCATGAGCTTTGACGAAGCCCATATCGACACTTTCTTGCGGCTGTTCGACAGCTACAAAGAGCAAATACGCAGTTTTGACGGCTGTTTGCATTTAGAGCTGCTGCAACAAGAAAGCACCCCTTCGGTCTTTTTCACCTACAGCCATTGGCGCGATGAGGCTGCTTTAGAGAATTATCGCCAGTCGGAACTCTTTCGTAAGGTATGGGGCGAAACCAAAAAGTATTTCAACCGGCAGCCGCAAGCCTGGAGCCTCAAACGACACCACTGCCTGCCTTAATTTTCAGCAGCAAAACCCAAAGAAAAAAGCTCTTTTATCTATTTGAAAGCAAAGCAGTTGCTGTTTTTTCTAAAAAAAATTTCTCAAAAATATTTTGCGGTTTTGAAAAGGCTCTCTAAATTTGCATCACCAATTCACGGAAAACCCAAGAGCAAAACAAAAAACCCGGGTGGCGGAATTGGTAGACGCGCCAGACTCAAAATCTGGTGGTGGCAACACCGTGCGGGTTCGAGTCCCGCCTCGGGTACTAAAAAACCGATGCTTGCTGCATCGGTTTTTGCTTTTTTAAGCCACAGGCTTCTTTCTAAGTTTGTGCTTTTTGTGTTTCTGTTTCTTTGCCCTTGCTTTTTCAAGCGCAAGCGAGCAAGTTCTTTTCGATTTCTTTGTCGCTTAGCTTAAAATTACTCGCTACGCTCTAAGCGGCAGCCTACGCTTTTCGAAATGAGGGACGTAATTTTTTTTTGAACAGAAAAACCAATTTGGCTATTATCAAGGACAGTTTTAGTAACTTCCTATCGCAAGCAATAAGCTAACAACACTACCCACAAGCACTAAAAAATTCAACCATTTCAAGTTAGTTCTCTTTCCATTCTTAAACCCACATTGGTTTCCTTTCTGCAATGTTGGTGAGTGCATGAAAAAAGTAGCCGACATTAGGAAGCTATTTTTTTACACACTTTGTTGACATCCGTTATTTTTTGTTCTTTTTCAAAGATTGTTTTATTAAGCTCAAAATGTATTCTAAATCGTCATCATTTTGGATTTTTATTTCATAATCTCCATTTCCCCAGTGTCCAATACCTGAAACGTCTTTTGCAATTCCTTTTGGGTCGTCAAGTTCGCCTTTAGCCAAATTGAGCCAAATTTTTAATGCCTTTCTTTGCGGTAATATATCAACAACATTTCTTCCAGAAACAAATGCTATATAAAGCTTTGTAGGCTTAACTTCAAGATTGTCTAAATTCAAAATAGCAGATTTTAATTTCTCATAAAGCTCTTTTATCTCTTGGGTTGCATTTGCCAAATGCTCTTCTTCTGTATAAATTTTAATTTCTCTTGCTACTGTGTCAATGTTTGCATCAGATTTTGAAATGGTCTTTATACTTTCTTTTGCATCGGCTTTTCGTATTTGTTCAAACGATACAGTTCCATTCTCATAGCGTTTAACTTCCCATAATTCAATAGGCAAATCTTTAAAGTTTATCGCTTCCCTTTGATAATCGGTAAAAGATGGTGAAACAAACAAAACCCTCGACTGCGACCAATCGACATCGGTTTTCTTTAATGTCTTGCCGAGGTTTTCGTTAAACTCCAATATGAAATCTGCTTTATTATTCAGCATTAAAGATAAATAAGCGTATCCTTGGTCTATTACGCTAAAATTTTTATCCCGTTTATATTCGATTATCACGAAAGCATTGGACTCTCTGTCAAAAGCAAGGGTATCGATTCGGAAGTTCTTCAATACAAATTCAGATTTTACAAGTTCAAGCCCGAATATTGTTTTCAGGTTGTTTTCAGTCAATTCCTGAAGCTCCTTCTCAAGGCGAAACGGCTTTTCTTTAATGTATTCTAAATGATTCCCTATGATTTTATATAGTGCCATTTGTTTCTTGTTAAAAATGTAAAAAATTCATAAGCTTTAATATTTGCAATTACTCGGCATTATTTATAAACTTTTCTGGGTAGTATTTCTTTTTTCACATTCATCAAATAATGTTCTGATTTTTTGTTTTTTTGTTTCTAACGGATAGTTGGAAATAAACAGCTCGTTTCCTTTTTGGTTTCCGTTATTTCCTATGTTTCGCATTCCGTAAGTCAAGTTCCATTCTTTGATATTGGCAAACGAAAATAAATCTCTGATATATTCACTATCGTCATAAGTAACAAGCCATTTATGATTGGTGCGCTTTAATACTTCTGCAAATCTTTTATGGTCGAAGATTTTATGTAAATTACCTTTTTTACCGTAAAGGGCAGATTTTGTTGCCGAATAATATGGTGGGTCTAAAAAGATAAAAACATTTTCACCTTCTGCTTCGATGACTTCTTGATAATCAAGATTTGTGATTTTTGTATTATCTAAAATCTTTGATAATGCTTTCACTCTTTCTATACTGGATTGCGTAAAGCGTTTATTATACGCTGCATTTGAGTAACCACCACTTTCGGTTGTTCCTGAAAATGTTATCCTGTTAATAACAAAAAATGCTGCTGCCTTATTTAAGGCATCAAACTTATCAATATTGTCAAGTAAATATTTGTATAATTCTTTACCAGCAGTTGCGTTATCGCGCCAATGTTGAATTTGTTCAATGAGTCTTTTAGGATTTTGTTGTGTTTGTTTCCAAAAATGATATAGATTTTCATAAATATCGTTTATCCAAAATTTTTTATTTGGAAATTTTTGTTTGAGATATACAAAAACAGAACCACCACCTACAAAAGGCTCCCTAAATTCATCAAATTCAGGAATTAAAGGGGCAATGAATTTTATGGCTCGACTTTTTCCACCGGGATATCTTAACGGACTTTTTATCATTTTTATTCGGCTTTTTCAATCAATATTTTAAAATTGTTTTCGTTTGCTTCGTCAAATAGTCGTTTTAGCATTTCTTTTTGTCTGTGGTTCAATTCAAGATTTGTCTCAAAATCAGTTAGGTAAATATCGTTTGTCAATTTTGACGAAGTGAGTTTTAGAACAGGGATTGCATCATACTCTTTGTCATTTACAGATACGTTTTTCAAATTCGTATAAAGCATCATTTTTAGCAAACCGTCTTTAATGTCGCCAATGCTTGGCAAAATAGAGGTTCGAGAATGTTTGGCTTCAATCAAATAAATTTTATCGTTTTCTATTCTAATTTCATCTGTGGTAAAATAATATTTTCCGCCAAGATAGTTTTCAATGGTGATAGTTGCTTTTGTAAAAGTTGATAAAGCTTCTTTCGGTTGAATAGTTTGCATTTCACGTTTTTGTGCTTCTTGTGCTTTTTGTCGTGATGTTTGCATAAAGTCTTTAACACCGTTAATAAATTGATTGGCAAATCGGTCAATTCCTTGTTCATTGTGAAATGCCACATTTAATCGTTTTCCGATTTCATTGTAACTTTCTTTTACCCTCTGAATTAAATATGGAAACGATTGCTCAATTTCTTTTAAATTCCAATGCAAAGCCGAACTGTGATAGTTTTTGATTTCAGCAATTTTTTGCTTTACTAATTCATTATCAAATTGTTGTTTGGTAATTTTATCTTCTTGTTTTTTGTGCTTTTCAGCTGCATTATAGTAGGCAAAAACCACAAAAACGTCAAGCAAACTCATCAATGAAATAGTATCCCATTGAACAAAGTCTCTGTCGCCGTTTTTGCCTTCATCTTTGATTATTGGAATAACTGTAATTCGTTTGGCAGTTCCAAGTGTGTTATAGACTCTTTCATAAGGATAAGACCGGGTTCTTTTAGGTGAAACCCATTTTGATAAACCAAACGAAAATCCGTCAAAATTGATTAAACAATTTGCTGGCAATCTATTTATGTCAAAACCGCTGAAGTCAAACATTTTCAATTGGCTTGTCAGTTTCGGCTCGTATTCAATTCCTTTGATTTTTGCTGTAATATCCATAAAATCAAGCTTCTTTTTTCATATTTTTAATACAATCCTCCCTACAACATGCCTTGATTGGGTATCTCTCTTGCTTTGTTTTTTCAAGACCACAAGCATCCTTTGCAAGGTGAGCAAGACAGCGGCTGCCTGCTATGAGAACAAACGGTCAGCAAGGGCGTTAAATTCGTCGTCGTGTACGCTGCCAAACAAAAAGCCACACACTACTTTTGGATAAAAGTAAGTAGATTTTTGCGGCAAAGTATGCCCACTATAGCACACTTCCTTAACCGTTTCTATGCTGATTTCGCGATTGATGAGCGCAAGTTGTGCCTCCCCGCTGCGCACTTTATCAACGCACTCGCCCAAGCTGCGTGTGTAGTGTATGCTTTTGCTCTTGGCTTGTTCCTTGCCGGGAATGCCCAAGGCTTTTTCTATGACCAAAGCATGCAATACCGTCAAGTCTAAACGCTTGATGAGGTCAGGGAAATCCCAAGGTACTAAGTCCTCCAGCTTGTCGGTGAGCTCGGCTTTCAGGCGGATTTTCAAATAGCGTCCGGGCAATATCACCCCAAACGCCCAAGGTTTGCCCGTGATGATTTCCTGCAAGGTGTAAGGGTCAGCGACGGGCTTTATGGTAAAATAAGGTTCAAGTGCCGCACAGAAGCTTTGTGGGTCAAAGTTTTCTAAACCTGAAATCAATCGATGGGTGGGCAGAATGCGGATATCATCGGCTTCGGTGTTGGTGAAATACATTAGGTGGTAGTTGTAGGGCTCGTGCCCGCTGTGGTGTGGGTTTTGGCGCATACGCTCTTTCCTGTATGCCAGAGAAGCCGAATAGCGATGGTGCCCATCTGCCAATATTACAGCTTTGTCGCGCATGAGGTCGATAAAACAACGAATGGCTTCGGCATCATGAATGACTGCCAGCTTGTCCACTACTCCTTGATAGTCTTCGGTTTCATAGAGGGGTGCCTGCATGGCTTCATCCATGAGGGGCTCGAGGCAGTGCGATGGGTCGGTATAGAGCCCGTGAGTGGGCGCCACGTTGAGGCGTGTGTGCCGCAGCATTTCCAGACGGTCTTCTACCGACTGCGGTATGGTGTTTTCATGACGCAACACCACTCTTTCCTCCCAGTCATAGGCTTTAATGTTAGCAATAAAACCTTTGCGACAAAAAGTCTTATCGATGCCGGGCAACGAAAAGTATTGATAATACACATAAATGGCAGGCACGGGGTCGTGTACCAATATACCTTCCCGCTTCCATGCCTCCAGGCGGCGGGCTACATTTTCGTAAGGGGGTACGTCTTGCGGTACCGATAGATGGATGCTGTTGTAAGGGTTTTGGTAGAGCATACGGCACTGCGCCTCTGAAATCACATCGAACAAAGGCGAGGTATAGTCTTCTATTTGCTTTGCAAAACGGGGATGATAGCGCCAAGCACGCAAGGGTCTTATTTCTGCCATAAGGGAGTACTGCTTCTGATTTGAAAAAATTAGGGCAGGCAATTTAAGAAATAGTGCTCATATGCCTGTTAAGATTTCGCGCATGGCTTCGGCTTTGAGCAAACACTCTGCCCATTCTTGTGCCGGCGAAGCATCGTAGGTAATAGCGCTGCCCACTTGGAAAGACAGGCGGCGGCTGTGGTCGTTGTAAAAAATGGTGCGTATGAGTACGTTCCAATCGAAGTCGCCTTGGGGGGTGATGTAGCCCAAAGTTCCAGAATACCAGCCTCTTTTTTGTGTTTCGTAATGTTCTATCAACTCCATAGCTCTGACTTTGGGCGCACCGGTCATGCTGCCCATAGGAAAGGTAGCTGCCAGGCAGTCGATAAAGGTGGCTTGTGCAGGCAGCTGCACCGAGATGGTCGATACCATCTGGTGTAGGCGCCGAAAGGTGTAAATACCGAAAAGCTCTTCTACTTCTACCGTGCCTGCTATGCCCACACGTGCCAAGTCATTGCGCACCAAGTCCACAATCATCATGTTTTCGGCACGCTCTTTTTCGCTGTAAAACAATGCTTGCTTTATTTTTTCGTCTTCTTGGGGCGTCTGTCCTCGGGGGGCGGTGCCTTTGATAGGCTGTGAAACAAGGCGATTTCCTTGCCGCTTCATGTAACGTTCGGGCGAAGCCGACAACACATAGTATTGCCCCAAGCGTGCAAAGGCAGCAAAGGGCATGGGTGAACGCTGGTTCAATGCCTGAAACAGAGCAAAGGGGTCTGGTAGGTAAGCTTCGGCTTGAAACTCTATGCAATAATTCATTTCGTAAATTTCGCCATTGCGGATGTCGCAGCGGATGGCTTCCACCGTCTTTTCATAGCGCTCTTGCGAAGTGGTGGCATGTATTGCTCCTACGTAAGCGGCTGTGGCTTGCCCGGCAGACGGCAGGCAGTAAGCTTGTGCTAAGAAGTCTTCAAGTGAGCCGCTTAGGCAAACGACTTCATCGTTGCGGTGCTCAAATACCCATTCCGGACTGAACAGATAAAGGTCAGGAAAACCCAAGAAGTCGGCATTACGACTATGCAGCCGCTCGAAGGCATTCTTCACGTCATAAGCAATCACACCAAACCACCAGTTGCCGGCAAGCGTTTCTTGCAAGCGATGCAGCGCCTGCCTGTCGGGACGGGACAACTTTATGACACGGCGTGCCCCTACTGCCAAGAGTTCCCGAAAACGCCCATAAGGATACTCGGGCGTATGGGCTGCATTGGCGAAAGAGCACAGCCAATGTTCAAATCCACGGGTTAGCTGCTGCAGTTCGTGCCAAGAGAGTTTACTTTGCTCTGGTTTCAAAGAAGCTTTTGCCTGACTCATTGCTTTGGAGTTACCAATGGATGCGGTTCGCCATAATGTGGCACACCCGACAAGCCCACCCGGTAAAAACGCAGGAAGTAGAGCGTACCGGGCTTCAAGTTATTAAAACTCACTTGTTTCACCAAAGCAGAAGCAGATAAGCAAGCAAGCAACTCATCGTCTCCTATCACAAACTCTCGTTTATCCAAGGCATTTAGCAAAGTTACTTCACGACGGCTACCTAACAATACCCCATAAGGTGAACCAACCAGTTCGAGTACATTTGCTTTGCAGGAATCACCAAAGAAAAGCACTATATCGAAACTCAAAGACGTCGGTGTAAGATTTACATTATTGACAAAACCAAAGGAAAGCACGTAGCGTTCTACCCCTCCCAAGAGAATTTCACCCGACGACTTGACAGCATAAGCACGTGCAATTATGGCTTTCTCTTTGACACCTATGAGGGCAGCTACCGGAAACCGCTCGCTAAAAACCCGCGGCTCGGTGAAGGCACCTTGTGCTACCTTCAATACCGTATCGGGCTCAAATGCTGTCGGGTCTTTGTCGATAGCCAACAAAAAACCATACTCTACGATGGTATCAGCAGGGCTTACATCCACCAAGGCGCCCCGCAGTTCAATTTCACGAGGCGTAGCGCGCAGCGTAGGCAAAGTAGCCACTTTGGACACCCGCTCAAAAGACAAATTGCAGGCGAAATGTAAAAATACAGAGGCAAGACATAGCTGCAAAAAAAGCAGACGGTGGATTCTTTTCTTACACATAAGCTCCCCCTATGATATTGCAGATGTATATACGTTTACTGGCAAGCAAAGTGAAAGAAACACAAGTACTTTTTTTAGTAACTTTGCTCTGCCGGGTGTAAAAAACAATGTTTTCAACAAAGAGACTTTTGCCTGACTCATTGCTTCGGAGTTACCAATGGATACGGCTCGCCATAGTGCGGCACACGCAACGAATCCACCCAGTAAAAACGCAGAAAATAGAGCGTAGCGGGCTTCAAGTTATTAAAACTCACTTGTTTCACCAAAGCAGAAGCAAATAAGCAAGCACTCAACTCATCGTCTCCTATCACAAACTCTCGTTTATCCAAGGCATTTAGCAAGGTTACTTCACGACCGCTACCCAACAATACCCCATAAGGTGAACCAAACAGTTCGAGTACATTTGCTCTGCAGGAATCACCAAAGAAAAGCACTATATCGAAACTCAAAGACGTCGGTGTAAGATTTACATTATTGACAAAAGCAAAGGAAAGCACATAGCGTTCTACCCCTCCCAAGAGAATTTCACCCGACGACTTGACAGCATAAGCACGTGCAATTATGGCTTTCTCTTTGACACCTATGAGGGCAGCTACCGGAAACCGCTTGCTAAAAACCCGCGGCTCAGTGAAGGCACCTTGTGCTACCTTCAATACCGTATCGGGCTCAAATGCTGTCGGGTCTTTGTCGATAGCCAACAAAAAACCATACTCTACGATGGTATCAGCAGGGCTTACATCCATCAAGGCGCCCCGCAGTTCAATTTCACGAGGCGTAGCGCGCAGCGTAGGCAAAGTAGCCACTTTGGACACCCGCTCAAAAGACAAATTGCAGGCGAAATGTAAAAATACAGAGGCAAGACATAGCTGCAAAAAAAGCAGACGGTGGATTCTTTTCTTACACATAAGCTCCCCTATGATATTGCAGATATATATACGTTTACTGGCAAACAAAGTAAACGAAGCCCAAGTAGTTTTTTTAGTAGTTTTGCCCCAGGAGGAGCAAAAAAACAACAACATGGACTCAAATAGCTTATCACGCCGCATTGCTCATGAATTGCTGCACATTGGTGCTGTAAAGATACGCCCCCATGAGCCTTTCCGGTGGAGTTCCGGCTGGCTCTCGCCTATTTACTGCGACAACCGGCTCACGCTTTCCTATCCTGCTTTGCGCAGTCAGATAAAAGAAGGGCTGGCAGGACTTGTGCGCAAGCATTTTCCGCAGGCAGAAGGGATAGCTGGGGTTGCCACTGCCGGCATTCCACAAGGCGCCTTGGTAGCCGACACCCTAAACTTGCCTTTTTGTTACGTGCGCTCCAAGCCCAAAGAGCACGGCATGGGCAATCAAATAGAAGGGCGTTTCGATGAAGGGCAAGCTATTGTGGTGGTCGAAGACCTTATCTCCACAGGTGGCAGCAGCTTGAAAGCTGTGGAAGCGCTGCGGGCTGTCGGTGCCCGGGTGTTGGGCGTCATTGCTGTTGTTACCTATGGTTTTGAGCATGCCCACGAAGCTTTCGAGCAGGCAGGCATTACTTATTATACACTCACCGACTATAATCAAATCATAGAAGTCTATGCGCAGCAGGAAGGTATGGACGAAGCTACTCGGCAATTATTGAACCGTTGGCGCCTGATGCCTGAGCGTTGGCAGCCATAAGACTTCCTCCGGTCGCTGCATCCAATAGTTGCAACAGTTTTTGCTGTCCCTGCATATGCCATGCACGGGTTTCTTTGATGCGGGCTTGGTGTTGGGGCAAGTATTGCAACAGCAGGTCTAAATTGAAACGCTCTGCCCAGATGCCGGCACCGGCACGCACGGCGTCAAGGGCGTTGCACACCTGCTCATATTGCCTGCGGATAGGCACCATCAAAACAGGCTTGCCCATCACCATGGCTTCACACACCGACTCGAAACCGGCGGTAGTTGCCAACGCCCGACACGAAGCCATCATTTTCAGGAAAAGAGTACCGTCCAGACGGTGCAGCGTGAGATTGGGCTGCGGAGAATAGCGGGGTGGTGCTCCCGGGCGGTCCCAGAAGCAGTGCACTTCTATGTGAGGATTTGCCCGCTGCCATTCCATAATTTCTTTGCCGTATCCGGCATTGTTTACATAGGCTAAAATGAAATTGCCTTCTGTCGGCTGCTGCTCATATACTTCGGGGCGCAAGAGGGGCGCCACTACTTTAATTTTGCCAGTATCGGCATAAGCGTCATCAAAAGAAAGGGCTAAATGCAGCAGTGCCCCGCGAGCGGTCATGCGCGTATTGAGGGTAAGCCCCAGACGGTCAAGCCCCCAATACGGGTGCCGAAAGTCGGGATGTTCGAGCAGGTATTGGTGTCCGATACAAACCATAGGCACCCCCAAGGAACGGCGTCCGTGAGCTATGCCAGCAAGCAAATCATAAAAATTCACAATCAGGTCGGGACGGTAGTGTTTCACCCATTGCCTTATTTGCTGGGCACTGTGCAAAAAGTGCTTGAGCCGCCATAGGTTATGCGAAAGAGTATCGCCCCAAGCTACGCCTTTGTTCTCTTTGTCTTTCAAGAAATTAGGGCTATCGAACAAATGCAGGGGCTCGGTTAAAGCAGCAGTAAAGAAAGCAGGCAGCGCCCTTCCTTCTACCCTACCCACCAAGACAGCGGCTACGGTATGACCGGCTTTCAAAAGCATGCTACGCAGGGCTAAAGCTTGTGTCATATGCCCTCTGCCCTCGCCTTGCACAATAAATAAAAAACGTGCCATAGACAGCCACTAAAAGTTCGAAGGGGCAGTCATCTTGTCCAGCCAAGTGGCTACATAAAAGGATTCTACTTCATCGAGCTCATCGGTTTCCTCTACGCTTTCTTGCATCACTTCTTTTGCGATGCTTTGCTCATCGGCATAATGAAGAATTTGCCAGTTGCCTCTGTCGTCTTCTACAAGGGCGGTCAAAGATTCGACCCAGTCGCCGGAGTTCATATAAAGCACACCGTCAATTTCACGGATAGCCGCGCAGTGAATATGCCCGCAAATGACGCCGTCGCAGCCTTTGCTTTTTGCCAAAGCAGCCAGCTGCTCTTCAAAGTCAGAGATGTAGTTGACCGCTGTCTTTACTTTGCTTTTTATCTTTTGAGAAAGAGAGTAATAAGGCAAGCCTTGTTTTGCCCGATAGTGGTTGTATTTTTTATTGAGCCACAGCAGGAAAGTGTATCCTATGTCGCCCAGTTTGGCAAGCCAACGCAAGTTGGAGGTGATGCTGTCGAATACGTCGCCATGGGTAACGTAAAAACGACGCCCATGGCTTTCATAAACATAGTCGCGCAGAATAGACAAACTGCCGATGTGCAAGGGTAAAATCTGATCTAGGAAGTCGTCATGGTTGCCACGCAGATAAATCACATTTGTTTTATGCTTCTCAATCATACGCAAGATGAGCTTGAAGAAGCGAGTATGGCGTTTGCGCCAGCGCCCATAGCGTTTCAGCTGCCATGCATCGATGATGTCGCCATTCAGGATGAGGGTTTCGCAACTGTATTGCTTTAAAAAGCGCACCAATGCCTTGGACTTAGCCCCCGAAGAACCTAAGTGCACGTCTGAAATCACAATGGTCTTGAAGTGTTGCTTGGCAGGCTTTCTCATAGTCATGCCTCTGTTGGTTCTGGCATAAAAGTAAAGAGAGCATATCACCGCACTATGAGAAAAGCATTAGGGTTTTGTTAAGCTTGAAGGACGATTGTTAAGAAACGAAGAAGAGAAAGGACAGCTGCCTGCGCTGTCTTTTCTCTTCTTATTGAGCGTGGTATCATTCACTGCTCAAGGTATATATTTTCAGCAAGCTATGATTTTTCTGTTCCGATTCTTCTGTGGGGGACAACAAAGCCGCCAGCTTATCGGGACCAAGCAAAGCTACCGGCTTGTCTATATCTTCGGGCAGGTCAACATTTAAGACCACCCGCTTGTCAGACAGACGATAATACACCATACCATAAAATAAAGGCGGCTGTTCCGTTTCTGGAAAGCCCGGATGTTCTTTTATGAATTGCTGTAATCGCTCCTTGGTATATGCTTTACGGTAAATGAGTGCCAAGGTATCTTTTCCTAACAACTGCACACGCACAAAGCGGCTGGTCAGATAAAGGTCAGCATAGTCGTCTATGATAAACTCGGTACTACCGGTCTTATAGGTCTGCACCGTGAAAGCATCTATTGGCAGCCGTTCTACTGCTACTTTTTGCTTGCTTTGCAAGTCAAATATCACCAATAAAGGCTCGCTTACCGGCACCACATAGAGATAGCGTTCATTTCCATCGAACAAATACAAGCCGGCATTTAGATAGTAAAACTTTCCACCTTTAAGCAAGCTACCTTCTTCGGGGAAGGTTCCTAACCAATGGGCTTGTCCTGTGGAAAGGTCATAAACCCATAGGTAAGGGGTGTTTTGTTGATACAGTTGCGGGTCACTCCAACCGCCTTGTGGTGGGTCGATAGCTACTATTTGCTGCCCTATGACGCGCGGCCACAGAAACGGCGCAAAAGTTTGACGCCTGCGCTCTACGGGTATAGAAGTTGCAAAATCGCCTTTCCGGTAGTCATAGAGTAAGAGCTTTGAAATATGAGACACTGCCACTAAAGTGTCATTAAAAAAGCCCATGTTTTGAAAGAGGAAAGGGTAAGCGTCGGGTGTATTGCCTTGTTTTTTAAAGGTATAGGTTTTCTGCTTCTCCAAATCAAACACCGTAACGCTTTGAGCCTGTGGGTTTCTAAACAAGAAAAGACGCCCGTTGCGCAAGCCTTCGGGCATTAGATTTGACTCTTCGATGACATACGTCTTGCCCTGACGCCACTTGTAGAGCCGCGACTCTTCTTTCGTGCCTTCCAGACCAGCGCAAGAGAGCAGAAAAAGGCATAAAAAGACAGAGCAAAGTACGGGGAGAGTAAAGTACCTCATCATAGTTTTATTTTTTTAGTGTTAGCAAGTATTGTTGTTGCGTAATTTAAAAAATTGTAGAAATAAAAAGAGAGAAGGGCATTAAATGTCTATTTTTTACCCCTCCCGAAAGACTATAAATAAAACAGCCCCTCAAGTCATTGTCCGCTCAAAACAGGTGGTCTTCCTCCTCCACCGTCACCGGAACAGGGTATCACACAGATGCTTTCGCCCACGTTTAAGCAGTAAACCTTACCAGTGCCTTCTTCCTTAATCCCCTTAATCTCACAAAGTGAGATTTGTGATTTGAGAGGTTTAGTAGTAGGCGACAGCAACAGCAATAAAACGAATGTTGCTGTAAGCAAGAGTAAACTGCGGGTAATTTGCTTTACTTTTTTCATGACTCTGTAGCGTTTAGTTCAACTTGGGAAAAATATAATAAGCAAAAAAAAAAAACAAGTTTTAGCTATTTTTTCAAATATCTCTTATTGGAAAACATGCTCAGGCTGCCTCGAGCGAACTTCTTCGCCACAAGCTTTTGACAAATATTCAGCGCGGCGGTTCCAGCTTGAGTACGAAATATTGAAACCAACGGGCGCGGCTGCACCTACACAATGCCGGCTTGGGGTTGCTTCCATCATGCTTGACAAGCACAAAAGTTGAGAAGAACTGCCCGGCAAAGTAGTTTACAACTCTGTAAAAAAAACGTCTTAGTATTTTTGTTGAAAGCAGACAAGCCATCGAAGGCGAGGCAGCGCTTTTCATTAAGGGGCGCACGCTCGCTTGATGAATCACAGTCTTTGCGCTCAACGCTTCGCCCCTATCGCCACTCAACTTTCCGGTAAGCCTTGGCTTCCATCAACTCGGCAGGCACCAAAGCACGCAAGAGCGCATGCACCGACGCCAAAAGCTGCTCTTTAATGAAAGAGCGATGCACAACAAGACTCACCTCCCGCACGGCGTTTAGTCCTTTTAACGGACGCACAAAAGCCACATCTGTTTCATGCTGTACACTCAAATAAGGCACCAGCGTATAACCAAGCCCTTCTTTCACCATGTTTTTTAGGGTTTCTATGCTTCCGGCAGCCAACTCAAAAGAGGCTGCCGTTTGAGGGCGGTCCTGTCCGCATAAGCGCAATGCTTGCTCTCGAAAACAGTGCCCTTCCTGCAGCAACAAAAGCGTTTGATTGTTCAGCTCTTCTAAGCTTATTTCTTTTTTGTTTAGCAAAGGACTTTTAGGGGGTAAATAGAGCAAAAAAGGCTCATAGAACACCGGTATTTCCCGCAAGTCTGCTTCATCGAGCGGAGTTACTGCCAAAGCCCAATCCAAGTCGCCACTGCGTAGTGCCTCGATGATGCGCTCGGTTGTCATTTCACTGATTTCAAAGTAAGCTTCGGGGTGTTGACGACTCCATGCTTTCAAAAAGGGCGGCAGCAAGTAGGGCGCCAGCGTAGGAATCACCCCCACCTTATAGCGCCCTTCCAAGCGGCTGCGTTCTTCGGACAACCATGCCCTTAGTTGATTCAATTCATTCCATATGTGCTTGGCTTTTTCTATTACCATGCGCCCATGTTCGGTAGGCTCTATGGGGCGCTTGCTACGGTCAAAAATTTGAAAGCCGATTTCTTCTTCCAGTTTTTTCAGCTGCATGGTCAGTGTGGGCTGAGTCACACAGCAGGCTTCGGCAGCTTTGGCAAAATGCCGGTGCTCGTCTAAGGCTACCAAGTAGTGTATTTGCTGAAGATTCATAATAAACACAGGTTTTAACCATAAAACAACGGACAAAATAGCAAAAACAGCAGCCTACTCAGACTGCTGTTGCTTGTGAGGTATGAACTTTCATTTCTGGCTTTATTCTTTACACTGCTGCAAGTCTTTTTTTATTTGTGCTGGCGAGCGTTCGGGCAGGTCGTTGTCCCAAGCCGTCAGCACATAATTCACGATGTTGGCTATCTCCACCTCCGACAGTTGCGTATTTGCCGGCATAGGTTGGTTGAAGGTTTTGCCATTGACCACCATCTCGCCCTGCATGCCATAGCGAATGATGCAGGCGATTCGGTCGGGGTATCGCTGCACAAAGTCAGAGGCGTTAAGTGGTGGAATCAATTGGCGCAAGCCTTCGCCCCGTTCTCCATGACAGCTTGCGCAATGCCGTGTATAAAGTGCCTTGCCTTTATGCTCTCCGCTGAATACATACAAGTTCAGCAGGAACAGAGCGCCAAAAAGCAGGGGTATCAGGCTCCACCACCATATTTCATTTTTCATCATGGGTAGAAGCGGTTTCTTTCAGCAACAGTTCGATGTCTTCTATCAGTTTTTTTGTGTCTTGTGGGTCAGTGCCATTGTAAACGCCCCGTATATGGCGCTGACCGTCTATCAGTAGCAAAGCACCGCTATGAACATAGCCTCCGGGAGCAGCGGGGTCTTCGCTGGCAGTAACCATATAATGCTCTGCAATAGCATAAATATCTTTGCGGTTGCCTGTCACGAAATGCCATTTGGGTGCTGTTACGCCCAATTTTTCTGCATAAGCTTTCAATACTGGCACTGAATCATACTTGGTATCGATGCTGTGCGAAAGGAAGAGTACACGGTCGTCATTCTGAAAGTGCTCATATACTTTAAGCATCTCTGCCGACATTTTTGGGCAGATGGTCGGGCAGGTAGTAAAGAAGAAGTCGGCAACATATACTTTGCCTTCAAAGTTCTTCTCAGTAATGGTGTCTCCTTCTTGATTGATAAAACGGAAGGGCGGAATACGATGGTAAACCGTATCTACTATGGTTTGTCCGTCGGCAGTTGTACGGCTTACTACTTGCTTTTCCCCCAGATAGGGCAAGCGACGCTCTTCTTGCTTGCATGCATAAAACACCACGACAAGCGCCCAAATGAAAAGGTACAGATTCAATTGACGATACATAGTTTTACTTCTGTTTGCTTTGTTGAACGGAATCCACGAAAGCACGGCTCTTGTCAATAGCCTCTGCCATCTGTTTTCCTACTTGCTCTATTTTTTCTTTTTCTTGTTCAAAAAAGCGCAAGAGCTCCTCTTTTGTGGCATCTTCTGGCTTTTTGTATTCGCGCATCCAGCGCATCATGGCTTCTTCGGCTTCATCAAGCATCTTGAGCTGCGACGCCACTCGGCTGCTGTCCACAGACAGGGAATCGCGAAAGTATGCCAACTGCTCTTGCAAGCGGTGTATTTCCCCCATGCGCATCATGATGCTGTCGTGCAGCTGTTCTACACTTTCACGGGCTGCTTCTACAGGGCTTGCTACCTCTTTTTTATCGTGCTGCTCCCCCTCTACCCCACAGGCTGTCAGTGCCAATGCCAAAAAAACAAGTCTGATTTTTTTTCGAAACATAGTCTTAAATTTTTTGCTATAACAACAAAGCAAAGTTATAGAAAGTTACCAGCTCTACCAATGGAAACGGTAGAACGTATGCAAAAAACAAAGACCGGCTTCTATGAACCGGTCTTGCAGCGAAGCTTTTTTGATGTAGCCTTTATGACTTCAGCACGTAACCTTCTGTTTCTTGGGACTCTGTTGCCTGCGTTTGGTTTTCCTTTAAATAGCGTATCTTAATGTTCAGAAAACCAAAAAGCATGGTCATCAGCGGGCTTAGCAAGCAGAAGAAAGTAAAAGGCGCATAGGTGAGTGTAGCTACGCCCAAAACTGACGATTGCGTGGCACCGCAGGTATTCCAAGGCACCAAGACCGAAGTAACCGTACCCGAGTCTTCGAGGGTGCGACTCAGGTTTTCGGGCGCCAAACCCCGTTGGCGGTACGTATCGGCAAACATACGCCCGGGTACCACAATAGAGAGGTATTGGTCGGAAGCTGTAATATTGAAAAAGATACAAGTACCTGCGGTAGAAGCAATCAGCGCACCCGTAGAGTGAGCCATACGCACGATGTGCCGGGTGATGGCTTCAAGCATTCGACTCGATTCCATAATCCCACCAAAGACCATAGCCGACAGAATAAGCCATATGGTGGGCAACATGCCTGCCATCCCTCTGGTACTCAAAAGGTCGGTTACCACTGGCTCAGAAGTAGTAATCTTTGTGCTTGTGTAAACAGCCTTCATCAACACTTCATAGTAGGTTTGCCAAACAGCATTGCCCCCTCCCAGTTCCACAATCAGCGGCGATTGAGTAAGCAAAGCAGCCACTATGCCCAGCAAAGTACCTGCCAACAAAGCAGGCAAGGCGGCTACTCCTTTCACTATCATGAAAATAACGATGAGTGGCACAACAAGCAAACTCCAATGTACCCAAAACTTCTGCTCAATGGCATGCAGTATATGACTGACATCTACCGACTCGTTGGCAAGGTCTAAGTTAAGCCCCCAGATTAAGAAAATAAGCAAAGTAATGAGCATAGAAGGTATTGTGGTATAGGTCATATAGCGGATGTGGGTAAACAAATCGGTACCTGATACTGCTGGTGCAAGGTTGGTTGTATCGGACAAAGGCGACATTTTATCGCCAAAATAAGCACCAGATATGATAGAACCAGCAATAACGCCTTCTTCCAAACCCAAAGCTTTGCCAATACCAAAGAGCGCGATGCCCACCGTGGCAATCGTGGACCACGAACTACCAGTAGCCAAAGAAACCACTGCGCTGATTACACAAGCAGCAAACAAAAAGATGGTAGGGTTCAGTATTTTCAAGCCGTAATATATCATGGTAGGCACTACGCCGCTAATCATCCAAGTGCCTGCCAGCGAGCCAATCAGCAAAAGGATAAGAATCGCGCCCATAGAGGAATCGATGCTTTTGAGCACCCCTGCCCGCATTACTTTCCAAGATACCCCTTGTGAGCCTGCCAGCAAAGCTGCCACCGCACCCGACAGTATCAAGACTATCTGATTGGAGCCACTCAAACCATCATCACCAAAAATGCTGATGTTAATGGCAAGCAAAGCTATCAAAAAGAAAATAGGAATAAGGGCGATACCCAGAGGGGGAATGGGCGTAGATGTCTGTTCACTCATATAGTTTGCATTTTGTTTTGAAAAGCGCTTTTTTAAACAAAAATTCTTTGCAAAGGTAAAGATTTAGTCTGTAAAGTACCATCAAGGCTGAATAAACAACTGTGAGAGTGCCCGCTCATAAGGGCGGCGTATATGCACATGCGCAATGCGGGCAGGTCCTCGTTTTGCCAAGGCATTCAGCTGGCGGCAGCGTTGTTCAAAGAAGCGGCGGTACTTCTCGCTTTCTTGCTTATTGAAAGGCAAAAGCCACTGCCCGGGGGCTTCCGTTGCTTCGACGGACACCAAACCCAGCGGGGGCAGGCAATAGTGACTCTCATCGAACAGGTGCACCAAATACAGCTCATGGAAAGAAAGCAAAGCCCCCAAGTCAAGGAATTGACGTTGCGGATGAATAAAATCGGAAATGACAATGACCACCGAATGACGACGCAGGCGCCGGCAAGCCTGCCGCCAAGAGAAATAAGCATCTTCCTGTACGGGGGTATAGGTCCACAGCTTCTCGAGTGCAGCCATCAGGGCATGGTGTTTACGCAAGGCTGGCAACACGATGGGGGTGCTCGTTTGCCCACCCAACAGCGTCACTTCGCAACGTTCGCGCAAACTCAGCCACATCAGCACGGCAGCTATTTCACGGGCAGTTACCCATTTACACATGCCAGGATAAGCCATCGAAGCACTCATGTCTAAAAGTATATATACGCTCAACTCCCGCTCCTCTTTGTACTCTTTCAGAAACACCCCATGCCCTTTTGCCGATGCCATCCAGTCGATATAGCGCACGTCGTCGCCATATTGATATTCGCGCAGAGCACTAAATTCCAAACCGCTTCCTTTGAAAAAGGAACGATAATTGCCCTTCAACTCATTGAACACATTGCGCCGAATAGATAACTCTATTTTTTTTATTTTCGCAACTATGTAATAAAGGCTTTCTTGCATCTTATTCAATTATCGCTTTCATACACATTGATACGCAAGATGAACAAAATCAATCTTTTTTTTATATTGAAAGCTGGGCTATTTACGTTCTTTGCTTGCACAAGCCCACAACAGCCCGAACAAAGCAAGTTTGAACTCTTGGACGACTCTACCATGATACGCATACTCGTAGACCTACACACCCTCGACGCCATTACACCTTATCTGTTTTCGCAGCCCAACAACGATACCGCCAAAGCGGCATTTAAAGCCCTACGCAACGAATTACTTGCCAAATATCACACCGATTCCACACAGTTTTACCGTACCTATAACTACTATATGGAGCACGACCTCTCTCACATGAACCAAATATACAGCGCGGTAGTCGATTCATTGAACTTACGCGCCAACACTCAACGCTTCGATTTGTGGGACTTGAAACAAAACACTACACAAAAGTCAAAACCTCGCCCTGTATTTAGAGAACCGAAAAAAGCTGATAGTTTGTTGAAAAATAAAATAGAAAAAATAAGGAAAAAAGCCGCTTCTCGCTTAGAAGCAACCACTACCCAATAGAAGCAGTATAACCCAAAATACGTATAAACTACACATATCCGATATGAAAAAGCTCAGTTGCATCATTGTAGACGACAATCCCGTAATGACTACCATCCTGCGGGGATTTGCAGAAAAGTCTGGCATAGTCGAATGCAAACAAGTATTCAACGATCCACAAGAGGCATACAGCTTTCTCCACGAGGAGTCGGTCGATATCATGTTTTTAGACATAGAAATGCCACAACTATCAGGCATTGAACTACTCAAATCGCTCAAAAATCCACCGGCAACCATCTTGGTTACTGCCAATCCCGATTTTGCCGTAGAAGCCTTCGAGCTGGATGCCGTGGACTACATCGTAAAACCGCCTGAATTTCACCGCTTCCTGAAAGCGCTGAACAAAGCACACGCTTTTTTGAAAGGCGCCTCCAACAAAAACAAGCAAGCAAGCAACGAAGAGGGCAGTGAGCAGGAGATATTTGTAAAGATAGACCAGAAGCTAGTAAAAGTGCGCCTCAACGACATTCTCTATATAGAAGCTATGGCAGACTATGCGGTGATTCATACCACCACTGGGCGGCAGTTGGTGGTCTATTCCAGCATGAAAAACTTCGAGACGGAACTAGAAAAGCACGCCCCCGGTCGTTTTCGTCGCATTCACCGCTCCTATATCATAGACAAGGAAAAAATCGAAGCCATAGAAGACAATAGCGTCATCATTGGCAAGAAGCACATCCCCATAGGCAAAACCTACCGTGAAGACTTCCTTAACCAGCTCAACAAGCTGTAAAACAGTACTTCATTTAAAGAGTTTCGCAATTCGTTCAAAGAGTTTGTCCATTCGTTCGTCGAGTCGATGAGTAAATTCATCGACTTTTGTTATTATTGGTTTGTCAATCCTCTAAATTCAAGGAAACATGAAAAGAATTTTATTCCCTTTAATTCTCATTGTGTTGGGCACCATCGGATACAATCAATATCGGCAACTGCGTAAATTTTCGCCTCCTAACGACTACGACTACGAGGCGAAAACAAAAGCCATCGACGTCAACTACTACGACAGGCAAGTGGTGGAGCGCTATTTTGAGCTATGCTATGAAGTAGGACGCTTTGCCCGTCAGGCGTGGTATAACCACGACATCGATGTGCGCTTCCCCGACGAGTCAAACCCTCAGAGTGTACAGGCATCTCTTCATTACCAACAACTACTCAAAGAACTAAACATCTTAGAAAGCCGCCTTATGCAATCCAAAGAGCTCAAAGGAAAAGGCTTTGATAATCAATCCATTCGATACATAGAAGAACAGGGCATAGCACCGCAACTTTACAGGGCACATCGTTTGTTAAATGGTAAAGTACTGCGCCGCGGCGACACAGGCGAAACCGTATGGCAGATGCAAAAACTGATTTCGAAACAGCACCGCCCCATAAAAATCGATGGTATCTTCAACCAAGAAACCGAAGAAGCGATTAAAGAGCTACAAAGCCAGTGGGGCATGTATCCTTCCGGCATAGCCGACTCAGAGTTTATGCATAAGCTACTACAAAACAGCAACCGCAATGAGTGATGAACATAAAGTAGACATATTTTTCAGCCTCTTCGAAGAGGTCATAGAGCGGCAAAACGAAGCGGTAAAACAGATGATATTTCAAGAGCTTCGCTTGCTCAAAGAAAAAGAATTGCCCAAAGTGCTGGAGCCAGTGGTTGAGCGAAAAATACAAGTCATAGAGCAGCGCTTGGCAGAGATGTCTGGCAGCAACGTAGCCCAAGCCATCCGCCAACAAATCAAAAACTCTCAACACGAAATGGTAGATGCCCTCTACCCCATCATTGGCAAGCTGGTGCGTAAGTACATACAGGTAGAGCTTGCCAAGCTCTCGGAAAAGATAGATAAACAGCTGAACGACACCTTTTCGTGGAGCAGCATCAAACGTGAGTTCCTTTCCTTATTTGGCATTAAACAGAAAGACGTACTACTGGCACAAGCACAGCGCCCTATCATAGAAGAGGGCTTTATTATAGAACAAGAATCGGGTATTTTGTTGGCACACTATACCCGCAACGATACCGTGGACGAAGATTTGATTGCCGGCATGCTCACCGCCATCAAAAGCTTTGTGAAAGACGCCTTTCATAAAGATAAAGGCGAGCTGGGTTCCATCGAATACGGCGATACGACCATCATACTGAAAGACTCATTCAGCTATTATCTGGCAGTGGTTGTGTCGGGCATTGTAACGACTCAGTACAAAGAGCAGCTGCTGGACTACCTGATAGAGTTTGAACGCAGGCATCTGGCTGGTAAACCCAAAGAAACAATAGACGGGCTGCAATTAAAAGAAGCATTTATAGAACACTGCGAAAAATCGGAAGACTACTTTTACAAACTAAAAGGCAAATACCATGACATCCAAGAAAAGCTACAGCAAAAAAATCATTTTGATTGGCAATTTTGGCGTTGGTAAAACATCACTGGTGCAAAGATACGTGCACTCGCGTTTCTCTGAGCAATACCACACCACCTTGGGAGTAAAGGTAGACAAAAAGGTAGTGGAGTTCGACCACTGCATACTCAACATGATGATATGGGATATAGCTGGCGAAGTGCGTCAAGAAAAAGTACCTCCATCTTATTATTTGGGGTCCAAGGGCGTCTTTTATGTGTTTGATATGACCCGCCCCTCTACCTATGAACACATAGAAGAAGACTTAGCCTATGTAAAAAACATACTGCCCGAAGCGGTATATATGATTGTTGGCAACAAAAAAGACCTCGTAGAGGAAGCCCCAGTGCCCTGTGATTTCATAACCAGTGCTAAAACTGGCGAAAATGTCGAAGCTATGTTCCGGAGCATGGCACAAAAGTTATTAGAACAAGATGGAAAAAAAGTCAACATATAGCCACTTGGAGCATCTTCTGAAACATACACACAAGGCTTATTATAGCAGCGGCATTCTGTTCAAAACAGATGGCAGCATCGTAGAAGTAACTCCCGACCTTCAAGCATGCTTGCAAAAGGCAGTGTCTATTTATGACGCTGACCCTTTCATAGGCAGTTTGCAAAGCATCTTTGAGCATCTGACACCCGGTGATGCTCCTATCTTCTTTCCCAGAGTAGAGACTACCCACCTGGGCAAAGAAAAAGGCATCTATGACTATAGCTTTCATGCCGAGTGGGTAGAGGGTGAACCCCTTATACTCTGCACCATTACAGACACTTCCGACCAGAACTACTATCTGTTTCAGGTACAAAACGAAAGAAACAGAGCCCTCATAGAAAAAGAACTGCAAGAGCTACAAAAAACCAAAGAGCAACAAAAAGAAAACATCCGTAAAAAGATTGAAGAAATACAGCAGCAAAAAAACTTGGCAGAAGCAGAAAAACGCAAAATCATTGAAAGCCTCAACTACGCCCAACGCATACAAGAAGCCTTGCTGCCCTCACAACAAACACTACAACAAATGCCGTTCCCTTTCTTTGTCTTTTGGCAACCTTGCGACCTTATCAGCGGCGACTTTTATTATCTGCATTACTCCAAAGACTTTACTTACATAATCTTAGGTGACTGCACTGGGCACGGCGTGCCCGGTGGCATACTGACCAGCATAGGCATCATGGCACTGCGTCAGGCATTGCTTCTCAACCCAGACATCCCCCCGCACCAACTTATTCAGCTTATAGACGAGAACATACATTCGCTTTTCGACCACACCCAAAACAGCTCGCCCGACAAAGTCGTGCGTGATGGCATGGAGCTGGCAGTACTGCGTATTCACCAATCAGAGCAATACATTGAGTATGCCGGAGCGGGCATCCCCTTGTACCTACTGCATGCAGGTAAGGTATCGATGATTCGCCCCCAACAAGCTGGTATCAGTAGTATCTTCAATAATGGAACGGGCTATCAAAGCGAGCGCATCCCCTACACTCAAGGTACAGAGCTTTTTTTAAGCAGTGACGGCTATATTGACCAAATAGGCTCTGAAGCCAATTGCCGGTTCAAACGCAGGCGCTTCGTAAAGCTCATTGAAAGGCTTTTCGGCAAACCTTTCAATGAGCATAAAGACTACATCAAAGAGGCTTTCTTTCAGTGGAAAGGCATTCAGCCGCAAACAGACGACGTGCTCGTTTTAGGCGTCCAACTCTCGTAAAAAACTTTTCAGATGCTGTAAAAACAACTCGGGCTGCTCGGCATGCAACCAGTGCCCCGCATCGGCTATGTCGGCAATCTGTGCATGTGGAAAATGCCGCTGAATCACAGCGATATCTTTGTCACGCACATAAGCGGAGTTTAAACCTCTGATGAAAAGTGCCGGCAAATCGACCCTACAATCGCTGGGCAACCCCTCCACCACATTGGACAGCTGACTCGCTATGATTTTGAGGTTCATACGCCAAGCATAGCCCCCCTCTTCCGTGCGGTACAGATTCTTCAGAAGGAATTGGCGTACGCCCATCTCTGGCACATAGCGACTCAGTATTTGGTCGGCTTCCCCGCGGCTTTTGATGATTTCCACAGGAATAGCCAGCAATCCCTCTATGATGACATCGTGATGAATCGGATAAGCCCGTGGAGCAATATCGGCAACGACAAGGGCTCGCAACAAATCAGGATGGCGGCAAGCCAACCACATGCTCACCTTGCCTCCCATAGAGTGCCCCAACACAATGGGGCGCTGCAAGCCATGCTCCTCAATAAACTGGCGCACATCTTCACTCATAGCTTCGTAGGTCCACTCTTCGCTGTGAGGGGAACGCCCGTGGTTACGCAGGTCCAACAGATAAATGTGATAATTTTCTTCCTCTGCCAAACGCCGAGCAATGGTCATCCAGTTGTCGCCCGAGCCAAACAAACCATGTAAAATCAAGAGGGGCGTTCCCGCCCCTACTTCTTGGAAATAAAGCTTCATGGGTTAGTCTGCGATTTTGGTTTCTTCTTTAAAATGCTTGATAAAGTCTTCCAAGCTGAAAGTTCCCTTGTCGCCTTCACCGTGTCGGCGAACCGCTACGTTTCCCTCCTCTGCTTCTTTTTCGCCCACAATAAGCATATAAGGAATCTTCTTCACTTCGGCATCGCGGATTTTGCGCCCTATCTTTTCGGCGCGGTGGTCCACAAAACCGCGTATGTCCTCTTCCATCAGACGGCTCATGACTTGGTCGGCATAGTCGGCATATTTATCGGATATAGGCAACACAGCCACCTGTTCGGGAGCCAGCCAAAGCGGCAGGTTGCCAGCACAGTGCTCCAGCAAGACCGCCACAAAGCGTTCCAGCGAACCGAAAGGCGCACGGTGAATCATCACCGGACGGTAGCGCTGGTTGTCGGCACCGATGTATTCCAATTCAAAGCGCGCCGGCAATTGATAATCTACCTGAATGGTGCCCAGCTGCCACTTGCGCCCCAGCGCATCGCTCACCATAAAGTCGAGTTTAGGACCATAAAAAGCAGCCTCTCCCTCCACTGTAATGGTATTGAGCCCTTTTTCCTGAGCTACCTCTATGATTTCACGCTCGGCACGCGCCCAGTCTTCATCCTTGCCGAAGTACTTTTCTTTGTTGTTGGGGTCGCGCAGAGATATTTGTGCCGTGTAGTCGTCGAATCCCAAAGCTTTGAACACATACAACACAAGGTCTATCACCTTGCCAAATTCTTCCTTCACTTGGTCGGGGCGGCAGAAAATGTGGGCGTCGTCTTGGGTAAAGCCACGCACACGGGTCAAGCCATGCAGCTCGCCGCTTTGCTCATAACGATATACCGTACCAAACTCTGCCAAGCGCAGAGGCAAGTCGCGATACGAGCGCGGGCGCGATTTGTAAATCTCGCAGTGATGCGGGCAGTTCATCGGTTTGAGTAAATACTCTTCCTCTTCGGGGGTGCGTATGGGTTGAAAAGAATCCTTACCGTATTTTTCCCAGTGCCCCGAGGTTACGTACAAATCTTTCTTTCCGATATGCGGGGTAACCACTTGCTGGTAGCCTGCTTTTACTTGTGCCCGCCGCAAGAAGTTCTCCAGTCGCTCGCGCATCACTGCCCCTTTGGGCAACCACAAAGGCAAACCAGCCCCCACCTTGTCGGAGAAGGTAAAGAGCTCCAGCTCTTTGCCCAATTTGCGGTGGTCGCGTTTTTTGGCTTCTTCCAGCTTGTGCAAATAGTCTTTCAGCTCCGATTCTTTGGGGAAAGTAATGCCATAAATACGGGTAAGCTGCGGACGCTTTTCATCGCCGCGCCAATAGGCACCGGCTACGTTGAGCAGCTTCACCGCCTTAATCAATCCTGTATGTGGAATGTGGGGACCACGGCAGAGGTCAATAAAGTTGCCCTGTTGATAGAAGGTAATTTCCCCATCGTTGAGCTCCTCGAGCAACTCCAACTTATAGGGGTCGCCTTTTTTCTGGAAGAACTCTATGGCTTCTTTTTTGGGTACCTCCTTACGAACATAAGGGTTCTTCTGCTGTGCCAGCTCCTTCATCTTGGCTTCTATCTTGGGCAGGTCCTCTTCGGAAAGCCCCCGCCCTTTGAGCGCTTCCACTGCCGACAAATCCACGTCGTAGTAAAAACCGCCACGCTCAGAAGGCGGTCCAATGCCAAACTTCACGCCCGGATACAGCGCTTCGAGCGCTTCGGCAAGCAAGTGCGCCGATGAGTGCCAAAAGGCATATTTACCTCCTTCATCGTTCCATGTAAGCAAACGTACTTGGGCATCTTTTTCAATAGGACGGGTAGCATCCCATATTTCACCATCTACCAAAGCGGCTAATACATTGCGGGCTAAGCCCTCGCTAATCGACTGGGCTATTTCCAAGCCGGTAACTCCTTTGGGATACTCCCGTACAGTGCCATCGGGCAGTGTGATTTTTATTTTTTCTTCCATTGCAGGATTCCTGTTTTCGTTTGTCTTTGGTTTGCAAAGCTAAAAATTTTATGAAAGAAGTGCGAAAGAAGCGAAAGGAGTTGCCCAAAGCATCGGGCAACGAAGCACGACTTAGGCAAGCTTTTTTCGAACACAACTGGATAAGGAACAAGCACCGAAGCTGATGCCCGTCTTTTTTAGCCAAGCTTTCATTTCGAGCACGCCTCCCTCGCGAATGCTAACACAAAACACAGTTTTCACATTCAACTTCTTATTGATGCCGCTCCGGTCTATTTTCATCGCCGAAAGAAAGCTTCAATGCTAAAAACACTTCAAATGCGCAAAAATGAACTTATTTGCCGAGTTTGGTCAAGCCACAGCGCCTCTTAGGGTAGTGTGTCTTTGCTTAGTGCCGGCAATTGAATTTTAGGCTTGGGCATCTCCACAGAAGGCACGATGGGCGTGCGCAATATTTCTGTTTCGCTGCCAGTAGCCCTGGTCGAATCTTGTGCAGGGGGCACCCAAGTGCCATCGCGCAAACTGCGGGCATAATACAAATAACTTTTGGCTTGCGTATCGCCCGGATTGATTTTTACTGCCCTTTCCAGCCATTCGACAGCCTCTTCATACTCCTTGGCTTTGATGGCACAAAGCCCCAAATAATAAGCCGTGCGTGCTGGCAGTTGGTCGTGGTTTGCCAAATAACGGAAGTGCTCGCAGGCTTCATCCCAAGCGTAACGCAAAGTGAGCTGTTCTGCTAATTGATAACGTGCTGCTACATGCAGTGGATTTAGCTGCAAGGTCTTTCTATAACATACCAAAGCACTATCTGTCATGCGTTTGCCGGCGAGCCGCTGTGCATGGTAGTACCATAATGTATCGGAAGCGGGCAAACGGCGCAACGCCCTTGCCAATAAGCTATCTACCTCTTGCTGCTTGTCTTGTGCTTCCCATGTTTTCAACAGGAAATAATACCCTTCTACTTGCCGGGGCTCTTTTGCCAAGGCGGTGCGCAGTGCCTGTTCGGCTTCTGCTGGTGCACCAAATTGAAAATATGCCTTGCCTAAGGCTAAAAAAGTGAGTGGGCTATAGGGCAAGCGACGGCGAGCTTCCAACAAAGCTTGCATACACCTTGCCGAGTCGCCCGTTCTGCGATAGCCTTCTCCCAGACTCAGCCAGAGTGCAGCATCGGCATAGCCATAATCACGCGCTTTCTCTAAGGCAATGAGCGCTTCTTGCGGCTTTTTCTGTTCCAAGAGCAGGCGTCCACGCAGGTACCACGCCCAAGCATAGGTAGAATCCAAGCGCAAGGCTTGACTGGTATAACTCAAAGCCAAAGGTAGACGTCTTTCGTTGTGCCACACCCACTGTGCCAGCTTGGTATATACATATGCCGAAGGCTCTTCTTCAGCCGCTTCTTCCAACAACTCCTTTATCTTCACGTTGCCTATAGCCGCCTCGTTGGGCACACCATACATACGGTCATCACTTGCTTCATAGTCCTCGCACGCCCACAAAGCAAGGCAAGCAAACAACAACAAGGGCAAAAAGTAGCAGCACTTCATGCGTTTTTGTATTTTCAAAGCAATGTTAAAGAAAAAATCTGATACCTTATGAGCGAAGCCCCCCTGCGTGGCATCCGCGTGATAGACCTGAGCCGGCTGCTGCCCGGTCCGCTGGCAACCCTGTTTCTGGCAGACTTGGGCGCAGAAGTCATCAAAGTAGAGCTACCTCAACAGCCCGACTATGTGCGCCACTACCCACCTTTTTACACCACAGACAAAGGCGAGAGTTTTTCGGCAAACTACCTTGCCCTCAACCGTTCGAAGAAAAATGTAGCCATTGACTACACTCGCCCCGAAGGACGGCAGCTACTCATAGAGCTCATCAAAACTGCCGATGTGGTGGTAGAACAGTTCCGTCCCGGCTATTTGTCTCAATATGGCTTGGATTATGAGTCATTGGCACAAATCCACCCCCGCCTTATTTATGTTTCCATTTCCGGATATGGGCAAAACGGACCATACGCCTCCCGGGCAGGGCACGACCTCAACTACCTTGCCTACAGCGGCATTCTGGGATTGAACACACACCAAGACAAACCCCTCTTGCCCCCTGTGCAAATTGCCGACATTGCGGGCGGTAGTTATATGGCAGTCATGGGCACGCTTACCGCCCTACTGGCACGCCACCGCAGCCAACAAGGCGAGCATGTCGATGTGTCGATGACTCAAGGGGCGCTGCCCATGCTCCACCTCTTAATGGCAGAATACTGGGCAAACGGACAGCTGCCCACGCGCGAAACCATGCCTCTCGCTGGTGGGCTCATCAACTACGAGGTGTATCGCTGCAAAGACGGCAAATGGATAGCCTTTGCCGCACTTGAACCCAAATTCTGGATGCGCTTTTGTGAAGCTATAGGCAAACCCGAACTGCTGGGCTTGGGGCTGGACCAAAACACCTCTGCCGAAAAGAAAGCCCACTGCCGAGCACAATTGGCTGCTTTGTTTGAAAGTAAAAGCCGAGAAGAGTGGTTGCGCCTTGATGCCGAACACGAGCTGCTCATCAGTCCCATCTATAGCCTCGATGAACTGGAACAAGACCCTCATTTACAGGCACGTCAGGCATTTGTGGAAATCCCTCACCCCGTGCTGGGCAGCTACAAAAGCATTGCCTTACCTATTGGTTTCCGCAACCACCCACTGCCACCACCTGCTCCCGCCCCTGACTTGGGCGCCCACACCCAAAGTGTATTGCAAGCGCTGGGCATAGACACAGCACAATTAGAAGCATTGAAAGCAAAGAAAATCATTCACTATGTCTGAGCTCTCACAAGAAGTCGTCGATACATTTGGCAACCGTCTGCGTGTACGCTGTTGTGGTTTGCTGTTCCAAGAAAACAAACTGCTGCTTATACGGCACCGTATGGGCAAAGAGCGCTACCTTTGGACACCCCCCGGCGGCGGTATGCTCTTTGGCGAAACGGCAGAAGAGTGCCTTAAGCGTGAATTTAAAGAAGAATGTGGATTGGAAGTGGATTTCTGCCGCTTTCTTTTTGTACATGAGTTGTTGCTGCCTCCCTTGCACGGCGTGGAATTGTTTTTTGAGGTAAGCGCCCCACGCTACTCTACCGAAAATCTGAAAGTAGGCTACGACCCGGAAGTAAAAAGCCCGCTCATAGACCGCCTTGCCTTCTTTGACCACGAAGCGCTCAGCCGCCTGCCTTCGCAAGAAAAGCATCCGCTTTTTCGACGCTTCCCCATGCAAAAACTCATTGATTTACAGGGCTATTTCCTCACTTCTTCCTGAGACACTTGCTCATTGTCTCCTTTTTTTGCAACTTTGTTGCAAAAAAAATGGTTATGCAAGTGCCCCCAATGGCATCAAACGCTTAACTTTTATCGTTCATGGCTGCACCCTCTTCTCCTGCGTCCGATTCGCACTGGGCAGACCGCTTGGGAATGCTCAATGCTTTCATTTGTCTGATACATTGCCTGGCACTGCCCATGCTGGCAACCATAGGAAACATAAGCAGCTTACTGCTCGAAAGCCTTTGGCTGGACCTGCTGTTTATTGCCATCAGTTACTTTGCCGTGTATCGAGCCAGTCGAAAAGTGCCCCCCTCTCCCACTGTGCGCCGCCTGTGGCTTTGGGCAAGTGTTTTTGCTGTGGCGCTTATCATGGGGCATCTTGGCTATCTTTTCTTTGATTATGTCTCTTACTTCTCTTCGGTCATGCTGGCATGGACCCACTTCAAACACTACCGAGAAAGCAGCCGTTGCCCAACCAACAATGTGCCCAACACCCAAACGGAACATTATACTGTCGGGCAAGAAGCAACAAAGGAGGTTCATCCTAAAAAGGCGCAAGTGCTTTCATAGTGTTGAAGCCTTCTGCCACCCCCCAACCATCTGCTTTTTCCATAAACAAACGATAAGGCACTTGCCCAAAGACGGGAACACAAACAGCTTCACAAGTCTGAGCAAAAGCACTTCCAAAGGGTGCTGATTGCTCACCCAATGTACAGTGGTAGTCCTCAGATAGCGCTCAACGGCATAAAACGAGCTATGCACATCCCCCCATCCACGCCCTTGGCATAGTATAAAACCACCTCCTTATCAGAAATTGACCACATTTTTAGGATTCCCTTCTATGAAGGCACGCAAGTTGTCCACGACAATAGCCAGCAAACGGCTGCGCGACTCGTAGCTACTCCATGCATTGTGGGGCGTTACAATACAATTAGGCAAAGTAAGCAGCGGATGCCCGGGCGGCGGTGGTTCTTGTGTGAGCACATCCAAGGCGGCGGCTTTGATGCGGTGGTTTTTCAAAGCTTCGAACAAAGCCTCCTCATCAATGAGGGCACCGCGTGCGGTATTGACCAACACAGCCGTGGGCTTCATCAACGACAGGCGCTGGGCATTCACCAGCTTTTCAGTTTCGGCTGTCAGCGGGCAGTGCAAACTCACCACATCGCTGGTGGCAAACAGTTCATCGAGGGGCACCCAACGGGCACCTTTGCGCTGCACCTCTGCTTTGTCGGGGTGATGCGCCACTACCCACATGCCCAATGCCCGTGCCATGCGCGAGACTTGATAACCTATATTGCCCAAACCTACGATGCCCAGTTGTTTGCCTGCAAGCTCCACAATAGGGCGTTTCCAGTAACACCAGCCACCTTTCCATTCGCCTTCGTGGGTGCTGCTGTTGTGCAAAGGAATTTCATTGCAAGCAGCCAGCATCAACGCCAACGTGTGCTGTGCTACCGACATGGTGCCATACCCCGAAGCGTTGGTTACCACGATGCCCCGCTCCCGGGCATAGGCTATGTCCACGTTGTTATAGCCACTCGCCAGCAGCCCTATGTATTTGAGGCGGGGCAGTTGTTCGAGGATGGGGCGGTCGAGCACCACTTTATTGACCAAGACCACCTCGGCAGAAGACGCACGAGCAACTACTTCACCGGGCGCAGTGTGTTCATAGAGGGTCAGTGTTCCCAAGCTGCGTAGCTCAGACCAATCCAAGTCGCCCACATCCAACGGATGACTATCCAAGACTACTATTTCCAAAAGCTTGTTGGTTTGCATAAACAAAAGAGCGCTTCCAGCAAACTAAACATCCAGTTCTTCGTCCAATTCTTGTTGCTGACGGTAAATTTTTTCTTTCAAAGCCGCTTTAAAATCTTCGAGGCGGCGGGCAAGGGTTTCATCAAAAGCAGCCAATATCTGACTTGCCAAAATAGCTGCATTGCGTGCGCCGTCGAGGGCTACCGTCGCTACGGGCACGCCCGCAGGCATCTGCAAAATAGATAAGACCGAATCCCATCCGTCTATGGAATTGCGTGATTTGATAGGCACCCCAATGACCGGCAAAGTAGTGAGCGAAGCCACCATGCCCGGTAAATGAGCCGCTCCACCGGCACCGGCTATAATCACACGAATGCCACGCCCACGGGCTTGGCGAGCATAATCGAACATGCGTTCGGGCGTGCGATGTGCCGACACAATTTGCACTTCATAAGGCACTTGCATTTCTTCCAAAAAAGAAGCTGCTTCCTTCATCACCTGCCAATCGGACTTGCTGCCCATGATGATGCCTACTTTGGGTTGAATGTCTTTCATAACGTATAAACATTGATGAATGTGAGTTGCTTATGCTGTTTCGAGCCCTTTCAGATAGTCCTCTACCTGTGTGGGGGTCATGCGACAGTTCACCCACTCGGCATCGAAGGTTACTGGCATGCGTTTGTAAAAGCGAATGGCGGGCTCGTTCCATGCCAACACCTGCCACGCCACGCGCCCCACATGGGCAGCTTTTGCCAGACGCAACGCCTCATCGAAAAGCCGTTTGCCAATGCCCTGCCCTCGTGCGCTTTCTTTTACCACGATGTCTTCTATATAAAACACACGCCCTTTCCAAGTGGAATAAGGAAAGCAATACAGCAAAATGCCAACGACCTCAGCTGCCTGCTCTGCCACCAAACAGCCAAAATAACCATGAACGAAGTCGTGCTTGAGCTGCTCCAGCGTGTTGGTGTGCTCGTGGGCAGCCCTTTCGTAGGCTGCCAGCTCGGCAATCAAGGCATGCACTGCCGGCATATCGTCAAGCATGGCGGCTCTTATAGTACAAACACCTGTTTTCATAATCTGCGATTTCAAAAAATCAAGCCTTCAAATCTACAACATTTCGACAGGCTAAGAAAAACGTTTGCGCAAGCTTTTGGCAGCAAAAAGCAAAGTAGGCTTCGAAAAAGACTTCTTTTCACGCAAAGAAAGCCCTACCTTTGCAAAAACATTCAAGCAATTGCATCTTATGGCTGAACAGCAACCCGCTCTTGCCGCCCTTACAGTGGTGCCTACGCCCATCGGCAATTTACAAGACATGACCTTCCGAGCTGTGGAAGTGCTCAAGAGTGTAGATGCCATCCTTGCCGAAGACACGCGCAACACCAAAAAGCTGTTGCAGCATTTCGATATTCAAAAACCTGTGCAGAGCTACCACGCCCACAACGAGCACGCCCAAATCAGCCGCTTGATTGCCCGCATGCAGCAGGGCGAACGGCTTGCCTTGGTTTCGGATGCAGGCACCCCAGCCATTTCCGACCCGGGTTTTTTGCTGGTGCGTGCTTGCGTGCAAGCGGGGCTGTCTGTGGAGTGCCTGCCCGGGGCTACCGCTTTTGTGCCTGCGCTGGTGCAATCGGGGCTGCCTTGTGAGCGCTTTGTGTTTGAGGGTTTTTTGCCTCACAAAAAAGGGCGCCAAACGCGCTTGCAAGAGCTGGCAAACGAAAGCCGCACCATTGTGCTGTATGAGTCGCCGCATCGCCTGCTCAAGACCCTACAGCAGCTCAAAGAGCACTTTGGGGGCGAGCGTCCCATAGCCGTCGTGCGCGAAATCAGTAAATTGTTTGCAGAAACCGTGCGCGGCAGCATCGATTCGGTGCTTGCCCACTATGCGCAAGGCGGCACCATCAAAGGCGAATTTGTATTGGTAATAGGCGGCGTTGAAAAACCAAAAGCAAAAACAAACACGACCTCCCGTTATGATGACAACTAAATTCGTGTTAAATTGCCGCTGCCTTTTTTGCGCATAGTGAAATCTTTAAAACAACGAGGGGGATGATTCGCATTTTTTACCTCAACGAAGCACAAGAAATCAAATGGGTGAAGCTCAACAATCCAGAAACTGAAATCCAAGACTTTCAAAACGTTATATGGATTGACCTGCAATCGCCCAGCGAGCAGGAAAAACGCACAGTAGAAGAGCTCTACGGAATTGAATTTTTCACCCCTCAAGAAGCCGCCGAAATCGAAAGTAGCTCGCGTTACTATGAAGACCAACGAGTCATAGAAGCCAACAACACCTTCGTGGTCTATGAAAACAAATTCTACGTAGCACGGCAGGTGTCTTTCATCTTGAAAAACGGCATTTTATTTACCCTGCGCAACAACGACTTCAAAGCCTTTGCCGACGTGGTGCGCCGACTCAAGACCATGTCGCCCGGTTATATTACCCGCGGCACACAAATCTGGATGATGATACTGGAAACACGCATCGACTTGGATGCTGACTTCATCGAGTATTTGAGCCGAGTAACCAACCACATCAGTAAGAAAATCATCCGAGACAAAGAATATCAAGAAGAAATACTGCTCAAACTTACCGAACTGCAAGAAAACACCATCCTTATCCGCGAAAGCATCATAGACAAACAGCGGGTAGTATCCTCTCTGCTCAAAAGCACCATGATTCCAGACGAAGAAAAAGAGCGTCTGCGCATTGTTATCAAAGACATCAATTCGCTGCTTCAACACGCCGATTTCAGCTTTCAGCGACTCGAATATTTGCAAAATACCTTCCTTGGTTTGGTCAACATAGAGCAAAACCACGTCATCAAGATATTTACGGTGGTAACGGTAGTTTTCATGCCTCCTACCCTTATTGCCAGCATCTACGGTATGAACTTCGAGTTCATGCCTGAAATTAAGTGGACCTACGGTTACCCCCTCTCACTGGGCTTGATGCTTGTCTCTTCTCTTGTGTTTTTGTGGTATTTTAAACGGAAGAAATGGCTCTAAAAAGCTGAAGTTGGCGAAAGAATAATTTTTATATCCAAAAAATGTGAGCATTTTCTTTGGGTTGGGCATCTATTTTGCCTATATTGGTTTGTAGGCAAACCGTCATTTATTCTATGCAAAGACTTCTTTTTGTCTTCTTTCTGCCGGTGAGCTTTTCTCAGAACAAAACACCGCCGGCAAACTAAGCCAAACCGTTGGCGCATGCGCTTTGTACTTGCCTCTCCGACCAATTCGAAAGCAGACGCCCCGCTATTCAGATATACACAAAAGACAAGCTGAAATAGAGAGAAGCCAAAGTCGCCCCCTATTCAGTGAAAAAATGCCCAATGTGCCCGCCATAGGTTAGCCAAAAGTGCACAGCGTATGCAAGACCTCAGCAAACGCCCGGCAGTGGAGCGCTGTGCTCAACGGGTGCAAGATGGTAGCATAAGCCATGAGCAAGCAATTGACTTTCAAATGCATTATGAATGCTTCTGCCTGCAGCCTTATGCCTACATCTATGCTAATAAAACAAAAACCGAAAGAAACCGAACAAACTTAATTTCTCATCTCCTCAAAACACAAAGTTTATGCAAAGTATCCTTTTTTCCTTAGCTCTCAGCCTCATGGTTTTGGTATGTACACCTATGCAGGCACAAAACATTCGCCAACTGATTGATAAAGCTTGCGAATGCATCGATAAAGAAGTAAAACAATACCATCGAGTCATCGTGCAATACATGTACGATTATGTGGACCTGGGCGAAGAAACCGCGGCGCGCAACCTCAAAGCGCGCTATAACCAGCTCAGCGCTCAAGAGCAAAAAAAGGTAGAACAAGACATCGACGCTTTGAGAGACAAATTCAAGAGCGTAGTAAGCAGCTGTCTGGGCAAAATCAAAGAAATGAACTTATCTGATGCTCAAATAGAGGTAATCAAGCAAGAACTGAATGAAAAAAAACAATGCCATCCCTTAGTTTATTATATTACCACCAACAGTAATAGCGAAAAAGAGGAAGAAGACAGCCCTCCTGCCATTGACCCCAACCAAAAGGCAACTGACCTTGCCGAAAGCATATGCGATTGTGCCTACAAGAAGATAGACAAACTGCATCCCATCGTGCAAGAGCTTTTGGTTGAACTCATAGACCTCGACAACACCGACCACATCATAAACAATTATAAGCGTCGCTACGACAAACTCAAGGAGCAAGAAAAAGAACAGGTATCGCGAGACCTTTCCTACGTGCAGAGTTCTGCCTTTAAGGATTATATCTACGAGTGCCTGAGTGTAGTGAATGCTTTGGATGAAACAGCTTACAATGCACTATTAAATGCCATTAAAGAAGAGCCATATTGCAAAAAAATGCTTGGCGCCATTACGCTCGTCATTGCTTTGCACGAAAAGGAATAGAATAAAAAGTAGCCTTGAAAAAGTGAACCCACACGAAAGAAAAAGCCTGCCTTTGCTCATAGACAGCAAAAGCAGGCTTTTCTACTAACAGATGCATACCCTGTATGTTGGCTTAAAGGATAACCTCTTTTTCTTCGGGCAGCGTCAAGAAGACATCATCCATAAGGCGAGTAGCAAGCCATTTGGTTTTAGGCAATTCGTAATGGAAGAAGAAACGCATGGTATGCAGCTTACTTTCATAGAAACGCTCCGATTCTTCGTCTAAGCCGCCGGCAACCAACTTTTGCTTAGCAGTTACTGCCATCTTCAGCCACATCCACGCCACCACAATCAGGCTCGACATCTCCATAAACAAAACGGCATCTGCCATGTAGCGCTCCACATCGCCCTTCATGGCATAGCCCATCAGTTTTTGCATGACTTGCTGCAGACGCCCCATCTCCTTTTGCAGAAGCTCTGCATAGGATTTTAGGTCGTCGAAGGTGAGCGCTGCCTGCAGGGTTTGACCTATTTCTTCGGTCAACAACATAGCAGCCTTGCCATTCTTGGCAACGATTTTGCGCCCCAGCAAGTCCAACGATTGAATACCGGTGGTTCCCTCGTAAATGGTGGTGATGCGTATGTCGCGATACATCTGCTCAAGTGAGAAATCGGTAGTGTATCCGTAACCGCCCAGCACCTGCAATCCTGCACTTACCGACTGGATGCCATACTCCGAAGGGTAGGTCTTGACTATGGGCGTAAGCAGGTCGAGCAACAACTGATAACGTTCGCGCTCCTCGCCTTCGGTTACCTCCAGCATATCGGCATAGAAAGCGGCTTGTGCCGTCAGCATCAAGGCACCTTCGCTCACTGCCTTTTGAAAAAGCAGCATGCGGCGCACGTCCGGATGGTTGATGATGAGCGTCTGCGGCGTGGTCTTTTGGTCTTTTTCACTCAGGCGACGCCCCTGCGGACGCTCATGCGCATATTTCAACGAAGCGTGATAAGCCATAGAAGCAATGGCTGCCGACATGATGCCCACGCCTATGCGTGCCTCGTTCATCATTTGGAACATGTATTTCAAGCCTTGATGCGGCTCACCTACCAGCCAACCGTAGCAGTTGTCTTTGTCGCCAGCAACAAAGTGCACGGCGGGGGTGCATTTCTGCCCCATCTTGTGGTAAATAGCAGCAGTAACCACATCGTTGTCCACGAGTTGCCCGTTTTCTATGCGATACTTGGGCACGATGAAAAGCGAAATGCCTTTGGTACCTGCCGGTGCCCCATCGATGCGCGCCAGCATCAAGTGCACCACATTTTCGGCACCTTCGTAGTCGCCTGCCGAAATGAATATTTTCTGCCCCTTGATTTTATACACACCTTCTTGGTCTGTAGGGCTTGCCGAGCTGACGATATCGGACAACGAGCTGCCAGCTTGCGGCTCGGTAAGTGCCATGGTGCCTTGCCACTCTCCCGACAACATCTTGGGCAGGTAAATGTCCTTCAGTTCTTGTTTAGCGAAATTTTTTATCAGACGAGCGGCACCGGTAGTCAAGCCTACAAACATGGTAGCCCCGTTGTTGGCTGCCCCTTGAATATAGTTCATTGCCATCTGCAACAGGTGCGGCAGTTGTTGCCCTCCGTCTTCATACGAGAAAGTGGCACCAATCATGCCGGCTTCGCCCATGGCTTTCACATATTCCAAAATAACCGGGTGCACCTTTACCTTGCCGTCCACAAAGTCGGACTCCTGCTTGTCCATCTCACGATAATTGGGATACAACAAACGGTCTGCTATCTGTTTGGCTGCCTCTATGACCATATCGAACGAGCTGCGGTCATGGTCTTTATAGTGCTCGTACTGAGTAAGTTGCTCTGCATTCAGAACGTCATACAAAACGAATTGCAGGCTTTTGAGGTCCACATATCTTTCTTCCATGTTGTTGGTAGGTTTAGTGCTTGTGCGAAAGTTAGCAAATCAAGAAGAGAATTTCAATATTTGGTCATTTTCAATAATAAATTTTCCTTTTTGCGGATTTTGCGCGCAACGATACATAGCCCAAGCCACGCGCTCGGCTTCTACTGGACGATAAGGTAGCGGTATGAGCGGGCGGAAGAAAACCGATAAACGGGCGCTGATTTGTTCTACCGGGCGCGACTCGCGGCGTTGCCCCAACAGCAAAGAAGGACGAAACAGGTAAAGACTTTCAAAGCCTATTTGAGCCAAAGCTTCTTCTACTGCTCCTTTCACTCTATTGTAAAAGAAAACAGAGTGTTTGTTTGCGCCCATAGCCGTAACCACAAAGAAGCGGCGGCATCCGTGTGTATGAGCCCAACGCGCAAAAGCAAGCACGTAGTCGTAGTCCACTCTGCGAAAGGCTTCTTTTGAGCCGGCTTTTTTCATGGTGGTGCCCAAGCAACAAAAGGCTTCATTGAGCGGGGCATCCAAGGGAAGCGCCTCTATTTGTTCCCAATCGACAAGCAAAGGGCTCACCCCTCCGGGCAAATCGGTTGCCCGCCTAACGAGCGCCCACACTTTTGCATAAGCCTCACTTTTTCCTAATAATTGGCAGAGGTAATTGCCTGTTAAGCCTGTAGCGCCGGCAACGGCTGCTTGCTTTTTTTCCATAACCAACATGTTTTTTCATAGAAAACCAAACGACAAGCAAAAGCTTGCCGGCAAAGCTTTTGGTTGCAAAGAAGAAGGCTATTGGATGCCTGTGCTGCCGAAGCCACCTTCGCCCCTTTCGGTTGCTGTGAGCGTTTCGACCGGCTCCCATTCGACCTGTTCATAACGGGCAACCACCAATTGAGCCAGCCGCTCGCCGTCGGCTATGGTATAGGGCTCGTTTGAAAGATTCACCACGCCCAGTTTGATTTCGCCGGTATAGTCTGAGTCGAGCGTTCCCACGCCGTTGATAAGCGTGATGCCTTTTTTGATAGAAAGCCCGCTGCGTGCGCGTATCTGCCCTTCATAGCCTTTAGGTAGCTGCACATACAAGCCAGTGGGGATAAGCGCCCGCTCCAAAGGCTGCAAAGTAAGGGGGGCGTCGAGGTTGGCGCGCAAGTCCATGCCTGCCGAGCCCACAGTGGCATAAGAAGGCAAAGGGTGTTTCGATTTGTTGACAATTTTGACTTTGAGCATAGTCCTTTTTTTGAGCCAAAACTAATGAAAAGCCTGCAGGCAGCCCAAAAAATGGCTTAGGATATAAAAAAGTCTGTTGCTTGACTCGTGGAATCGAAGGGCGGTTTTCCTTTTGTAAAGAAAAACGATGGTAGCCAGCACGCACATGCTCCAGAATGCCGATACCCCCCTTTCAGCCTCGTCTTCTATTTTTACTTTGGGGCTCTGCATAGCAAGCCTCCCCAAGCACACAAGCACAGGAATGGCACGACGCTTTGCATGCCAAGAACTTCTTTTCTCGAAGGTGGGGCGATGCGTCGTTGTCATGCGCTTGTTCGAAAAGCCAGCGCCGCCCCCTCCTCATGAGTCCGTGGTACATCGGATGCACAAACTACCACAAAACGCATGTAGTTGTTTGATGCTTTTTGTACGAGGCAAGCAAATTCTTTTTATATTCGAAACAAACAAAGCCTAAAGGCATACCACAACGAACACGCAAAGCAGCGTATTCTGCGCCCAATAGTTGGGCTACTTTCGTAGTGATGTAAACACTAAAAAACGGACAAATTCGAAATGGAAGAACTGAAACAAAAAGTGAAAGCCCTTGAGAAGGTGGTAGAAAAAAACAAGCATCTGAGCTTGAGCGACGCCGCCGCTCAAAGCGGCTTGCCACTCGACGAGGTGCGTGAAGCTATGCAGTTGCTCATAGAGCGCTATCACTGCCGCCTGCGGGTAACTCAAGGGGGCGATTTGATTTATGATTTTGGCGACAGCTTGCGCCGCCGCGACCAAAAAACATGGGAAGAACGCTGGGACGAAATCAAAGCTGCTCTATGGAAAGGCTTTCAGGTGTTCTTTAAAGCATGGATTGCCGTTACTTTGGTCGTCTATTTCGTTATTTTTGTGGTTTTGCTCATTACCGCCTTGCTGGCGCTCAGCTCTGGCAATCGCGACGACAGAAACCGAGGACCCGACCTCTCGGGCGTGTTCTATATGATTGCGCGCATCTTTCAAGAAATATGGATTTGGAACACCCTCACCAATGCCAGCGTTTACCGCCGAGACCCTTACGGCTTCCCCTACAAAACTTACGAGCCGCGCACGGCAACCATAGGCAAGACCAAAAAGAAAAGCTTCATTGCCTCGGTTTATGATTTTGTGTTTGGTCCGCCACGCCCCCAAGAAGACCCGCTCAACAACCACAAAGAGTTAGCCGCCTTTGCCCGCCAAAACAAAGGCATTGTGGTGATGCCCGAAGTGAAAGCCTTGGCAGGTTGGAACGAAGACCAAGCCAATGATTTCTTAACCGAGTGTTTGGTACGCTACGACGGACAAGCCCGCATATCTGAAAACGGGGTTTTGTATGGCGACTTCGAAGAGCTCACCCGCAGCGTATCGAAAGAGGGCGACCATCCGGTGGTGTGGTATTGGAACGAATACGAAGCCCCCTACGTCTTGACCGGCAACAGCCGATGGCGCAATGTAGGCATCGCTGCTATGAACTTATTCAACTTGCTTTTTGGTGCCTTGTTTGTTATTGGCTCCGAGCCCGATCCGATGGCAAGCGGCTTTTGGGCACATACCGATATTTTCTTGGGCTGGGTGCCTTTTTTGTTCTCGGTCATTTTCTTCACAGTGCCTATCTTGCGTTCATTTTGGGTAAGACGAAAAGAAAAAGAACGCCTGCGCAACAATGTGCGCAAATTGGTCATGAAAAACCTATTCACCCACATCAGCAGCGGCAACGACACCCTGCCCGAAACGCAACTGCTCCATGACCCTCAAAATAGCATCAAGGCGCCACGGGCAGTAGCCCGCAAGGTAATGAAAGAGCTCATTGTGGACTGGCACGGCGAAGCCATAGCACAAAGCAACGGCAGCGTGGTTTACCGCTTCGAGCAGCCAGCTTTTGAGCTGAAAGAAGCCAAGCGCCTGCGTGCCCAGCGCAACGACGACTTCGACAGCGAAAATACCTATATAGAACTAAAAAGCTGATTATCAGCACATTAAACAAATTCAAGTCGTCGATCGCCTTCTTTTGGGAAGAAAAAAGCACAGAATCGCGAGTGCTTTTCAGAAAAAACAGCAAGTAAATAGCTGATTATCAATGAATTAACCAAAGTCGTCGAACTCCAGGCAAAATTACACTATTGCCGTTCGACGACTTTTTACATTTCTCTCAGAAAAAAAATACCGCTTACGCTTGACTTATTCGCATATTTCCTCTATATTTACCACGAGTTTTAATCGCACCAATGTGGAATTGAAATTCATTCAGGCAGTTCCTTGCTCGGAGCGCTGGCATCGTTTTAATCGCACCAATGTGGAATTGAAATTCTTATATCGGCAATGCAGGCAATAGAAGTGGAATACGGGTTTTAATCGCACCAATGTGGAATTGAAATCGTGTACGAACAAAAATCTCTTCTGTTCGTACGACAGTTTTAATCGCACCAATGTGGAATTGAAATCTTATATGAAGAAAAGATTTTAGAAAAGCTATTTGTTTTAATCGCACCAATGTGGAATTGAAATTCTTTTTCGATTGTTCTACAAAGCTCGTAAACTCCGGTTTTAATCGCACCAATGTGGAATTGAAATGAAGGAACTGGTCAATACTCTTCAGGGTTTCTTCACTGTTTTAATCGCACCAATGTGGAATTGAAATCGAGCTCGGAAAGAGAGGTTACTGCATCGACGCCGGTTTTAATCGCACCAATGTGGAATTGAAATTCGGCAAGATAGCGTCGACGGTATTTAAAACAATTCAAGTTTTAATCGCACCAATGTGGAATTGAAATAAGGGATAGAAGCCCGCCCCCTTCTACGAGGGCAAGTTTTAATCGCACCAATGTGGAATTGAAATCCTTTTCGTCCGTCCTCGCCTTTTGCTTGGCTTCGTGTTTTAATCGCACCAATGTGGAATTGAAATATAGACGGAAAAGGCGTGCTTTCATGCAGGTTAAGTTTTAATCGCACCAATGTGGAATTGAAATTCTTTTACTACTTTAATGCCGTTCTTTAGGACTTTTGCCGTT